>NZ_BJLP01000007.1 GCF_006538705.1 Cellulomonas uda
GCCCGGCACGCGCACGCGCACGCGCGTCGCGTGCCGGGCCGACGGGCGCGCCTGGCGCACTGCCAGGTCGGCGGGGGAGGATCGGGCCATGGCGTTCACCGGTCAGTCCCGCATCCCGCGCACCCCGACCCCTCCGCAGGGCGAGACCGTCGCGCGGTACGACACGTACGCGCAGGCCCAGAAGGCCGTCGACCTGCTCGCCGACAAGGCGTTCCCCGTGCAGATGGTCACGATCGTCGGCGCCGACCTGCAGATGGTCGAGCGCGTCACCGGGCGGCTGTCCTACCCGCGTGCCGCGTCCGGCGGGTTCGTCTCCGGGGCGTGGTTCGGCCTGTTCGTGGGCATCCTGCTGTCGCTGTTCTCCGAGCCCGGCGGCACGAGCCCGTTCCTGCCCGCGATCCTCATCGGTGGGGCGTTCGGCCTGATGTTCTCCGTGCTGACCTACTCGCTCACGCGCGGGCGGCGCGACTTCACGTCCGCGAGCCAGATCGTCGCCGCGTCCTACGCGGTGCTGTGCCACGCGGAGAAGGCGAACCAGGCGCGTCAGCTCCTCAGCGAGGTGGGCGGCGTCGTGTCCGGCTGGCCCCCGCGCCCGGTCCAGCCCGCGCCCGTCGACCAGCCCGTGCCGGCTGACCAGCCCGCGCCCGTCGACCGGCCGGCGCCCGCCGAGCAGCCGCCTGCCGCGTCCGGCGAGGCCGGTCCGACGACGACCGGCCCCGCCGCGTAGCGCGTCAGCGCCCGAGCAGCCCCGCCATCCACGCCTCGACCGCGTCGGGGTCGCGCGGCAGCGCCGCCGAGAGGTTCTCGTTGCCGTCCGCGGTGATCAGCACGTCGTCCTCGATGCGCACGCCGATGCCCCGGTACTCCTCCGGGATCAGCAGGTCGTCGGACTTGAAGTACAGGCCCGGCTCGATCGTGAACACCATGCCGGGCTCGAGCACCCCGTCGAGGTAGAGCTCGGCGCGCGCCTGCGCGCAGTCGTGCACGTCGAGGCCCAGGTGGTGGCTGGTGCCGTGCACCATCCAGCGGCGATGGTGCTGGTTGTCGGGGTGCAGCGACTGCGCGGCGGGCACCGGCAGCAGGCCCCACTCGTCGAGCCGTGCGGCGATGACCTCCATCGCCGCCGCGTGCACGTCGCGGAACCGGGCGCCCGGCACGGCCGCGGCGAACGCGGCGTCCGCAGCGTCGAGGACCGCCTGGTAGACGCGGCGCTGGACCTCGGTGAACACGCCGTCGACCGGGAGCGTGCGCGTGAGGTCCGCGGTGTAGAGCGAGTCGACCTCGACGCCCGCGTCGAGCAGCAGCAGCTCGCCCGCGCGGACCTGCCCGTCGTTGTCGATCCAGTGCAGCGTGGTCGCGTGCTCGCCGGCGGCGGCGATCGTCTCGTAGCCGACCGCGTTGCCCTCCTGGCGCGCGTGCCCGACGAACGTGCCCTCCACCACGCGCTCGCCGCGCGCGTGGGCCTGCGCCGCGGGCAGCGCGCGCACGACCTTCTCGAACCCCTCGATCGTGGTCGCGACCGCGAGGCGCATCTGCTCGACCTCGTGGGCGTCCTTGACGAGCCGCAGCTCGGACAGCGCCTCGACCAGGTGCTCGTCGCGGTCCTCCTGCTCGGCCGCCCGCTCGGCCTCCTGCCGACGGATCTCCTCGACGACAGCCTCGACGGCCGGGTCCACCTCGGGGACGACGAGCAGCTGCACGCCACCGGACCCGACGTCCTTGGCGAGCGCGTCGCGCAGGTCGTCGAGGTGCCGGGTGCTGATGCCCGTGAGCGTCTCCACGTCCTCGAGCGTGGGACGCGCGCCCACCCAGAACTCGCCGTAGCGCGAGTCCGAGAAGAACTCGGTGGTGTCCCGGCCCGCGAGCGGGCGCAGGTACAGCACCGCGTGGTGACCGCTGCCGTCGTCGCCCGTGCCGTCGGCCACGGGGTGCAGGACGAGCACCGCGTCGGGCTCCTGCTCGACACCGAGCCCGGTGAGGTGCGCGAACGCGGAGTGCGGGCGGAACCGGTAGTCCGTGTCGTTCGAGCGCACCTTGAACGTGCCGGCGGGCACGACGAGCCGGCGGCCCGGGAACTTGCCGGACAGCGCGCTGCGTCGCGCGGACGTGAAGTCCGCCGCGGGACCGCGGGTCACCCCGGACGCGGGGCGCGGTGCCCAGCCGGACGTCACGAACTCCAGGAACGCCGCCGACCCCGGCCGCTGCGAACGGTTCGCGCCGCGCTCCTCGACCGGCTGGCCCTCCTGCCAGCCCGGGTCGCCCGGACCCGCGCCCGCGGGAGCCGTCGTCGTCGCGTCGGTGGCTGCGGTGTCGTCGCTCATCCGACCATCTTCCCACCGCGTGCCCGGGACCCGTCCGGCGCGCGAGGCGCCGACCGGGCTCGATACGGTTCCGGGGTGCGCATCGACCTGCACGCCCACTCGTCGGCGTCCGACGGCACGCAGAGCCCGGCCGAGCTCGTCGCCGCGGCCGCGCGCGCCGGGCTCGACGTGCTCGCGCTCACCGACCACGACACGACCGTCGGCTGGGCACCCGCCGCGCGCGCCGCGCGCGAGCACGGCATCACCCTCGTGCGCGGCACCGAGGTGTCCGCCCGGTGGCGCGGCGTGAGCGTCCACCTGCTGTCCTACCTGCAGGACCCGGACCACCCCGCGCTCGTCGCCGAGCTCGAGGCCACGCGGCACGCGCGCGTCACACGCGCCGAGCGCATGGTCGAGCTCCTCGCGGTGGACGTGCCGATCACCTGGGCGGACGTGCTCGCGCAGGCCGGTGACGCCGTGACCGTCGGGCGCCCGCACGTGGCGGACGCGCTCGTCGCCAACGGGGTCGTCCCGGACCGGGACGCGGCGTTCGCCCACCTGCTGCGCGCCGACGGGCCGTACCACGTGCCCCACTACGCGCCCGCCGCCGCGGACGCGGTCCGCGCGATCGTCGCCGCCGGCGGCGTCGCGGTCTTCGCGCACCCGGGCGCCGACGCGCGCGGCCGCATCGTGCCGGACGAGACGTTCGACGAGCTGGCCGCCGCCGGCCTCGCCGGCCTCGAGGTCGACCACCGCGACCACTCTCCGGCGCAGCGCGAGCGGCTGCGCGCGATCGCCGACCGTCTCGGTCTGCTCGTCACCGGCGGCAGCGACTACCACGGTGCGGGGAAGGTCAACGAGCTGGGGGAGAATCTCACCCGGCCGGAGATCCTGGCCGTGATCGAGGAACGAGGCACGAGTGAGGTGGTCCGGTGACCCCGGCGCAGCGACCGGTACGAGCGGCCCGGCGGCCGACATGAGCGCACGCGCGCACGCGCGCACCAGCGACGGCGTGAGCGGGGTGCGCCCGTGACCGAGGTCTTCGACCCGCGCCTGTTCGCGTCGGTCTTCATCACGCTGTTCGTCATCATGGACCCGCCCGGGACCGTGCCGATCTTCCTCGGCCTCACGGGCGCCATGACGCGCAAGCAGCGCAACAGGGCCGCGTGGCAGGCCGTCGCCGTCGCGCTCGGCGTGATCGTGTCGTTCGCGATCTTCGGCCAGTCGATCCTGTCGTACATGCACATCTCGCTCGCGGCGCTGCAGGCGTCCGGCGGGCTCCTGCTCCTGCTCATCGCGATGGAGCTGCTCACCGGCAAGATGGAGGAGCAGCAGGCGTCACCGAACGCCAAGGTCAACGTCGCGCTCGTGCCGCTCGGCACACCGCTGCTCGCGGGTCCCGGCGCGATCGTCGCGACGATGGTCTTCGTCAAGCAGGCCGACGGCACCGTGGGAGACTGGACGGCGATCGCGCTCGCGGTCGTCGCGGTGCACGTGTCCCTCTACCTCGCGATGCGGTTCGCCAACGTGATCCACCGCGTGCTCAAGGACTCGGGCACCATCCTCGTCACCCGCATCGCGGGTCTGCTGCTCGCCGCGATCGCGGTCCAGCTCATCGCCGACGCGGTGGTCGCGTTCGTGCAGGACGCGTCCTGACCCGTCCCGGCCCGCCGCGCACCACCTGACGACGCGCGAAGGCCCCCGCGCCGTGGAGCGCGGGGGCCTCCGTTCGTCTGCGCGGCCGGTCGGCCGGCGGTGCGCGGTCAGGCGTCCGCGGGCTCGCCTGCGCCGCTCGCGCCGGCGTCCGCGCCCGACTCGCCCGCGGGGCGGCCGCCGCGCGTACGACGACGGTTGCGCGAGCGACGTGCGCGCGGCTCGCCGCCCTCGTCGGACCGGGGGGTGCCGGCGGGTGCGGCAGCGGTGCCACCGGCCTCGCCCGCACGGCCGCCCGCACGGTTCTCGTTCGCGCCGGCCTCGCCGGCGCCCCGGCCGCGGCCGCCGCGACGACGACGGCGGGCGCCGTCACCCTCGTCGGCGGTGTCGCGGGCCGGACGCGCGTCGGACCGGCCGCGCGAGCCGTCCTGCCCGCCGCGCGCGTCGCGCCCACCGGACGCGCCCTGGCGCGTGCGCTTGCCGGTCTCGCCCAGGTCCTCGATCGCCTCGGCGGCGAGACCCTCGCGCGTCTGCTTGTCCTTCGGCAGGCGACCCTTGACGCCCTCGGGGATGTCGAGGTCGGTGTACACGTGCGGCGAGCTCGAGTACGTCTCGACGGGCTCGGGCTTGCCGAGGCCGAGCGCCTTGTCGATCAGGCCCCAGCGCGGCATGTCGTCCCAGTCGACGAACGTGACGGCCGTGCCCTTGTTGCCCGCGCGGCCCGTGCGGCCCGTGCGGTGCAGGTACGTCTTCTCGTCCTCGGGGCACTGGTAGTTGATGACGTGCGTGACGTCCTCGACGTCGATGCCGCGCGCCGCGACGTCGGTCGCGACGAGCACGTCCACCTTGCCGTGACGGAACGCGCGCAGCGCCTGCTCACGCGCGCCCTGGCCCAGGTCGCCGTGCAGCGCGCCCGCGGCGAACCCGCGCTCGACGAGCTCGTCGGCGACCTTCGCGGCCGTGCGCTTGGTGCGCGCGAACACGATCGTCAGGCCGCGACCGCGCGCCTGCAGGATGCGGGCGAGCAGCTCGACCTTGTCCAGCGCGTGGGCGCGGTACGCGACCTGCTTGATGTTCTTGACGGTCTGGCTGCCGTCGTCGTCGGGGTCCTGCGCGCGGATGTGCGTCGGCTGCGACATGTAGCGGCGGGCCATCGCGACGACCGGGCCGGGCATGGTCGCCGAGAACAGCATCGTGTGGCGCGTCGCGGGCGTGGCCGCGAGCAGCGTCTCGACGTCCGGCAGGAAGCCCAGGTCGAGCATCTCGTCGGCCTCGTCGAGCACGACCGTGCGCACGTGGGACAGGTCGAGGTGGCGCTGCTTGAGCATGTCGATCATGCGGCCGGGCGTGCCGACGACCACGTCGACGCCCTTGTTCAGCGCGTCGATCTGCGGCTCGTACGCGCGCCCGCCGTAGACCTGCACGACGCGCACGTCCCGGCGTGCGGACGCGGTCGCGAGGTCGCCCGCGACCTGGACGGCGAGCTCACGCGTCGGGACGACGACGAGCGCCTGGGGCTTGCCCGGCGCGCGCAGCGCGTCGTAGCCCTCCTCGCCCGGCGCGACGATGCGGTGCAGGAGCGGGACGCCGAAGCCCAGCGTCTTGCCCGTGCCGGTCTTGGCCTGGCCGATGATGTCGTGGCCGGACAGCGCGACCGGCAGCGTCATCGCCTGGATGGGGAAGGGGCGGGTGATGCCCGCGTCGGCGAGCGCCTGGACGATCTCGGGCCGGACGTCGAAGTCGGCGAACGAGGCGTCCACGGCCTGCACGGACGAGGCCGTGCTCACCAGGGGGCGGGTCGAGGGGGCTGCGAGGGCCGAGGCGTGCTCGCTGGTGGTCTCGTCGGGGGCGCCGAGGTCGTCGGCGGGCAGGTTCGTCTGCGTCTGGGTCACGTGTGCTCTTCGGTGCGGGTGGCGGCCGCGCGCCGTCCGGTCGGGCGCGCCGTGGGGACGGGTCGCGCGCGCCGGGCGCAGCGGGGCGCCACGGGTGGCCGGCAGCCGATCGCGGATTGTCGAGCTCGCGGTCTCCGCCTCGTCGCGGGGCGACAGGGGCGTGCGAGGGGGTCGTGGTCGACCGGGCAACCGATGTACCCGTCCAGGGTAGCCGACGAGCACCCCCCACCGGGCGGGCGTCGCCCGGTCGCGTGACCAGCGTCTCAGCCGCGGGGCGTCCGGGCGTTCTACGATCCTCGGATGAGCAACGCCGCGCCGACCCCGCCCGCAGGTCCGTCCTCGTCCTCGGCCAGGTCCTCGGCGCCGGCCTCCACGGCGGACGCCGTGGAGCTCCTGGGCCTGGTCGCCCAGCTCGAGCACACCGCGTTCGTCCGGCTCGCGGGGGACTGCGCGCTCGCCCCCGACGTCGAGCAGCGGCTCGCGCTGTCGCGGTTCGCCGCGGCGGCGGTGGAGCGGCGCGACCGCGTCCTCGCTCGCGTCGCGGAGCTCGGGGCCGACCCGGCGGCCAGCATGCGCCAGTTCGACGACGTGCTCACCGAGTTCGACGAGCGCACGCAGCCGAGCTCCTGGTGGGAGCGGCTGCTCAAGGCGTACGTCGGCTACGGCGTCGCGGACGACTTCTGCCGCATCGCCGCCCAGGGGCTCGACGAGCGCTCGCGCGCGGTCGTGCTCGAGGTGCTCGACGACGCGTCGCACGCCGAGCTCGCGGTGGCAGAGCTCGACGCCGCGGGATCGGGCGACGGCGTGCTGTCGTCGCGGCTCGCCCTGTGGGGCCGCCGGCTCGTCGGTGAGGCGCTCGGTACCGTCCAGCGGCTCATCACGCAGCGCCCGGCCCTGGAGCGGCTCGTGGCGGCCGCAGCCGCCGAGCCCGACGGCGCGCCGAGCGACGGCGGCAACGCGTCGGCCGCCGGCACGACGACGCCCAACGCACCCGCCAAGGTGTTCGGCGAGCTCACCGCGCAGCACACGCGGCGCATGAGCCGCCTGGGCCTGACGGCCTGACGGCCTGACGGTCGCCACGACGCCGCCGGGCCCGATGCCTGGCGGCGCCCGATGCCTGGCGGCGCCCGATGCCTGGCGGCGCCCGATGCCGGGTGGTCGCGTCAGTCCGGGCGCGGGCCCGTCAGATCGAGCCGAAGCCCACGCGCGGCTTGGCCTCGACGCCGACCTCGACGTACGCGAGCGACGCCGTGGGCACGATCACCCGGCGGCCCTTGCTGTCGGTGAGCTCGAGCGCGGGCTTGCCGGCGAGCGCCGCCGCGACGGCGGCCGACACCTCGTCGGAGGTCTGGTCGCTCTCCAGGACGATCTCCCGCGCCGCGTTCTGCACGCCGATCGTGATCTCCACGCCCGTCTCCCTCCGTCGCCACCACGTGCGCGACACGTCGCCGTGACCCGGTCGCCCGGACCCGGCCTGCTGGTCTCGCGACGATCCTAGGCGGCTGCCGCGCACGGTCACGCCGTGTCCGCGACCAGCGAAACCCCGCGCCCCGTGGCGCCCGCGCGGCCGTCCCGCACCGGACCCGGGGCGCTACTCGTCGTACGAGAAGTCCGACCGCACGAGGCCCTGGACGCCCGCCCACGCGAGCCGCGTCACGAGGTCGGCCGCGTGCTCGGACGCGCGCGGGTCGGCGACCTGCGCGCCCCGCAGCCGGTGCGTCGCGGCGCCCTGGGCGAGCGAGATCAGGGACACCGCGATCACGTCGCAGTCCGCGGGCGGCAGGCCGGTGACGGGCTCGAGCACGGCCGCGCACCGCTGCGCCGCGACCGACGACGCGTGCTCGACGCGCTTGCGCACGTCGGCGTCGCGCGTCACGTCCGACTCGAACAGCAGGCCCGACGACTCGCCCGCGACCTCGACGAACGTCATGTACGCGCGGACGATCGCCGCGATCACCGCCTGCCCGTCGCCGCGGCGCACGGGCCCCTGCTCGATGGGCGCCACGGCCTGCTCGACCGCCGCGATGAGGTCCGCCCCGCAGCGGTCCACGACCGCCAGGTACAGGTCGAGCTTCGACGGGAAGTGGCGGTACAGCACGGGCTTGCTCACCATCGCCCGGTCCGCGATGTCGTCCATCGAGACGTGGTGGAAGCCCTCGCTCGCGAAGAGCTCCTGGGCGATCTCGAGCACCTGCGCGCGCCGCTCGCCCCCCGACATCCGGACGGTGCGGGGTCGCGGCGTCAGCTCGCTCGGGGGCTCGGCCATGCCGCGAATGCTAGCCACCGAACGTTTCCGGGATGCGACGATGTCGGGGTGAGGCCGCCGCGAGTGCACCGGACGAGTGACGCGAGCGCGCCCCGACGCGCGTCCGCGGGCGTCCGGGGGGCGGTCGTGCGCCGCGCTCGGGCACGCGCCGCGACCGTCGTCGTGGGGGCCCTGCTCGCGGGCGCGGGGACCGGGTGGGTGGTCGCCGGACCGCCGACGACGAGCGCGGCCGAGCCGGTCGCCCGGCCGTCCACCGCGACGCTCGACGCGCCCGACGTCGCCGTGCGCGAGGGCGGTGCCGCCGCTCGCGGCGCGGCCGGGGACCGACCGCTCGTCGGCCCGTCGCGCCCCGCCGAGCCGAGCCCCACCTCCCCGGGCGTCCCGAGCACCGCGACCACCCCGGCCGCGAGCCCGGACCCCACCCTGCCGCCGGGGCTGACGGCGGCGGACGTCGCGGCGGGTCTGCTCGCGGCGGACGTGCCGGAGCACGCGTCGGGCGAGCTCGTCGTCGTCCCGGCCGCGCAGCGAGCGCGTGCGAACGCGGCCGGCGGCACCGACCGGGTGCTGCGCGTCCGCGTCGAGGTCGAGGAGGGTCTGCCGGTCGACCCGGCGGTGTTCGCCGACTTCGTCATGACCACGCTCACCGACGGTCGCGGCTGGGGCGGTGACGGGTCGGTGGCCTTCGAGGTCACGGACGCGGAGCCGGACGTGCGTGTCGTGCTCGCGTCGCCGGACCTCGTCGACGAGATGTGCGCGCCGCTGCGCACGGCGGGTCAGGTCTCGTGCGGCCGCAACGGGCACGCGGCGCTGAACTTCCGGCGCTGGGTCGAGGCCGTCCAGGACTACGGCGACGACCGCACCTCGTACCGGCAGTACCTGGTCAACCACGAGGTCGGCCACCTCCTGGGCCGGCCGCACCGGCCCTGCACCGCCGCGGGGGCGGTCGCCGACGTGATGCAGCAGCAGTCGTACGCGGTCAAGCCGTGCCTGCCGAACGCCTGGCCGTTCCCGCAGGACTGACCGCGCCCGGCGCACTCTGCCCGGTTGTCGGCCCGGATGTCGGCCCGGATGTCGGCCCGGATGTGGGTGGGCCGTGATGGGATGCACGCCGTGACGACCCCCGCCCCCGTGCTGCGCCGGCCCGCTCTCGCCGACGCACCCGTGCGGGGACCGGGGTCGCCGGTGACGCTCGACGACGCGCAGGCGGCGGCCGTCGCGTGGGCCGCGGGTGCGGGGTCCGACGAGCGCGCGCTGCTCGTCCTGGGTGCCCCCGGGACCGGCAAGACGACGGTCGCGCTCGAGGCGGCGGTCGCGGCCGTGCGTGCCGGGCTCGCCCCCGAGCACCTGCTCGTGCTGTCGGCGACGCGACGCGGCGCGGCCGACCTGCGCGACCGGCTCGCCGCGCGGCTGCCCGTCACCTCGAGCCGCCCCCTGGTCCAGACCCCCGCGGCGGCGGCGTTCGCCGTGCTGCGCGCGCACGCCGTCGCGCGAGGCGAGGTCCCGCCGACGCTCGTGTCGGGCCCCGAGCAGGACCTGGTGCTCGCGGAGCTGCTCGTGGGGCACGCCGCGGGCGAAGGCCGAGCGGTCGACTGGCCCGAGCGCGTGCGGGGTGAGGCGCTCGGCGTCCGCGCGTTCCGCGACGAGCTGCGCGACGTGCTCATGCGCGCCGCGGAGCGCGGCCTGGGCCCGGCGGACCTCGACGCGCTCGGTCGTGCGCACGCACGCCCCGAGTGGTGCGCGGCCGCCCGCGTGTACAGCGAGTACCTCGACGTCCTCGACCTGCGCGCGGCGACGCCCGACGCGGGGCTCCGGCTCGACCCGGCCGTCGTCGTCGCCGAGGCGTCGCGGGTGCTCGCGTCGTGGGAGCGCGAGGCGCCCGGGGCACGGCCGCCCGCGTGGCGCCTGGTGGTCGTCGACGACCACCAGGAGAGCACGCCCGCGACCGCGTCCCTGCTGGGCGTGGTCGCGGCCCGCGGCGCGCGCGTCCTCCTCACGGCCGACCCGGACGCGGCCGTCCAGACGTTCCGCGGCGCCGAGCCGGCGCTGGTCGCGCGCGCGAGCGCGCCGCGCGCCGCGGGCGGTCGGGCGGACGACGCGGCGGGCGCGCTCGGCGCGGCGCGCGTCGTGCTGCCGACGGTGTGGCGCCACGGGACGCACGTGCGCGACGTCGTCGAGCGGGTCACGCAGCGGGTCGGCACGCTCGGTGTCGCGGTGCACCGGCGGGCGGCGTCCGCGGCGCGGGCCCCTGCGGCGAGCGCGCGCGTCGCGATCCTGCCGAGCGGGGCGCAGGAGGCCGCGTTCGTCGCGCGCGAGCTGCGCCGCGCGCACCTCGAGGACGGTGTCCCGTGGGAGCGGATGGCCGTGGTGGCGCGCGCCGGTTCGCAGGTCACCGCGCTGCGCCGCGCGCTCGCGGGGGCGTCGGTGCCGGTCGCCGTGCTGGGCAGCGACGTGCCGCTGCGCGACGAGCCCGCGGTACGGCCGCTGCTGGACGCGATGGCGGTCGCGTGCGGCACCGCCGAGCTCGACGCGGTCCTCGCGGCGCGCCTCGCGTGCTCCCCCCTCGGCGGGCTCGACCCGGTGGGGCTGCGCCGCGTGCGCCGCGCGCTGCGGGCCGAGGAGCTCGCGGGCGGCGGCGGGCGGTCGAGCGACGCGCTCCTCGTCGAGGTGCTGGACGCGCCGGGCCGGGCCGGGACGCTGCCGCCCACGGTCGCGGCCCCGGTCGAGCGGCTCGCGCGCGTCGTGGACGCGGGCCGAGCGGCGGCCGCCGCGCCCGGTGCCGACGCGCAGGGCGTGCTGTGGGCGCTGTGGGACGCCGCGGGGCTCGCCGAGCCGTGGCGGCGCGCCGCGCTCGCGGGCGGCGCCGCGGGCGAGCGTGCGGACCGCGACCTCGACGCGGTGGTCGCGCTGTTCCGCGCGGCGGAGACGTTCGTCGAGCGCATGCCGCGCACACCGCCCGCGGCGTTCGTCGACTGGCTGCGAGCCCAGGACCTGCCGTCCGACTCGCTCGCGCCGCGCGCCCGGCGGGCCGCGGTGCCCGTGCTGACGCCGGCGGGCGCGGCCGGCGGGGAGTGGGACGTCGTCGCGGTCACCGGCGTGCAGGAGGGGGTGTGGCCCGACCTGCGGCTGCGCGACTCGCTGCTGGGCGCCCAGGCACTCGCCGACGTGGTCTCGGGGCGCACGACGACCGCGCAGGACGCCGCCGCGGCGGCGCAGGACGCGCGCGCCGCGGTGCTCGCCGACGAGCTGCGCTCGTTCGCCGTCGCCGTCTCACGCGCGCGGCGGGTGCTCGTGGTGACGGCGGTCGCCGACGCCGACCACCAGCCCTCGCCGTTCGTCGACCTCGTCGAGCCGGCCGAGGGGGAGCGGGACCACCGGCGCACGCAGGTCGAGCCCGCGCTGGACCTGCGCGGGCTCGTCGCGCAGCTGCGCGCGACGCTCGAGGCCGCGGCGGCCGCGGGCGAGCCCGCCGACCCGGGTGCGGTGGCCGCGCTCGCGGACCTCGCCGCGCGCGGCGTGCCCGGCGCCGACCCGCGGGAGTGGCACGGGCTCGCGGCACCGAGCACCGACGCGCCGCTGTACGGGCCCGACGAGCTCGTGCGTGTCTCGCCGTCGAAGCTCGAGACCGCGCACCGGTGCGCGCTGCGCTGGGCGCTCGAGGCCGCGGGTGGGACCGCCGCCACGAGCAGCGGGCAGTCGCTCGGCACGCTCGTGCACGCGGTCGCGCAGGAGCACCCGCACGGCACGCGGGCCGAGCTCATGGCCGCGCTCGACGAGCGCTGGGACTCGCTCGGGCTGGGCACGGGCTGGCCCGCGCGCGCGATGCGCGCCAAGGCCGACGCGATGGTCGAGCGGCTCGCGGCGTACCTCGCGGGCGCCGGTGAGGCGTTGCTCGTCGAGGCCGACTTCGCGGTGCGCACCGACCGTGCGCTCCTGCGCGGCTCGGCCGACCGCATCGAGCGTGACCTCGAGCATCCCGAGCAGGTGCGCGTCGTCGACCTCAAGACCGGCGCGCGTCCGCCCGCGCGGGACGAGGCACTGGTCAACCCCCAGCTCGGCGCGTACCAGCTCGCGGTCGACGCGGGCGCGTTCCCGCTGCCCGAGGGTGCGACGAGCGCCGGCGCGCAGCTCGTGTACCTCGGCACCGGCAGGGCGGGGACGGTGCGCGACCAGCCCGCCCTCGGTCCCGAGGACGACGGGCCGTCCTGGGCGCGCGTGCTCGTCGACGAGGTGGCGCAGAAGATGGCGGCGTCGGCGTTCACGGCGTCGGCGAACGACCTCTGCGACCGCTGCCCCGTGCGTCGCTCGTGCCCCGTGCGACCCGAGGGCGGGCAGGTGGTCGCATGAGCGAGCGCACGGTGGCACCCGGCGGCGGGCCGGTGAGCACGACGACCGAGGTGCCCTCGCAGGGTCGGTCCGCGGACGGGGCCCGGCCGGGCGGCGTCGTCGAGCCCGTGAGCGCGGAGGACATCGCGCGGCTGCTGGGGCGCGACCTGCCGACCCGGGAGCAGCGCCGGATCATCGAGGCGCCGCTGGGCCCCGCGCTCGTCGTCGCCGGTGCGGGCTCGGGCAAGACCGAGACGATGGCGGGCCGGGTCGTGTGGCTCGTCGCGAACGGGCTCGTCGAGCCGCAGCAGGTGCTCGGCCTCACGTTCACGCGCAAGGCGGCGGGTGAGCTCGCCGAGCGCGTGCGCCTACGGCTGCGCCGCCTCGCCCGGGCCGCGGCCGAGCAGGGTGTGGCGCTGCCCGGCCGCGCACACCTCGAGGACGACGTGCTCGGCGGCCGCCCGACCATCGCGACGTACAACTCCTACGCCGCGTCCCTCGTGCGCGACCACGCGCTGCGCCTGGGCATCGACCCGAGCGCACGCCTGCTCGGCGAGGCGGCGCAGTGGCAGCTCGCGAGCGAGGTCGTCGAGGCGTGGCAGGAGGACCTGGGCGTCGACGCGGCGGTGTCGACCGTCGTCGAGGCGGTCCTGTCGCTGTCCGGGGCGCTCGACGAGCACCTGCTGGACCCGGCCGCGGCGCGGTCCGCGGTCGAGGCCATCTGCGCGGACATCGAGGCGACCCCCACGCCCACGCGCGCGCACTACGCGGAGGTGGTCGCCCTGCTGCGGTCGCTGCGCGAGCGCGAGCGGCTGCTCGACGTCGTCGCGGCGTACCGGGCCCGGAAGCGGGCGAGCGACGCGATCGACTTCGGGGACCAGGTCGCGCTCGCGGCGCGGCTCGCGCGGGAGGTGCCCGAGGTCGGTGCGGGCGAGCGCGAGCGGTTCGCGGTGGTCCTGCTCGACGAGTACCAGGACACGTCGTTCGCGCAGCTCACGTTGCTCGCGGCACTGTTCGGGGACGGTCACCCGGTGATCGCGGTGGGCGACCCGCACCAGTCGATCTACGGGTGGCGCGGCGCGAGCGCCGGCGGCCTCGAGCGGTTCCCGACGACGTTCCGCCGCTCGGCCGCCGAAGGCGGGGGACCGGCCGAGGTGCTCGCACTGACCACGTCGTGGCGCAACGACGTCGCGGTGCTCGACGCGGCGAACCACGTCGCGGCCCCGCTGCGTGCGCGCACGGCGCGCGTGCCGGTCCCGCAGCTCGCCGCGAGCCCCGTCGCGGGTCCGGGCCGGGTCGAGGCGCTCATGGCGGCGACCGTGCTCGAGGAGGCGGACGCCGTCGCCGAGCTCGTCGCGGCGCACTGGCGGCCGGCGGGCCAGGGGCCGGACGGCGGTCGTGTGAGCGCCGCGGTGCTGTGCCGCAAGCGGTCGCAGTTCGCGGCGCTGCGCCGCGCGCTGCGCGCGCGAGGGCTGCCGGTGGAGGTCGTCGGGCTCGGCGGTCTGCTCGCGACGCCCGAGGTCGTCGACGTCGTCGCCGCGTTGCAGGCCGCGTACGACCCGCTGCGCGGCGACGCGCTCGTGCGGCTCATGACGGGCGCCCGCACCCGGTTGGGGGCGGCGGACCTGCACGCGCTCGCCGCGTGGGCGGGCGAGCTCGTCGGGCAGCGCACGGGACGCGACGCGGGCGTCGAGCTCGACGTCATCGACGAGCGCAGCATCGTCGACGCGCTCGACGAGCTGCCGCGGCCGGGGTGGCGCAGCCCGGGCGGGCGCACGCTCAGCGACGAGGGTCGCGCGCGGCTCGTCGACCTGGCGGGGTTGCTGCGCACGCTGCGTGCGCACTCCTACCTCTCGGTCCCGGACCTGGTCGCGGAGGCGGAGCGGCTGCTCGGCCTCGACATCGAGGTCGCCGCGCGTGCGGGCGTCGGCGCGGGCCGCGCGCGGGCACAGCTCGACGCGTTCCGCGACGTCGCGGTGGACTTCGCGCGGTCGGTCGACACCCCGACGCTCGGCGGGTTCCTGTCGTGGCTCGAGGCCGCCGACGCGCGCGAGAACGGCCTCGAGCTGCCCGTCACGGACCCGGACCCGGACGCGGTCCAGCTCATCACCGTGCACGCGGCGAAGGGCCTCGAGTGGGACGTCGTCGCGGTGGCCGGGCTGGTCGACGGCGTGTTCCCGACGACCGCGACGCAGGGCAAGGACGGGCCCAAGGACTCGGCGTGGCTCACCGGGCTCGGCGAGCTGCCGTACCCGCTGCGCGGCGACGCGGACGACCTGCCCCGGCTCGAGTACGCGGGGGCGCAGGACCCCAAGGAGCTGCGTGACCGCGTGCACGCGCTGCGGCTCGACGCGGGCGAGCACGAGGTCGCCGAGGAGCGCCGGCTCGCGTACGTGGCGCTCACGCGCGCCCGGCACCGCCTGCTGCTCACGGGCTCGTGGTGGGGGGACGGCAAGAAGCCGCGCCCGCCGTCGACGTTCCTGCTGGAGCTCGCGGAGGCCGGCCTCGTCGACGTGCGCGGGTGGGCGGACGAGCCGGCGCCCGACGACGCGAACCCGGCCACGGGCGAGGCCGCGACGACGGTGTGGCCCGCGGACCCGTTCGCGGTCGAGGACGGCCCGGGGCGGCGGCCCGCGGTCGAGCAGGCCGCGGCGTGGGTACGAGCGGCGGCGGGGCGTCCCCGCGCGGGCGAGAGCCGCTGGGAGGTGCTCGCGCGCACGCTGCTGGAGGAGCAGCACGCCGCGCGCGCGTCGACAGGGGCGGTCGACCTGCCGTCGCACCTGTCGGCGTCCGCGCTCGTGCGCCTCGGCGCGGACGCGGCCGAGTTCGCGCGTGGCCTGCGCCGGCCGGTCCCCGCGGAGCCGTCGGGGCGGGCGCGGCTCGGCACGCGGTTCCACGCGTGGGTCGAGGGCTACTACGGCGCCGCGACGCTCGTCGACCTCGACGCGCTGCCCGGCGCCGAGGACGAGGACCTCACCGGGCCGGACCAGGTGGACGTCGACGAGGCCCGGCTGCGCGCGGCGTTCCTCGCGTCCGGGTGGGCGGACCGTCGGCCGCTCCAGGTCGAGGCGGACGTCGAGACGCACGTCGCCGGGTACGTGCTGCGCTCCCGGATCGACGCGGTGTTCCCGGCCGCGCCGGGCGACCCCGTCCCGGTGGGTGAGGGGGTGGTCGTCGTCGACTGGAAGACGGGCTCCGCCCCGCGGGACGCGGCGACGCGCGAGGCGCGGGAGATCCAGCTCGCGGTGTACCGGCTGGCGTGGTCGCGGTACTCGGGCGTGCCGCTCGAGCGGGTGGCCGCGGCGTTCCACTACGTCGCGGGTGGTCAGACCGTGTGGCCGCAGCGGCTGCTCGGCGAGGACGAGATCGCCGCGCTGCTGGAGCGCGTCACCGACGACGAGCCGGTCGGCGTGCCGGGGTCACGGCGCAGGTGACGGCGACGGGCGCGCCGCTCGGCCGGTCGGCTCAGGCGTACGAGGAGACCGCGGCGACGGGGGCGGTGGGTGCGTCGGAGCCCCACGCGACGCCGGACGGCGACGTCCGGGTGTGCTCGTCGAGGTCCTCGAGCATCGCGACCGCGTCGGCCACGACGTCCTCGTTGCCGGACCGCACGCCGTACAGGAGCCAGCGCGCGAGCGCGAGCTCGCCCGCGAGCAGCGCCCGGTCGGTCAGGTGCGGGTCGATCAGCTCGGTGCGGCGCAGCTGGTACGCCTCCATGATCGAGTCGGCCGCGTCCGGCGGCGCCGCGACGAGCAGCCACGACAGGTCGTCGGCCGGGTCGGCGACGCTCGCGTCGCCCCAGTGCAGGATCCCGCTCACGGTGCCGTCGCCGACGAGGACGCGTTCGTTCGTCAGGTCGCCGTGCACGACGGTCGGCACGAACCGCCACAGCGCGACGTCCTCGAGCCGCTCCTCCCAGCGCCGCAGGAGCGTGGGCGGCACCTTGCCGGTGGCGGCGGCCTCGTCGACCTCGGCCTGGCGGCGGGCCCGGTACGCACCCGCGTCGTAGACGGGCAGCCCGGCGTTCTCGACGACGCTCGTCGGCAGCTCGTGGACCGCGGCGATGGCGCGTCCGAGCGACGCGCACAGCCCCGGTCCGGGCTCGAGCTCGGCGACGTCGAGGGCGCGGCCGGGGATCTCCTCGTGCACCGCGGCGCGACCGCCCTCGGGCAGGTGCGCGAACCCGACCGGGGCGGGGACGGCGAACGGCAGGGTGCCGTCGGTCGCGAACGCGTCGAGCCCGGCGAGCAGCTCGACCTCGGCCTCGAGGGCTGCGCCGGCGGCGGCGTGCACGGGTGCGCGCACGACCCAGCGTCGGCGGGCGGCGTCCACGACGACCGCGATGTCGTAGTCGGTGCCGGGGTGCGCGGGCCGCCGCACGTCGTAGGCGTCCAGACCCGGCACGGCCACGGTGGCCAGTGCGGCGAGGGCGAGCGGGGAGCGGGGCACGGGCCCAGAGTAGGCGCGCACGCGCCCGGCGGCCGCCAGCCGCCGCGGCGTGTCCGTCCCATTCGTCCCGTCCGGCCTGGTCGGGCCCGTGCCCGGCGAGCCTGCGGCCGCGCGCGCCGGACCGGTGGGGGACCTCGTCGGCGCCGCGTACGGTGACGCCCGTGAGGTCCGACGAGCTGCCCCTGTCCCGCGCGGTCGTCGACCGTGCCGCGCTCCTGCGCACCGATGCCGCGCAGGAGCGTGCCCTGGCGGACCCCGCGACGCGCGTCGTGCTGCTGCGCGACGGCCGCGTGCCGGTCGACGCGCGCGGCGGTCTGGTCCTGACGACGGTCGCGCAGGCGCAGCGGGCGGCGGCCGCCGGTGACCGCGCCGACGGCGAGCACCCGTGGCTCCTGCTCGGGGCCGACGACGAGCGCGCGTACGTCGCGCGCCGCGCACCCGGCGACGCCGACGACGTCGCCGACCTCCCGCGGCGCGGCGCACCGTCCGACCGGGACGTGCACGCCCCGGCCTCGCCGCCCGCCGACCCGCCCGCGTCGCGCGCCGTGGCGGACGGTGACGCGGTCCGCTGGGCGTCGCTGCGTGAGGTCGGGTCGCACCTCGACGCGCGCGACGCGGGCCTCGTCGCCACCGCGGTCGCCCTCGACGCGTGGCACGAGCGGCACCCGCGCTGCCCGCGCTGCGGTGCGGCGACGCGCGTCACGCAGGCCGGCTGGGTGCGTGCGTGCACGGTCGACGGCTCGGAGCACTACCCGCGCACCGACCCGGCGGTGATCATGGCGGTCGTCGACGACGCGGACCGGCTGCTGCTGGCGCACGCGGTCGCGTGGGCGCCGGGCCGGTACTCGACGCTCGCGGGCTTCGTCGAGCCGGGGGAGTCGCTCGAGCACGCGGTGCGGCGCGAGGTCGCCGAGGAGACGCGCGTCGTCGTCGGTGAGGTCACCTACGCGGGCAGCCAGCCGTGGCCGTTCCCGGCGTCGCTCATGGTCGCGTTCGTGGCCCGGGCGGTGGCCACGGACGTCCGGGTCGACGGGGTCGAGGTGGAGCACGCGGCGTGGTTCACGCGCGACGAGCTCGCGAGCGCGGTCGTCGCGGGCACGGTGGTGCCGCCGTCGCGCTCGTCGATCGCGCGCGCGCTCGTCGAGGACTGGTTCGGCGGTCCGCTCCCGGAGCCCGCCGCCGGCTGACCTGCCGACGCCTGCGGCCCTGCGCCGTGCTGCGCGGTCCTGCGCTGCCTACCCGTCGAACCGGGTCCAGCGACCCTCGGAGACCACCTCGACACGGCCGTCGGCCACGACGAGCGCGGTCTGCTCGTCGATCGCGTAGGCGGGACCGTCGATCTCGGCCGCCCAGGCCCGTGCGTGCTCGGCGGTGTTCGTCGGGAAGGCGTCCAGGTGCGGGAAGACCGAGAAGTCGACGACGCCCAGCGTGCGGTCGTCGGGTGCGCCGGCCCACTCGACGAACGAGGTCCCGATGCCCGGGGTCAGCACCATGCTCCCGGCGCTCACCCCGACCCAGACCGTGTCCGGCAGCGATGGCAGCAGGTCCGCGAGACCGGACTCGCGCAGCCAGTGGCACAGGTAGGTGGCGTCGCCACCGTCGACGAGCAGCGCGTCGGCGTCCCGGACCCACGGCACCCACCGCTCGGCGCCGATCGTCGGCAGCGCGGTGAGCTCGAGCACGCCGAGCGAGGCCCAGCCCAGGCCGCTGAGGTGCGGGGACCCGTCCGCGCCGGCCGCCAGGCGCTGCACCGACGCGGGCCCGCACAGGGGATGGCCCCACTGCGCGGTGGGCACGACGAGCGCGGAGCTCTCGGCGACGGGTCGGCCGAGCAGCTGCTCGAGCGCGGCGCGGATGCGGGCGTTCGTCACGCCGCCGGACGTCAGGAGCAGCTTCACGGTGCCTCCGCCGATCTCGTCGTGGTCAGCACGATCCTGCCGGTGCGCCCCCGCGGACGCTCAGGACAGGCGCGCGCGCACCTCGACGAGCGACGGGTTGGTCGCCGCGGAGCCGTCGGGGAAGACGACCGTCGGGACCGTCTGGTTGCCCCCGTTGAGCGACGCGACGAGCGCGGCGGCGTCCGGGTGGTCCTCGATGTCGACCTCGGTGTAGCCGATCCCGACCGAGTCCAGCTGCGTCTTGAGGCGGCGGCAGTACCCGCACCACGTCGTGGAGTACATCGTGATGGTGCCGGGCTCGGGGAGGGTCTGCGTGCTCATCGGTCCTCGCGTTCTCGTGGGTGTCTGCAGCGAGAGCCAACCACGACGAGCCCTGGGTGATTCCGCCCGGTCCGCGGGGCGTGCCTGTGCATGCCCGCCCCGCGGTGTCCGCGGTGCCTGAGAGACTGTCCGGCGATGTCCCCCGACGACCTGCTGGCCGCGCTCGACCCCGAGCAGCGCGCCGTCGCGACCGCGCTGCGCGGCCCGGTGTGCGTGCTCGCGGGCGCGGGGACCGGCAAGACGCGCGCGATCACCCACCGCATCGCGTACGGGATCCGCACGGGCGTCTTCCGTGCGGACCACGTGCTCGCGGTGACGTTCACGGCGCGCGCGGCGGGGGAGATGCGCACGCGGCTGCGTGAGCTCGGCGCGGCCGGTGTGCAGGCGCGCACGTTCCACGCCGCGGCGCTGCGTCAGCTCACGTACTTCTGGCCGAAGGTCGTCGGGGGCGCGCCGCCGCGCATCGCCGAGGCGAAGGCGCAGCTCGTCGCGGAGGCCGCGCGCCGGGTCGGGCTGCCCGCCGACCGTACGGGTGTGCGCGACCTCGCGGCCGAGGTCGAGTGGGCGAAGGTCAGCCTGGTGGTGCCCGACGAGTACGCGGTCGCGGTCGCCGCGGTCGACCGCGTGGTGCCGGGCGGGCACGACGCCGCGGCGGTCGCGCGGCTGATGACGGCGTACGAGCAGGTGAAGGACGAGCGAGGGGTCATCGACTTCGAGGACGTGCTGCTGCTGCTCGCGGCGATGCTGGCGGAGCGGCCCGACGTGGGGCGTGAGGTGCGCGGCCAGTACCGGCACTTCGTCGTCGACGAGTACCAGGACGTCAGCCCGCTGCAGCAGTACCTGCTCGACCAGTGGCTCGGCGGTCGTGAGGAGCTGTGCGTGGTGGGCGACCCGTCGCAGACCATCTACTCGTTCGCGGGTGCGACACCGCACCACCTGCTGACGTTCGCGCGCACGCACCCGGGCGCGCAGGTCGTCCGGCTGGTGCGGGACTACCGCTCGACGCCCCAGGTGGTCGAGCTCGCGAACCGGGTCATCGCGCACGCGGGCCGGGGCACGGGCGCGTCGACGCCCGCCCCGCTGGAGCTGCGGGCGCAGCGGCCGGACGGCCCGGCGGTGCGGTGGGCGGCGTACGCCGACGACGAGGCGGAGGCGGCGGGCATCGCGGCGGCCGCGGCGCGGCTCGTCGCGGACGGTGTCCCCGCGTCGCAGATCGCGGTGCTGTACCGGACGAACGCGCAGGCCGAGGCGTTCGAGGAGGCGCTCGGGACCGCGGGCGTCGCGTACCAGGTGCGCGGCGGGGAGCGGTTCTTCGCGCGGCGGGACGTGCGCGAGGCGCTGGTGTTCCTGCGGGGCGGTGCGCGCGCGGCCGACCCGCAGGTCGCTCTCGGCGAGGCGGCCCGGGACCTGCTGCGCAACGCGGGCTGGACGGAGCAGGCGCCGACCACCCGCGGTGCGGCGCGGGACCGGTGGGAGGCGCTGGACGCGCTCGCGCGGCTCGCGGACGAGGTCGAGTCGCGCGCGACGAGCGAGGGTCGGCGCGCGAGCGTCGCGGACCTCGTCGCGGAGCTCGACGAGCGTGCGGCCGCGCAGCACGCCCCCACGGTCGAGGGCGTGACGCTCGCGTCGCTGCACGCCGCGAAGGGCCTCGAGTGGGACGCGGTGTTCCTCGCGGGCCTGAGCGAAGGGCTCCTGCCGACGTCGCTTGCGGAGACGCCCGAGGCGGTCGAGGAGGAGCGTCGGTTGCTGTACGTCGGCGTGACGCGCGCCCGCGAGCACCTGCAGCTGTCGTACGCCCGCTCGCGTCTGCCGGGTGGCCGTGCCTCGCGGCGGCCGTCCCGGTTCCTCGACGCGCTGTGGCCCGGGTCGTCGGCGGCGAGGCCCCGGGCCGGCTCCGGCGGTCCGCCCGCCGCGGACGAGGACCCGCGGGCGTCCGCGGTGCTCGCCGCGCTCACGCGGTGGCGCGACGAGCGGGCGCGGGACCTCGGGGTCAGCCCCGGACGGGTGCTCGCGACCCATGCGCTGCACACGCTCGCGGTGCGGCGGCCCGCGTCGCGTGAGGAGCTCGCGCTCGTGCCGGGCATCGGTGCGCAGACCCTCGCGACGGTCGGTGACGACGTGCTCGCGGTGCTCGCGCGGTCGGTCCGCGCCTGAGCCCTCGCGGGCGCGAGCGCCGGGACCGGCGACGGCCACGGCACCGCTGCGGGGCACCTCGTCACGGCATTTCGGACGGTCTCGAGAACTCGTCGAACTTCTTTCGTTAATTCTGTTGTCCGCCCCGCGCGAGCGCGCCTAGGGTGGAGCCCGTCCTGGTAGCAGACCTGCGTCGTGACAGCGCGGGAAGATCCGAGAGAGGAGGTGGGCAGCGGTGAAGAAGATCCAGTTCACCCCGGTCGTCCGGTCGAGCATGCAGCTCCCGACGCTCCTGATCGCGCCCACCTTCGGCGGCTTCCAGGGGCGTGCTGTGCCCGCTGCGTGGCGTGCGTCCGATGACGCGCTCATCGCGCGTCACGGCGTGACCGTCGACGGGACGGCACTCGACCCTCTCAGGGCTTCGTTGGTCTAGACCAGGTTGGTCATCAAGGCCGCGGAGTCCGACAGGCTCCGCGGCCTTCGTCTTTCCCCCGGTGATCCCGGCGGGCGAGTCGGGACGTGGACGCCGAACCACCACCGCTCACCCGCAGGACACCAGGAGGACATCGTGCGGCTCACGACGCTGCTCGACACCAGCGGATCAGGCCCCTGGCCCACCAGCAGCACCGCGACCACCGACGACACCACCTTCGACCAGCTGGTCGCAGGGCTCATCCCGTGCCGCAACAACGACCCCGAGCTCTGGTTCGCGGAGCAGACCGCTCGCGTGGAGCAGGCGAAGGCGCTCTGCCGCGAGTGCCCGATCATGGCGGGCTGCCTCGCCGGGGCGCTCGAGCGCGAGGAGCCCTGGGGCGTGTGGGGTGGCGAGGTGTTCATCGGCGGCGTGGTCGTCCCGACGAAGCGTGGGCGAGGCCGTCCGCGCAAGAACCCCGCGGCCTGACGTCGGCGTCCGCGGGGCCGCCCTCCGGGGTGTCGACCGACAGGTCGACGTCGTGCTCCGGCCGGGCGGTCCCCGGCGCGTCGTCGGTGACCGTGACGCCCCGATGGGCGGTGCACCCGCAGGCCGGGTGCACCGCCCATCGGCGTCTGCGGGGCAGCGCGTCGGGCAGGCCGATCTCGACGGTCGTGCCGCCCAGCGCGCAGGTGCCCGTGTCGAGGAACGCGAGGACCGCGGCGGCGGCGATCCCGACCGCGACGCCCACGACCGCCGGGGGCTCGGGCGGTGACGGTCGCGTCCCGGGCCGACCGGTCGCGGCCGCGCTAGTCGCGGGGCCCGCCGCACGACCGACCGTGAGACCCGCAGCGAGACCCGCAGCGAGACCAGCAGCGAGACCCGGACCGTGACCCGTCGCGACGCCCCGGGCGTGCGTGCCGAGCGCGTCCGCGACGACCGGCCAGGCGGGGTCGGCGTCGGTCCGGTGCAGGTCGAGGCAGCGCAGGCACGGGCCGGTGCCGGGAGCGACGAGCGGGCCCACGACGGTGTCCGCCTCGCGCAGCACGACGCTGAGGTGCGGCGTCGCGCGGTTCAGCAGCAGCGCACCGAGGCTGGGAGCGACGACGTCGTCGCTCACGACGACCACCAGGTCGGCACCGGCGGACGGTCCTCCCGACTCCTCGCCGGGTGCCACGCCCGCAGCGGTCGCCACGGCGGTCGTCGCGGGTGCGACCGCCGCGAGGACACCGACCGCGGCGG
Organism: Cellulomonas uda; assembly: GCF_006538705.1. Lineage (GTDB taxonomy): Bacteria > Actinomycetota > Actinomycetes > Actinomycetales > Cellulomonadaceae > Cellulomonas > Cellulomonas uda. Next base: position 22,890 of record NZ_BJLP01000007.1, read on the forward strand.
CGACCCGCCCGTGCCCGACGTCCTGGAACCGGTAGCCGCCCGGACCGACGTCGCCCGAGCGCACCGGGCGGTCGTCGTCGAGCAGCACCCGGCCGACGCCCGCCGCGGCGAGCGTGACCGCGATGCCCAGGCCGGTCGCGCCGAGCCCCACCACGCCGACGGTGCGGTGCGCCCGGCGCAGCACCCGGGCGGCGCCCGCGGAGTCGGGGTCGAGCAGCGAGAGCACGCACGCGTCGTCGCCCGCGGCCCCCGGCAGCGCTCGCGCCCCGCCGGGCGCGGTCAGCCCCGCCTGACGGAGCTGGTCCGTGAGGTCGGCGAGGCGCTGCGGATCGAGCTCGGCGGCGGCCAGCGCGAGCGGGAGTCCCTGGCCGAGCGCGACGAGCGCGCGCTCCTCGTCGGGGGTCAGGTCGTCGACCCGTACCGCCCACCGGGGGTCCGTGCCGACCTGCACCTCACCCGGCGCCCGACGCACGACGCGCAACCCGGTCCGCAGCATGGCGCCAGGCTGCCACCGGAGGGCTCGGCCGCGGACCGGTCATCCACAGGGGGCGGGTACGACAAGGGGCGCCGTCCGTCGGACGACGCCCCTCGCAGCTTCTCGGCGGTCGAGCGGTGCTCAGGCCTTGCCGAGGATGCGGTTCAGCTTGGTGCCGCAGACGGGGCAGACGGCCTTGGCCATCTTGCGACCCGACTCGGAGACGACGACGTCACCCTCGGCCTCGCGCTTCTCCTTGCACTTCACACAGTAGAACTCGCCTGCATAGGTCTCGGCCATTGGTCCTCCTCGCGGTGTCCGGTGCACCGCCGACGTCCCGCGGCGATGGCCGGGCAGAGCGGTGACCTGCCCGAGCGCCTTCCACAGTAGTGGCCGATCCGCGTCGTCCCGCCGATGTGCGCGTGTCGCGGGTCGGTGTCGGCGATCTCGCACGTCCCGGTTCCTCCGAGCGGGTGACGGCGGGCGGCCCGCCGGGGCCGTGCGGTGGCCGCGTGCGGTACCGCGGCGCGCGGGGGCTGTCCGTGTGGGCGTGGCACGCTAGCGTGCGGCTGTGCACCCGACGTACGACCTGTCGACGATCGACGGGGTCGACCACGAGGTCGAGGTCCGTCGCTCGCGCAGGCGCGTGCGGACCGTGACGGCCTGGCGTGAGGACGGCCGGACGGTCGTGGCCATCCCCGCGCGGTTCACGCGCGCCCAGGAGGCGGAGTGGGTGCGTCGGATGCTCCTGCGCCTCGCGACGCAGGAGCGACGCCGCCGGCCGTCGGACGACGAGCTCGTCTCGCGCGCCGCGGAGCTGTCCGCACGGTACCTGCAGGGCAGGGCGGTGCCGACGAGCGTGCGGTGGTCGTCGAACCAGGGGCGCCGTTGGGGGTCCTGCACGCCGTCGGACGGCTCGATCCGGATCTCCGACCGGGTGCGCGGGATGCCCCGCTGGGTGCTCGACTACGTGCTGCTGCACGAGCTGACGCACCTGCTGCACCCGGGGCACGGACCGGAGTTCTGGGCCGAGCTCGACGCCTACCCCCGCACCCAGCGTGCGCGGGGCTTCCTCGAGGGCTACTCCTACCGCGAGGAGCGCGGCCCGCAGGACCCGGCGCCCGACGACGACGACGTCGAGGACACCGAGGACACCGAGGACGCCGAGGACGTCGAGGACGTCGAGGACACCGAGGACGCCGAGCGGGTCGAGGCGCACGTGGGCGCGCTCGAGGGCGCGGCTGCGGACCGCCCGCCCCCGGCCGACGGTACGGACCGAGACGGTACGGACTGACCGGGTCAGGGGGTCGAGGGGTCCTGCGGGGGCTCCTCGCCGAGGATCTCGGCCAGCGCCTTGTCGAGGTCGGCGGACTCGTCGGCCGCGGCGCTGCGGCGGCGGGCGTAGCCGGCGGGGTCGTCGAGGTCCTCGGCGGTCGGCATGAGGTCCGGGTGGTCCCACACGGCGTCGCGCGCCGCGGGGTCGCCCTCGGTGCGCTCGATGTGCGCCCACAGGGCCGCGGCCTCGCGCAGCCGGCGGGGCCGCAGCTCGAGCCCGACGAGCGTGGCGAACGTCTGCTCGGCGGGTCCGCCCGCGGCGCGGCGACGGCGGATCATCTCGCGCAGCGCGACCGAGTGCGGCAGGTGGGCGAGCGCGGCGGCCGCGCTCACCTCGTCGACCCAGCCCTCGACGAGCGCGAGCGCGGTCTCCAGCCGCTCGAGCGCGGCCCGCTGCGCGGGGGTCGTCTGCGGCGCGAACACGCCGCTCGACAGCGCGCTCTGCAGGGCCTCGGCGTCGGTCGGGTCGATCGAGCCGACCGCCTGCTCGAGCTGCTCGACGTCGATCGTGATCTCGCGCGCGTACGTCTCGACGAGCGCGAGCAGGTGCGCGCGCAGCCACGGCACGTGCGTGAACAGCCGCGTCGCGGCGGCCTCGCGGAGCGCCAGGAACAGCCGCACCTCGTCGACGGGCGCATCGAGGCCCTCGGCGAACGCGTCGACGTTGGACGCCACCAGCACCGGTGCGGGCACCTCGAGCAGTGGGAGGCCGATGTCGGTCGTGCCGAACACGTCGCGTGCGAGCGTGCCGGCGGCCTGGCCGACCTGCAGCCCGAACACCGCGGAGCCGAGCCGCCGCAGGAGCTGACCGGGCGCGAGGCCGCCGGGCAGCGCACCGCCGGGCAGCCCGAGCGCGCGCATCTGCTCGTCGAGGTCGTCGCCCGCCCCGAGCTCGGGCAGCTCCCCGCCGAGAGCGTCGACGAGCGCGGTCGACAGCGACGACGCGACGGGCTCGGTGAGCGTGCGCCACGTGGGGAGCGTCGCCTCGACCCACTCGGCGCGGCTCCAGGCACGGCCGGGCGTGGTCGCGGGGGGCAGGTCGGTCGCGGCGTCGAGCCACAGCTCGGCGACCGTCAGCGCGTCGAGCACCTGACGCGTGCGAGCGGGCGTGAGCGACGGGTCACCGCCCACGGACGCCTGCTGCCGCGCCAGGTCGTGAGCCATCTGCCAGTTGACCGGCTCGTCGCCGCCGCTCGCGAACAGGCTCTGCACCTGCGCGAGGACCTGCTGCATCGCGGCGGGGTCGGTGGGCAGCGTGCCCGCCGCGCCGAGCGCCTCCGGGTCGATCCCGCGCGCCCGCATCTCGGCGATCGCCTCGTCGGCCCGGTCGCCCAGGAGCGCGCGCAGCATCTGCTCCCACGGCGGCTGCGTCGGTTCGGGCGTCGGTTCGGGCGTCGGGTCGCTGTGGTCCGGGCTCACGTGCGCCTCCTGGGAGGATGACTGCGGGGACACCGCCGACGGGCACCGGGACGGCGGGGTCGGGCGGGCCGGGTCGGGACGATTCGGTCGCGGTCTGGCCGGGCTGGCCCCACGGTAACCACGTGACCGAGGAGTTCGTCGATGGCGGGTCGAGAGGTTCGCTCAGGGCGCAGCGCGCCGGACGTCGTCGTCGTGGGCACGGGACCCGTCGCGGCCGGCGTGCTCGCCGCGTGGGGAGCGCGGGCCCGCGCGGTCGACGAGGTGCCGACGGCCGCGCCCGCGTCGGCACTCACGGGCGCGCGTGTCGTCGTGCTCGTCGCGCACCCGGGCGACCTCGCGTCCGTGGCCGGGCGCCGGGGGCCGCAGGGGCACGCCCCCGCGGTCGCGCACGCGCAGCGCACGTTCGCGGCGGCGCGCGAGGTGCGGGCCGAGCACGTCGTCGTCGTGACGTCGGCGCTCGTGCACGGCGCCCACCCCGACCGGCCGGTCCTGCACGACGACGAGCCCGTGCTCACCGGTGCGCGCGCCGTCCCGGACGGGCTGGTCGGTCACCTGCTCGCGGTCGAGGCGGTCGTCGCGCGCGCGGCCCGCCGCCGCTCGCCGCGCGTGACGGTGCTGCGGCCCGCCGCGATGGTCGGACGCGGCACCGACACGTTCGTGACGCGGCACTTCGAGGCGCCGCGCCTGCTCGTCGTGCGGGGCGTGGAGCGGCCGTGGCAGCTCGTGCACGTCGACGACGTGGGCGCCGCGACGGTGTTCGCGGTCGAGCACGCGCTGACCGGTGCGCTGACCGTCGGGCCGCCGGACATGCTGACGCCCGAGCAGGTCAGCGCCGCGGCCGGGATGCGGACGGTCGCGCTCGCGCCCGCGACGGCGTTCGGCACGGCCGAGCGGCTGCACCGCGTGGGCGTCCTGCCGGCGCCGGCGGCCGAGCTCGCGTACGTGGTCTACCCGTGGACGGTGGCGGCGGACCGGCTCACGGCGGCGGGGTTCACGCCGCGGTACTCGAGCGCCGAGGCCCTCGACGTGCTGCTCGAGGGCGTGCGCGGGCGCCTCGCGCTCGGCGGGCGCCGCGTCGAGCGGCGCGACGCGGCCGCGCTCGGCGCGGCGGGCGCCGCGGTCGCGCTGCTGGGCACCGCGGCCATCTGGCGGCAGGCGCGGCGTCGCGGCTGACCGCCCGCGTGTCGCACACACCCGCGTGCGGCATGATGCCGACGTGCCCGACGAGAACGTCACCCCGCCCGCACCCGCGTCGGCCGACGACGCGCTCGGCGCGCCCGCGCCCGTCGTCGCCGAACGGCCCAGCCGCCGCGCGATCACGCTGTCGGTGTCGATGCTCGCCACCGCGGTGCTGCTCGCGGCGGTCGCCGTGCTGCCCGCGCCGTACTCGGTGACCAGCCCGGGCCCGACCGAGGACGTGCTGGGCAAGGTCGACGACAAGCCGCTGATCACGATCGAGGGAGCGCCGACGTACGACTCGACGGGCGAGCTGCGCCTCACGACGGTGTCCGCGACCGGAGGGCCCGGGTACCCGTCGAGCACGCTGCGCGTGCTGCGCGGGTGGTTCTCGCCGTGGTCGGTCGTGCAGCCGCGCGAGATCCAGTTCCCCGACGCGGACGAGTCGCAGGAGGACATCGACCGCGAGAACACCGCGCAGATGGTGTCCTCGCAGGAGAACGCGGCCGTGGCGGCGCTCTCCGAACTCGGCCGCCCGGTGCCCGCGACGCTCGTCGTCGCGGACACCGTCGAGGACACCGGTGCGGACGGCGTGTTCGAGGACGGCGACATCATCACCGCGATCGACGGCACGCCGCTGCCGGACTACCAGAGCCTCGTCACGACGATGGCCGCGGTGAAGCCGGGTGCGGACGTCACGGTCACGGTGCGCCGCCAGGGCGAGGAGGTCGACCTCACGGTCGAGACCACCGCGGGCGACGACGGTCGCGCGCAGTTGGGCGTGTACATCGACCCGGACTTCGACATGCCGGTCGACGTGACCATCGACGCGGGCCGGATCGGCGGCCCGAGCGCGGGGACCATGTTCGCGCTCGGGATCATCGACCTGCTCACGCCGCAGGACGAGGCGAACGGCCAGGTGGTCGCGGGCACGGGGACGATCGACGTGGTCGGTCGGGTCGGCGCGATCGGCGGCATCCGCCAGAAGCTCGCGGGTGCGCACCGTGACGGTGCCCGGTGGTTCCTCGCGCCCGAGGCGAACTGCGCAGAGGTCGTCGGGCACGTGCCCGACGGGCTGCGCGTGGTGCGCGTCGCGACGCTGCACGAGGCGTACACGGACCTCGTCGCGATCGGCAAGGGCGAGGGTGACGCGCTGCCCACGTGCACGGGGGAGCCCGAGGGGTCCTGACGGGGCGGACGCGGGACCGGCGGCGGGGCGAGGCTCAGGCGAGCGTCGCGCGCAGCGCCTCCAGCAGACCCGGGACCACGTCGGCACCCTGGCCCACCTGGTCGTCGCTGTCGTGCGCGCGCTGCCGCACGGCGCACCACGTCGGGCCCTCGCGCAGCACACCCACGGCGAGGCGCACGTCCTCGCGGTCGGGGTGGGCGAGCAGCCACGCGAGCGCCTCGTCGGGGTCGGCGGGCATCTGCGCCTCGGCGGCGGGCGGCAGCACGACGCGCTCGGCGGTCACGGCGACGCCGTCGACCGTCTGCGGCCACGACAGCCCCGCGAGGAGCGTCTCGAGGTCCGGTGCGTCGGGCAGGCCCTCCTGCTCGATCGACGTCAGGTGCCACGGCTCGGCCTGCGCGGCGGCGAGCGTCTGCGGCGTGAGCTGTGCGGCGAGCGAGGGCTCCGCGGCGAGCGCCGCCTGCGTGCGGACCAGGGCGAACACCCGCACGGGGGCGTCCCAGCCGGCGGCGGCGACGTGGTGCTCGATCTCGCGCACGGCGTCGGCGAGCGCGCGCGTCGCGGCGTCTGAGGCGGGCGTGGCGGCGGGCGTGGCGGCGGGCGGCGTCGTGCTGGGGTTCACCGGGCCATCGTCGCACCGTGCGCCGCCGCGGCGGGACCTGACACCTCGGACCGGGCGTGTGGGAACCTGGGCCCGTCCGCCCGCGTTGGGCTGGGCGAGTACACGACACCGAGACGACGAGGACCGCACCGACGTGAGCTTCGCCAGCACACCCCGCAACCCGAGCGCCGGCCGACCAGCCGGCCGTCCGAGCGAGAGGCGGCGCGGTGCGCTCGTCCCGACGCTGATCGTGCTCGGCGCGATCGTCGTGCTCGTCCTGATCCTCGCCCAGGTGTGGACCGAGTGGCTGTGGTTCGACCAGCTCGGGTTCATCGAGGTGCTGCGCACCGAGTGGGGCACGCGCGCCGTGCTGTTCGTCGTCGGCTTCCTGGCGATGGCCGTCGCGGTGGGGCTGACGATGCGGTACGCGTACCGCTCCCGGCCCGTGTACGCGCCGTCGACGCCCGAGCAGGCGAGCCTCGACCAGTACCGCGAGGCCATCGAGCCGCTGCGCCGGCTCGTCATGATCGTGGCCCCCGCGCTGCTCGGACTGTTCGCCGGTGCCGCCGTGTCGCAGCGCTGGGACACGGTCCAGCTCTGGATGCACGCGCAGCACGTCGGGACGGCCGACCCCCAGTACGGCATCGACCTGGGCTTCTACCTGTTCGTGCTGCCCGGCATCCGGTTCGTCGTGTCGTTCCTCATCGCGGTCACGGTGCTCTCGGGCGTCGCGGCGCTCGCGACCCAGTACCTGTACGGCGGCCTACGCATCGGCGGCAGCAACGACATGCCGCGCACCACGCGGGCCGCGCGCATCCAGCTGTCGGTGATCGCCGCGGTGCTCATGCTGCTCGTCGCCGCCAACTACTGGCTGGACCGCTACTCGATCCTCACCAAGACCGCGGAGAAGTTCGACGGCGCCGCGTACACGGACGTGCACGCGGTGATCCCGTCCAAGGCGATCCTCGCGGGCATCGCGGTGTTCGTCGCGGTCACGTTCGTCGTGACGGCGGTGCGCGGCAACTGGCGCATGCCGCTGATCGGCGTGGGGCTGATGGTGGTCGCGGCGATCGCCGTCGGCGGCATCTACCCGGCCGTCGTGCAGCGCTTCCAGGTGCAGCCGAACCAGCAGGACGCCGAGGCGGAGTACATCAAGCGCAACATCGAGGCGACGCGCGACGCGTACGGCATCGAGGACGTCGACGTGAAGGAGTACGACGCCAAGGTCACGGCGGAGCCGCAGGCGCTGCGCGACGACGCGGAGACCGCGGCGTCGATCCGTCTGCTCGACCCGCAGGTCGTCAGCCCGTCGTTCAAGCAGCTGCAGCAGGTCACGACGTTCTACAGCTTCCCCGACACGCTCTCGGTCGACCGGTACGAGATCGACGGCGAGAGCCAGGACACCGTGATCGCCGCGCGCGAGCTCAACCTCAGCGGTCTCGAGGCGTCGCAGCGCAACTGGACCAACGACGTCACGGTCTACACGCACGGCTACGGCGTGGTCGCCGCGGCGGGCAACCGGACCGCGGCACGCGGCGCCCCGTCGTTCCTCGAGAGCGGCATCCCGTCGAAGGGCGTGCTGGGCGAGTACGAGCCGCGCATCTACTTCAGCCCGGGCTCGCCGCAGTACTCGATCGTCGGCGGCCCCGAGGGTTCGGACTGGGAGCTCGACCGTCCGACGAACGACGGCGGCGGCTCGGTCAACACGCGCTTCCCGACGCAGGACGTCTCGGCGGGGCCGAGCGTCGGCAACGCGTGGAACAAGCTGCTGTACGCCGTGAAGTTCGGCTCGGAGCAGATCCTGTTCTCGGACCGCGTGAACGAGCAGTCGCAGATCCTGTACGACCGCAGCCCGCGTGACCGGGTCGAGAAGGTCGCGCCGTACCTGACGCTCGACGGGCGCGTGTACCCGGCCGTGGTCGACGGGCGTGTGGTGTGGATCGTCGACGGCTACACGACGAGCAGCCAGTACCCGTACGCCGCGCAGGTCACGCTCGACGACGCGACGGTCGACTCGCTCACGCAGTCGTCGCAGACCGTCCAGGCGCTGCAGCCGAAGACCGCGAACTACATCCGCAACTCGGTCAAGGCGACGGTCGACGCGTACGACGGCACGGTGACGCTGTACGCGTGGGACGACGAGGACCCGATCCTGCGGGCGTGGCAGGAGATCTTCCCGACCTCGCTGCAGCCGCTCAGCGAGATCGAGGGCGAGCTCATGGCGCACCTGCGCTACCCCGAGGACCTGTTCAAGGTGCAGCGTGAGCTGCTCGCCCGCTACCACGTGAGCGACCCGAAGCAGTTCTTCACCGGCACGGACTTCTGGGCCGTCCCGGACGACCCGAACACCGCGGGCAACGTCGCGCAGCCGCCGTACTACATGACGCTGCGGATGCCCGAGGAGAAGAGCGCGAGCTTCTCGCTCACGTCCACGTTCATCCCGTTCGGTCAGCAGGCCCGCAACGTGATGCGCGGGTACATCGCGGTCGACGCGGACGCGGGGTCGCAGGACGGCACGAAGGCGCCCGGGTACGGCAAGATCCGGCTGCTGGAGCTGCCGCGGGACGGCTCGGTGCCGGGCCCCGGCCAGGTGAACAACAACATGACGACCGACTCGAAGGTCGCCGAGGAGTTCACGCTGCTGGGTCGTGGCGGCGCGAACATCGTGCGCGCCAACCTGCTCGCGCTCCCGGTGGGCGACGGGATGCTCTACGTCCAGCCGGTGTACCTCCAGGCCGAGAAGGGGACGACGTTCCCGCTGCTGCAGCGCGTGATCGTCGCGTTCGGCGACGAGGTGGCGATCTCCGAGACGCTCGACGGCGCGCTCAACGACGTGTTCGACGGGGACTCGGGGGTCGAGACCGACCCCGGCGCCCCGCCGGCCGGCGAGAACCCGGGGACGGGTGGTGAGACGCCCGAGGAGCCGACCACGCCGCAGGAGCCCGGCGACGCCGACGCCGAGGCGCGCGCGGACCTGGCGGACGCGCTCGAGCGGGCGCGGGTCGCGATCCAGGAGGGTCAGGCGGCTCTCGCCGAGGGCGACTTCGCGGCGTACGGCGAGTCGCAGGACGCGCTCGACCAGGCGATCGCGGACGCGCTCGACGCCGAGGCGAGGCTCGAGGGCGGCACCGCGGTGACGCCGACGCAGTCGGCGACGCCGGCGCCGACGGCCACGGCCGGCAGCTGACGGCCGACCCGACGAACGAGGGGGTCCGTGCCCGGGTGGGCGCGGGCCCCCTCGTCGGTCTCCGAGGAACCGGGGCGCCGCGGTCCAGATCCTTATTGGGAACTGCTATCGTTATCGCTGGCCGCACGGTGCGGCACCGTGAAAGGGGTCCTCGATGCGTGCCCGCGCCGCCACCTCGCTCGCCCGCCGGGGGGCGGGCGCCCTCGTCCTCACCCTCGCTCTCGCCGCCTGCTCGTCGGACGACGGGCCCGGCGCCGGGTCCGACGAGGCCACGCTGTCGGTCGTCGCGTCGACCAACGTCTGGGGCGACGTCGTGCGTCAGGTCGGCGGCGACCTCGTCGAGGTCACGTCGGTCGTCGACGACCCGTCCGTCGACCCGCACTCGTTCGAGGCGAACGCGCGCGTCGAGCTCGCGATGTCGCGCGCCGACCTGGTCATCGTCAACGGCGGCGGCTACGACGACTTCGCGTCGCAGCTGCTGGAGGCGCTCGACCAGGCGCCGCCGGTCGTCGTCGCGGTCGACTCCCACGCGGCCGAGGACACGCACGCCGAGGACACGCACGCCGAGGACGGCCACGCGCACGGCGAGGGCAACGAGCACGTCTGGTACGACCCGCCGACGGTCGAGGCGGTCGCCCTGGACGTCGCGGACGAGCTAGCGGCGCTCGCACCCGAGCACGCGGCGCAGCTGCGGGCCAACGCGGACGCCTTCGTCGGGCGGCTCGCCGAGCTCGAGCAGCGGGCCGCGCGGCTCGCCGAGGAGCACGGCGGTGCCGAGGTGCTCGCGACCGAGCCGGTCCCGCTGTTCCTCGTCGAGGCGGCGGGGCTCGTGGACCGCACGCCCCCGCCGTTCTCGGCGGCGGTCGAGGAGGAGACCGACGTCCCGCCGGCCGCGATGAGCGAGATGCTCGACCTCGTGTCGTCGCCCCAGGTGGCGTTCCTCGTGTACAACGAGCAGACGACGGGTCCGCAGACGGACCAGGTGCTCGAGGCGGCGCAGGCCGCGGGGCTCCCCGTCGTGGACGTGACCGAGACGCTGCCGGAGGGCGAGGACTACGTGTCGTGGATGGCGGGGAACCTGGACGCGTTCGCCCAGGCGCTCGCGTGAGCGCACCGGCGGCGCCGCTCGAGCTCGCGGGGGCGCGGCTGGCCTACGGGCCGCGCGTCGTGTGGTCGGACCTCGACCTCGTCGTGCGACCGGGGGAGTTCCTCACCGTGCTGGGCCCCAACGGGTCGGGCAAGACGAGCCTGCTGCGCGCGATCCTGGGGCTCGCGCCGCTCGACGGTGGGCGCCTGAGCATCCTGGGTCGCCCGCCGCGCCGCGGGAGCCGCGCGGTCGGGTACATCCCGCAGCAGCGGCTGATCGACCCGGCGACGCCCGTGCGTGCGCGGGACCTGGTGCGGCTCGGCCTCGACGGCGACCGGTGGGGTGTCGGCGGGCGCCGCACGCGTGCGCGGGTGGACGAGCTGCTCGCGGCGGTCGGGGCGACGTCGTACGCGGACGTCCCGCTCGGCATGCTCTCGGGCGGTGAGCAGCAACGCGTGCGCATCGCGCAGGCGCTCGGCACGGAGCCCGGGCTGCTGCTGTGCGACGAGCCGCTCCTGTCGCTGGACCTGCGCCACCAGCACGAGGTCACCGCGCTGATCGACGCCATGCGCCGCGAGCGGGGCACGGCCGTGGTGTTCGTGACCCACGAGATCAACCCCGTGCTCCCGTACACGGACCGCGTCCTGTACCTGGGACCCGCCGGGCACGCGATCGGCGCGCCCGACGAGGTCCTCACCTCGAGCCGGCTCACCGCGCTGTACGGCACGCCCGTCGACGTCCTGCGCTCGCACGGGCGCGTCGTCATCGTCGGCGGCGACGACGAGCACCACCACGTCGAGGAGGCCGAGGCATGAGCGTGCTCGCGACGAGCGCCCTGACGAGCGCTGCGGCCGCCGGGGTGCGGGCGGAGGTCGCCGACGACTGGTGGCGGCGGGTGTTCGACTTCAGCGACTACGGCGCGCTGCTCGGCCTGGTGCACAACTCGTTGATCGCGGCCGCGGTGCTCGGGCTCGTCGGCGGTCTCGTCGGGGTGTTCGTCATGCAGCGCGACCTCGCGTTCGCGGTGCACGGGATCAGCGAGCTGTCGTTCGCGGGCGCGGCCGCGGCGCTGCTGCTGTCGATCGACGTCATGCTCGGCGCGGTGCTCGGCTCGGTCGTCGCGGCGGTCGTGATCGGTCTGCTGGGCACGCGTGCGCGCGACCGGAACTCGATCATCGGCGTGCTCATGCCGTTCGGGCTGGGCCTCGGCGTGCTCTTCCTCGCGCTCTACCCGGGCCGTGCCGCGAACAAGTTCGGGCTGCTCACGGGGCAGGTCGTGGCGGTGGACTCGACCCGGCTGTCGGTGTTCCTGGTGGTCGCCGCGCTCGTCGTCGCGGGCCTGCTCGCGATGTGGCGCCCGCTGACGTTCGCCAGCGTGGACCCGGACGTGGCGGCCGCGCGCGGTGTGCCGACGCGCGCCCTGGGTCTGGCGTTCATGCTCCTGCTCGGGCTGGCGGTCGCGCTCGCGGTGCAGGTGGTCGGCGCGCTGCTCGTGCTGTCCCTGCTGATCACGCCCGCCGCGGCCGCGACGCGCGTGTCGGCGTCGCCCGTGGTGGTGCCCCTGCTGTCGGTCGGGTTCGCGATGACCAGCGCGGTCGGCGGGATCCTGCTCGCGCTCGGCGGCTCGGTGCCGATCAGCCCGTACGTCACGACGATCTCGTTCGTCATCTACGTCGTGTGCCGGCTCGTCGGACGCGCGCGCACGCGGCGCGGCTGGGCGCGCAGGACGCAGGCCGTCGCGGCCTGAACGGCCGCGTCCCTCGTCGGCCCCGTCAGGAGGTCGCGAGCTCCTCGGCGCACGTCGCGCACGTGCCGAACAGCTCGAGCGTGTGCGACACGTCCACGAAGCCCGTCTCGTCGGACAGCGAGGCGACGAGCGTCTCGAACGCGGCGGCCTGCACCTCGACGGTGCGCCCGCAGCTGCGGCACACGAGGTGGTGGTGGTGCCCCTGCCGCTCGCACCGGCGGTACAGCGTCTCGCCGGTCGCGGTGCGCAGCACGTCGAACTCGCCGCTCGCGGCCATCGCCCCGAGCGTGCGGTACACCGTCGCCAGGCCGATGTCCTCGCCCCGCTGCGCGAGGAGCTGGTGGATCTGCTGCGCGCTGCGGAAGTCTGCGAGCTCGTCCATGAGCTGGCCGATCGCGCGTCGCTGGCGCGTCGTGCGCTGACCGATCACGTGCACCTCCCGGGGGTCGCCCGAGTCTACGTGGCGCGGCCGTGCCGGACGGCGTCAGCCCCGCGACGTGCCACCCGCGCCGACCGCCTCGACGAGCGCCTCGCCGAACGCCGGCAGGTCGTCGGGCGTCCGGCTGGACACGAGCGGCCCGTCCACGACGACCTGCTCGTCCACCCACTGCGCGCCCGCGTTCGTCAGGTCGGTGCGCAGCGACGGGTAGCTCGTCATGCGCCGCCCGCGGACCGCGTCCGCCTCGACGAGGACCCACGCGCCGTGGCAGATCACGCCCACGGGCTTGCCCGCGTCGACGAACTCGCGCACGAACCGGACGGCGTCCTGCGACATCCGCAGGTCGTCCGCGTTGACCACGCCGCCCGGCAGCACGAGCGCGTCGAAGTCGGCGGCGTCGGCGGTGGCGACCGGGAGGTCGACGTTCTGCTCGTACCCGTTCTTCCCGACGACCGTGACGTCCGTGGGCGACACGAGCGACGCGCGCGCTCCGGCGTCCGTCAGGGCCGCCCACGGGTGGGTGAGCTCGCTGTCCTCGAAGCCGTCGGTGAGCAGGAAGGCGACGGTGCGGTCGTCGAGCGACATGGGGTCCTCCTCGTGGTCGGTCCGGTCAGGCTAGGCACGCCCCGTCCGGGTCGGCACGTCGAGAGGCGACGCCGCGCGCCACATGCACCCGTCGCGCGCGGTGTGCGCCCGCCGCGCGCGACGTCGCGCCCCGTGCCACGGTGGCGCCATGACGAGCGCGGTGGGGTCGATGTGGGCGTGGGACAACCCGGTGCCGCAGCAGGACGACGCGCGTGGGCGTGGGTACACGCCGGCCGCACCGGCCCCGCTCGCGGCGTTCGCGGCCACGCGCGGGCTGGGGCGCGTGCACCTCGCGGCCCCGTGGGCGGCCGACGAGGGGCCCGTCGGGGAGTGGTTCGGCGACGCGGCGCGCGCGCTGCGCGCCGCGGGGGTCGCCGTGGGTGCGCTCGGCGGCGACCCGGGCTGGCTCGACCAACCCGCGCTCGCCGCGACGTGGGCCGACGCCGCGCTGCGCTCGGCGGGCGGCGCGCTCGACGCGGTGCAGCTCGACGTCGAGCCGTGGACCCTGCCCGCGTGGCGGACGGACCCGGCCCCGGGCGCGCGGGCGTGGCTCGCCGTGCTCGACGCGACGCGCGCGGCCGTGGACGTCCCGCTCGGGGCGGACGCGCCGTGGTGGCTCACGACCGTGCCCGCTCCGGACGAGCCGGGCACGCTGCTCGACGCGGTCCTGCGGCGGGTCGAGCGCGTGGTGGTCGTCGCGTTCGCGGACCACGCGGAGGGCGCCGACGGGATCGTCGCGCTCGCGCGGCCGGCCGTCGCCGCGGCACAGGCGGCGGGCGTCGCGTGGAGCGTGGGGGTGGAGACGGACACGCCCGAGGTCGCCGGGGGAGCGCAGTTCACGTTCGTCGACGAGGGTGCGGCGGTGCTCGAGCGTGAGGCGGCGCTCGTGGCGTCGGCGTTCGACGCGCCGGGCTGCGTGTGCGTGGAGCACCACCGCGCGTGGCGGCGACTGCTCGGGCTCGACACCGCGCTCCAGGACTGACCCGGCGCCGATCCGGTGTCGGCTCGGAGCTGACGCCTCGTCGTCCACAACCGGGTGCAGGGACCTCGTCGTCCCGTCGCGTGCGTCCTACGGTGGACGCAGGGACCGGGACATCGGCGTCCCGGGGGCGGAGGGAAGGCTCATGACCGCGGGTGAGCTCTGCACGGCTCGGTCGGGCGACGGGACGACGATCGCGTACGAGCGTTCGGGCGGCGGCCCGCCGCTCGTGATGGTCGGGGGCGCGTTCACCACGCGTGAGGTGTTCCGCCCGCTGGCCGAGCTCCTCGGGGACGTGTTCACGACCGTGCTCGTGGACCGGCGGGGCCGGGGGGACAGCGGCGACGCGATCGTCCCGCACGAGGCGTTCTCCTACACGGTCGACCGCGAGGTGGAGGACCTCGAGGCGGTGGTCGCGGCCGAGGGCGGCCGCGCTGCGGTGCTGGGCTTCTCGTCGGGCGCGAACCTCGCGCTGCACGCGGCGGCGGCCGGCCTGCCCGTCTCGGCTCTCGTGCTGTACGAGGCGCCGTTCTCGCTCGCGGGCCTGCCCGCCGCGGCGCCGGACGTGCCGCGCCGGCTCGCCGGTCTCGTCGCGGAGGGACACCTGGGCGACGCCGTCGCCACCATGCAGCGCGAGGTCATCGGCCTGCCGTCGGCGATGGTCGAGCAGGCGCGACGGTCACCGGGCTGGCATGCCCTCGAGGAGCTCGCGCAGACGTGCGTGTACGACGCGACGATCACGGCCGCCCCGAACGTCCCGACCCCCGCGATGCGTGCGCTCGCGGTCCCGACCCTCGTGGTCTGCGGTGCGCAGACGTGGCCGACGCTGCGCGCGGCGGGCGCGGCGCTCGCGGGCGAGCTGGCGGCCGCCCGGTACGTCGAGGTCCCGGGCGGTGCGGGGCACGAGATCGCCGCCGAGGCCACCGCAGCGCTCCTGCGCGCCGAGCTCGCCCACGGGTGACGAGCGGGGCTGCCGCGTTCGCCTGAGACGCGACGAGGGCGGGACCGCGTGGTCCCGCCCTCGTCGCGTCCTGGTCGCCCGCTGGGAGCGCCCAGGCCTGCTCGGCTGCCGTCAGAAGGCGTCCTTGACGTCCTTCGCGGCGTCCTTCAGGTGGTCACCGGCCTGCTTGACGCCGGCCTCGGCCTGCTCGGCGCGGCCCTCACGCTCGGTGTCCTCGTCGCCCGTGGCCTTGCCGAGGCCCTCCTTGGCCTTGCCCGCGAGCTCTTCGCCCTGGTGCTTGATCTTGTCGTCGAGACCCATCGCGTCGTCCTTCCTCGTGGTTGTCTCGAACGTAACCGCTCGCCGCGTGGGGCGCGCGGCGAGCGTCAGACGTCGCGCTCGTCGGGCTCGGTGGCGGACCGCTCGACGAGGTAGGTGCGTCCGTTGGCGTCCTGCACCCGCACGAGGGTGCTGCGCAGCTCCTGCTCGCGGGCGTGCTCCTGCTCGGTCGTCGGGCGTGCGGGCTCGCGGCTGTCGCCGACCTGCGCGGGGCCGAGGAGGTGACGCGCGAGCCAGTCGGTCAACGCGCGACCGGTGCGCGGCGAGCGGGACATGCGGTGCCTCCTGGCGACGGTGATAAGTGCCCTCACTATAAGTGCCCTCACGATCGACCTAGGATGACGCGCGTGACCGACGACCCTCTCGCGCTCGAGGCGCAGGTGTGCCTCGCGCTGTCCGCCGCCGCCCGTGCGCTCGTCGGGACCTACCGCACGCTGCTCGAGCCGCTCGGCCTGACGCACCCGCAGTACCTCGCGATGCTCGCGCTGTGGCAGCACGGGCCGATGTCGCTCGCGGGGCTCGCCGGGCGTCTGCACCTCGAGCCGGCCACCGCGTCGCCGCTCGTGCGCCGGCTCGAGGACCGTGGGCTCGTCGCGCGCCGGACGGACGAGCGGGACGAGCGCGCGCTGCTCATCGAGCTCACCGACGCGGGTGCCGCGATGCGCGCGCAGGCCGTCGGCGTGCCCGCCGCGATGCTCGACCGGCTGGGGATCGACGTCGACGAGGCCGCGCGGGTGCGGGACGCCGCGCTGCGCATGCTCGACGCGTGCGAGCGGGCGGTCTGAGCGCGCCGTCCGAGCGTGCGTCCGTCGCGTGACGTGCCTGGTTGCGCCGATGTCGGCGAAAGTGACAAACTCGCATGGCAAACGTTTGCAGCAGAGAGTCGGACGACGAGGTCCGGCCGCGACCGGAAGGAACCGCGGTGACGCGCCCCGCCCTGACCCTCGACCCCGACCGGGCGCTGCCGGCCGAGCCCACCGTCCGGGCCATCGCGCGCGAGCTGCTCGCCGGCACCCAGGACCTGCCGCTCGTCTCGATGCACGGCCACGTCGACGTGGACCTGCTCCTGGCCGACGAGCCGTTCCGCGACCCCGCCGAGCTCCTCGTCGTGCCCGACCACTACCTGCTGCGACTGCTCGTCTCGCAGGGCGTGAGCCTCGACGCGCTCGGTGTCCCGCGCCGTGACGGCGGCGCCGTCGAGCGTGACCCGCGCGAGATCTGGCGGCAGGTCGCCTCGCGCTGGCACGTGCTGCGCGGCACGCCGACGCGGTTCTGGCTCGAGCACGAGCTCGTGGACGTGCTCGGCGTGACGGTGCGCCCGTCGGCGCAGACTGCCGACGAGACCTACGACCAGATGGCCGAGGCGCTGGCCAAGCCGCAGACCCGGCCGCGTGCCCTGTTCGAGCGGTTCCAGCTCGAGCTGCTCGCCACGACCGACGACGCGACCGCCCCGCTCGACGCGCACGCCGCGCTCGAGCACGCGGGGCTGCCGGGCCGGGTCGTGCCGACGTTCCGGCCGGACGCGCTGCTCGACGCCGCGGCGCCCGGGTGGGGGCAGCGCGTCGCGCGGCTCGACGAGCTCACCGGGGTGCGCGTGCGCGACGCGCGCACGCTCGTCGAAGCGCTCGCGGTCCGCCGCGGCCACTTCGTCGAGCGCGGTGCGCTCGCGACCGACCACGGCATGCGGACGCTGCGGGCGGAGCGCCTCGACGACCACGAGGCCGACGCGCTCGTCGTCGCCGCGCTGCGTGCCGCCGAGGCCGGGCGCGCGCTCGACGCGCCGCAGGCCGACGCGCTCGCGGGGCACCTGCTGTTCGAGATGGCGCGGACGTCGTGCGAGGACGGCCTCGTCATGCAGCTGCATCCCGGGGTCCTGCGGGGGTACGACACGCAGGTCGACGCGCTGCGCGGACCGGACGTGGGCTACGACATCCCGGTGGCGACCGACTTCGTGCACGGGCTGCGCCCGCTGCTCGAGGCGTTCGGGCACCATCCCCGGTTCCGGCTGGTCGTGTTCACGGTCGACGAGGACGCCTACTCGCGTGAGCTCGCACCGCTCGCGGGCGTGTACCCGGCGATGCGGCTCGGAGCGCCGTGGTGGTTCCTCGACACCCCCGACTCGATGCGGCGGTTCCGCGAGGCCGTGACGGACACCGCGGGCTTCTACAACACGACGGGCTTCGTGGACGACACGCGCGCGTTCTGCTCGATCCCGGCGCGGCACGACCTGGCGCGCCGGGTGGACGCGGGGTTCCTCGCGCGGCTCGTCGCGGAGCACCGGCTGGACCTGGACGAGGCGCACGAGACGGCGGTCGACCTCGCGTACCGGTTGCCGCTCGCGTCGTACCAGCGACCCATCTGACGCGGTTCGCAGGGTGTACACGCCGCACCCCCTGTGGCAACATGCGTGGCAACCGTTAGCCATCCGATTTGCCCCGCACGGTCACGGGACATCGGCGGCACACCGGACGGCGACATCAGGACCTGCCGGCTCACGACGAGGTGAGAGGAGCTTCGCCCCATGGTCAGCGACACCGCAGGCGCGACGAGCGTCGTGGAGCCGCGCGCGCCGCAGAGGTGGCCGGGCGCACGCTCGCGGCCCCCGCGCCTCGACCGACCACCGCGTCGCACGTGGCGCCAGGCGCTCGCCCGCGACTGGCGGCTGTACTCGTTCCTCGTGCTCCCGCTGGTCTTCTTCGCGGTGTTCCGGTACCTGCCGATCCTCGGCAACGTCGTGGCGTTCCGCCGCTTCCGGCCCGGCTCGAGCATCTTCGGCGACGAGTGGGTCGGCCTGTACTACGTGCGGATGTTCATCCAGGACCCCGCGTTCTGGTCCGCGTTCTGGAACACGGTGGTCCTCGGCGGCCTCACGCTCGTCGTGGTCTTCCCGCTGCCGGTCGTCCTCGCGCTCATGCTCAACGAGCTGCGCTCGCGGCGGTTCAAGCGCGCCGTGCAGACGATCAGCTACCTCCCGCACTTCATGTCGGTCGTCATCGTCGCCGGCATGGTCTTCCAGCTCACGGCCGCCAAGGGCACGGTCAACCAGGTCATCACGTCGCTCGGCGGGACGGCTGTCGCGTTCTTCCAGGACCCCGACTGGTTCCGCCCCATCTACCTGACCTCCGAGGTGTGGCAGACCGTCGGGTGGGGGACGATCCTCTACCTCGCGGCGCTCACGACGATCGACGAGCAGCTCTACGAGGCCGCGCGGATCGACGGTGCCAACCGGTGGCGCCAGACGTGGCACATCACGCTGCCCGGCATCCGGCCGACGATGATCGTGCTGCTCATCCTCAACATCGGCTCGTTCATGGCGGTCGGCTTCGAGAAGGTCCTGCTGCTGCAGAACCCGGTGATCTACTCGACGGCCGACGTCATCTCGACCTACCTGTACCGCGTCGGCATCGTCTCGAACAGCGTCTCCTACGCGACCGCGATCGGGCTGTTCGAGGCGCTGATCGGCCTGACGCTGATCCTGTCGGCCAACGCGATCTCCAAGCGCACGGTGGGGGCCTCGCTGTGGTGAGCGACGTGACGACGAGGAAGGTCGACCTCGGCCGGCCGCGCGCGCGGGTGCCGCGCGGGGTACGCCCGCGCGACGGGGCGGGCTACACCGCGTTCCGCGTCGCGAACGCGGCGCTGCTGCTCGTGATGTGCGCGCTCGTGCTGTACCCGTTCGTCAACATCGTGGCGCAGGCGTTCAGCTCCGAGGGCTACATCAACTCGGGCCAGGTCAACCTGGTGCCGCGCGGGTTCAACCTCACGACGTTCCAGGTCGTGATGTCGGACGACATGTTCTGGGTCAACTACAAGAACACGGTCGTGTACACGGTCGTCGGCACCGCGATCGCGATGGCCCTCACCACCACGTACGCGTACGCGTTGTCGAAGAAGCACCTCAAGGGCCGCACGTTCTTCATCGGCGTCGCGGTGCTCACGATGTTCTTCAACGGCGGCCTGGTGCCGAACTACGTGCTCATCAACACGCTCGGGTTCAAGGACACCATCTGGGCGATCGTGCTGCCGAACGCGATCAGCGTGTTCAACCTGCTCGTCATGAAGTCGTTCTTCGAGAACTTCCCCGACGAGCTCGAGGAGGCCGCCGCGATCGACGGCATGTCGACGTACGGCATCTTCTTCCGGATCGTGATCCCGCTGTCCAAGGCCGTGCTCGCCACGATGGTGCTGTTCTACGCCGTGGCGTTCTGGAACAGCTGGTTCTCCGCCTACCTGTACATGACGGACCCGCACAACTACCCGGTGACGGTGTACCTGCGCAACCTCATGGCGGGCGTGACGTCGGGGACCACGGTGGCCGGCGGGAGCCTCGACAACACGACCCAGATCGCCTCCAACGTGCAGTCCGTGACGATGCTGCTCACGGTCCTGCCGATCGTGTGCCTCTACCCGTTCATCCAGAGGTACTTCGTGTCGGGCGTGATGCTCGGCGCGGTCAAGCAATGACGAGCGGGCGCACGCCGGGCCGTGAACCCGGCGTGCGCCCTATCGACCCCGTTCGCATTCCCAGCACCGAGCAGGACGACGAAGTTCCACCGGAGAAGGAGAAGGTCATGAGATCGACGAAGAAGAGCGTAGTCGCGTTCGGTTCCGCGGCCGCGCTCGTGCTGACGCTCACCGCGGCGTGCTCGTCGGACGACCCGGAGCCACAGGCGACGGGAGGCGACGAGACCGCGAGCGGCGTCACGATCGACGAGGAGCACAGCGTCGGCGCCATGGCCGACTTCGCCGCCGGCACGCCGTTCGTCGCGACCGAACCCGTGACGTTCTCGCTGCTGTACCGGGACCACCCGAACTACCCGCTCAAGAAGGACTGGCTCTTCTTCTCCGAGCTCAAGGCCAACACCAAGGTGTCGTTCGACATCACGAGCGCCCCGCTGTCCGACTGGGACGCGAAGAAGTCGCTCATCATCTCGGCCGGCGACGCGCCGGACCTGATCCCGGTGACCTACCCGGGCCAGGAGACGCAGTTCGTCGCGGGCGGTGCGCTCCTGCCCATCAGCGACTACGTGCAGTACATGCCGAACTTCCAGCAGAAGGTCGCCGACTGGGGCCTGGAGCAGGCGATCGACAACCTGCGCCAGGTGGACGGCAAGTACTACATGCTCCCGGGCCTGTTCGAGTCGCCGCAGCCGCAGTACTCGATCGTCACGCGCCAGGACCAGTGGGACGCCGCGGGCATCACCGAGGCGCCCGAGACCTGGGACGACTTCAAGGCCGACCTCGCGACCCTGAAGCAGAAGAACCCCGACGCGTGGCCCATGTCCGACCGCTGGTCGACCACCAACAACGTCCCGCTCGGCGCGACGCTGCAGATCGCCTCGCCGAACTTCGGCACGGTCGCCGGGTGGGGCTTCGGCAACGGGCTCTGGTACGACGAGGAGTCGGGCAAGTACCAGTACGCGCCCGCGACCGAGGGCTACAAGCAGCTCGTCGAGTACTTCGCGGGCCTCGTCGCGGACGGTCTGCTCGACCCCGAGTCGATCACGCAGGACGACGACACCGCGATCCAGAAGTTCACGTCCGGCGAGTCGCTGACCATCTCCGGGAACACGCAGGAGATCACCACGTACCGCACGTCCTTCACGGACGCCGGCACCGACGCGACGCTGCGGCTGCTGCGCGTGCCGTCCGGCCCCGCGGGCGACAACGTCTCGGCGGGCAGCCGCACCGGTCCGGGCTTCATGCTGTCGGCCAAGGCGGCCGAGAACCCGAACTTCCTCGCGCTGCTGCAGTTCGTCGACTGGCTGTACTACTCCGACGAGGGCATCGAGTTCGCCAAGTGGGGGGTCGAGGGCACCACGTACACCAAGGACGGCGACACCCGCACGCTCGCCGACGACGTCGACTGGAACGGCCTGAACCCGGGTGCGCCGAAGCTGCTCAACGCCGACTTCGGCTTCAGCAACGGCGTGTTCATGCTGACCAACGGGTCGTCCGACGAGCTCGTCGCGTCCACGTCCTCCGACGAGGTCAAGGAGTTCGTCGAGGAGATGTCGACGAAGACCGAGCTGCCGCTCGCACCCGCCGCGCCGCTCGAGGAGATGGAGCAGGAGCAGGTCAACCTGTGGCAGACGTCGCTCAACGACGCGGTCACGCAGGGCACGGCCGCGTTCATCCTCGGCAAGCGGCCCCTGTCCGAGTGGGACGCGTTCGTCGGCGAGCTCAAGGCGCTGAACATGGACCAGTACGTCGCCACGTTCAACACCGCGCTCGAGCGCGCGCAGGGCTGACGGCCTCCGGTGGCGGTCCGGGTGCGTGCCCGGGCCGCCACCGGCCGCCACCGCGCGTCAGGAGGAGGGACCGTGACCGTGGCGGACCGCAGCACCCCGGCCTCCGAGATCGGCCGTGGACCGCTGTCGCGCTGGTCGGCGGCGGTGTACTGGGCGCTCGTCATCGAGCTGCTGATCGTGCTCACGTCCCTGCCCGGGCTCCTGGCCCTCGCGCTGCTCGACCGCAGCGTCTCCAACGCGCCGCTCGTCGCGCTGTGCCTCGTCCCGCTCGGACCCGCGCTCGGCGCCGCGACGTACGCCTGGCGCGCCTACCTCGTCTCGCCCCCCGACCAGCGTGACCTCACGCCCGCGTCGTGGTTCTGGCGCGGCTACCGCCTGTCGTGGCGGGACGTGCTCGCGTGGTGGGTGCCCATGCTCGTCGTGCTCGCGCTGTTGGCGGTCGACGTCCTGCACGCCGGTGCCGTCGTCGGGCAGGGCTGGGCGGTCGCGTCGCTGGTGGTGGCCGTCGCGCTGCTCGTGTGGGCGGGCAACGCGCTCGTGCTGTCGTCGCTGTTCGCGTTCCGGACCCGGGACGTGGTGCGGCTGGCGGCGTACTACCTCGCGGCGCGCCCCGTCGCCGCGCTCGGCAACCTGACGCTCGTCGTCCTGGGCGCGACGCTGGCGACGGTCACCACGGACCGCCTCGTCCTGGCGCTCGCGACCCTCGCCGTGGCGTCCCTGGTCCGCACCGCCACGCCGGTCGTCGCCGACGTCACCGCCCGCTTCACGTCCCCGACCGACTGAGCCCGCCCCTCCGCCGACTGCGGACCGGGCCGGGGCGGGGACGGGTCAGGGGATGACGCGGCCGGCGGGGTCGGGGATGCCGGACTTGCGCCAGAAGTAGGTGTTGACCTGGTCGCGCCACTCGGCGGCGGAGCGGACCTGCTCGTCGAGCCGCTCCGCGACGCGGGCGTACACGGCGTCGGGGACCAGCCCCCGCACCTCGCGCCACGTCTCGCGCATGCGCTCGGTGGCCTGCGCGCCCGCGACGTGGGTGTCGTAGACGTGCTGGACCACCG
This sequence comes from Cellulomonas uda, assembly GCF_006538705.1. GTDB lineage: Bacteria > Actinomycetota > Actinomycetes > Actinomycetales > Cellulomonadaceae > Cellulomonas > Cellulomonas uda. Next base: position 45,697 of record NZ_BJLP01000007.1, read on the forward strand.
TCGAGCCCGAGTGCAGCACGTGCGTGTAGGGCACGTGGTGGAAGAACAGCAGGAGCTCGTCGGGGCACGTGTCGAGCGACTCGTAGACGTCGCACCAGGGCGCCGGGTACTGGCCGGTGAAGCCGGTGCCGGTGGCCCGCGTGCGGTCGACGCCGATGCCGTCACGGTCGGCGAAGTGGTACGTGCCCCACGGGGAGTACTCGTAGCCGTCGACGTCGGGACCGTAGTGGCCGTTCGGCTTGACCATGAAGCCGACTCCGAGCGGCGCGGTGTAGCTCTCGTAGACGCGCCACGAGTCGTCGAGGACCGCGTGCACGGTCGCGCGCACGCGCTCGTCGCAGCCGGGGAACGTCAGCGCGAGCCACTCGTCGAGCAGCGCCGACGGGGCGAGGGTCGGGTCCCACGCGAGCCGGCCGTACGCGTAGAGGTTGGCCTGCGCGAGGGGGTGCCCGGTCCAGAACGGGTCGTCGCCGACGTTGGCCACCGCGGCGAGCGCGCCGGCGAGCGTCCCGTCCCCGCGCACGACGTCGGCGACGGTCCGGCCCGGCCGCGCGGGGTCGAGCGGACCCCACGGCCGGAAGTCGAGCGCCTCGCGCCACAGCGGGGCGAGGTAGCACGCGTGCCGCTGCTGGCCGGTGTACTCCTGGGTGACCTGCAGCTCCATCGCCAGGCGGGTGCGCGGCATCGCGGCGATGAGCGGGGACAGGGGCTCGCGCACCTGGAAGTCGACCGGCCCGAGCTTGACCTGCACGACGACGTTCTCGTCGAACTGCCCGTCGAGCGGGGTGAAGTGGTCGTACGCGGCGCGGGCGCGGTCGGTGCTCCGGTCCCGCCAGTCCTGGCGGTGGTCGTACACGAACGCGCGCCAGAACACCGTGCCGCCGTACGGGGCCAGCGCGCGCGCCAGCAGGTTCGCGCCGTCGGCGTGCGAGCGGCCGTACGCGAACGGCCCGGGCCGTCCCTCGGAGTCCGCCTTGACGACGAACCCGCCGAAGTCCGGGACCGCCGCGTGCACCCCGGCCGCGGCGTCCGCCCACCAGGCGCGCACGTCGTCGTCCAGCGGGTCGCTCGTCGTGAGCGCACCCGAGGTGATCGGCGCGGCGAAGTCCACCGCGAGGTACGTGCGGATGCCCTGCGCGCGGAACACCTCGGCCAGCCGTGCCACCTGGTCCAGCCCGGACGTCAGCAGCGCCGACTCGCGCTCGTGCACGTTGACGTTGTTGACGCACACCGCGTTGACGCCGACGTGCGCGAGCAGGCGTGCGTAGTCGTGCACACGCGTGAGGTCGTCACGCAGCCGACCGTCGGCGAACCACAGCGACGCACCGGCGTACCCGCGCTCGACCGGGCCCATGGGGGAGTCCGCGGCGATGTTGTCCCAGTGGTCGAGCTTGCGGATCGCGACGGCGGGCAGGTGCTCGACGAGCCCGGAAACCCCGTCGAACACCTGCTCGTCGAACAGCGGCTCGCCGGTGCGCAGGACGTGGTGCCACCCGGCCAGCAGCCCGACCGGGGTCGCGGCGACGACGACGAGGGCCTCGCCGTCCCGTCCGACGACGAAGCCCTGGCGGCCGAGCTCGCCGTCGACGCCCGGCCGTCGCACGAGGTCCAGCGCGCGTCCTGCCGCGCCGCTCAGCGCGGGCAGGACGCGCGCGTCGGACGCGAGCGCGAGGGTCAGGTGGGCGCGCTCGTCGTGCACCACGGCGCCGCCGTGGAGCCCGGTGGCCCGCACGAGCTCGTCGCGCAGGGTGGTCAGGACGGGGTCGTCACCGTCGGCCAGCAACCGCACGCGCCGCCGCCCGGCCGGGCGGAGCGCCTCGTCGGGCAGCCAGGCCGCGTGCCAGGGCCGGCCCGTCGGGCTCGTCGGACGTTTCGTCACCGGCCTCACCAGTCGTGGATGGTGCCGTCGTGCAGGCGCGTGAACGGCAGGTAGGCGGGCTCGTAGGGGTGCGCCGCGGCGGCCTCGTCGTCGTACCCGACACCCAAGCCGGGCTCGTCGCCCGGGTGCAGGTAGCCGCCCGTGAACGTGTACGACGTGCGGAACACCTCGCGCGTGCGCGGGGAGTGCGGCATGAGCTCCTGGATGCCGAAGTTGTGGATCGCCAGGCCGAGGTGCAGGGCGGCGGCCATGCCGACGGGGGAGATGTCCGTGGGCCCGTGGAAGCCCGTGCGGACCTGGTACATCGCGGCCTGGTCGGCGATCTTGCGCAGCGCGGTCACGCCGCCCGTGTGCGTGACCGAGCCGCGCACGTAGTCGATGAGCTGCTCGCGCAGGAGCGTCTGGTAGTCCCACGCGGTGTTGAACACCTCGCCGATCGCGAGCGGCGTGGTGGTGTGCTGCCGCACCAGACGCAGCGCCTCCTGGTTCTCGGCGGGTGTGCAGTCCTCGAGCCAGAACAGGTCGTAGGGCTCGAGGGCCTTGCCGAGCCGCGCCGCCTCGACGGGGCGCATGCGGTGGTGCCCGTCGTGCAGCAGCGGGAGGGCGGGGCCGAACTCGCCGCGCACCGCCTCGAACACGCCCGGGATGTGGCGCAGGTACGCGCGCGTGTCCCAGTCCTCCTCGGCGGGGACGACCGCGCGCTGCGCGGGTTCGTAGTCGTAGCGCGTCCCGGTGGTGGTGGGCTGGCTCGCGACGCCGTACACCGTGCGCACGCCGGGCACCGAGGTCTGCACGCGGATCGCGCGGAACCCCTCGTCGAGGTGGCGGCGCACCGAGTCGAGCAGCGCGGGCACGTCACGGCCCGACGCGTGTCCGTACGCGAGCAGGCCTGCGCGGCTCGCGCCGCCGAGCAGCTGGTACAGCGGCATGCCGGCGCGACGCGCCTTGATGTCCCACAGTGCGGTGTCGACCGCCGCGATCGCGGCCATCGTCACGGGCCCGCGGCGCCAGTACGCCGAGCGGTAGAGGAACTGCCACGTGTCCTCGATGCGCTGCGCGTCGCGCCCGACCAGCAGGGGGACCACGTGGTCGCCGAGGTAGCTGGCGACCGCGAGCTCGCGGCCGTTGAGCGTCGCGTCGCCGAGGCCGACGACCCCGTCGGCCGTCGTGACGCGCAGCGTGACGAAGTTGCGGTCGGGGCTGGTGACCAGCACCTCGGCGCGGGCGATGACGTCGCGCTCGGCGGGCTCGGGGAAGGCGATGGGCTCGGCGAGCGGGGTGGTGCTCACGTCGGGGTCTCCTCGGTCGGCGGCGCCGGTGCCGCACGTGTCGTGACCCCGCGACCATAGCCAGCCGTTTCACCTTTTGGCAACCGTTTGCGCACAGTTGCCCGAGAGGGCGCGCGGCTGCGAGGATGAGCCGCGGCAGACCCCGTCCCCGTCGTCCGGAGGCCCACGAGGTGGCAGAACGAGCAGCGACGCTCCGCGACGTGGCGGAGCGCAGCGGCGTGGCCGTGTCGACCGCCTCGCGCGCGCTCACCAAGCCCGGGCGCGTGAGCGAGGCGACCGCGCAGCGCGTCCTCGACGCCGCGCGCGAGCTCGGCTACTCCGCGTCCGCGGCCGGCCGCGCGCTCAGCTCCGGGCGGACCTGGACCGTGGCGCTCGTCGTCCCCGACATCACCAACCCGTTCTTCTTCGGCGTCATCCGCGGGACGCAGTCGCGGCTGCGCGAGGGCGGCTATGCGCATGTGCTCGTCGACACCGAGGAGTCCGTCGAGGCCGAGGAGCGCGCGCTGCGGTCACTGCGCCGGTCCGTCGACGGCGTCATCCTCGCCGCCTCGCGCCTCGATGACGACAGCCTCGTGCGCTGGTCGGGCGACGTCCCCCTCGTCACGCTCAACCGCACGTTCCCCGCGCTGGACAGCCCGAGCGTCGTCATCGACACCCCCAGCGGCGCGGTCCAGGCGCTCGAGCACCTCGCCTCGCTGGGGCACCGGCGCGTCGCGTACGCGGGCGGGCCGCGCACCTCGTGGTCCGACGGGCGACGGCGGACCGCGCTCGCCGAGGCGGCGCGGCGGCTCGGCGTCGAGCTGACCGGCCTCGGGCCCTACGCGCCGCAGCGCGAGGCCGGCCCCGCCGCCGCCGACGCCGTCGTGCAGTCCGGCGCGACCGGTGTGCTGGCGTTCAACGACCTGCTCGCGTTCGGCATGCTCGAACGGCTCGAGCACCGTGGCGTGCGGGTGCCCGACGAGATGAGCGTCGTGGGCTGCGACGACGTGTTCGGCGCGGACCTCGTGCGCCCCTCGCTCACCACCGTCCGCGCCCCGCTCGAGAAGGCGGGTCACCACGCCGCCGAGCTCCTGCTCGCGTCCCTCGACCCGGTGCACCCCCGTGTCGGCGCGCCCGTCGAGCTGCCCACGCACCTCGTCGTCCGCGAGTCCTCGGGCCCCGCGCCGTCCTGACCGTCCTGGCCGGGCCGACGCGGGCGTCGGCGCCTCAGAGGCGAGGGTCGACCGGTTCGGACTCGAGCGCGAGGACCGCGAAGACCGCCTCGTGGACGCGCCAGAGCGGCTCGTCCGCGACGACGCGGTGCAGTGCCTCGATCCCGAGCGCGTACTCACGTAGCGCAAGGGCACGCTTGCGGCCCAGGTTGCGCGAGCGCAGGCGCTCCAGGTTCGCGCGCGTCGTGTACTCCGGGCCGTAGATGATCCGCAGGTACTCGCGGCCGCGGACCTTGATGCCCGGCTGGACGGTGCCGCGCGGGCCGCGCACGAGGTTGGCGAGCGGCTTGACGACCATCCCCTCGCCGCCGGCCGCCGTGAGGTCGGTCCACCACCGCGTGCCGGCCTCGACGGAGGCGGGGTCCGCGGGGTCGACCACGAGGCGGCGGGTCGTGAGCAGCACGTCGTGGGGGTCGGCGGCGACGAGCGCGTCTGCGACCCCGAGGTGCCACAGGTGGTCGCGCTGCTCGAACGTCGCACCGCCGGACGCTCGACCCGCCGCCAGGAGCTGGAACGGTGCGAGCCGCACGCCGCGCAGCCCGTCGGTTGCCCAGACGTACGGGCGGTACGCGGCGGTGAACGCGTCGGCGTCGGCCGCGCGCCGCGCCGTGCTCTCCAGCAGGTCGCCCACGTCGAGCCCGCGCGCGGCGGCGGTGGTCAGGGTGTCGAGCGTCGCGCGGGTGGACGCGCGCGCCGCGGCGCCCACCGCCGCGTACTGCTCGCGCAGCAGGTCGCCGGAATTGAGCGACCAGGGGAGCAGCTCGGCGTCGAGCAGCAGCCAGTCCACGGGTGCTCCAGTGCCGTCGCCGGGCAGAGACGCGCCCACGGACGCCCACACGTCCGCCGCGTCGGCGGCGTCCCGGACGACCGCGAGCAGCTCCTCGGTGCGCGCGTCGTCGAAGAACGGGCGGCCGGTGCGGGTGTGGACCACGCCGGTGCTGCCCGCCGGCAGGGCGAAGCGTGCGGCGGCGACCTCGCGCGTCCGGCACACGAGCACCACGGCACGCGAGCCCATGTGCTTCTCCTCGCAGACCACGCGGTCCACGCCGTCGGACGCGTACTGCGCGAACGCCTGTGCCGGGTGCTCCAGCAGGTCGGCCCCCTCGGGCGCGGTGGCGCACGGCGACATCGTCGGCGGCAGGTACAGCAGGTGGCGTGGGTCGGTGGCGAACCGGCTCATCACCTCGAGCGCACCCGCGGCGTTCTCCTCCGCGACGGTCACACGACCCGCGAGCGTCGTCTCGACGACGCGCTTGCCGAGCACGTCGGTCACGTCGAGCACGTCCGGGTCGCGCGTCGCGGACGCCGCGGGGCCGGACACGAGGAACGGCCGCGGCGGCTCGCACCACACCTGCTCGGCCGAGACCTGCACGACCTCCTTCTCCGGGTAGCGCAGAGCGCTGAGCCGCCCGCCGAACACGCAACCGGTGTCGAGGCACATCGTGTTGTTGACCCACACGGCGTCCGCCGACGGAGTGTGGCCGTACAGCACCATCGCCTTGCCGCGGTAGTCGTCGGCCCACGGCAGGCGCACCGGCAGGCCGTCCTCGTCGCTCTCCCCGGTGGTGTCGCCGTACAGGGCGAACGCGCGCACCCGGCCCGACGCCCGGTTGTGGTACTCCTCCTTGAGCCCGGCGTGCGCGACCACGAGCCGGCCCTCGTCGAGGACGAGGTGCGCGACGAGCCCGTCGCAGAAGTCCCGCACCTCCCGGCGGAACTCCTCCGGCTCGGCGGCGAGCTGCGCGAGCGTTCCCGCCAGCCCGTGCGCGGTCTGCACGGGGCGGCCGTCGAGCGCGCGGACGAGCTTGGCCTCGTGGTTGCCCGGGACGGCGAGCGCGTGGCCTGCGCCGACCATGCCCATGACGAGCCGCAGGACGCCGGCGGAGTCCGGGCCGCGGTCGACCAGGTCGCCGACGAACAGCGCACGCCGACCCTCGGGGTGCCGGGCGTCCACCGGCCGCCCCGCGTCGTCGCGGACGATCACGTAGCCGAGGCGCCCCAGGAGCGTCTCGAGCTCGCCGCGGCAGCCGTGCACGTCGCCGATCACGTCGAACGGCCCGGCCTCGTCGCGGCGGTCGCTGCGCAGGGGGCGGCGCTCGATCGTCGCGGCGTCGATCTCCTCGACCCCGTGCAGCACGTGCACGGTGCGGAAGCCCTCGCGGCCCAGCCCGCGCAGCGACCGGCGGAGCTGGTCGCGCTGACGTGTGACGACGCGCGACGGGACGGACCGGTCGGTGCGGGCCGCGTTGCGTGCGACGCACACCTCCTGCGGAGGGTCGAGCACGATCGCGACGGGGAGCACGTCATGCTCGCGGGCGAGCGCGACGAGCTCGCGGCGCGCGTGCGGCTGGACGTTCGTCGCGTCGACGACCGTGAGCAAGCCCGCGGCCAGGCGCAGGCCTGCCGCGTGGTGCAGCAGGTCGAACGCGGCGTCCGTCGCGGACTGGTCCTCGGGGTCGTTCGAGACGACACCGCGGCACCAGTCCGACGAGATCGTCTCGAACGGACCGAACAGCCGGGCGGCGAAGGTCGACTTGCCGGAGCCCGAGGCGCCGACGAGCACGACGAGCGAGAGCGCGGGGAGGTCGAGTGTGGCCATCACCGGTCTCCTTCCGTGCTCGTCGGGTTGCTCGTCGTCCTGGTCGTCGCGTCGTTCGTCGCGCGGGTCGTCGGGTCGCTCGTCGTGCCGTCACTCCTGACCTCCGGCCCTGCGCCGGTGGTCGGCTGGGCCTGGCGGCGGAACACCGCGAGCTGCGTCGGTGGCCCGACGTCCGGGTCGTCCGGACCCACGGGTGCGAACGACACCGTGTACCCGTGCGCGCCCGCCGACCGCTGCGCCCATGTGCGGAACTGCGCGCGCGTCCACTCGAACCGGTGGTCGTCGTGGCGCACCCCGCCCGCGGCGAGTGCCGGGTAGCGCACGTTGTGCTCGGCGTTCGGCGTGGTCACGACGAGCGTGCGCGGGCGAGCGACGCCGAGCACCACACGCTCCATGGCCGCGAGGCGCGGCGGGTCGAGGTGCTCGACGACCTCCATGAGCACCGCCGCGTCGAACCCGGCGATGCGCGCATCGGTGTACGTGACCGACGACTGCACGAGATCGACCCGGGCGCGCACGCGCTCCGGCATCGTGTCGAGGTGCAGGCGGCGTGCGGCGGTGGTCAGCGCACGCACCGACACGTCGGTGCCGACGACGCGCGCATACCCCTCGTCGAGCAGCCGCCCGACGAAGGCGCCCTCGCCGCAACCGAGGTCGACGACGGTGCGCGCGTCGGACGCCCGCAGCGCGGCGAGCACGGCCTCGTGCCGCTGGCGCACGAGCGGCACGTCCGCCGAAGGCTCGGGCGCCGCCGCCCCTCCGGAGGGGGACGCCGCGTCGTCGTCCGTGGCCTCGAACGGCGCGACGCCCTCGACCTCGGCAAGGCGGTCCAGCGCGAAGGTCGCGAGCGCCCGGCTGCGCGCCAGGTAGCGGCGCGCGATCTCGTCGCGGGCCGGGTGCACCGCGAGCCAGTCGCCACCCGCGCGCAGGAGCTTGTCGACCTCACCCTCGTCGACCCAGTAGTGCTTGGTCCCGTCGAGCGCGGGCAGCAGGACGTACAGGTGGCTGAGCGCGTCCGCGACACGGTGCGTGCCCCGCAACCGCAGGTCCACGTACCGCGAGTCGCCCCAGGCGGGCACCTGCGGGTCGAGCGGCAGCGGCGTCGCCTCGACCTCCCAGCCGAGGGGCGCGAGCAGTCGCTGCGCGGCCTCGGGCCCGCCCGTGCAGCCGACGACAGGTACGTGCACCTCGAGCGGCCAGCGCCGGTCGACGAGGTCGGGGCGGGCGTCGCAGCGGCCCGTGAGTGCCGAACGGAACACGCGTCCCATCGCGACGACGAGCTGCGACGACGCGGTGTACGGCCGGTCGTTGACGTACTGCGCGAGGACGAACGGCTCGCGCCTGCCGGTGCCGCGCACGAGCGCGACGGGGTCGACCTCGAGCAGCACGGCGACCGTGCAGCGCTCGTCGTCCGCCTCCGGGTAGAGCACGTGCACGGTGCCGCTGTCGAACGTCTGCACGCGCGCGGGGTGCTTGTGCAGCAGGTAGCCGAGGTCGGACGCCGGTGTGGCGTCGTCCGGCCGGGTGGTCGTCAGGGTCAGCAGCACGCGGGGCATCCTCGCAGGTCGCGACCCCGCCCGTCGGTCGGTTTCCCCGGCGCGGCCTCAGGCGGTCCGGGAACGGGCCGAGGCGTCCGCCCGGAGTCGCGAGATCTCCGCGACCTCCGCCTCGGGCAGTGCGTCCGGCACCCGGCGCCGCCCCTCACCCGTAGGCCGTCCAGCAACGCGGGTCGTGCCCGAGTGGTCGTCGATGCGCTCGCCACTCGGCAGGGTCGGCCGGCTGACCGTGCCTTCGACCTTGCCGCCCTTGTAGACCTTGTGGTGCGCGGCAGCCGGGACCCGATGCCTCGTGGAGGTGGCGCGTGCGGCCGTCAGGCGGGGCGGGCGCGGGAGCGGGCCGACGAGTCGGCCCAGCGGCGGGAGATCGCGGCGACATCCTGCTCGAGGAGCGGGTCGGGCAGCGGGGGACGGCCCGGTGAGGCGCGCAGTCCGTCGAGCAGGGCGGTGGTGTAGCGGCGGTAGGCGTCGGGGCGGGTGTCGACGGCGTGCTTGGCGAGTTCGGTGACCATCCAGAGGACGACGACCACGTCCTGCTCCGTGGCTCCGTCGCGCAGGTCGCCCTGCTCGCGTGCCCGGCGGAACAGGTCGCGCGTGAGCTCCTCGATGCCGCCCGTGACCTCGGGGACGAGGTCCTCGTACCCGCCCAGGGCGGCGTCGCGCAGGCCGATGTTGTCGACCAGCAGGTCGGTCACGCGGCCGACGAGCAGCACGAGCCCGTCCCATGCGCGTGGCGTCGCGGCGGCCTCGCGCGCCACCGCGTAGAGCTCGTGGAGCGGCGCGGCGAGGGCGGCCTCGAGGAGCTCGCGGCGGTCTGCGAACCGGCGGTACACGGTGCCGACGCCGACGCCCGCGCGGTGCGCGACCTCGTTGAAGCCGACGCCGAGGCCGTGCTCCGCGTACAGCTCGCACGCGGCGCGGATGATCCGCTCGCGGTTGCGCTCCGCGTCCCGGCGCAGCGGCGCCGGGTGCGCCGTTGCGTGCGTCGTGCCGTGCGCGGGGGTGGGGGTCCGCGCCGGAGTCCTGTCCATCCGCTCAGGGTAACCCGCAAGCGGATACATGAGATCAACTTCACACCGGGCAAGCGGATGACCCGAATCAACTTGTGTGCCTACGATGCGGATCTGGAATGACGTGCCGGCGCACCCGCCGCACGCGACGACCAGCCGGCGGCGCCGGCGGGAGGACACCCCCCTCATGGCTGAGCTGCTCTACCGGATCGGCATGTTCGCGGCGCGTCGCGCCTGGCTCGTCGTCGGCGCGTGGGCCACGGCCCTCGCGCTCGCGGTCGGCGCGTTCCTCACGTTCGGCGGCACGCTGACGGAGGCCATCTCGATCCCGGGCACCCCGACCGCCGAGGTCACCGACCGGCTCGCGCGCGAGCTGCCGTCCGCGAGCGGCGGGACCGGGCGCGTCGTGTGGAGCACCGACGACGGCTCGGCCCTGACCGACGAGCAGCAGCAGGCCATCAGCGCCGAGCTCGCGAAGGTCGCCGACGTCGACGGCGTCGTGCAGGTCGCCGACCCGTTCGCCACCGAGGCGCAGCGCGCCGAGCAGGCCCGGCAGGTCAGCGAGGGGGAGCAGCAGCTCACCGCCGGCAAGGCGGAGCTCGACGCGGGCCAGCAGCAGCTCGCCGACGGCCAGGCGCAGCTCGACGCGGGACGCGCACAGCTCGAGAGCGCACAGGCCGAGCTCGACGCGACGGTCGCGCAGGTCGGCGACAACGCCCAGACGCAGGCCGCGCAGGCCGAGCTGGACGCGCAGCGCGCCCAGCTCGACGCCCAGCAGAAGGCGCTCGACGACAAGCAGACCGAGCTCGACGCGGGGCGCGCGGAGCTCGAGGCCCGCGCGCCGCAGCTCACCGACGCGAAGGCGCTGCTCGACATGGCGTCCGAGATCCGCCTCGTCTCGAGCGACGGCTCCACCGCGGTCGGCACGGTCGTGTTCGCCCTGCCCCAGCACGAGGTCCCGGACGAGACCAAGCAGGCCGTGGTCGACACCGTGACGGCAGGCGTGCCCGACGGCGTCACCGCGGACTTCTCGACCGAGATCGCGCAGGGCTCGATCCAGCTCGGCGGCGCCGCCGAGGCGATCGGTGTGCTCGTCGCGGGCATCGTGCTCGTCGTCATGCTCGGCACGCTCGTCGCCGCAGGCCTGCCGCTGCTCAACGCGCTCGTGGGCGTGGGCGTCGCCGCCGCGGGGGCGATGGCGTTCTCCGGCGTGGTCGAGATGACCTCGGTGACGCCCGTCCTGGGCGCGATGCTGGGCCTCGCGGTCGGCATCGACTACACGCTGTTCATCCTCAACCGGCACCGGCGACAGCTGCGGCTCGGGATGGACGTGCGCGAGTCGATCGGGCTGGCGAACGGCACGTCGGGCAACGCGGTCGTGTTCGCCGGCACCACGGTGCTGATCGCGCTGCTGGGCCTCAACCTCACGGGCATCGACTTCCTGGGCCTCATGGGCGCCGTGGCGGCCGCGAGCATCCTCGTCGCGGTGCTCGTCGCGGTCACCCTCACGCCCGCGATGCTGGGGCTGCTCGGCCGCCGGATCCTGCCCGCGAAGCACCGCGACGAGGTGCGGCCGGACGCGCACGAGGTCGCGCAGCCCATGCGCAACGGCCGGGCGTGGCTGTCGATCATCGCGGGGGTGGGCGTGCTCGTCGTCGTGGCCCTGCCGGCGCTGTCCATGCGCCTGGGCCTGCCGACCGGCGCGAACGAGCCCACGGAGTCGACGCAGTACCAGGCGTACGCCGCGGTCTCCGACGCGTTCGGCGCGGGCGTCAACGGCCCGCTCGTCGTCGTCGCCGACCTGCCCGAGGCCGTCACGCAGGACGAGCTCACGTCCGTCCAGGCGCGCCTGGGCGCGCAGCTCATGGCCGACGACGACGTGGTCGCCGTCGCGCCGGTCGGCACCAACGAGGCGCGCACGGTCCTGGTCTTCCAGGTCGTCCCTGCCGAGGGGCCGGACAGCGAGTCCACCGAGGAGCTCGTGCACACGCTGCGGGCGCTCGAGGTGGACGGCGGCACCGGCACGTTCCAGGTCGCCGGGAGCGCGAGCGCGAACATCGACATCTCCGAGAAGCTCGCCGACGCGCTGCCCGTGTACCTCGCGGTGGTCATCGGGCTGTCGATCTTCATCCTCGTCGCGGTGTTCCGCTCGTTCCTCGTCCCGGTCGTCGCGACCGGCGGGTTCGTGCTGTCGCTGTTCGCCGCGATGGGCGGCGTCACCGCCGTCTACCAGTGGGGCTGGGCGGCGGACCTGTTCGGCGTGTCCAACCCCGGCCCGGTGCTGAGCTTCCTGCCCACCCTGCTGGTCGGCATCCTGTTCGGCCTCGCGATGGACTACCAGCTGTTCCTCACCTCGGGCATGCGCGAGGCGTACGCGCACGGCGTCCCCGCGCGGCGCGCGGTCATGGAGGGCCTGCACGCGGGCCGGGCCGTCGTGACGGCCGCGGCGATCATCATGATCTCCGTGTTCGGCGGGTTCGTGTTCTCCCACCTGTCGTTCGTCCGGCCGCTCGGGTTCGCGCTCGCGTTCGGCGTGCTGCTCGACGCGTTCGTCGTGCGCATGCTGATCATGCCGGCGGTGCTGCACCTCGCCGGGGACAAGGCGTGGTGGCTGCCGAGCTGGATCGACCGCGTGATGCCCGACGTGGACGTCGAGGGCGCCAAGCTCGAGCGTCGTCACCCGGGCGTTCCCGGCGGCGCGCCCACCGAGCCGACGAGCGGGCCGACGAGCGAGCAGACGAGCGGGCGCTGACCCGTCAGCCGCCGGTGCGCGGCGGGAGCGTCGGCGCCCAGCGGCGGTAGCCCGCGCGCAGCTCCACCGGACGCTCGTCGTCGTCGCTGCCGTGCCCGGCGACGTCCTCCCACAGCACCAGGAACGTTCCGCGGTGCCGCCGGCGCAACCAGCCGGCGAGCACCGCGGGCGCGCGCGCGTCGGACCGCTCGTAGCCGAGGAACGACGTGCCCGTGCGTGGCGAGACGAGCAGGCCGTGCAGGCGTGGCGCGGCGAGCGCGCCGTCGAGCGGTCCGTCGAGCACCAGTCGCACGTCGACGACGAAGCCCAGGGGACGTCCGCGGTCGTCGACGACACGTGCGTCCAGCAGGTCACTCAGGAGCATGGCGACCCCCCGGGATGCGTCCGATCACGTGCTCGCGCAGCCATCGCTCCACCCAGAGCACGTCGAGCTCCTCACCGTGCACGCCCAGGCGGACCACGATCCCCACGTCCGTGACGTGCCGCCACGCGATGCGGTGCCAGCGGCTGCGCGGCGGGCGGCCGCCGAAGATACGGGTCGCGAGCACGGGACCGGACAGCAGGTCGGTGACGACCACGAGCCCGTCCCGGTCGGCCAGCTCGACGTCGTCGACGGTCGCCACCGGGTCGCCGGCCACGTCGTCGACCTGGCGGTCCAGCAGGTGCAGGCGGGCGTCGAGGACCAGCCCGGCGGGACGCGGAGGGTCGGGCAGCCGCTCGTCGGGCGGGAAGGGGCGTTCGTGGCGCCGCAGGCGTGGGCTCATCCGCCGGCTCCCGTCGCGATCATGAGGGGGATCGCCGCGAGCGACGCGGCGAGGATGACGACCAGGTAGACCAGGCCGAGCGCGTTCGTCGCCCGTCCGTTGACGTGGTCGCCCATGTACTCGCGGTCGTTCGCGACGACGAGGATCGGCAGGTACGTCAGCGGCAGCGCGACCGCCGAGAAGACCACCGAGTACTCGGTGACGGCGACCGGGTCGACGTTCGTCAGGAGCACGAGCGTGCCGACGAGCACGGCGACGGCCATCGCGGTGTGGAATCGGGCGGCCTGCGCGGGCCGGTGGTACTTGCCCCACGACCACCCGAAGAACTGCGCGAGCGTGTACCCGGTCGACAGCGCGGTCTCGAGCGCGGCGCCGAACGTGGCCGCCACGATCCCGAGGATCACGAGCGCGAGCAGCAGCTTGCCGCCGGCGAGCGCGACGGGCAGCGTGATCTCCGACAGCGTCGAGACCTCGATGCCGCGGGGGAGCAGGACGACCGCCGCGCACCCGGCGATCGCGACGGACAGCAGCCCGCCCAGCGGGAACCCGATGAGCACGTTCGCACGCGAGACGGACAGGTCCTTCACCGTCCAGCGCTCCTCGCGCGCGCCCGACGAGAAGAAGAACACCTCGTAGGGCGTCATCGCGGCGCCGAACAGCGCGACCGCGTAGTACCAGTACGTGGGGACCGGCTCGCTCGCGGGGACCTGCGGGCGCGTCGCCTGCTCGACGAGCTCGCCCCAGTCGGGGCCGAGCTGGAACAGCGCCACCGCGAACACGACGAGCGTGAGGCCCAGCAGCCCCGCGACGTTCTCCAGGACCGAGAACTTCACGCGCCACAGCACGAGCCACACGGCCAGCCCCGCGAACGGGATCCACAGCCGCCGTTCGACGCTGCTCGCGAGCTCGAGCGCGAGCGCGATGCCCCCGATCTCCGCGGTGAGCGTGAGCAGGGTGACGAGGAAGGACGCGACGAGGTTCGCACCGCCCACCCGCGGGCCGAGGCGTTCGCGGATGATCTCGAACGTCGCGCGCCCGCTCACCGCGGCGACGCGCCCCGACATCTGCGCGAACAGGCAGATCCCGACGACCCCGACGAGCACGACCCACACGAGCGACAGCCCGAACCGCGCACCGACGACCGCGTTGGTGACCAGGTCGCCGATGTCGACGAAGCCGCCGATGGCCGTGAGGATGCCGAGCGCGACCGCGAAGAACCTCTTCACGAAGCCGCCTCCAGGTCGGCCGTCACGGCGTCGATCGCGTCGCCCGCCTCGGTGAGCGCGGCGGTGACGTCGTGCGCGGAGCCTGCGGACAGGTCGTTGACCCACGCGCGTGCCGCGGCGAGCGCGGTCGTCGCGGACGCGACCGCATCCAGCGCCCGCGCGCGGGTGTCCTGCCGCTCGAGCGGCGGCAGCGCGTCGGCGAGCGCGCTGCTCGCCGACCCGACCTCGGCGATCGCGTCGCGCAGGGTGCCGTCCGCGACGGGCGTCGTCGTGCGGTCACGGACGACGAGGTCGACGACGAGGAGGCCGACCTCGACGCCCGACGACGCCTCGTCGAGCGCGGCCGTCAGGGTGATCTGCGCCGACCCGTCGGCGGACGACGGACCGTACGCGCACCCGGCCAGCAGGAGGAGGCACGCACCCGCGACCGCGGCCCGCCCGGGGGTGAGTCGGCTGGTCATGCCAGTGATCGTGGACCCGCGCGGCGCGACGCGCACGGCGAGGCGCCGCGCGGGTCCGGGGCGACGGGTCAGAAGACCGGCTTGCCGCCCGTGACGCCCAGCACCGTCCCCGACACGTACGAGCCGGTCGTCGACGAGGCGAGGAACACGAACGCGTGCGCGACCTCGGCGGGCTCGCCCGCACGGCCGAGCGGGGTGTCCTGGCCGAACACCTCGACCTTCTCGGGCGGCTGCGTCGCGGGCTGCAGCGGCGTCCAGATGGGACCGGGTGCGACCGCGTTGACCCGGATGCCGCGCTCACCGAGCTCGGCCGCGAGGTTCACGGTGATGTTGTTGATCGCCGCCTTGGTGGAGGCGTAGTCGACCAGCGACTGCGACGGCTGGTACGCCTGGATCGACGTGCAGTTGACGATCGAGGACCCCTCACCGAGGTGCTCGAGCGCCTCCTGCGTGACCCAGAACAGCGCGTACAGGTTGGTCTTCATGACCCGGTCCAGGTCGTCGGTCGTGACGTCGGCGAGCGAGTCGCGGCGCGCCATCTGGAACCCGGCGTTGTTGACCAGCAGGTCGAGGCCGCCGAGACCGTCGACGGCGGTCCGGACGGCGCCACGCGCGGTCTGCTCGTCGCGCAGGTCGCCCGGCACGAGCACGCACGTCCGGCCCGCCTCGCGCACCCAGCGCGCGGTCTCCTGCGCGTCCTCGTCCTCCTCGGGCAGGTAGCTGATCGCCACGTCCGCACCCTCGCGTGCGAACGCGATCGCCACGGCACGCCCGATGCCCGAGTCGCCGCCGGTGACGAGCGCGCGCCGGCCGGTGAGCAGACCGTGGCCGGTGTAGCTGTGCTCACCGTGGTCGGGCTGCGGGTCCATGGGGGCGGTGAGGCCCGGGGGCTCCTGCTGCTGGGCGGGTCGGACGGCGTTCTCGTCGCTCATGGTGCGCTCCCTCGAGGTCGTCGGTGGGTCCTCGCCACGCTAGGCAGAGGTCCTGCGGACCGGCACCTCGAACGGTCGTCGACCTGGTGGGAGACGTCCCGCGGGGAACCGGCCAGAGGTGGGCAGAGACCCGAAGAGACAGGAAGAGACCCGCTCGCGGCCGCCGCGCTCGCCCGCACAGGGCGTCCGTGGCGTCTGGGCGGGGCTCTCGCCTCACGCTCGCGACGCGGGTCTCAGGTCGCCGCGACGGGTCGCGGCCTGGTGCTGGTCCTAGGTGTCGGCCCTAGGCGTCACGGCCCTAGGTGTCGGCCGCGCGGACGTCGCACATGCTCGCTCACCCCTTGATGTCCTGCCCCCGCACGCCTCGACGCGTGCCCGGACCCGGCAACGGCCGGTCGGGGCATCGCACCTCGACCGGTCGGCACGTCGACCATAGGCCGCCCCGGCCGGCCCCGCATGTCGAGCGCCCCGCACGGGCCGCGCGCCGCCGCCTCCCTGCACGTGCGGGTACCGGTCGCGCACCGCAGGATGGGGCACGGACCGACGGCGAGGAGGAGCCCATGGGTGGCGTGGACGAGGTGCTGCAGCGCTCGGGGAGGACGGCGCGCGGCGCCGTGGCGCGGCTCGAGGAGTCCGCGGCGCTCGACCGGCCCGCGACGGTCGTCCGGGCGGTCGCACGTGCGGTGCTACGGCCGCGCGCACTGTCCGACGTGCTGCGCGGCGTGCCCGCCGGTCACCCCGCGCACCCGCCGCTCACCGACGTGCCGATCGGGCTCTGGCTCTCCGCGAGCACGCTCGACCTGCTCGCACCCGTCGCGGGGCGCCGCGCCGCGGACCGGCTGGTCGGGCTCGGCGTCCTCGCTGCGACGCCGACGGCGCTGACCGGGTTGGCGGACTGGGGCACGAGCGAACGGAGCGACCCGGCGGTGCGGCGCGTCGGCGTCGTGCACGGCGTCGCGAACCTCGCCGCGCTGGCCTGCTACTCGACGTCGTGGGTGCTGCGCCGCCGCGGGCACCGGGCGGCGGGCGTGCTCGCGGGCCTCGCGGGTGGTGCGGTCCTGGGCGTCGGCGGCTACCTCGGCGGCCACCTGGCGCTGGTGCGCGGTGCGCCCCACCAGGACCCGGTCCCGCGCGAGGTGGACCGGGTGGCGACCGGCGTGAGCCGCACGGCGTCGCACGAGGCCACGGCGGACCTGTTCGACCCGGTGGCCGTCGACGAGTCGAAGCGCAGCACCACGGACCACGCCGAGATCCGCACCTGGGTCGAGGCACAGGGCGGCCGGCCCGCGCTCGTCCCGCCGCTCGGGCGCGGCGAGCCGCCCGTGCCGGCGGTGATCTTCCCGAGCGGGCCGAGCGGCCACGGCGCGGTCCCCGCGACGTGGCAGGAGTGGTTCGACGCGTTCGACCGCGGCGGTCTCGCGTTCGTCCGCCCGGCACGGCTGACCGACGCGCCGCCGTTCTTCGAGCTCACCCAGGCCTGATCGGGCGGGTGCCCGCCGGGGTCCGCCGGCGGTGTGAGGACCCGCGTTCGCTTGCCCTGGACGCGTCCGCCAACGTACCGTCGTGAGCGCGGCCCGTACCGGGGCGGCATGCGAGGTGGCCTGCGACGCCCTCCGCTCAGGCGGGCGATCAGCCGTATCCTGCCCGCGACGGAGCACGTCGAGAGGCAGCGGATGACGGAGAGGCTCGACCCTGAGCTCGCCGGGATCGGCGCGGATCTTCCCGACGACGGCTTCGACGACCTGCTGGGCCGCCGCCCGGCATGGCGCGAGCGTGCCTCGACCTCGACCTCGATCTCGGGCGCGGACCGGGAGGCCGGCACGGACTCCGTGCTCGCCGACCTCGCGGCGCGGTACGAGGCCGAGCGGCTGAGCTGGCAGCTCGCCGTCACCGCGGGTGGGGTCGGCAGCTTCGACTGGGACCTGCGCACGGGTCGGCTCGCGTGGGACGACCAGCTCCTGACGATCTTCGGGGTGGACCGCGCGCAGTTCGCCGGGACGATCGACGCGTTCTACGCGCTCGTCGAGCCGGACGACCACGCGCGCGTCGCCGAGGCCGTCGAGGGGGCCATCGCGACGTGCGGGGCCTACGAGGCGGAGTACCGCGTGCTGCGCGGCGACGGGACGGTGCGCTGGGTCAAGGCGCGCGGTCTCGCGCTCGCGGGCCCGGACGGTCGAGCGGCCCGGCTCCTGGGCGCCGCGTACGACACGACGAGCGAGCGGGACGCCGAGGCGCGCATGGACCGCGTGCTCGAGACGATGCCGGGCGCGTTCCTCATCCTCGACGACGAGTGGCGGTTCCGGTACGTGAACTCCTCGGGCGAGCGCCTGCTCGGCCGCCCGCGCGACGAGCTCGAGGGCGGGGTGCTGTGGGAGCTGTACCCGTTCGTCGTCGGCACGCAGGTCGAGGAGAGCTACCGCGCGGCGGTGCGCGACGGGAAGCCGCGGATCTTCGAGGTCGGCTCCGAGCTCCACCGCGGGCACTGGTACGAGGTCCGTGCGTGGCCGGGACCGGACGGGCTGTCGGTGTACTTCGACGACGTCACCGAGCGGCGCGCGGCGCAGGACGAGGCGCGCGCGGCGCGTGAGCTCGAGCAGGCGTCGTCGCGACGCCTGGCGCTGCTCTCCGAGGTGGGCGACCACCTGAGCTCGACGCTCGAGACGGAGGAGGCGGTCCGCCGCCTCGCGCGGCACCTGGTCCCGACGTTCGGGTCGTGGTGCCTCGTTACGATGTCCGAGGACCAGCGCCACCTGCGGGACATCGCGGCGTGGCACGAGGACCCGACGCGCCGCGCGACCGTCGCCCGGTACGCGTCGCTGCGCATCGACTCGCTCGCACCGGACGCGTACCTGTTCCGCACGCTGCGCACCGGTGAGCCCGTCGTCGTGCCGGACGCGACCAGCTCGATCGTCCGCGTGCTGTCCGGCGGTGCGCGGGACGTGCTGCGCGAGCTGGCCCCGCGCACGGCCTACGCCGTCCCGATGCGCTCACGCGGGCGGACGGTGGGTGCGATCACGATCTTCCTCGACGAGGGCTCGCCCGACCTCGGCACCGAGGACCTCGCGCTGCTGGTGCAGCTCGCGGACCGCGCGGGGCTCGCGCTGGAGAACGCGCGCCTTTACGAGCGTCAGCGGGAGATCGCGGTCGCGCTGCAGCGGTCGCTGCTGTCCGCGCCCGCGCAGAGCGAGGACCTCGACGTCGTCGTGCGGTACGTCGCGGCGGCGGAGGCCGCTCAGGTCGGCGGCGACTGGTACGACGCGTTCGTGCAGCCGTCCGGGCACACGGTCGTCGCTATCGGCGACGTCATGGGCCACGACACCCCCGCGGCGGCGGCCATGAGCCAGCTGCGCACGCTCCTGCGCGGCGTCGCGCACACCACGAGCGGCACGCCCGCGCAGGTGCTCGCGGCGCTGGAGTCGGCGAGCGCCGCGCTGCGCGTCGACGCGATGGCGACCGCGGTCGTCGCTCGGTTCGAGCCGGCCGACGACGACGACCTGACGACCATGCGGTGGACCAACGCGGGGCACCTGCCGCCGCTGCTCGTGCTCCCCGACGGCTCGGTGAGCCTGCTCGAGCCGGGACGTCCCGAGCTGGTCCTGGGCCTCGACCCGGGCACCACGCGCACCGACCGGACCACGACCGTGCCCCGCGGCTGCACGCTGCTGCTGTACACCGACGGGCTCGTGGAGCGCCGGGGCGAGCACCTGCGCCGGGGGCTCGCGCGGCTGGTCGACGAGGTCACGCGGCTCGTGCCGCTCGCGCGCATGTCGGGGCCCACGGGTGCGCTCGACCTCGAGCGACTGGTGGACGACCTGCTGGGCCGCATGACCGCCGGGCCGCCGGACGACGACATCGCGGTACTCGCGGTCCAGCTCCGCCCGCTCGGCGCCTGACCTCGGAGCCTGACCGCTGGACCTGACCATTGCACCTGATCTCGGTGCGGATGCGAGCGGCGCCGTGACGTGTGACGGTGTCCCTTGGTACGTCCCCGCCCGACGCGGGGAACCGCGGAGGACGCCATGACCGTGCGACGTCGCCTGCCGGGTCGGATCGACCTGGAGCCGGGCGTGCCCCCGATCTTGCGGGTCTCGGGTGACGTGGACTTCTCGACCGTGGACGGGTTCTGCGTCCGGCTCGGGGTGGACCAGGCCGGGGTGGGCCGGGTGCTCGCGAGCAAGGGCGTGCGGGAGATCGACCTGTCCGAGGCGACGTTCATCGACTCCGCCGTGCTGGGTCTCGTCGTCGGGATCGCGCCGTACCTGCGCCCGGACCGGCTGCGGCTGCGGGGTGCGTCGGGAGCGCCGCTGGCGGTGCTCGAGATCACGGGCGTCGACCGGCTCGTCGACCTGGGCTGACGCGCGGCCGCGGTCCGGGTGCGCGCCCCCGGCGCCCGTCGCCGTGCGGCGTGCGCGGCTGCGCCCTGACGACGCTTCGGTAGCGTCGCGCTGTCAGCGGTGCGCGTGCGCGACCGCGGCGAGGTGCCGGCGGACCGCGGGCAGGGCGTCGGCCACCTCGCGTGCGAGGTAGCCCGCGGCCCCCTGCTCGTACGAGAGCTGCGCACCCGCGCCGGTGTGCAGCGCGACGCCCCACACCGCCGCGTCGACCCGCGGGAGCCCCGCGGCCAGGAGACCCGCGACGGCGCCCGCGAGCACGTCGCCGCTGCCCGACGTCCCGAGCCCCGGCGTCGTGGCGTCCGCGGCCCGGACGTCGCCCGCGGGGTCCGCGACGGCGCTCGCGGCGACGACGACCGCGTCCAGCCGGGCCGCGAGGCGAGCGGCCGCCTCGCGCTCGTCGTCCGGTCGGTCCTCGCCGAGCAGTCGGTCGAGCTCGGCCCCGTTGGGCGTCAGCACCGCGCGGCCGCGCACGCGGTCCTGGAGGTCCGGTGCGTCGGCGAGCACTCCGAGCGCGAACGCGTCGAGCAGCAGCGGCACGCGCGGCCCCGCCGTCTCGACGACCTGACGCAGCAGGCGTAGCGAGTGCTCCGGGTCCGCCAGTCCCGGCCCGACGAGCACCGCGTCGGCGCCCGCGAGCTCGTCGAGCGCCTCGGCGTCGCAGCCCTCGTCCTGCGACCAGGTGAGCACGCCGGCCTCGAGCACCGCGACCGCCGCGGGCGTCGCCGCGGCCTCGTCGACGACGAGCGTGAGCCGCCCCGCGCCCACCCGCAGCGTCGCGATCCCCGCGAGCAGAGCCGCGCCGACCGTCGCGCGCGCACCACCGACCACGACGACGCGCCCGCGCGCGTCCTTGCTGCCCGTCGCCGCCGGCAGCGGCATCCCCGCCAGCAGCGTGGCGTCGATCGGGGTGGTCGACCCGCTCATCGCACCTCTCCCGCGTGCTCGGTGACGGGCGCCCCGACGTCGCGCAGGTGCGCCACGTCGTCGAACCGCTCGGCGCTCCAGACGCCGCCGCGGCGCACGAGCGTCGTGAGCGACGCGTTGCGTACGCCGTGCTCACGCACGAGCTCCATGACGCCCTCCTCGTCGAGCCGCTCGAGGACGTAGCGCAGCAGGACGACGACCGCGTCGTGCGTCACGACGAGCAGCGGGCCCTCCTCGTCGCGCACGTCCGTGACCCAGGACCGCAGGCGCAGCGCGACGTCGAGCCACGACTCGCCGCCCGCCGGCCGGTGGTAGAGCTTGCCGAGGTGCCGGCGCGCCGCCGCCTCGTCGGGGTGCAGGCGCTCGACGCCCCGGCGCGTGAGCCGGTCGAGCACGCCGAGCTCGCGGTCCCGCAGGCGGTCGTCCGTCCGCACGGGCAGGTCGAGACCGGCGCGCTCGAGCGCGAGCCGCGCGGTCTGCCGCGCGCGCACGTACGGCGAGGACCACACGGCGACCGGACGCTCGTCGGGGTCGAGGTCGCGCAGCGCGACCCCGAGCGCCGCCGCCTGCTCCGCGCCGAGCGGTGACAGCGGGGTGTCCGCGTCCCGGTGATCGAGCTCGAGGCGGTCCAGCCCGCGGCGGTCCGCGTCGCGCGCCGCGACGTTCCCGGCGCTCTCCCCGTGCCGCACGGCGTGCACGACGAGCGGGCGGGGGTCGGCGGGAGCGGGGGAGGCCTGGGTCTCGGGTGTCGTGCGCACCGGTCCACGTTCGCACCCGGGCGCGCGGCCCGCACGAGGAGCGGGCGGGTTCGAGATGCCGTGCGCCGGGCGGTCGCGCACGATCGAGGGGACCGCACGAGAGGAGACCGAGATGTCGCAGCCGCAGGAGCGAGAGCACCCGGTGGAGCCCGCCGAGGGTGCGCCGGAACCCGGTGCGCCGGGCACGCAGGGCGAGGCGGGGACGGACGAGCGTGAGCATTCCCAGGACCCGGCGGAGGGCGGCGAGCAGTAGCGGTCGCACGGACCTGCGGGAGTCCCTCGCGCGGACCGGCGGCTGCGCCGGCCCGCGCGGGCCTGTCCGGGAGGGCGGATGAGCGTCGCCGTCGGGACGTCGGGGTGGTCGTACGACCACTGGACCGACGTGCTCTACCCGCCCGGGATGCCGCCCGAGCACCGGCTCGCGCGCTACCTGCAGGAGTTCGAGACCGTCGAGCTCAACGCGAGCTTCTACCGGTGGCCGCGGGACGCGGCCTTCGCCTCGTGGCGGCGCCGCCTGCCCGAGGGCTTCCGGATGACGGTCAAGGCGCCCCGCGGGCTCACGCACGCGCGTCGGCTGTACGGTCCCGAGGCGTGGCTCGGGCGGGTCGAGCGCGGGTTGCACGAGCTGCGGGGCCGGCGCGGTGCGCTCCTCGTCCAGCTGCGCCCCGACCAGGAGCGTGACGACGCCCGGCTGGACTGGTTCCTCGCGCGCGTCCCGCCGTGGGTGGACGTCGCCGTCGAGCTGCGGCACCCGAGCTGGCAGGTCGACGAGGTGTTCGAGCTGCTCGCGCGGCGCCGCGCCGCGTACGTGGTGCTGAGCGGGGCGGGGCTGCCGTGCGTGCTGCGCGCGACGGCGCCGCTCGTCTACGTGCGGCTGCACGGTCCCGATCACCATCACCTGTACGCGGGCTCGTACTCCGACGAGGACCTCGGCTGGTGGGCGCAGCGGGTGCGCGAGTGGCAGCGCGGCGGGCACGACGTGCTCGCGTACTTCAACAACGACGGCGGCGGGAACGCGGTGCGCAACGCGCGCACGCTGCGTGACCTGCTGCGCTGAGCGTCAGGGCGCGGGGGCCGCGTCGCCCTCGTCGTGCGCGCCCTCGCCGTGCGCCGCCTCGTCGTGCGCCTCGTCGTGACCGCCCCGCACGTGGTGCACCAGGTGCACCACGCCGACGACGACCGCGCCCACGATGACGCCGACGAGCGCCGCGACGAGCGTGCCGACCAGCCAGGTGAGGACCCCGCCCACCCCCGCGACGCCGTGCACGGCCTCCTCGAGGTGGTGCACCACGTCGTGCGGCCAGTGCCAGCCGAGCTCGTCGACGCCCGAGAGCAGGATGTGCCCACCCACCCAGAGCATCGCGACCACGCCGACGACCGACAGCACCGAGAGCACCTTCGGCATCGCGGCGACGAGCCCGCGCCCGAGCGCGGCGCTCGCACCGAACCGCGTCTGCGCGAGGCGCAGCCCGACGTCGTCCATCTTCACGATGACCGCGACCACGCCGTACACGAGAACCGTCATGAGCAGCGCGACGACCACCAGGATCGCGGCGCGCGAGGCCAGCCCCTCGTCGGCCACCTCGTTGAGGGAGATGACCATGATCTCGGCGGACAGGATGAAGTCGGTGCGGATGGCGGCGCCGATGAGCCGCTTCTCGGCGGCCGCGCCGTCCTCCTCCGCGGCGACGGGGACCTCCTTGCCACCGTGCCCGGTCACGGCCTCCCACAGCTTCTCGGCGCCCTCGAACGCGAGGTACGTCCCGCCGACCATGAGGATCGGGGTGAGCAGCCAGGGCAGGAACTGGCTGAGCAGCAGTGCCGCGGGGAGGATGAACAGCAGCTTGTTGCGCAGCGAGCCCCGCGCGATCCGCCAGATGATCGGCAGCTCGCGCTGCGGCGAGACGCCCGTGACGTAGCGCGGGGTGACCGCGGTGTCGTCGATGACGACGCCCGCGGCCTTGGCGCTCGCGCGCCCGGCGGCCGCGCCGACGTCGTCGACCGACGCCGCGGCGAGCTTCGCGAGCGCCGCGATGTCGTCGAGCAGTGCTGCCAGTCCGCCTGCCATGAGCCGCCTTCGTCGTCGTGCCTACCGGGGTGTGCCGCATCCTGCCAGCAGGACGCCCTGACGGTGCGTCATGTCCACACGCCCGGCGGGCGAGGGCGCGGCGGGCGGGTGGGGACCGGCCGCCTCACGCGTCGGGCGCGCCGGCGCGCGTCGGCTCGGGCTCGGTGGACGGGGTGCCGCGGCGGGCGGACCACCGCGCGAGGGCGTACAGGACGACGCCGAGCGCGAGCAGGACGCCCGCGAGCAGCCAGTGCCGCGCCTGCTGCTGGGTGAGCAGCCCGAGGCACGTCGCCGCGGCGAGCACCGGCAGGGCGGTCCAGGCGCGGAAGTGGTCGTGCCCCACGTGGTCGCGGCGCAGCACGAGCACCGCGACGTTCGTGCTCAGGAACACGAGCAGGAGCAGGAGGACGACCGTGGACGCGAGGTCGACGAGCGAGCCCGTGGCGGTCAGCACCATCGCGACCGCGGTCGTCGCGACGATCGCGACGACGGGCGTGCGGCGCCCCGGCAGGACGCGTGCGAACACCGACGGCAGCAGACCCTCGTCGGCCATCCCGTACGCGAGCCGGCTCGACATGATCATGGTGAGCAGCGCGCCGTTGGCCACCGCGACCAGCGCGATCACGGAGAACACCTCGAGCGGCATGCCGCCGGCCGCCTCGACGACCTCGAGCAGCGGCCCGCTGGACTCCTGGAGCTGCCGGGGCGGGACCGCCGCGGGTGCGACGAGACCGACGAGCAGGTACACGACGCCCGCGGTGGCGAGCGCGCCGAACAAGGCGCGCGGGTACACGCGCCGCACGTCGCGCACCTCCTCGGCGATGTTCGCCGAGGTCTCGAACCCGACGAAGGAGTAGAACGCGATCAGGGCGCCGCCCAGCGTCGCGGCGGCCACCCCGGTTCCCTCGGGCAGCTGCGTCAGGCGCGAGGCGTCGCCGTCGCCGCGACCGAGCACGAGCGCGCCGAGCACGACGACGAGCACGAGCCCGCTCACCTCGATCGCGGTCATCACCACGTTGGCGCGCAGCGACTCCTTGATGCCACGGGCGTTGAGTGCGGCGACGAGCGCGAGGAAGACGATCGCGGTGGGCACCGCGGGCACGTCGAGGAACGTGCCGAGGTAGTCGCCCGCGAACGCGAGGGAGAGCCCGGCGGCGGACGTCACGCCCGCGGCGAGCATGCTGAACCCGACGAGGAAGGACAGCAGCGGCCGGCCGTACGCGCGCTGCGCGTACACCGCGGACCCGCCGGCCTGCGGGTACTTGGTGACGAGCTCGGCGTAGGACGCCGCGGTGAGCAGAGCCATCAGCAGCGCGACGAGCAGCGGCAGCCAGAGCATGCCGCCCGACTCCGCCGACATCTCGCCGACGAGCGCGTACACGCCCGCGCCCAGCACGTCGCCCAGGATGAACAGGAACAGCAGCGGGCCGGTCACGGCGCGCCGCAGACGGGTCGGACGCCCGTCCGTCGCGGGTGCGGTGGTCATGAGGTGGTGAAGCCGATCGCCTTGTGCGTGCCGTCGCAGTAGGGCGCGATCGCGGAGCTGCCGCAGCGGCACAGCGCCACGGTGCGCCGCCGCCGCGGCAGCGGACGGCCCTCGTCGTCGACGATCTCGACGTCGCCGCGCACGAGGATCGGGCCGTCGGGGCACGCGACGATCCGCGGCGGTGCGAAGCGGTCCGGCCGGGGTGCGGCGCCCTCGGGCGGGGTAGCGGGCTGCGTCGTCGTCACGCCGCCTCCCGCAGCGAGGACCGGCCGTGCTCCCACGCGTCGAGCACGTGCGCCGCGACGAGCTCGTCGAGGTACAGGCAGACCGCGGCGCCGAACAGGATGTCCGGCACGAGCGCGGGCTCCTGCTCGGCCAGCCCGCCCGCGAGGTCGCGGCCCGCGATCTGCTCGTGGACCGCGTCGGCCTCGACGTGCTCGTCGAAGTACCAGGTCGTGTCGGGGCCGAGCCCGTGGCGCCGGAACCCGTCGCCGTACAGGCGGTTGGGCAGCGAGCTCGTCATCTCGAACGCGGCCAGGTGGCCGGTGATCGCACCACGCAGACGCCGGTGCAGGCCCAGCAGCGACATCGCGTTGACGGAGGCGAGCGTGACGGCCGGGACCTGGTCGACGAACGCCCCGAAGGTCGCGTCGAGCCCCGCGCCGCGCATCGCGACCGCGAACAGCTCGCAGTGCATGCGCTCGGGTGCGCCGCCGCCGTACTCGTCCGCCTGGATCTCGACGAGCGCCGCCTTGGCACCACCCTCGAGGCGCGGGATCGCCCACGTGTGAGGGTCGGCCTCCTTGAGCTGGTAGACCGATCGGTGCACCAGGAGCTCGTCGAGCTGGTCGCGCGTCGCACGCCGTCCGACGAAGCGCGCGAGGCTCGGCCCCGGACCGGGCGCCGTCATCGCGAACAGGGCGTCCGCGACCGCGCGCCGGTCGGCCGGGACGCCCGTGGGGGTCTCGACGCGACCGCGCAGGACCCGCTCGAACGCGTCCTCCAGCACGGCGCGGGCGCGCAGCAGGTCCGGGTCCCACTCCCACCGGTCGTCCACGCCGGCGACGCCGCGGTAGTGCAGCTCGTACAGGACGAACAGCGTCAGCTGGACGTCGTCGTCGCGCAGCAGGTCGGTGGTGGACGCCACCGCCTCCCGAGCGGCGACGAGGAGGGCGGCGCGGTCGTCCTCGGGAACCGTGTCGGGCGCTGCCGCGAGCACGGGCAGAACGCGTGCGCTCAGCGGCCCCCGGGGCCCGGGTGCTCGCATGGCGCCTCGCGCGGCGCCGACGGTGACCGTCGTCATCGCTGCCCTCGGCGACCGACGAGGGGCGCCTCGACGCTCGTCCCGTCCGTCGCGGGGCCCGTCGGCGCGCCTCGACCCGAGGTCCGACCCGTCGTCCACATCAGCACCCGGACAGGCTGCCACGGCCCCGGCGAGGCCGCCTCCGGGGACGTGCGCCCCCGCGGATCGCGGCCCCGGATGCGGGACGGTCGATGCTGTGCCCACCCTGGAGACCACCGACCCTCAGGAGGACGCCCATGCGCGCCATGGTCTACCGCGGTCCGTACAAGGTCCGCGTCGAGGAGAAGGACGAGCCGCGCGTCGAGCACCCCAACGACGCGGTCGTGCGGGTGACGTGCGCCGCGATCTGCGGCTCCGACCTGCACCTCTACCACGGGATGATGCCGGACACGCGGGTCGGTCACACGTTCGGGCACGAGTTCGTCGGGGTCGTCGAGCAGGTCGGTCCGTCGGTCGAGAACCTGCGCGTCGGCGACCGGGTGATGGTGCCGTTCAACATCTTCTGCGGCTCGTGCTT
This sequence comes from Cellulomonas uda, assembly GCF_006538705.1. Classification (GTDB taxonomy): domain Bacteria; phylum Actinomycetota; class Actinomycetes; order Actinomycetales; family Cellulomonadaceae; genus Cellulomonas; species Cellulomonas uda. Next base: position 72,826 of record NZ_BJLP01000007.1, read on the forward strand.
CTTCTGCGCGCGCGGCCTGTACTCGAACTGCCACAACGTGAACCCGAACGCGACGGCGGTCGGCGGCATCTACGGGTACTCGCACACGACCGGCGGCTACGACGGCGGCCAGGCCCAGTACGTGCGCGTCCCGTTCGCCGACGTGGGCCCCTCGCCGGTCCCCGACTGGCTGCCCGACGAGGACGCCGTCCTGATGACGGACGCGCTCGCCACCGGGTACTTCGGCGCGCAGCTGGCGGACATCGCCGAGGGCGACACCGTCGTCGTGCTCGGGGCCGGGCCCGTGGGGCTGTTCGCGGCGCGGTCCGCGTGGCTCATGGGGGCGGGCCGCGTGATCGTCGTCGACCAGCTCGAGCACCGGCTGGCGAAGGCCCGCGAGTTCGCGTACGCGGAGACGCGCAGCTACGCGGAGCACGACGACATCGTCGTCGAGCTCAAGAAGGCGACCGACGGCCTGGGCGCCGACCGCGTCATCGAGGCCGTGGGAGCCGAGGCGGACGGCAACCTGGTCCAGCACGTGACGGCCGCCAAGCTCAAGCTCCAGGGCGGCTCCCCGGTCGCCCTGAACTGGGCGATCGACGCCGTGCGCAAGGGCGGCACGGTGTCCGTCATGGGCGCCTACGGGCCGCTCTTCTCCGCCGTGAAGTTCGGCGACGCGATGAACAAGGGGCTGACGATCCGCACCAACCAGGCCCCGGTGAAGCGACAGTGGCCGCGGCTGCTCGAGCACGTCCGCAACGGGTACCTCACGCCGTCGGACATCGTGACGCACCGGTTCCCGCTCGAGCACATCGCCGAGGCCTACCACGTGATGTCCGCGAAGCTCGACGGGTGCATCAAGCCCCTCGTCGTGCCCGCCTGAGGAGAGGTGACACCGATGACGACCCCCGCCGACGACGCGACGCCGACGCACGCCCCGTACACCGCCGACCGCCCTCCGCTGCGCGAGACCCCCGACCAGCTGCGCGCCCGCATCCCCGGGTGGGGTGCCGACCTCGACCCGGCCGACCGGCCCTCGTACCCGCGCGAGCGCACCGACCTGCCGCGTGCGCGCTGGAACTTCCCCGAGCGGCAGGAGCAGACGTCCCCGCGTGAGCGGTCGCTCGAGCACCTGGAGCTCACGCCCGTGTTCGGGACCGCGCAGCCGCTGACGGGCGTCGCGGGGGCGATCCGCCGCTACTCGTACGAACGGTTCAGCGAGGGCCGGGCCGCGCACTGGCTGCTGCTCATCGCGGCGGACCGCGTCGAGTCGACCGCGGCGCACTGGCGCTCGCTCGCGAGCACCCGGCCCGACGACCCCCTCACCGAGACCGGGGTCCTCTCGGAGGCGCACCGGCACCCGGTCGCGTCGCGACGGGGGAGGGTGGACGTGCGGCACCAGCCGCTCGACGTCCTGGTCGTCGCCGGCCCGTGGGTCGCGGCCGGGCTGGCCGCGGCGGTGGCGGTGCGGGCGGTGGTCCGCCGCCGTTGACCCGGCGTGACCCGGCGCGCGCGCTCGTCGACCGGCTCGCCCTTGACGCGCACCGGGCAGACCGACACGATGCGGACATCCCTCTACCTCGGTAGGGGAAGCGGGGGGCGGCTCTACATCGGTGTAGAACTCGTGGCGCTCCTGGGCGCACCGCCGCGCAGTCGGTCGACGAGGAGGAATCGATGGGGATGACTCGGCAGGGGGCCCGCGGACCGGGCGCAGGACGCCGCGCGGCGGCGACGATGACGGGGGTGGCGCTCGCGGTGGGTGCGTCGGTGACGAGCGCGCAGGCGGCGCAGGACGGGCCGGCTCCCGACGCATGGGTGTCGACCATCCCGGAGGGGTACCACCGGTTCACCGTCCCGCAGGCGGACGCGGAGGAGATCCTCGGCTCGCGGCCCCAGGTGCTCGAGCTGCAGGGCAACATCGGGCCCAGCGGCACGTGGGCGGACCTGGCGCTCGACCCGAGCGGGTCCAGCTACCAGGCGACGGTCGGCCCGCTCGCGCCGGGGCTGTACTACTACCAGTACACGGCCACCTGGGCGGACCGCACCAAGAAGTCGTTCCGCGAGCCCACGAGCCCCGTGGCCGTCACGTCCCACCCGACGTGGAACACGCTGTTCGTCCCCGGTCCGTCCGTGCAGTGGATGGCGGACCTGCCCGCCGGCGGCGACGTCGACGAGCTCACCTACCGCAGCCCGGTGACCGACGACGAACGCACCACCCTCGTGTGGACCCCTCCGGGCTACGACGCGCACCGCGCCGACGCGTACCCGGTGCTCTACCTGCTCGCCGACGGGTCGCAGACGGCGCAGGAGTGGGCCGAGCTGGGCCGCGCGCCGCAGATCCTCGACAACCTCGCGGCCGAGGGCCGGATCGAGCCCATGGTCGTCGTCATGGCCGACACCGGCGGGACGGACCCGCGCAGCGAGCTGCTCGACGGTGTGGTCGAGGCCGCACGCGAGGCCTACCACGTGACGGACGAGCCGACCGGCCAGGCCGTCGCGGGCATCGGCGACGGCGCCAACCACGCCCTGAACGTGCTGCGCAGCGACCCGGGCACGTTCGGGTCGGTGGGCTCGTTCTCGGGTCACCTGAACGGGACCATCGGCGTGGGCGTCGCCCGCGCGGTCAACGAGGGCACCGACCTGCTGCGGGTCTACGTCGGCAACGTGCTCGACCCGGCCTACAACCGCACGCACGCCCTCCTGCGCACGCTCGAGCGCGCCGGCGTCGAGCACGAGTTCGACGGTGTCGACCCCGACTCGGGCGCGACGTGGGACACCTGGCGCGAGGCGCTGCGCGACTTCGCGTCGCGTGTCTTCCAGGACGACGCCGACCCCGGCCCGCGCGAGGGCAACCTGCCCCTCGACGGCCCCTACGCGCCGCCCGCGGCCGGGTCGATCACCACCCCGCACATCGGCGAGCACGGCATCGTGACGTTCGAGACCGGCACCCAGTGGGCCGATGCGAAGGACGTCACCGTGTGGGCGAACTGGGCGCCGAACGGTGCCTGGTTCCGGGTGCCGATGACGAAGGTCGGGCAGCGCTGGCGGGTCTCCATGGGGCCGCTCGACGGGTTCTACTACTACCGCTACGTCGTCGACGGCGTGGACGAGAAGGACCCGCAGGACACGGTCAACACGCTCACCGGCGTGAGCCCGCTGTTCGTGCCCGGCACCACCGACCGGATGCTCTCGGACGTGCCCGCGGGGCAGGGCGGCGAGCTGTCCGTCCTCACGTACGACAGCAAGGTCGCGGGCGAGGAGCGCTCCGCGTACGTGTGGACGCCGCCGGGCTACGACGCCGACCGCGCCGAGCCGTACCCCGTGCTCTACCTCAACCACGGCGGTGGCCAGAGCTGGGGCGACTGGGTCGAGGTCGGCCGTGCCGCGCAGATCCTCGACCACCACTCGATCGACGGTGCGATCGTCCCGATGGTCGTCGTCATGGGCAACGGCAACGTGCCGGACTTCCCCGCGGAGCTGCTCGAGAACCTCGCACCGGCGGCGCGCGCGGAGTACAACATCGCGTCCGACGCCGACCGGCAGGCGCTCGCCGGTCTCTCGATGGGTGCGATGAACACGCTCAACACGTGGCTCACCCACCCCGGCGAGTTCGGCTGGATCGCCGCGTTCTCCGGTGGGCTGTTCTTCGGGACGCCGACGTTCGACCCCGAGGCGGTGAACGAGGGGACCACGTTCGCGCGCATCTACACCGGCGACGTCCTCGACTTCACGTACCAGGCGACGATGGACCTGCTCGACCTCCTCGAGGAGAACGGGATCGAGCACGAGTTCGCGGGTGTCACGCAGGGACCGCACGGGTTCGACACGTGGCAGAAGAACCTCGTCGACCTGCTGCCGCGGCTGTTCCGCAGCGAGTCCGCGCCCGGCATCCCCGTGCGCGCCGAGGTCCGCGAAGGCGCCCCGGGCGTGCTGGCCCTCTCGGTCGACGACGACGGCTCGGGCGTGACCCTGGACCAGGCCGCCAACCGCGGTGACCGCCTGCGGTTCACCGGCGCCCTGCCCATGGTCACCGTCACGGACTCGCGCTCCGTCGCGCAGGCCGGTGCGAGCGGCTGGGCCGTCGCCGGCATGGCGTACGCGTTCTCGTCCGGCTCCCGCACGCTCGACGCCGACCACCTCGGCTGGCGGCCGTTCGTGCGCGACCCGCGCGACGGCGTGGCCGCGGGGGCGCAGCGACCCACCGTGCTCGGCGGGGGAGACGGGCTCCTCGTCCCGGGCCGGCTCGCGTCGGCGACCCCGAAGGGCAGGTTCGGCTCGACGACGATGGGCGCGGACCTGTTCCTCGAGGTCCCCGTGGACACCGCGCCGGGCACGTACGAGGGTGCGCTGACGCTCTCGCTGTTCCCGGTCGACTGACCGCACGCACCAGCACGACGAGCACGGCGGGGCCGGTCGACGCCCCGCCGTGCTCGTCGGCGCACGAGGACACGTCGACGCACGTGCAGGAGGCAACCGTGCCCGTCATCCGCACCACCACGTCCGCCAGGCGGCGACGTCCGGCGTCGGCCGCTGCGCGGTGCGCGGCGTCCGCCGGCCTGCTCGTCGGGCTCGTGACGCTCTCGGCGACCGGCACGCACGCCGCCGACGCGACACAGGCGCCGGCCTCCAGCGGTTCGCCCGGCTCGTCGAGCGGTTCGTCGAGCGGTTCGGCGAGCGGGACGGTCACGTGGACCGTCGAACCCGCGACGGCGGACGGACCCGACGGGCGGATCTCGCTGCGGCACGCGCTCGACCCCGGGGCGTCGGTGGACGAGCACGTCGTCGTCACCAACTTCAGCGACCGGCCCGCGACGTTCCACGTCTACGCGGCCGACGGGACCGTCTCGGCCGACGGCGACTTCGACGTGCGCCCGAGCGAGGACGCACCGCGCGACTCGGGTGCGTGGGTCACGCTGCAGGCCCCGGAGGGCGCCGAGCCCGTGGCCGGCGGGGGGTTCCGCGTCGCGCTGCCCGCGGGCGGGTCGCTCGTGGTGCCGCTCACCGTCACGGTGCCGGCGCAGGCGCGGCCCGGTGACCACCCCGCGGGCGTCGTCGCCGAGCTGGTGGACGACGAGGCGGCCGTGCGGGTGGCGGCGCGGGTCGGGGTGCGGCTGCACCTGCGCGTGACGGGCGACATCCGCGCACGGGTGGCGCCCGACGACGTCGAGGTCCGCTGGGAGCCGTCGTGGAACCCGTTCGCGCCGGGCACCGCGCACGTGCGCTACGTGCTGCGCAACGAAGGTGACGTGCGGCTCGGCGCGCGCGCGGGCGTCACCCTGGCGGGCCCGGCCGGGACCGGCGAGGTCAGCGCCACCACGCAGGTCCGCGAGGTGCTTCCGGAGGGCTCCGCGTCCGTCGAGACGACCGTGCGGCTGTGGCCGCTGGTGCGCGCGTCCGGCGAGGTCGAGGCCGTGCCCGTGGTCGTCGGCGACGACGTCGTCGACGTCGCGCTCGCACCGTCCGCCGTGCCGGTCGTGGTGTGGGCGGTGCCGTGGGTGCAGCTCGTGCTGCTGCTGCTCGTCGTCGGCGTGCCCGTGCTCGTCGTGCGCCAGCGGCGCCGGTCGGCGCGGCGCGTGCAGGCGCGGATCGACGCGGCCCTCGCCGCCGCGGGCGTCGCCCCGCACGACGCGCCCGAGGTGGACCCCGACCCGGCCGCCGCCTGACGTCGACGCCGTGCCGCGCCTCCCGCCGGTCCGTCGCCGGGCAGGAATGGCACGGGGAGTGCGGGTCGTCCGACCCGCACTCCCCGTGCCCGTGCCCCCCGCGCGGTCAGCGGCCGATCATGCGGCCCGGCACGTCACCGTCGCCCCGGCGCCGGACCCGGTGCCCTGGAACCCGAAGCTCGTGCGCTCGCCCTGACGCAGCGTGCCGTTCCACGGTGCGTTGCCGAAGGTCACCGTGCCGGTGGTGCCGGACTGCGCGCTGCTCCACGAGCCCGCGACGGCCGCACCGTTGGGCAGCCGCACCTGCACCACCCACCCGTTCAGCGCGGTCCCGGCGGTCACGTCGATGTTCGCGACGAAGCCCTCGCCCCACTGGCTCGCGACCGTGTACGTCGCGGTGCACGCGCCGCCCACCGGGTCGTCGGTCCGGTCAGGCGTCGGCGTGGGGGTCGGCGTCGGGGTGGGAGTCGGCGTGGGAGTCGGCGTGGGCGTGGGAGTCGGTGTGGGCGTGGGGGTCGGCGTCGGGTCCGTCAGGACGAGGTTCTTCTGCCGGACGTCCCACTGCCCGCCGCACAGGCCGCAGTTCTGCCCGACGAACGCGCGTCCGGCCTGGGCGTCGCCCTTGAGCTGCCACGTGAACCAGAGCGTGCCGACCCGGGCGAACTCGCCACCGTTGTACTGGTCGTACGTGCCGCCGTGACCGACGGGCAGGTTGCCCATGAACGCGGGCAGGCTCGCGGGCAGCTTGCCCCAGTCGTCGATCGCGTTGCCGTACGCGATGTCGCCGGGTCCGCCGATGAAGTAGGCGATCGGGTCATCGAGACGGCGCAGCTGCCAGTCGTCGCCGTCGTTGAGCAGGCCGCTGGAGAAGATCGCGGTCGTCGTGACCCGCGGGTCGCCGGCGACCGCGTACGCCTCGAGACCGCCGCACGAGAAGCCCGCGACCGCGACCTCGCTCGTGTCGATGCGCCCGGCCAGCGCGCTGCCCGCACGGCTGTTCTCGGCGAACGCCCAGTCGATCGACTGCGTGAGCATCGTCGAGGTGGTGCTGCCCCCGCCGTTAGGGGAGCCGTTGGCGATGACGAGGAACCCGTGCGAGGCGATCTCCCGCAGGAAGTTGACCTGCGAGGTGCCGTTGCCGGAGCACCCGCCGTTGCCCCAGACCACGATGGGCAGGCGCTCGGCGGGGAGGTTCACGGGGCGGTAGATGGTGTGGCTCGGCAGCGAGCCGGCGGTCGAGTAGTCGGCCGGGTAGGGGCCGGACCCGCCCGGTGCCGCGGCCGCCGGTGCGAGCCCTGCGCCCAGCGCGCCGAGGGCGAGCGCGGCGGTCAGGCCCGCGCGGGTGAGCAGTCGTCGTCTCATGGGAGTCCTCCCTCGGAGGTGCGCGGACGCACCGATGCGTTCGTGTGCATCAACCGTCGCGGGAGTGACGAAAACTGTCGAGTACTTGTGCGGTGGTCCGGCGTCGCGGAAACGATTCGGCCGTCCTCACCCGCAACCAGTCGTCACCCGCAACCAGTCGTCACCCGCAGCCAGTCGTCACCCGCAACCAGTCGTCACCCGCGGCGTGGCGGCTGCGCGGGGTCGGTGGCGGCGACGAAGTACGTGACCCACCGGGCCGCGTCGGGCCAGGACGGCGCCGCGACCTCGACGAGGCGTCGTCGTGCCCCGGGCCCGAGCGCCGTGTGCACCTCGACGAGCAGGTCCCGGGCCGCTTGCACGGGCCAGTCGGCAGGGACGACGTCGGCCGGCAGGTCCGGGTGTCGCAGGACGAGCGAGCGCCACTGGTCCATGAGGCGTGTCCGGGCGACCAGCGCACCGGCGTCGTCGACCGCACCCGCGCGCACGGCGTGCAGCACCGGGGTGTGCGCCGCGAGGAACGCGCGGAACTCCTGCGCCACGCCCGCGAGGTCGTACGCGTCCGCCGGGCCCTGCGTGCCCGCGACGTCCTCGAACCGCACCCGCATGACCGACCACCGCGCCGCGTCGACGCCGCCGAGCACGTCCCGCAACGCCGCGAGGACCTCCTCGCGGACCCCCTCCGGGCTGATCCACACGCTGTCGTACAGCCGCGCGAACCCCGCCGAGGTCAGCACCTTGCGGACCGCGTGCCGCTCCGCGTGGCGTGACTCCGGCAGGGAGTACGAGACGGCGGTCCAGCGGTCGTCGGGTGCGACGGTGCGGGTCCCGTACGCGAGGAAGCGGTGCATCGTGGTCTGCCGCGCGATCGACGCGGTGGTCAGGTGGTACACGGTCGCCCGGCCGCGTCCGCGCGCCTCGACCAGCCCGCGCCGGGCCAGTCGGTTCAGCGCCGCCCGGGCGCTCGAGGCGCTGAACCCGAACTCCGCGAGCACCGCGTCGAGCGCAGCGGGCGGCAGCGGCGCGTCGGCGGAGTCGAGGTACTCGCCCAGGAGCGTCGCCAGCAGGTGCTGCGGGTTGGGGCCCGTCCGGGCCCGAGGGGCGTCGAGGTCGTCGTCGGCGCGGCTCGCCATGCGACGACCCTAGGCCCGAGCAGCCGAGCGCGGTGACGACGCGGGCGTCTGCCCCGCCGGGTATCCCGACGCTGACCGCCGGCGGAGGGTGTCACGGTCGACGCCCGGACATGCCGAAGGCCCCTGCGCTCGTCTGAGCGCAGGGGCCTTCGGGTTCTTGTAGCGGGGGCAGGATTTGAACCTGCGACCTCTGGGTTATGAGCCCAGCGAGCTACCGAGCTGCTCCACCCCGCGTCGGCTCGACAACCTTACGACAGACCTACCGAGCGGCCAAATCGTCCCGACGTGACCCGCGCCACGGGAGCGGCCCGAGTCGCACCGCGCCCTGCGCGACGACGACCCCGACGCCCACCAGGACGCCGCCCACCGGCTCGTGCCACGCGAGGTGCTCGCCGAGCACCGCCATGCCGAGCCCGACGCCGGCGACGGGCGTGAGGTAGGTGACGGTCGAGGCGCGCTGCGCGCCCCACGCGGCCACGACCTGCGTGTTCCACACGTACGCGATCCCGGTGCCGAGCACGCCGAGCGCGACGACGCTCAGCACCACCGACGTGGACAGCGTCACGGGCTCGCGCGCCACGACGGGTGCGAGCAGCAGCATGACGACCGCCGCGGTGCCCACCTGGCCGGCCGCGACGGTCGGTGCGGGCAGGTGCAGGGGAGTGACGAAGCGGCGCAGGTACGTCATGCCCAGGCCGTAGCACGCGGTCGCGCCGAGGCACGCGAGCACCGCGGCGACGGGCGCGCTCGCGGCCAGGTCGGACACGTAGGTCCAGGGCCCGACGATCACGACGACGCCGACGATGCCGAGCGCGAGCCCGACGCGCTGCCGGGCGGTGAGCCGCTCGGCGGGCAGGAGCGCCGCGGCGGCCGCGGCGGTCATGAGCGGGGTGGTCGCGTTGAAGATCGACGACAGGCCGGACGCGAGGTGCTGCCCGGCCCACGCGAACGCGATGAACGGCAGCACGCACAGCAGCAGACCGAGCGCGACGAGGTGGCCCCACGTGCGCGGGTCGCGCGGCCAGGAGGAGCGTGTGGCCAGGGCGACGACGACGAGTGCGAGCGCGCCGAGGACCGTGCGCGTGAGCGCGACCTGCACCGGCGCGAGACCCTCGAGCGCGACCTTGATGAGCAGGAAGCTCGAGCCCCAGATGAGCGCGAGCGCGAGGTACTTCACCACCATGCCCCGGGCGGCGGGGGCCGGCCGCACGAGGGTGTCGCCGGGCGCGTGCGCGGTGACCGCGGGCATGGGGGGCTGGCTCACGGGACGACGATCCGCTCGGTGACCCCCGTGAGGCAAGCGGATGTCGACATGACCGCGCGGCGCGCGGGTGCGCCCGCCTGCCTCAGCCCGTGCGCTTCGCGAGCTGGTACCCGCCCGCGTCGTAGACGACCTGCCACGTCGTGCCCGGGTGCCGGTCCGCCGCGTACTGCGCGATGTCCGACGGCGCGGGGTTCCACCCGCCGCCCTGCTGGTCGATGACCAGGAAGTCCGGCGCCGGGTTGTCGGCGTTGCCGACGTAGAACACGTCGTTGTGGTCGACGAGGTACGACATGAGGCCGATGTCGGTCTCCACCACCGACCCCTCGGGGATCAGGTCGAGCAGCCCGCGGGCCTCGACCGCGCGCGACGACGGGGCCCACAGGTCGTCGGGCCGGCCGAGGCGCGCGATGTCGAGCTGCGGCACGAGCATCGCCGCGACGACGACCGCCACGGGTGCGGCGGCCAGCGAGTAGCGCCGCAGCCAGCCGCGCGGTGAGCGCCGCGCGAGCAGGACGCCGTCGAGCAGCGCCGCGAACGCGATCGGCATGAGCACCGCGGAGTAGTGCCACGTGTGGCCGTAGTAGTAGTCGATGTCCGCGTAGAACCGCCACATGATCGTCGGCACAGCGATGAGCAGCACCGGCGAGCGCAGCCCGACGAAGCCGGTGACCGCGACGAGCATGAGCAGCGTGACGATCTTCGAGCCGTCGTCGACGAGCAGCGTGACCGCCGTCCAGGGGTGCGTGACGATCGCGGCGAAGTCGATCCGCGAGCCGTAGTCGTACTGGTCCTTGGTGTTGAGCGCGGGCAGCAGCACGGTCGTCGACAGGACGACCCAGGCGAGCCCCCACAGTGCGAGCCACGCCCCGAGCAGCGGCTCCC
>NZ_BJLP01000008.1 GCF_006538705.1 Cellulomonas uda
CCGGTCGGTGCGGGTCGGTCGGTGCGGGCCGGTCGGCCGGTGGGGCCGGCGCAACCCGCCCCGCCCTCGCGAGACCGTCGTTACTCCGGGTAGGCCCGTTCATAGCCGGAGCAACCACGGGCTCGGCAGACCCCACCCCCGCGAGACCGTCGTTGCTCCGGGTCAGGTCGCTCATACCCGGAGCAACCGCGGGGTCGGCGGGTGGGGGTCGGCGGGTGGGGGTTGGCCGGGGGGTGGGTGGGGTGCTGCGGTGGCGTCGGGGCTGTGGCGGGGCCGGATGTGATGAGGGGCCGGCCCGTCCCCCGACGGCCGGCCCCACGGGGCAACCCTGCGTAATCCAGACTGAAACAGTCAAGCAATCAGCCCGCGGCGTTCACGATGCGAGACGACGGCCGGTCTGCCTGGGCGTACGTCAGACTCGACGGGTGATCGACGCGCTCTCCTCCGCCGGTCCCCCCGGCGCGCCGGCGTGGCACTGGCTGCCCGAGCAGGCCGACGCGCCCTCGACGGCGGACCTGGAGCGGGCGCGCACCGAGGCCGAGGCGCTGCTCGCAGACCACGGCGTCACGTACGGCGCGGCCGACGAGCACGAGCCGTGGCGTCTCGACCCGGCACCCGTCGTGCTCGACGAGGACGACTGGGCCGGCCTCGAGGCCGGCATCACGCAGCGCGCCGAGCTGCTCGACGCCGTGCTGCAGGACCTGTACGGCGCACGGCGCCTGCTGACGGACACGGTCCTGCCGCCCACGGCCGTCGTCGCGCACCCCGGGTTCCTGCGCGCGGTCGACGGCCTGCGCCTGCCGGGCGGTCGCGAGCTCGTGCTCGCCTCGACGGACCTCGCACGCGACGACGACGGCACGTGGCTGTCGCTGGCCGACCGCACGCAGGCGCCCTCCGGCGCGGGGTACACGATGGAGGGACGGCGCGTCGTCGCGCAGGTGCTCGCCGGCGTCTACCGCGCGACCCCGATCGCCCGGCTCGGACCGTTCTTCCGCGCGCTGCGTCAGACGCTCCACGACGTCGCGCCGCCGTCCGCGAGCGCGCCACGCATCGCGCTGCTCACGCCCGGACCGGGCTCGCAGACGGCGTTCGACCAGGCCTACCTCGCCTCGATGCTCGGCCTGCCGCTGGTCGAGGCGTCCGACCTGGTGGTTCGCGACGGGCGGCTGTGGGTGCGCGCGCTGGGCGGCACGGAGCCCGTGGACGTGCTGCTGCGCCGCGTCGACGCCGCGTGGTGCGACCCGCTCGACCTGCGCTCCGGCTCGCGGCTCGGCGTCCCCGGCCTGGTCCGCGCGGTGCGCGGCGGTGCGTTGTCGGTGGTGAACCCGCTGGGCTCGGGCGTGCTGGAGAACCCCGCGGTGCTGGCGGCGCTGCCGCGGCTCGCGCGCACGGTGCTCGACCAGGACCTGCTGCTGCCGTCCGCGCCCACGTGGTGGTGCGGCGAGGCGTCGTCGTTGTCGCACGTGCTCGCGCACCTCGACGAGCTCGTCGTGCTGCCGCTGTCCCGCGAGCAGGACGCGGTGCTCGGCTGGACGCTCGACGCCGCGGCGCGTGAGCAGCTCGCGGCGCGGATCGCCGCGGAGCCGTGGCAGTGGGCGGGGCAGGCGCGCGTGGGCGGCGGCGCGGTCGTCGAGCCCGTGGCGTCCGACGAGGTCGCGCGGCCGGACGGTCCGGGCGTCGGGGTGCTGCGCACGTTCGCGGTCGCGCACCGCGGCTCGTACACGGTCATGGCGGGCGGGCTCGCGCGGGTGGCCCACGGACCGGTGGTGTCCTCACGCACGGGCGCGGTCGCGAAGGACGTGTGGGTGCTCTCCGGCTCGGTGGGCGATGCGGCACCGGACGCGGCCGAGGGCGTCACCGAGGTCGACGCCGCGCGGCGCACGCGACTGGGCGTGTCCTCCCGCACCGCCGAGAACCTGTTCTGGCTGGGCCGCTACGCCGAGCGCGCCGAGGACCAGGCGCGCGACCTGCGGGTCGTCGTCGACCGGTGGGACGACTTCCACGGCCGGCCGCGCTCGGCGGGCGGCCGCGCGCTCGCCGTGCTCGTCGCCGCGCTGCGCGACCCGGACGCGCCCGCCGACGGCCCCGCACCGACCCTGCGGGAGCTCACGCTCGAGCGCGGCCTCGACGGCTCGATCGCCGCGTCGGTGCGCGGCCTGGGCCAGGCGGCTGCCGCGGTGCGCGACCAGCTCTCCACGGACACGTTCGGCCCGCTCGCGCGCATCGAGCGCGCGCTGCGCGCGGAACGCGCGCGCCAGCGGGTGCCCGAGGGTGGGCTCGACCTGGGTGTCGACGACGCGCGCGCCGCCACCGCGGGCCTGCGCCCGGTGCTCGACCGGACGCTCGAGGGGCTGCTCGCGGTCGCGGGCACGGTCGCCGAGGGCCTCGTGCGCGACGTCGGCTGGCACCTGCTCGACGCGGGCCGTCGGCTCGAGCGCGCGCAGCACGTGGTCGCATCGCTGCGCCGCACGCTCGTCGGGCCCCTCACCCGCACCGTGGAGGCGCACCTGGTCGACTCGGTGGTGCTCGCGCACGACTCCTCGATCACGTTCCGCCGCCGCTACGGGGACCACACGGGCGTCCCCGCGGTGCTCGACCTGCTGCTGCTCGACGAGAGCAACCCGCGCTCGTTGGCGTTCCAGCTCGACCGCCTCGAGCGCGACCTCGCGGGCATCCCGATGCGCGCGCGGCCGACCGACGAGCGCGACCGGCTCCTCGCGCAGGTGCGGGACCTGGTCGCCGAGCTCGACCCGGCGGCCGCTGCCACGACCGACGACGACGGGCGCCGCACGCGTCTCGCCGAGCTCCTCGACTCGATGCACTGGCGCCTGCTCGCGCTCGCCGACGAGATCGAGGCGGTGCACTTCGCGCGGCCCGTCGCGGCGCGCGCCCTCGACGACCCGTGGGACGCGGGCGACGAGGAGGAGGTGCCGTGAGCCGCACGTACGACCTCGTGCACCGCACGACCTACACCTACCCGCAGGAGGTCACGGACTCCTACGGCCGGACCGTCATGACGCCCCGGGACCTGCCCGGTCAGACCGTCCTGACCAGCCACGTCGAGGTGGACCCCGCCCCCGCGGACACGGCGGTCCAGCACGACTACTTCGGCAACCGCACCACGTTCTACGCGGTCACGCAGCCGCACACGACGCTCGTCGTGACCGCCCGTTCGACCATCGAGATCACGCGCGGCCGCCCCGACGCCGGCGCGCTCCCGCAGGTCGCGTGGGACGACGCGGCCGAGGCCGTGGCGACCGGCTCGGCCGCCGCCGCGTTCTCCTCCGACGTGCTCGTGCAGGTCCGTGAGATGGTGCTCCCGTCGACGCACGTCACGTTCGTCGACGAGGTGCGGGCGTGGGCCGAGCCGTCGTTCGTGCCCGGTCGGCCGCTCGCGCACGTCCTCGTCGACCTGTGCCACCGGATCCGCCACGAGCTCACGTACCGCACCGGGTCGACGACCGTGCACACGACGCAGCGGCAGCTCCTCGCGCAGGGTGCGGGCGTGTGCCAGGACTTCGCGCACCTGATGATCGCGGCGCTGCGGCTGCACGGGGTGCCCGCGCGGTACGTCAGCGGGTACATCGAGACGCTCCCGCCGCCGGGGCGCGAGAAGCTGCGCGGCGCGGACGCGTCGCACGCGTGGGTCTCGGTGTGGGTCCCGGGGGCCGGGTGGGTCGACGCGGACCCGACGAACGACCAGCTCGTCGACGACCGCTACGTGGTGCTGGGCTGGGGCCGCGACTATCACGACGTCCCGCCGCTGCGGGGCGTGATCTTCACCGAGGGTCGCGGCTCGAAGCTGTCCGTGCAGGTCGACCTGGTGCCGGCGGGGTCGCCCGCGTTCGAGTGATCAGCGCGGGGGGACCGCGCGGCGGGTGACCTCGTCGGACCGCACGACGAAGCCCCCCTCGTCGACGACCGTCCCGCCCGCGGCACGCCACAGCGCCGCCGTGACGCGCGCGATCGTCGGTGCGACGCGCCGGCGTGCGATCGCGGACAGCGACGAGTCGGGGTCCTCGCCGTCCGCGGGCTGCCAGCGCACGTGGTACGCCCACGGCCCGTACTCGCGCCAGTCGAGGGTCGCGAGCACCGCGGGCACGTCGTCGGACCGCGCCGAGCGCAGCGTCACCGTGCCGTCGTAGTCGAAGACGGCCGTGACCGCGCACTCCTGCGGTCCGCCGCCCACCTGCGTCGGGACCTCCGTGGGCGAGACGCGCGCCCCGACCATCGCCGGACGCACGAGCGGCAGGACGTCGCGCGGCGCGAGCGGGACCGGCGACCACAGGGTCAGCCCGGGGGCGCCCTGCGGGTCGGGGACGACGACGTCGGTGCGCGACGCGGGCACGAGCAGACCGCCGGCGTGCCGCGCGGCGGCCGTGCACCACGCGCTCAGCTGGGGCGAGGCGGGCCCCTCGACGCCGTAGAGGTCGAGCGCCTCGCCGGCGCGCAGACCGGTCGCACGCACCTCGTCGGACGTGAGGGGACGCGGCCCGACGAGCACCGCGCCGCCCACGGCGAGCCGGCCGGGCACCGCGCTCGGGGCGTCCTGCACGACGATCCCGCGGAACCGCGCACCCGTCATCGGCCGGGCGACGGGGGCGGCGGTCGCGGGCTCGCGCTCCCATGCGGCGTCCGCGAACCACGCGCGCGCGAGCGCGAGGAGGTCGGTGCCCTGGGGCAGGGCGAGAACGTGCTGGTCGGAGAGCTCGACGGGCAGCGTGACGTTCATGGGAGCGGACGCTAGGGCACGGATGCTGCGCTTGTGTTTCGTCCGTGTCACTTGGTGCGAGTGACACGTTTCGCCCGGTCGTCCACCGGCCGTCCACCCTCCGGAGCGTCTCGTCCACCGGTCGGCGCGCGCTCGTCCACAGCCCGTACGCGCGGATACCCACGGGTGTGGGTAAGCCTGTGGATAACGCGCGCCCGGCGACGACGCGCGTCAGGCGCGGACGTCGTGCAGGTGGTGCACCACGTCGTGCAGGAAGTACTGCCCGAGCGTCCCGACCGTGAAGAACGAGCCGTTCGACCGGCGGCCCGTCCGCTCCCAGGCGTCGTGCGGCACCTCGTCGAACGCCGCCGCCGTCGCCTCGCCCGCCTCGACCAGCTCGTCGGCCACGACCGACGGGTCCTGCAGGTCGTACCGGTCCGCGAGGGCCGTGGCGTCCTGGTCCCAG
Organism: Cellulomonas uda; assembly: GCF_006538705.1. Classification (GTDB taxonomy): domain Bacteria; phylum Actinomycetota; class Actinomycetes; order Actinomycetales; family Cellulomonadaceae; genus Cellulomonas; species Cellulomonas uda. Next base: position 5,178 of record NZ_BJLP01000008.1, read on the forward strand.
TTCTCGAACAGCGGGTCGTCGTGCTCGAGCATGAGCGCGAGGCGCTCACCGAAGATGCGGAACACGTCCCGCACGTGCGCGCCGTACTCGAGCACCGACCACACCGCAGGCGCCGGGCGCTCCCGCGCGTCCGTGCGGCTGAGCGCGGAGACGTAGCGCGGCAGCAGGTCCCGCACGGTCGGCCCGATGTGCCGCGGGTCGACGTCCGCGGCGGTGAACCCGCACTCGCCGCACCGCTCGTACAGCACCCAGGTCCAGTCCTTCTCGTCGGGCACGATCGTGTCGGGTTCGCTCATGCCCCCGCACGCTAGCAATGCGACCTCTCGACGACGAGAGGGTCGACCGCCGTTCTCGCACCCTTCTCTGCCACGGTGCCGGTCCGCCCCCGGTCGGTCGCGCGGGTCAGCCGGCGAGGGCGGCCTTGAGGAACGCGATGTCCTCGGCCTGGCCCTCGGCCGGGGTCTCGACGACGGCGTCGCAGCCCGCCTCGCGCACCACGTGCGCGATGAGCTCCGGCGGGATGGTGCCGTGCGCGAAGCTCGCGTGCCGGTCCCGGTTGGACCCCGCCTCGTCGCGCGAGCTGTTCGCGTGCACCAGGTCGATCCGGCCGGTGATCGCGGTGACCTGCTCGACCACGGTCTCCAGGTCCAGGCCAGAGGCCCACGCGTGGCACGTGTCGAGGCAGAAGCCCACGTCGTACTGCCCGATCGCGTCCCACAGCCGCGCGATGGCGTCGAGCGTGCGCGCGCACGCGTTCTCGCCGCCCGCGGTGTTCTCGACGAGCACGCGCACCGGGAACGTGGCGCGCTCGAACGTCTTGCGCCAGTTCTCGACGCCCACGGCGAGGTCGTCCCCCGCGCCGACGTGCCCGCCGTGCACGATCAGCCCGCGCGCGCCCAGCGTCGCGGCCGCAGCGCTGTGCTGCGCGATCATGGTGCGGCTCGGGATGCGGATGCGGTTGTTGGTCGACGCGACGTTGACCAGGTACGGCGCGTGCACGTACACCCCGAGACCGCTCGCGACGATCGCGTCGGCGTCCTCGCGCGGGACGGGCTTCTTCCAGCCCTGCGGGTCCGCGAGGAACACCTGCACCGCCTGCGCGCCGGTCTCGGTGGCGGCCGCCACCGGGTCGTCACCGCGCGTGTGCGCACCGATCAGCACCACGTCGTCACCCTCGTCCTCGTCTCGTCGTGCCGGCCCGTGCCGCGCCACGTCGCTCGACCCCCGACGCTAGACGCGACCCCCGACACGCATCCACCCCAGGACGCCGTGGCTACGCGCTCGCGCACAGGGCGCGTGAAGCGGATCTGACATGTTGTGTCATGCTGTCAGCATGCCCAAGATCATCGGCGGGTCCCTGCACGAGCACCGCGAGCAGACCCGGCAGAAGCTGTTCGCAGCGCTGTCGACCCTGATGGCCGAGCGTGGCTTCGACGCCATCACCCTCGCCGAGATCGCCCAGGCCGCCGGCGTCGGCCGCACCGCCGTCTACAACCACTTCCCCGACAAGGAGGCACTGCTCGTCGGGTTCATCACGAACGAGACCGAGGAGTACGCCGCGACGCTGCAGCGCGCGCTCGACGACCTGGACGACCCGGTCGAGCGGCTGCGCACCTACGTCAGCCAGCAGATCCAGCTCAAGCGCATCTACCACCTGGCGCCCGGACCCGAGCTGCGCAGCGTCCTGTCCCGCCAGACGCAGGCGCGCGTGCGCGAGCACGTCGTCGTCGTCGAGCGGATCCTGCGCGAGATCCTCTCCGACGGCATCGCGTCCGGCGTCTTCCCGGACCAGGACCTCGACACCACGGTCCCGCTGGTCAACGCGTGCCTGTCCGGCCGGGGCGTGCCCGACGACGGGCCCGAGCGCGAGCGCGCGATCGTGCAGACCGAGTCGTTCGTGCTGCGGGCGGTCGGCGTGCAGGTCCTGCCGGGCACCCCCGTGGCCGACGAGGCCGCGACCGCCTCCGACGACGACGTCACCACCTCGTCCGACGAGCGCGTGCCCGCCGCGCTCACGGCCTGACCCGCGTGCCGCAGCAGGGCCGCCGCCCGCACGCCTCCGCAGGCCGCGCGGGCTCGTCGGGCCGCCGCCGTCCCGCGCCCGCGCGCGTCGCGAGCCCTCCGTCGCCGCGCCGCACGCGCGTCGAGCTGACGTTCCTCGGCGGGCTGGGCGACGTCTTGGCCGACGAGGTGCGCGAGGTCCTCGCCGTCGACCCGCGCCCCGTGCCGGGGCGGGACGACGCCCTCGTCGTCGACCTCCCCGGGGACCGGCTCGCCCAGGTGCGCCGCCTGCGCACCGCCGTCGCGGCGTTCGTCGTCCTGCACCACGACGTGCCGCGCCCCAAGTCCCTGCTGTCGGGCGAGCACCTGCAGAGGATCGTCGACGCGGCGTACGCGTCGCTGCGCGTCGCGGGGTCGTCGACGTTCCGGTTCGAGGCCGCGGGCGCGGACTCGGCGGTGTTCGCGCGGCTCGGTGACGAGCTCGCGCGCGCGACGGGCCTCAAGCACGACGCGACCGACGGCGAGCTCGTCGTCAAGGTCCGGCGCGGTGCGCGGCGCGACGAGCGGACCGACCCGGGCTGGGACGTGCTCGTGCGCGTCGGCCCGCGCCCGCTGTCCGCCCGGTCCTGGCGCGTGGCGGACTTCCCGGGCGCCGCGAACGCGACCATCGCCGCCGCGATGGTGCGGCTCGCGGGCGTGCGGGACGAGGACCGCGTGCTCAACCTCATGTGCGGCTCGGGGACGCTCCTCGTCGAGCGCCTGCTCGCGGGGGGAGCCGCGGGGGCCGTCGGCATCGACCTCGACGAGCACGCGCTGGCCGCCTCGCGTGAGAACCTCGAGGCCGCGGGGCTGACCCGCCAGGTCACGCTCGTGCGGGCCGACGCGCTCGACCCGTCGGTGTGGCCCACCGGCCCCGCGACCGAGCCCGCCGACCTGGTGCTCGCCGACCCGCCGTGGGGCACGCTGCACGGCTCGCACGCCGACGCACGGGCGGTGCACGCGGGCCTGCTGCGCGCCGCGCACGCCGCCTCCGCACCCGGCGCGCGGCTCGTCGTGCTCACGCACGAGGTCAAGGTCATGGAGGCCGCCGTGCGCGAGGCGGCGGCCCTGTGGCGCGCGCACCCCCCGGTGCGCGTCTACGCCAAGGGCCACCACCCCCGCATCTGGCTCCTCGACCGCGCGGGCTGACGCCTCAGGACTGGCGGTCGGCGATCCACTCGTCGATGCGGCGCCAGTGGTCGAACAGCCAGGCCTCCTGGTCGGTGGTCGTGCGCGGGATTTCGTCCGGCTGCACCGACCAGCCCTTCATGACGATCTCCTTGTCCATCGGCAGCTCGCGCCAGATGTCCGCGACGGTGACGAGCCGGTCGAGGCCGGTGTGCGCGACGAACACGACGCCCGCCTGCGGGGCCGCGTCGAGCGCCGACAGCAGGCCGCCGGCGTGCGGGGCCATGACGTGCGCCATCTGCTCGGCCTGCGCGGCGAGCTCGGTGCGGCCCGCGCGGCGCAGCGCCTCGATGCGGCCGAGCCTTCGACGGGGGGTCACGTTGCCGCCCTCGGGGAAGATCAGCAGCGCGTCGTCGTGGTCCAGCCCGCGCGCGAGGTCCCCGACGAGGTCGGACATGCCCGGTCCGGCCGCGGGGCGCGCGCTGCGGGGCGTGACGAACTGCGTGGGCAGGCGGTTGAGCAGCACGTCGATCGCGGGGTCCCACTGCAAGGTGTCCTTCAGGACGATGCGGGGCTCGCGGTCGAACCGGGTGAGCAGGGCGTGCACGAGGATGAACGAGTCCCCCGGCCCGGCGTGGCGGCTCGCGACGACGACCGGCCGCCCCTCGAGCAGGTGCCCGAGGTCCGCGTCCTCGACGACGATGCGCAGCCGCAACGTCCAGCGCACCTGCCAGAACAGCACGTCGAGCATCCGCGCGGCGAACACGTAGTGCGCGCGCTGGAACGCGGGCGCCCGCAGCTGCCACCCGAACCCGCTGCCCACCCAGAGGGCGAACGCGACGACAAGCGCCACCGCGTCCCAGTACAGGTAGAACACCGCCATCCACACGGCCCGCACGATGCGCAGCCGGCCGGGCAGGAGCCACGTCATCACCGCTCCGACGAACGCCGCGAGCAGGACGCCCACGGGCAGGACGACGAGCGCGAGCAGCACGACGAGCGGGGCGAGCACCACGCGGCGCACCCAGCGGGGCGGGAGCCGCCAGATCGGCGCACCGCCCTGGTCGCTCATCGCCCGTCCAGGTAGGCGCCGCTCGCCGCGTAGGCCGCGTCCATCCGCGCACGGACCGTGTCCATCCGCTTGTACGACGAGAGCTTGTCGTCGCCCTTCGTCGGACCGCCGCTCGGCAGCACGTGCACCGTGACGCCCTCCGGGGCCTCGTCGACCTCGCGGGAGAACCGGTGCCGCCGCGCGATCTCGAAGCTGACGCGCGCGACGTCCGACGGTCGGTCCGGGTTGGTCAGGGGCTCCTCGATCCGCCCGACCTGCAGCACGTACACCGCGGTCGCACCCCGCCGCCACGCCTCCGACAGGGGGATCGAGTTCACGAGCCCGCCGTCGACGTAATGCTCGCCGTCGATCTCGGTGGCCGGCAGGATCCCCGGCACCGACGCGGACGCCATCACGGCGGGCAGCACCGGGCCCGAGTCGAACCACTTCTCGGCCGCCCGCTCGATGCACGCCGCCGCGACCGCGAGCGGCACCGTGAGGTCCTCGAACCGCGTGTCCGCGCCGATCATGCCCGCGACCAGCTCACGCAGCGGGCTCGGGTCGTTCAGGTGCGTGCGGGAGCGCGCGAGGCGCGCGAGCTGCTTGGGCCACGAGTCCCCGTAGACCGCCGCGGCCGCGGGTGACGCCCACGCCTCCGCGAGCCGCTCGACCACCGCCGGCGTCGGGTCCGCCGCCACCGCGGAGCCGTTGATCGCGCCGATCGACGTCCCGACGACGACCTGGGGCACGATCCCGCGCTCGAACAGCGCCCGCAGCATCCCGACCTGCACCGCGCCGCGCACGCCACCGCCGCCGAGCACGAACCCCACGCTCATGCAGCCGATCGTGGCAGACCACCCCCGCCCCCGCGATCCCTCCCCACGGGTGGTCCGCGACCCCGCGCTTCCTCCGGGTATGCGACTGCTGAGCCGGAGCAACCGCGGGGTCGGGGCGGGGACGGACGACGAGACCGTGGTCGCTCCGGGATCGACATGTCAGAGCCGGAGGAACGACGGGGTCGGCGGGGTCGGCGGGGGGGCAGCCGTGGGAGCGGTGAGAATGGGGGGGTGACTGAGGTGAAGGCGGGGCGGCTGCCCCGGGTGCGTGCGTCGGAGCTCGTCGGCCGCGGGTGGCTCAACACCGGTGGGCGGGACGTGACGCTCGCGGACCTGCGCGGCAAGGTGGTCGTCCTCGACTTCTGGACGTTCTGCTGCATCAACTGCCTGCACGTTCTCGACGAGATGCGCGAGCTCGAGGCCGAGTTCTCCGACGTGCTCGTCGTGATCGGCGTGCACTCGCCGAAGTTCGTGCACGAGGCGGACCCGGTCGCGCTCGCGGCGGCGGTCGAGCGGTACGAGGTGCACCACCCCGTCCTGGACGACCCGCAGCTGCACACCTGGCAGGCGTACGCCGCGCGGGCCTGGCCGACGCTCGTCGTGATCGACCCGGAGGGGTACGTCGTCGCGCAGATGGCGGGCGAGGGGCACCGGCACAACCTCGAGGTGCTGGTCCGCGAGCTCGTCGCGGAGCACAACGCGAAGGGCACGCTGCACCGCGGGTCCGGACCGTACGTCCCGCCCCAGGCCACGCCGGGGACGCTGCGGTTCCCCGCGAAGGCGGTCGCGCTGCCGAACGGGCACCTGCTCGTGGCCGACGCGGGCCACCACTCGCTGGCCGAGCTCGAGGCCGACGGCGAGACGCTCGTGCGGCGCATCGGCGCGGGCGAGCGCGGGCTCGTCGACGGCGGCCCCGACGAGGCGCGGTTCAGCGAGCCGAACGGCCTGTGCCTCGTGCCCGACGAGCTGCGGCCGTGGCTCGGGTACGACGTGCTGGTCGCGGACACCGTCAACCATGCGCTGCGCGGCGTGCGGCTCGACGACGGCACGGTGACGACCGTCGCGGGGACCGGTGAGCAGCTGATGGTCGGTGCGTCGGACAACGTGTCGGCGGAGCTCGGCGGCGGCACCGGGGCGGGCTTCGCCGGGCCCGCGCGAGCCGTGCGGCTCTCGTCGCCGTGGGACGTCGCGTGGTCGCAGGAGTGGGGCGCGTTCGTCGTCGCGATGGCCGGCAACCACACGCTGTGGGCGTTCGACGACAAGGAGGGCTCGATCGCGCACGTCGGCGGCACCATGAACGAGGGCCTGCTCGACGGCCCGCTGCCGGAGGCGTGGTTCGCGCAGCCGTCGGGCCTCGCCGTAGGCCCGGACCGGCGGATCTGGCTCGCGGACTCCGAGACCTCCGCGCTGCGCGTCGTCACGCCCACGCACGCGACGATCGGCGACGGCACCGTGCGCACGGTCGTCGGCGAAGGCCTGTTCGACTTCGGCCACCGCGACGGGCGGGCCGACGAGGCACGGCTCCAGCACCCGCTCGGCGTCGCCGTGCTGCCCGACGGGTCGGTGGCCGTGGCCGACACGTACAACGGCGCGGTCCGCCGCTACGTCCCGTCGCGCACCGACGACGAGCCGGGCGAGGTCACGACGATCGCCACGGGCCTGGCCGAGCCGAGCGGCCTCGTCGTGCTGGGCGAGGGTGCCGACGCGGTGCTGCTCGTCGTCGAGTCCGCGGCCCACCGGGTCACGCGGGTCCCGCTGACCGGCGTGGTCGACGCGACCGTCGACGGCGGCTCGCACCGCACGCAGCGGCCCGTCACGGACCTCGCGCCGCGGGTGCGCCTCGACGTGGTCTTCACGCCCGCGACGGGGCAGAAGTACGACGACCGGTTCGGCCCCTCGACGCGCCTGCAGGTCTCGTCGACCCCACCGACGCTGCTGCTCGAAGGTGCGGGCGACGACGTGCCGTTCGAGCGCACCCTGGTGCTCGACCCGGCGGTCGGTGAGGGGGTCCTGCACGTCACGGCCCACGCCGCGTCGTGCGACGACGACCCCGCGGTGGAGTACCCGGCGTGCCACCTCAACGCGCAGGACTGGGGCGTCCCGGTCCGTGTCACGGCCGACGGCGACGCGGCCCTGACGCTCCCGCTGCACGGCTGACGCACGGGACCGGCCCGTCCGTCAGGAGGCGCCCTCGATGGCGACCGCCGTCAGGGCGTGCAGCGCGGTCGTGACCACCGGACCCTGCGCGGCGTTGGGGGACGAGCCGATCTCGACGAGCCACGACCCGTGCACCACCTGCGTGACGAGCTGCTCGCTCTCCCCGTCGGCGGGGCTCCCACCCCGCGCGATCGCGGACGCGGCCCCGTCCCGCTGCATGAGCACGGCCCACGCCGACCCGCCGAGCGTCTCGGTGGTCGCCGCGGCCATCGCGCACAGGCGCGGCACCACACCGGACTGCGCCGCGGTGATCGCGGCGGCACCCGCGACGACGACCCGCTCGGCCGTGACCGACGGGTCCGCGATCGGCACCGCCGACGCACGTGCCCGGGCCCGCGCGCGCTTCACGCGGTACTGCGCGATGTCCGCCCGCCGGAACAGGTTGCGCGCCGAGATCTCCCCCGTGATCGCGGTCGACGCGAGGCCGTAGGAGATCGCGGCGCCGTGCGGCAGCGGGAAGTCCGACGTGGTGCTGGACATGACCTCCGCGACCTCGGCCCGGTGGTGGCCCACCGTGACCAGGCAGAACTCGTCGCCGCCGAGGCGGGCGGCCGTCGAGCCCGGCAGACGGTCCGCGGCGCGGCGCAGCACGTCCGCGACCGAGCGCAGCAGGTCGTCACCCGTGTCGTGTCCCAGCTCGTCGTTCACGCGCTTGAGGCCGTCCACGTCGCACATGACGATGCAGACCTCCTCGCCCGACTCGAGCGCGGCCTCCGCGGCCGTGTCGGCGACGCGGCGGTTCGACAGCCCGGTCAGCGGGTCGTCGGCGACGAGGTGGCGGATCTGCTCCTCGAGGTCGACACGCGCGATCGCACCCGCCGCCAGCGCCGCGACGACCTCGGCACGGGCGAGGTCGTCGATCGTGAACAGCCCGTTCTCCGGCCCGCGCATCGCGAACAGCTCGCCCCACACGGCACCGTTCACGACGATCGGCGCGGCCAGCGAGCTCGCGGCGCCGACCTGCTGCAGCATCTCGATCTCGACCGGGTCACCCGCGTCCGGGTCGCCCGGCTGCGTGGGTGCCCCGGTGACGTCCTGCGCGTGCGCGATCCACGACTCCCGCTCCCGGATGAGCCGGCGCAGCGCGGGACGGTCCTCCGCGCGGTACGAGCCGCGCAGCCGCCAGACCTGGCGCGGGTCCGTGGCCGGCTCGGTGTGCAGGACGTGCAGCGTCTCCTGCTCGATGCGGCACGTGGCCGCCAGCCGGGCCTGGAGCACCTCGGCCGCGACGGCCGCCGCGGTCTGCACGACCTCGTCGAGCGAGCGCGCGTGCTCGAGCCTGCGGGCGGCCATGGCGAAGCCGCGGACACCGCTGAGAGCCGCCGCGGCTCGTCGGTCCGCGCGCGCTCCGGCCGTCACCCGTGGCGTCACGGGGACATCATCGCGTGCCGGGACGCCTCGCGGACACCTCGCGGCACCCGAATCACTCGTTCCGCACAAATCGCCCGCGTCGGACCGCCCGACGAGGCCGCGGCAGAGGGTCAGGCGGCGACGAACCTCTCGCCGAGACCCGCGAAGACCGCCTGGTTCAGCCGGAAGGCCACCCGCGCCTCCGCGACGGTCGCGGCGCGCCGCTCGTCGTCGAGGGGCAGCGCGTCGAGGCGCTCGCGGTACACGTCCTTGAACGGCTTGAGCCGGTGGATCGCGGGGAAGTCGTAGAACGAGACGCCCTGGTCCGGCACGCCGTAGTGGCGTTGCACCATGCGCTTGACCACCTGGCCGCCCGAGAGGTCGCCGAGGTAGCGCGTGTAGGCGTGCGCCGCGTACAGCGTGAGGTCCGACGAGCACGCGGTGAGCCGCTGAGCGTAGGCCTGGGTCGCGGGCAGCAGCTCGACCCGCGCCGCCCAGTCCGGGCCGATCAGGTGCGCGAGGTCCGACTCGATCGCGGGCAGTCGCGTCAGCTCGTCGAACACGAGGCCGTGGTCGCCGCCCGCCGCGCGCAGCGTGGCGCCCGCGTTCTCGAGCGCCGCGTAGATCGCGAACTGCTGGACCGCGAGCGCGGTGTACGCGTCCTGCCCGAGCCGGCCGCCCATGAGCGCCTCGATGAACGCCATGCCCTCGGCCTTGCCGTGCACCTCGCGGGTGCCCTCACGGAGCGCGTGGGACAGCGGCTGGTAGAGCGGGAGGTCGGTGCTGCCGGCGGGTACGGAGGTCGTCGTCACGGGCGTCTCTCTCGGTCGTGGTCGCACGGTGATGACGTGCTGTCAGGAACAGTACGGCACGAAGTAAGGATTGCCTATGCTCACTCGACGACCGTCCAGATGCCGGGACGTGAGCCGCGCCCCGGGACGACGAAGGCGCCGCGCAGCCCGTCGGCCACGCGGCGCCCGTCGTCGGACCAGCACTGGTCACACCGTCGGCGGCGGCACCTCCCGGTGCTCCACCACGGCCGTGTGCGACGTCCTGGTGCGCTGCGAGTTCAGCACCAGCGCGAGGATGAGCATGAGCGCGCCCGCACCCATGCAGATGTACCCGATCACCGTCAGGTTGACGCCGTCGATCGCGTCCCTCACCCCGAAGGCCAGGATCGCGCCGATCACGAGCAGCCCGATGCCGCCACCGATACCCATGCGTGACTCCCTTCGTCGACGGCCGTCAGGCCGCGCCCAGATCTCGGAGTCTCGCCCGCGCCGGCACGAACCGCTCGCCGAACGTCCCTTTCGTCCCGGTTCTCAGCCCAGGACGTCCGGGTACGCCACCGCGTCGTCACCCGTCCGAGCGAGCACGTGCTCGGCCAGGAAGGCCTCGACCGTCGCGTACCAGACCACCGCGTGCTGCGGCTGCAGCACCCAGTGGTTCTCGTCCGGGAAGTACAGGAACCGGTGCGGCGAGCGCCCCTCGTCGTCGGCCGGCAGACCCGACTTCGCGAGCAGCTCGTACCACAGCCGCAGCCCCTCGCCGATGGGCACCCGGTAGTCCCGGTCCCCGTGGATGACGAGCATCGGCGTGCGGATGCGCTCGACGAACCGGTGCGGCGACGCCTCCGACGCCATCTGCTCCGTCATCTCCCGCTGCCAGTAGAACGCCGCGTCCGTCGTCGGGCCGAACTGGTCCAGCGCCCACAGGCTCGCGTGCGTCACGATCGCCCGGAACCGGTCCGTGTGCCCCGCGACCCAGTTCGCCATGTACCCGCCGAACGAGCCGCCCATCGCCGCCGTGCGCGTCTCGTCGACCGCCTCGTGCTGCTCCGCGACGTCCGTGACCGCCATGAGGTCGGTGAACGGCGCCTCGCCCCACGCACCCCATCCCGCCTGCACGAAGTCCTGCCCGTACCCCGTCGACAGCGCCGGGTCCGGCAGCAGCACCGCGTACCCCCGGGCGACCAGCAGCCACGGGTTCCAGCGCCACGACCACGCGTTCCACGAGCCGAGCGGCCCGCCGTGGATCCACAGCAGCAGCGGCGCCGGGCTCGCGGCGTCCGCACCCTCGGGCAGCGCGAGCCACGCCCGCACCCGACGCCCGTCCGCGACCGTGGCCGTGACCTCCTCGAGACGCCCCGGCAGCTCGGGCGTCGGCGCCGGCGACCGCAGCGCCACGGCCTGCGTCGGGACGCTCGTCAGGTCGATCCGCACCGGGTGCGCGGGCGCGAGGTACGACGAGCGCAGCGCGTACGCCGTGCGCCCGTCGGGAGCCACCCGCACGTCCGTGAACGCCGCGTCGTCGCTGGTCACGCGCGTGACCGTGTCCGGCGCACCGGCGTCGCCCAGGTCCACCCGGAACACCGGCGCGCGGCCCTCGTCGTCCGCGACGACCAGCAGCCCCGACGAGTCCGGGAGCCACACCGGGCTCCCCGGCCACCGGTCCCAGTCCGCCGCGACCACCCGCGACTCGCCACCCGCGAGCGGCACCAGCCGCAGCCCGACGCGCGGCGCCAGGTGCGGCGTCGAGATCGTCTCGTACCCGAACACGACCCACCGGCCGTCGGGCGACACCACCGGCGAGAACGCGTCGAACGCGTCGTCCTCGACGAGCGTGCGGCGCTCACCGGACGCCACGTCGACCACGACGAGCACGCTGCGTTGGTCACCGCGCGCCCGCGGCCGGTTCCAGCCCGTGACGAGCGTCGTGCCGTCCGGGGAGATCGCCGCGTGCTGCTCGACCAGCGCCGCACCCGCCTGCGGGGTGCGGTCGGCGAGCGTCAGGCGGGGCTCGTCCTGACCCGCCAGCGGCGCGTCGTCGGCGCCCGTGACCAGCGCGGAGACGTCCGCGGTGAACAGGTGCGGGAAGCCGGGGCCCAGGTCGTGGTCCCAGAACCGCACGGGGTACCCGTCGTGCAGGATCGCGCCGACCTTCTTCTCCTTGCGGTCCTTGCGCAGCCTCTCGTCCTGCTCCTCGTCGGCGGCGCGCGTCAGCACGTCACCCGTGAGCAGCACGACGTCAGCCGCATCCGCCGTCGTCGGGCCGCCGAGCCCGCCCTTGCGCGCCGCGACCACCCGCGCCTCCGCACCGTCCCGCGGCAGCAGCCACAGCGCCGGCGGGTTCTCGTCGTCCCCGTCCTTCGCCGCCGGGTCCGGGCGGGCGCTCGTGAACAGCAGGTCACCGGCGGCCGTGAACGCCGCCCCGCCCTCCGACTTCGCCGACCGGGTCAGCCTGCGCGCGGGCCTCTCGCCCGCCGGGTCGACCTCCCACAGCGCGGTCACGTACGCGGTCTTCTTCGCGTCGAGCGTCGAGACGCCGACGACGAGCCGCTCCCCGTCGGGTGACAGCGCGAGCCCACCGACCCGCGGGATCCCGACGTACTCCTCCAGCTCAGCGATCCTCATCCCCCCGTCCTACCACCCCACCCCCACACCACCCCCCACCCCATCCCGCCCCCGACGCCTCGGCCGACCCCACCGCGCCGGATCCGGGAACTACCCCGGTCTCGACGGCCCGCTCCCCGCGACCCCGCGCTTACTCCGCCCCAGCCCCGCCACACCCGGAACAACCCCGGGCTCGGCCGGACCGTCCTCCGCGACCCCGCGGTTGCGCAGGGTCTGGGCGGCGCGAGCCGGAGGGATGGCGGGATCGGCCGCACGATCGGCCGGTGTCGCGGCCGTGACGCCTTCGTCGCCACCCGACCCCAGCCCCCTCAACGGTGCAGGTCCGTCCACAGGTCGCGCGCAGCGCCGACCGTCCCGGCCGCGCGACGCGGTGTCCTGTGACCGTGCGGACCATCACACTCCCCGACGACGCCCGGGCGCTCGCGCTCCGGCAGGAGGGGCTGCTCAGCAGCCGCCAGTGCGACGACCTCGGGCTGCGCCGGGACACCCGGAGCCGCCTCGTCGCGGACGGGCGGTGGGCCCGGGTGACACGCGGCGTCTACGACGTGAGCCCGGCGAGCCCGACCACACCCGACGGACGCCGACGACGAGCCGCATGGCTGGCGATGCTCGCCTACGGTCCGGACGCGGTGGCGGTCGGCGCGAGTGCGCTCGCGCTGCACGGCGTGCGGGGTCTGCCCGCGACGATCCGCCCGGAGGCGGCGCTGCCGGAGGGGTCCGCCCGACGCGCACGCGACGGCGCCCGTGCCCGGTGCTTCGACCCGGTCGCCACGGTCCCCGTCGGCGACCGACGGATCGCCGGCCTGGCCGACGCCCTCGTCAGGACGCTCCCGGAGCTCCCGCGCCGGAACGGGCTCGCGGTGGTGGACGACGTCCTGCACCGCCGCCTGCTCGAGCCCGACGAGGTCGCGTCGCTGCTCGGCCGGATGGGGCGCCGCCGCGGTGTGCAGCGGGTGCGGACCTGGTGGCCGTACGTCGACGGACGGGCCGAGTCGCCGTTCGAGAGCTTTGCACGTCTCGAGTGCATCGACGAGGGTCTTGCGCCCGACGAGCTGCAGCTCGAGATCCGCCCACCCGACGACGCGGGAGTGGTGCGCGGCGACCTGGCGTGGCGGCTGCGTGGGGGGCGGTGGCTCGTCGTCGAGCTCGACGGGGAGGAGTTCCACACGTCACCGGACGCCGTGCTCGCCGACCGCACGCGCCAGAACCGCATCGCGTCGGTCGGGTGGGTGGACCTGCTGCGCTTCGCGTGGCCGGACCTCGGCACGCTGCGCATCCCGAACCACGTCCGCCGCGCCCTCACCCGCTGACCATCCGGACGAGCAGACCTCGCTGACCCGGACCGCCCCGACCACCCCGAGGCCTGCGCCCCACGTCCGACCGACGAGACCGTCGTAGCTCCGGGTATGGCGCAGCAGAGCCGGCGCAAGCACGGGGTCGGCAGACCGGTCGACGACGAGACCGTCGTTGCTCCGGCTACCGCGAGCCAGAGCCGGAGCAACCGCAGGGTCGACAGGAGCGGGGTCGACGGGAGCATGGGGGTCGGCAGACGCGCGGGCGACGAGACCGTCGTTGCGCCAGGTATGGCGCAGCACAGCCGGGGCAAGCACGGGGTCGGCAGTCCGGTCGACGCCGAGACCGTCGTTGCTCCGGCTACCGCGGGCCAGAGCCGGAGCAACCGCGGGGTCGGCGGGAGCGCGAAGTCGATGGGAGCGCGAGGTCGACGGGAGAACGGGGTCGACGGGAGGACGGGGTCGACGGGAGAACGGGGTCGACGGGAGAACGGGGTCGACGGGAGGACGGGGTCGACGGGAGGACGGTCGGCAGACGCGCGGGCGACGAGACCGTCGTTGCGCCAGGTATGGGGCAGCAGAGCCGGAGCAACGACGGGGTCGGCAGTCCGGTCGACGACGAGACCGTCGTTGCTCCGGGTATGGCGCGGCAGAGCCGGAGCAACCGCGGGGTCGGGGGTGGGGTGGGTCGGGGCGGGGGTCAGGGGGTGGTGGGTCAGGGGGTGGTGGGTCAGGGGGTGGTGGGGTTGCGGGCCTCGAGGGACTGGAGCATCGCGTTGTACGCGTCGAGCTCGGGGTCCTCGTCGCGCGTGCGGCGGTCGCGCCGGCGTGCGCGGCGGTCGTCGTCCCGGGACCAGGCCAGAGCCACGCCGATGGCGAGCGCGAGCGTGGGGAGCTCACCGATGCCCCAGGTGATCGCACCGCCGGTCTGCTGGTCGGCGATCGCGGACGCGCCCCAGGGGCGGCCGAGCAGGCCGAACCAGTCCGCGACGAGCAGCGACTCGCTCGAGACGAGCGAGACGCCGAAGAAGGCGTGGAACGCCATGGTGGCGAACAGCGTGAGCAGCCGCTGCGGGTAGCCCAGGCGCCGGGGGCCGGGGTCGATCCCGACGAGCGAGTTGACGAACAGGTACCCGGCGAGAGAGAAGTGCACGACCATGAACAGGTGCCCGACGCTGCTGCGCAGCGACCACTCGAACAGCCCGGTGTAGTAGAAGAGCAGCATCGACACGACGAAGTTCACCGCGGCGACGACGGGGTGCGCGAAGAACGAGCCGAGGCGGCTGTGCACCAGCACGAGCAGCCACTCGCGGGGTCCGCGGGACACGTCGCCGGCGAGGGCCGCGGAGCGTACGGGTAGGGCGCGCAGCGCGAGCGTGACGGGTGCGGAGAGCGCGATGAACACGGGCACGACCATCGCGAGCACCATGTGCTGGATCATGTGGGCGCTGAACAGCACGTGCCCGTAGGTCGCGGGTCCGCTGTTCGTCGTCCAGCCGAACAGCAGCAGGCCGACGGTCCACGAGGCGGTGCGCGCCCACGGCCACGCGTCGCCGCGTCGCCGCAGCCGCCGGACCCAGCGCAGGTACACGACGATCCCTGCGACGGTCGCGAACGCGAGCAGCAGGTCCCAGCGCCACTCGGTGAACCACCGCGCGAACGTGGGCTCGGGCGGGAGCGGGTGCCCGGTGACCTGGTAGGCGGGCGTGGGCGCGGCGGGGGGCTCCTCGGGCACGGGCGGCGGGCTCGACGCGAGCGCGACCGCGACACCGGACACGGCGCCCATGACGACGAGCTCGACGAGCACGAGCCGCCAGAACAGGCCCGTCGCACCGAGCCGGGAGGCAGATGCGCCGGCCGACGAGGCCGCGGTGCGGTCGGCGAGCGCGCTCACGGTCCGACGACGGTGCAGCAGCCCCAGCCCGGCGAGCGCGGCGAGCAGGGCGACCTTCACCACGAGCAGCACGCCGTACCGGCTGTCGAGCCCGGCGAGCGACCCGATGCGCAGCCACGCGCTCACGAGCCCGGACACGGCCACGGCGGCCACGCACCACCCGGCGATCACGGAGTACCGGGCGACGGCCGGGGCGAGGTCGCGCCCGACGACACGCACGAGCACGGCCAGCGCGGCGAGCGCCCCGATCCACACGGCGGCGCCGACGAGGTGCACGAACAGCGCGGAGGTCGCGAGGTCGTGCCCCGCGGCGCCGGCGGCGTGCCCGAGCTGCGCGAGCTGCCAGAGCGCGACGACGCCGAGCAGCAGGGTCCAGGCGGCGCCCGTGGGGGTGCGCACGACCATGGCGAGCGCGGTGGTGACGGCGGCCAGCACGACGACGGTGCCGAGCGTGCGGCCCAGCTCGATCTGCGTGGCGAACAGCCACAGCTCGTCGCCGAACTGCGGGTCGGTGAGCGAGGTCCCGGCGACGTTCGCGTAGGACAGGACGAGCTGCGCGGTCGCGGCGAGCGTCCACCCGCCCGCCGCCCACGCGGCGACGAGCAGGCTGTGCGGGTAGGCGGCGGGCGTCGCGCGGGCGGGGCGGCGGGCGCCGGCGGCGCGCTCCTCGCGCCGGGGCAGGACGCAGACCGCGAGGGCGAGCGCGCCGATCGTCGTCGCCGCGAGGACCTCGCCGAGCGTCTCCGCGACGGGCAGCCCCCACCGGACGACGGGTCCGGGGTCGAGCACGAGCGCGGGCAGCGCGGCACCCGAGAACGCGATCCCGACGACGGCCGCGGCGACGGCCACGACGACGAGCACGGTGGTCCGCCACGGCCCGGGCCCGGCGGCACGCCCGACGGACATCACGCGCCCCTGCGACCGACGACCGCACCACCGACGACGGCGCGACCGACGACCGCACCACCGACGACGGCGCGACCGACGACCGTCCGACCGACGACGGCGCGACCGGCCACCGCCCGACCGCTCACGCTCCGACGTCTCACGCACTGCACGCCCTCAGGATCCCCCACCCGCGCCGGGGGACCGCCCGCGGAGCACTCCGGTGTGGCGGGGAACACATCCATGGGCAGCGATTGTTGCTCACCGGCAGGTGACGCACAGCCATCCGCCCTAGCGTCTCCACCAGCGGCTGCCGACCGGCGGTCGTCGTCACTGCGCACCCGGTCACGAGCCCGCGCAGAGCACGGCAGGAAGTCCCGAGCCACGCACGCGAGCGTCCGGAGGCGCAGATGACCCGCACGACGACCCGACCCGCACCCGCAGAACAGGGTGCCGAGCAGGACGCACCGCATCAGGACGCGCCGCACGACGAGCACGCGAACGGCTGTACCGGCTGCCTCGACCGACGCCAGGTCCTGCGCGGCGCGGGCGGCGTGACCCTGGCCGCGGCGGGTGTCGTGGTGCTCGCCGCGTGCGGCGGCACGGCGGACGCCGGCGGCGCGACGACCCCGGGAGCCGGCGGAGGCACGGGGTCGGGCGCGGACGGTGCGCTCGCGCAGGTCGCGGACGTGCCCGTCGGGGGCGCGCTCCTCGTCGAGGCCGGCGGGCAGAAGCTGCTGCTCGTGCAGGAGACGGCGGGCACGGTCACGGCGCTGAGCGCGATCTGCACGCACCAGGGGTGCACGGTGCAGCCTGCGGAGGGTGAGCTGGACTGCCCGTGCCACGGCTCGACGTTCCAGCTGGACGGCACGCCTGTCTCGGGTCCGGCGAAGGATCCGCTGCCGGCGGTCGCGGTGCACGTCAAGGACGGTGCGGTCTTCTCCGGGACGGCGTGAGGTGGCCGGCGGACCGGTGGCCGCGACGCGCCCGGTGGCCTGGCCCTGGCGGCTGCTGACCGCGCTCGCGGTGGCCGCCTCGGGCGCGGTGCACCTGTACCTGGTGGGCTCGCAGGGGTACGGCGGCGGGACGGGCAACTGGCTCGAGACGGCGTTCTGGCTGCAGGGCGTCGGCGGGCTCGTGCTCGCGGTGCTGGTGCTGGTGTGGCGCTCGCCGCTGCCGCTGCTGGGCGCGGTGGCGTACGGGCTGTCGACGCTCGTCGGGTTCCTGCTCGCGGTGTACCTGCCGGACGGCCTGGTCGGGGTGCAGTCGGTGTGGGGGGGCTGGGCCGAGACGGTGTCGGCGGTCACGGAGGTGCTCGCGGTGGTCGCAGGTGCCGCCGCGCTGCTGGCCGAGCGGCGTCGGCCCGTCTGACCCGTCCGCCGCGGGTGCGAGCCCGTCAGTCCGGGCCGTCTCAGGTGCCGGGCCCGGTTTGACCGTTCGGTCCCCTCTCGTCGAGGGTCTCGACGTCATGACCTCCACCTCGACCCGCGCGGCCGCCGCGCCCCGGCTCCTCGCGTCGCTCGTCGGGCTCGTCACGCTCGGCTCGGGCTCCCTCCTGGCCGCGTGCTCGTCGTCCCCGGACGGGGCGGACGCGACCCGCCCGGCGCCGACCGTCACCACGACGGGCCCCGCCGGCGCGGGCACCCCGCCGGGCCCGGAGGCGACGGATGCGAACCCCGCGGACCCGGCGCCGGCCGCACCCGCGTCGTGCACCGCGATCGAGCTGGTCGAGGGCACCGCCGTGACGAGCGACGCGCTCGCGACGTGCCTGGCCGACCACATGCGCTGGGCCGGCAGCGGGCACGAGGAGATCCGCCTGGCGGGCACCACCACGCTCGTCGACTGGGTGCTGACGCCGGAGGGCCTGCACGGGGTGCTGGACCGCGACCCGGGCGGCCGTGTCGCGTTCACGCCGGACCGCGGGTGGCAGCAGGACGGGACGGGCTGGGTCGAGGGCGACCCGGGCGGCGACTCCGAGGCCGCGCTGGTCGCGCAGGGCGTCGACATCCTGCGAACGTCCCTCGAGCCGGAGTTCCTCGCCGCGATGATCCGGCTCGCACCGGGCTTCACCGTCGCGGGCCGCGAGGAGGTCGAGCTCGCCGACGGGACGACGACGACGCTGTGGGCGATCCGCGCGGACGCACCGTTCGCGTCGCTCGCGCAGAGCACCACCGACGAGCTCGTCGTGTGGACCGCGACGCCCGGCCCGACCGCGCGGATCGACATCACGTCCACCACCCCGGGGGCGGGTCAGGGCACGTCGACGACGTTCTTCACGCGGTGGGGCCAGCGCCCGGACCTCACCGAGCTCGCCGAGCTCGCCGGCCTGGACCTGGGCGCAGGCTCGTCGCCCGAGCGCCGGGACTGACGGGGCTCAGCCCCAGACGAGGCCCTGCGCCGGGTCGGCGAGCACGGACGCGACGTCCGCGAGCACCCGCGAGCCGAGCTCACCGTCGACGAGGCGGTGGTCGAAGCTCAGCGCGAGCTGCGTGACGGAGCGGACCTTGATCTTGCCCTTGTGCACCCACGGCTGCTCGCGGATCGCGCCGAACGCGAGGATCGCCGCCTCACCCGGGTTGAGGATCGGCGTCCCCGTGTCGATGCCGAACACCCCGACGTTGGTGATGGTGATCGTGCCGTCGGTCATGTCCGCGGGCGACGTGCGGCCGGCGCGGGCGGTGGACGTCAGCTCGCCGAGCGCGGCCGCGAGCTCGTGCAGGCCGAGGCGGTGCGCGTCCTTGACGTTCGGCACGACGAGACCGCGCGGCGTGGCCGCCGCGATGCCGAGGTTCACGTAGTGCTTGTAGACGATCTCGCGCGAGTCCTCGTCCCAGCTCGCGTTGATCTCCGGGTGGCGGCGGACCGCGAGCAGCAGGGCCTTCGCGGCGATCAGCAGCGGCGTGACACGCACGTCCGCGAACTCCTTGTCGCCGCGCAGCTTCTCGACGAGCTTCATGGTGCGCGTCACGTCGACCGTGTGGAACACCGTGACGTGCGGCGCCGTGAACGCCGAGGTGACCATGGCCTCCGCGGTGCGCTTGCGGACGGACTTCACCGGGACGCGCGTCTGGCGCCCGTCGGACGACACGGTGCCGGACGCGAGCCACGGCTGGTCGTCGCCCGGGTAGGTCGCGAGCGTGCGGGCCTCGGCCTGTGCGGCGTGCGCGAGCACGTCCTCACGCGTGACGATCCCGCCCGGGCCGGTGGGGGTCAGCGAGTCGAGGTCGACGCCGAGCTCGCGCGCGAGCTTGCGCACGGGGGGCTTGGCGAGCGCGTGCGTGGGGCGTGACGGCGCGGCCACGGGTGTCGCGGCGGGCGCGACGGCCGGTGTCACGGCAGATGCGGCGCCGGCGTCACCCCGCGCGCGGCGCGCCCCGGTGCCCTCGGCGAGCCCGTACCCGACGAGCACCGACTCGCGCGCCTCGGGGGCAGCGGGTCCAGAGGCAGCGGGTCCAGAGGCAGCGGGCTCGGACGCGGCTGCGCGCGCCTCGCGTGCCGCCTCGATCTCGTCCGCACCGCCCGGCTCGACGCCGCTGCGCCGCAGCCCGCCGCCGACGTGCCGGACCGCGCCGGTCGTCGGCGCGGGCTCGTCGGCCCGCGCGGACGCACGCTCGTCGGACGCACGCTCGTCGGACGCGTGCTCGTCGGACGCGCGCTCGTCGGACGCACCTCCCGGCCCGTCGGCCGGTGCCGTGCCGTCGGGGTCGGTGTCGATCTCGATGATCGGCGTGCCCACGTCCACGGTCGTGCCGGTCTCCACCAGCAGCCGCGTCACCACACCGGCCCACGGGCTCGGCAGGTCCACGAGCGACTTCGCGGTCTCGATCTCGACGATCGTCTGGTTGACCTCGACGGTGTCACCGACGGCGACGAGCCACGTGACGATCTCCGCCTCGGTGAGGCCCTCGCCCGCGTCGGGCAGGGGGAACTGCTGGTACGTCGGCACGTGAGGTCTCCTGGGGGTCAGAACGCGAGCGCGCGGTCCACGGCGTCGAGCACGCGGTCCAGGCCGGGCAGGTAGTCGTGCTCGATCTTCGCGACGGGGTACGGCGTGTGGAACCCGCCGACGCGCAGCACGGGTGCCTCGAGGTGGAAGAAGCAGTCCTCGGTGATGCGGGCCGCGACCTCGGCGCCGCTGCCGTAGGTGACGGGTGCCTCGTGCACGACGACGCAGCGGCCGGTGCGGCGCACCGACTCGGCGACGGTCGCGGTGTCGAGCGGCGACAGCGTGCGCAGGTCGACCACCTCGATGCTGGTGCCCTCGGCGGCGGCGGCCTCGGCGACCTTGACGGCGGTCGCCACGGTCGGGCCGTACGCGACGAGCGTCAGGTCGGTCCCGGTCCGCACGACGCGCGCGCGGTCCATGCCGGTCGCGGCGGCGCCGTGCGGCGCGGGGGCGGCGGCGTCGAGGTCGACGTCGCCCTTCTCCCAGTAGCGGCCCTTGGGCTCGAAGAACAGCACGGGGTCGGGCGACGCGACGGCCTGCTGGATCAGCGCGTAGGCCTCGGCGGGGCTGGACGGCGTCACCACGCGCAGGCCGGCGGTGTGCGCGAACAGCACCTCGGGCGACTCGCTGTGGTGCTCGACCGCGCCGATCCCGCCGCCGTAGGGCACGCGGATGACGACGGGCAGCTGCAGCGCGCCCTTGGACCGGTAGTGCATCTTGGCGAGCTGGGTCGTGATCTGGTCGTACGCGGGGAAGATGAACCCGTCGAACTGGATCTCGACGACCGGCCGGTAGCCGCGCATGGCGAGCCCGATCGCGGTCCCGACAATGCCCGACTCGGCGAGCGGGGTGTCGACCACGCGGTCCTCGCCGAACTCGGCCTGCAGCCCGTCGGTCACGCGGAACACGCCGCCGAGCCGCCCGATGTCCTCGCCCATGAGCAGGACCTTCGGGTCGTCGGCGAGCGCGCGCCGCAGGCCGAGCGTGAGGGCCTTGGCGAACGTCAGGCGCTGGGTCCCGGTGGGGACGGGTGCGGCCGACGAGACGGCGCGCGCGGGTGCCGCGGGGGCCGACGAGGCCGCGGGGGCCGCCGGTGCCGACGCCCCGGCGGCCGCGGCGCGGGGCTGCGCGCTGCCGGTCATCGCGTCGAAGATCGTCGTCGTCATCGGTGGCTCCCCTCGCGGGCGTCCAGGAACGAGGACTCGTACGTCTCGAACCACGTGCGGTCGGCCTCGACGCCCGCGTGCGGCGTCGCGTAGACGTGCTCGAACATCGACGCGGCCGACGGGTGGCCCATGGCACGCACCGCGGTGCGCAGGTGCTCGCCGAACGCGTCGGCCTCCGCCTGCAGGCCGTCGACGAACGTGGCCGGCAGTGCGCCGCGCGCCTCGAGGTGCGTGCGCAGGCGGTCGATCGGGTCGCGTCGGCGCCAGTGCTCCTCCTGCTCGGAGCTGCGGTAGCGGGACGGGTCGTCGGACGTGGTGTGCGCGCCCATCCGGTAGGTGAACGCCTCGACGAACGTCGGGCCGTCGCCGCGGCGTGCGCGCTCGAGCGCGGCGGCGGTCACGGCGTAGCTCGCGAGCACGTCGTTCCCGTCGACCCGCACCGCGGGGATCCCGAAGCCGGGGGCGCGGGCCGCGATCGGTGCGGCGGCCTGGCGCGTGGTCGGCTCGGAGATCGCCCACTGGTTGTTCTGGCAGAACAGGACGACGGGCGCCTGGTTGACCGCGGCGAACACGAGCGCCTCGCTCACGTCGCCCTGCGAGGTCGCGCCGTCGCCGAAGTACGCGACGACCGCGGTGTCCCGCTCGTCGTCGCCGGTCCCGACGAGACCGTCGCGCTGCACGCCCATCGCGTAGCCGGTCGCGTGCAGCGCGTGCGAGCCGATGACCAGCGTGTACAGGTGGAAGCCGTGCGCGACCGGGTCCCAGCCGCCGTGGTCGACGCCGCGGAACAGGCGCAGCACCTGCGTGAGCTCGACGCCCCGCACGTGCGCGACGCCGTGCTCGCGGTAGCTCGGGAAGACGTGGTCCTGCGGCTTGAGCGCGCGGCCGGAGCCGACCTGCGCGGCCTCCTGGCCGAGCGCCTGCGCGAACAGCGCGAGCTCGCCCTGGCGCTGCAGCGCGGTGGCCTCGGTGTCGAAGC
The DNA here is from genome assembly GCF_006538705.1 of Cellulomonas uda. Taxonomy (GTDB): domain Bacteria; phylum Actinomycetota; class Actinomycetes; order Actinomycetales; family Cellulomonadaceae; genus Cellulomonas; species Cellulomonas uda. The sequence goes on from NZ_BJLP01000008.1 coordinate 27,375, forward strand.
GGCGGGTCAGCACCATGTCGCGGTACATCGCGCGCAGGTCGTCGTCGGTGAGGTGCGCGACGTACGCGTCGTACTCGGGGTGGCTGACGCGCTCGCCGGACGGCGTGAGGAGCTGGACGAGCCCCTCGTCCGCGAGCGGTCCGCCCTCGACGGCGGGCAGGACGCCGGGGGCCGACGCCCGTGCGGGCGAGGAAAGGGCCGCGGCCCGGCCGTCCGTGGTGGGGACGGGGGCCGCGGCCGACCCGCCGGGGATGGCGGCGGGGGACGAGGGGGCCGCAGGGGCGGCTGCCGAGGCGTACGGGAGGCCGGACGAGCTCACGCGGTTCTCCTTCGCGTGCGGCGGCGGTCAGCCGCTCCGGGACGTCGTGGGGAGGGGCGGATCGCCCAACCTACGTCACCGTAGCCTACGCATCCGTAGGTTCCAGGCAACCCCTGCGACAACGATCCGTCGCCCGACTTGTCGCGACCCCACAGCGGCCGCCGCACCACCCGGTGCACACCAGGTGCACCGCCCGTCGCACCACCCGGCGCCAGCCCGCTCAGCGCGCGAGCCACTCCGCGGTCGCCCCGAGCAGCAGGTCCGTGGCCTCGCGCTCACCGACGCTCACGCGCACCCCGTCGCCCGCGAACGGCCGCACGACGACGCCCGCGCGCGAGCACCGCTCGGCGAGCGCGCTCGCCTGGTCGCCGACCGGCAGCCACACGAAGTTCGCCTGCGAGTCCGGCACCGTCCAGCCCTGCGCGCGCAGCCCGTCGAGCATGCGCGCCCGCTCCTTGACGATCGACTCGACGCGCGCCAGCAGCTCGTCGCGCGCCCGCAGCGACGCGAGCGCCGCGAGCTGAGCGACGTGCGAGACGCCGAACGGCGTGGACGCCGCACGGATCCCCGCGGCGGGCCGGGGCCGCGCGACCGCGTACCCCACGCGCAGGCCCGCGAGCCCGTACGCCTTGGAGAACGTGCGCAGCAGCACCACGTTGCGCCGCGCCTCGAACACCGCGAGGCCGTCGGCGCCCTGCGGGTCGCGCACGAACTCGACGTACGCCTCGTCGAGCACGACGAGCACGTGCTCGGGCACCGCGTCCAGGAACGTCTCGAGCTCGTCGGCGCGCACCGCCGGGCCCGTCGGGTTGTTGGGCGTGCACACCAGCACGACGCGCGTGCGGTCCGTGACCGCGGCCGCGAGCGCGGGCAGGTCGAGCCGCCCGTCGTCGGCCACCGGGACCGGGACGGCCACCGCGCCCGCGAGCGTCACCGCGATGGGGTACGCCTCGAACGAACGCCACGGCAGGACGACCTCGTCGCCCGCCTCGCAGAACGCGGTGAGCACGTGCCCGAGCACCGCGACCGACCCGCAGCCCATGACGACCGACTCCGCCGGGACACCCAGCTGCTGCGCGACGGCCTCGGTGAGCTCGGTCGCGTACATGTCCGGGTAGCGGTTGACGTCGACCGCCGCGTCCGCGATCGCCGCCATGACGGACGGCAGCGGTGGGAACGGGTTCTCGTTCGACGAGAGCTTGAACGCCGCGGCACCGACCGGGGACCGCGCCCCGGGGACGTAGGCGGGCAGCTCGGCGAGGGCACGGCGCAGCACGGGGCGACTCACGGCGCCCAGGATGCCACCGACCGGTGCCTCGCCCGTCGGACGTCCGCGGTCGGCCCGCGTCGGCGCGTCAGCCGGTGCGGCCGGGCCGGCCCTTGCCGACCGCCTCGACCAGGGCGTCGAACGCGGGCTTCGGCTCGTAGTCCGCGTCCCACAGCAGCGCGTCGCCGAACCCCTCGAACCACATCGGGATCCACGAGTACCGGTCGGTCACGCCCCACACCGTCAGGCCCAGGCAGCCCTCGACCGCGAGGCACGCGGTCGCGACGCTCGCGTAGTCCTCGGCCTGCTGCGCGAGGGCCTCGTCGCTCGCGGGGGTCTCGACGCGGATGTCGAGCTCGGTGATCCGCACGGTCAGCCCCAGGTCGACGAACCGCTGGATGTTCTCCTGCAGGTCGTCGGGCAGCTTCCCGGCCGTGAGGTGCCCCTGGATGCCGAGGCAGTCGATCGGCACGTCGCGGGCGAGCAGGTCCTCGACGAGCGCGTACACGCCGTCGGACTTCGCGTTGACGCCCTCGATGTCGTAGTCGTTGTAGCAGAGCTGCGCGTCGGGGTCGGCCTCGTGCGCGACCTCGAACGCGTCGGCGATGTAGTCGTCGCCGAGCGTCTGCTGGAACGGCGAGTCGGAGCGGCGCGAGCCGTCCTCGTCGACCGCCTCGTTGACGACGTCCCACGCGAACACCTGCCCGCGGAAGTGCTCGGCCTGGGTGCGGACGTGGTGCTCCATCGCCTCCTGCATGGCGTCCTCGTCGAGCGCCTTGACCCATGCGGGGAGCTGCGAGTGCCACACGAGCGTGTGGCCGTACAGCTTCTTGCCCGTGCTGCGCGCGTACTCGGCGAGGCGGTCCCCCTCGGCGAAGTCCCACTCGTCGTCGGCGGCCTCCGTGGCCTCCCACTTCATGACGTTCTCGGCGACGACGAGCGAGGCGTGCTTGTCGACGATCTCGCGGTACTCGGGCTCGTCGAGCCGCTCGGGCGCGACCGCGAAGCCGATGTCGAGCGCGCTCCCGCCGGCGATCTCCGCGAGCACGGGCTCGAGCGGGGCCTGCGCGGGCGCGGTGGTCGCGTCGGGGCCGGGCTCGCTCGTGCCGCTGCACGCCGCGAGCAGGACGGCGAGCAGCAGCGGCAGCAGGACGGCGGCGCGGGAGCGGGCGCGGCGCACGGCGGCGCGCGAGCGGCCCGGGCGCGCGGGGACGGCAGGCGACATCGACTCTCCGATCGAACTTTCGGCGTCGTCGCCGAAACTGCGCCGGATGCTAGCGCGCGAACCCGTGCGCCGTCACGGCCCCGACCCGCGACGCACCTGGCACGATCGACCCATGGCCTTCCTGCTGCGCGTCCTCATCAACGGCGTCGCGATCTGGCTCGCGACCGTGATCCTGTCCGGGCTCGAGATCGTCGGCGCGGACTCCACGGGTCAGAAGATCGGCATCATCGCGCTCATCGCGCTCATCTTCGGGGTCGTCAACGCGGTCGTGAAGCCGATCGTGCAGGTGCTGTCGATCCCGCTCTACATCCTCACGCTCGGGCTGTTCACGCTCGTCGTCAACGCGCTCATGCTGCTGCTCACCGAGTGGGTCACCGAGTTCACCGACTGGGGCCTGCGCATCGACGGGTTCTGGTGGGCCGTCGGCGGCGCGCTGGTGGTCTCGGTCGTCTCGTTCGCCCTGTCGCTCGCCATCCCGGAGAGCCGCCGACGCTGACCCGCCGGCGCTGACCCGCGGTCAGTCGCGCACGCGCGTGCGCGGCAGGACCACCGCCGCCACCAGCGCCGCCGCGAGCAGCGCGACCAGCCGCCACGCGTCGCTCGTCACGTCCCGGCCCGCGACGACGAGCGCGACCACCACGAGCACCTGCGCGGGCAGCTGGACCCGCGCGACCCCCGCGAGCCCGTCCAGCACCACGTCGAGCTCGACGCGCATCCGCCACGTCACGCGCGTCGTCGTCGCGCACGCCCACACCGCGAGGTGCACCAGCAGCACGAGCAGCATCGTCTGCACCACCGACGCGGGCGGTCCGACCAGCACGAACGCGCCCGCCGCGAGCACCGCGAGCCCCACCCGCGCGCCGCCCGGCACGGCCGCGACCAGCGCACCGCCCAGCGCGCTCAGCCCCACCGCGAGCAACGACACCGGCCCGACCACGGACCACGCGACCAGCAGCATCGCCGCGACGACCACCGCGCACCCGGCCTGCAGCACCGAGCCGGGCACCGGCCGGACGAGCACCGGCTCCGCCTCGGGCGGCTCCTGACCCTGGAAGAGCGCCCCGAACGCGCCCGGACGCCTCGTCGTGGACCTCATCGCGCCCCCGCCCCCGCCCGTCGCTGCGCGCGCCGCGCGAGGCCCGCGAGCGCGACCTGCGGCTCGTCGCGCCACGTCACGATCTCCACGTCCGCGTCCTCGAGCGCCGCGAGCCGGTCCGTGCGCGCGAGCCGCACGAACCGCAGCGCGAGCAGCTCACGGCGGTCCAGCAGGTGCTCGCGCACGGTCGGCAGCACGTCCACCGCCACCACCCGGTGCCCCGCGGCCCGCCACTGCGCGGCCGCGTGGGCCGCCTGGTCGTCGAGGAACGTCGAGAACACCAGCACGAGCGCCCCCGAGGGGAGCTGCGGTGCGCGCGTGCGGCGCACCGGGTCGCCCTCGGGCCGCGTGAGCGCGAGCGCGTTGCGGATCCGGTCCAGCTGACGGCGGCCTCCGCCCGGCGGCAACGGCCGGCGCAGCGCACCCAGGTCGTCGAGGCCCACCCGGTCGCCCTGGTCGAGGTACGCCTGCGCGAGCGAGGAGGCGGCCGTGCGCGCCAGGTCGAGCGACGTCGGGTCGGCGCCGCGCGGGCGCATCCACCCGCCCCACGTGCGCGGGTCGGGGCCGACCTCGTCGCGCGAGTCGACCACGAGCATGACCACGGCCTCCGCGAGCGCGTGCTCGCGCCGCACGTACAGCTCGCGCAGCTGGGGCGAGCGGCGCGCCGTGACCCGCCAGTCGATGCGCCGCAGCCGGTCACCGGGCGTGTAGGGGTGCACATCGCGCAGCCCACCGCCCTCGCCGGGGCGCCGCGACTCGTGCCCGCCGGACAGGCCGCGCAGGCGCGGCGGCAGGGGCAGCGCCGCGAGCGGACGCACGCCCGGCAGCACGAGCGCCTCACCCCCCGCCGGGTCCGCCGCCTCCGAGACGCTCGCGGCACCCACGCCGAGCCCCAGCGCGTCGACCTCGGCGACCGTCTGCGGGCCCGTGCGCACGGTGCGCACCACGAACGGCACGTCACGCACGCCGCCGCGCACCGCGACGAGCGCACGCGCGTGCGTGCGGTTCCCGCGCCGCACCCCGAGCGCGACCGCGGCCGTGCCGTCCGGCGCCGCGACCCGCACCGACGTGCTCAGCTCGCCGGGCGTCGTCGTCGCGTCCGTGACCACCTCGACCCGCAGGTCCCCGACCGGCCGCGCCGTCCAGCACCACACCGCCCACACGACGACCGGCGCACCGATCACCGCGAGGTCCGCCCGCCCGGCCCACGCGCCCAGGAGCACGAGCACGAGCCCCACGAGCGCACCCCACGTCACCGCGCGCACCCGCATCCACGCGGGTGCGTCGGGCTGCTCGGCCACGGCGGGCGCGCCGGCCGACGACGAGGGCACCGGACCGGTCATCGCGCGGGGTCCACCCGCCTCGCCGTCGTCGGGCCCGCGACCGCGCGCAGGACCTCCTCGACCACACGCTGCGGCGCGAGGCCCGACGCCCACGCCTGCGGTGTCAGCGACAGCCGGTGCGCGAGCGTCGCGACCGCGACCGCCTTGACGTCCTCCGGCGCCACGAAGTCCCGGCCCGCGAGCACCGCGACGGCCCGCGCGACCAGCACCAGCGCCTGCGACCCGCGCGGCGACGCCCCGACCTCGACCGCCTCGTGCCGGCGCGTGGCCGCGGCGAGGTCCACGCAGTAGCGCAGCACGTCCTCGTCGACCGCGACCGCCTCGACGCCGCGCTGCATCGCGCGCAGCGTCGCCGGGTCCACCACCTGGCGCACGGGCGCGGCCTCCTGCCGCCGCTCGAGCCGCCGCGCGAGCACGTCGACCTCCGCGTCCCGGACCGGGTACCCGACCGCGAGCCGCACCATGAACCGGTCGAGCTGCGCCTCCGGGAGCGGGTACGTGCCCTCGTACTCCACCGGGTTCGACGTCGCGACCACGTGGAACGGGTCCGGCAGCGGCCGCGTCACCCCGTCCACCGTGACCTGGCGCTCCGCCATCGCCTCGAGCAGCGCCGACTGCGTCTTCGGCGCGGTGCGGTTGATCTCGTCCGCCAGCAGCAGACCCGCGAACACCGGACCGGGCCGGAACTCGAACGACGTCGTCGCCGGGTCGAACACCGACGAGCCCGTGATGTCGGAGGGCAGCAGGTCGGGCGTGCACTGCACACGCCGGAAGTCCAGGCCCAGCGCGGTCGCGAGCGAGCGCGCCGCGAGCGTCTTGCCCAGGCCGGGCACGTCCTCGAACAGCACGTGGCCGCTCGCCAGGATCGCCGCGAGCGCCACGGTCAGGGGCTCGCGCATCCCGACGACGGCCGTGGCGACCTCGTCGAGCACGGCCCGGCCGCGCTGCGCGACCTCGGGGACGGACAGCTGCGGGTCGGTCATCGGTTCCTCCCGGAATCGGGGTTCTCGTGGGTCTGCGGGGCAGGCCCGGCGGTGGCGTCGGGCTGCTCGGGCAGCAGCAGGCCGGGGGTGCGGGAGTCGGCCGGGCGCGGGCCGAGCGCCTCGAGCGCGGTGAGCGCGTCCTGCAGCTCGCGCACGGTGGGCAGCGGCGACGAGCGGCGGCGCAGCGTCCCGAGCACGCGGTCGCCGAGCAGCGCGCGCAGCGCGGGCGTGTCGTCGGCCGACGTCAGGTCCAGGCCGTGCCGGGCGAGCCGGACCGCGGCCACGTCCCGCAGCCGGCGCATGGCCCGCTCGCCCGCACGCCCGTCGCGGCCCGCCATCGACCACGCGAGGTCCTGCAGGTCACCGCGCGCACCCGCCTGCCGGCGGCGCAGCTCCGTGCCCCACTCCGGCTCGATGCCCACGGACAGCCGGCGGGCGACGACGACGAGCGCCGCGACGCCCACGGCCATGACCACCGACGACCACGTGTCCATCCCCACCGCGTAGGCCACCGCCCCGCCCAGCACCAGGCCGAGCAGCACGCCCCACCAGCGGCGCAGCGCGGCCCGGGCGGTGACGGGCGGCGGCGCGGCGGTCTCGGGCGGGTCGGCCGGCCACGGGGTCCGGGCGGTGCTCACGCGCCCGCCTCGCCGTGCGCGTGCTCGTCGTGCGCGTGCTCGTCGTCATCGTGCTCGTCGTGCGCGTGCTCGTCGTCCGCGTGCTCGTCGTCCGCGTGCTCGTCGCGGCGGTGCCCGACGCCCGCACCGATCGCCTCGAGCGCGCCGCGTGCCCGCGTCACGTCGTCGGGCGTGATCTCGTGCTCCGAGAACCGCGCGGCCAGGTACAGCCCCAGCAGCGCACGGCTCGCGTCCGCGTCCGCCTGCGTCGCGTCGAGCAGCTCGAGCGTGAACTCCGTCGCGGTCTGCGCCGCCTCGCGCACCACGCCCGAGCCCTCGGCGGCGTCCTCGAGCGCGACCCATGCCGCGATCACCGCGTCACCGGGCGGCACGCGCCGGTCCAGCGCGTCACCCGCCGCCTCGACGCCCTCCGCGAGCGCGGGCCGCACCAGGTCCGCGATGTCGCCGAGCAGCACGTCACCCGGGTCGCTGCGGTCGACGTCCGGCGGGCGGTTCGCGTTCATCCACCGACGCGCCGCCCGCGCGAGGTAGGCACCCAGCACCGCGAGCGCGACCAGCAGCAGCACGAAGAACCCGATCTTCAGCCACGTGGCCGTGTCGCCGGCCTGCTGCGCGCCGTCCAGCACCGCGTCGGGCGTCGACTCCGGCTCGGGGGTGCGGGTGGGCAGGTCGAGGCCGAGGTCGAGGCGGTAGTCGGGGCGCGTCGCGGGCCGCCACGGTCCGGCGAGCGCCGCGGCCAGCACCGCCACGGACACGAGGCCGCCGGCGACGACCGCCACCCGCGTCGCGTCCTGACGTGCCACCGGGCTCCGATCGTCGTGCAGGTCTGTCGTCTCGCACACGTGCCGTGCGCCCGCACCACCGTACTGACCGGCCCGCCCGGTGGGGAGGACCGGCCCGCGCGCTGGGCGGTTCACCCCGGTGTGGGTCGCCCGCGTGCCGCAGGCCCGCGACCGGACCTGCGACCGGCTCTGCGACCGGACCTGCGGACCGCACCGCGGACGCGACGACGAGCGTGCGCACCGGCTGGGATGATGGGCGCCATGACCTCCGCCACCCCGGCTCCCGCGCGCGTGAGCCTCGCCGACGTCACCCCCGCGATCGCGCTCGGCCCGCTCGACGGCCGCTACCGCCCCGCGGTCGCGCCGCTGGTCGACCACCTGTCGGAGGCCGCGCTCAACCGGGCTCGCGTGCACGTCGAGGTCGAGTGGCTCATCCACCTGACGACGCACCGCGTGGTGCCCGGCGCGCCCGTGCTGAACGACGCGGAGCAGGCGTACCTGCGCGGCGTGGTGACGACGTTCGGGCCCGACGAGGTCGCCGAGCTCGCCGAGATCGAGCGCGTCACGGTGCACGACGTGAAGGCGGTCGAGTACTTCCTCAAGCGGCGGCTCGAGGCCGCGCCCGGCGTGCTCGGCGAGACGGTGCTGCCGACGGTCGGCGAGCTGGTGCACTTCGCGTGCACCAGCGAGGACGTCAACAACCTGTCGTACGCGCTCATGGTGCGCGGTGCGGTGCAGGAGGTCTGGCTCCCGGCCGCGACCGCGCTGGCCGACGAGGTCGCGGCGCTCGCGCGCGAGCACGCGGAGCAGCCCCTGCTGGCCCTCACCCACGGTCAGCCCGCGACGCCCACCACGCTCGGCAAGGAGCTCGCGGTGCTCGCGCACCGCCTGCGCCGCCAGCTGCGCCGCATCGGCGCCGACGAGTTCCTCGGCAAGATCAACGGCGCGACGGGCACGTACGGGGCGCACGTGGTCGCCGTGCCGGGCGCCGACTGGCAGGAGGTCTCGCGCACGTTCGTCGAGCACCTGGGCCTGACGTGGAACCCGCTGACCACGCAGATCGAGTCGCACGACTGGCAGGCCGAGCTGTACGCCGACGTCGCGCGCTTCAACCGCGTGCTGCACAACCTGGCGACCGACGTGTGGACGTACATCTCTCGCGGGGTGTTCATCCAGATCCCCGTGGCGGGTGCGACCGGCTCGTCGACCATGCCGCACAAGGTCAACCCGATCCGGTTCGAGAACGCCGAGGCCAACCTCGAGATCTCGTCGGCCCTGCTCGACACGCTCGCCTCGACCCTGGTCACGTCGCGCCTGCAGCGGGACCTGACGGACTCGACCACGCAGCGCAACATCGGCCCCGCCTTCGGGCACAGCCTGCTGGCGATCGACAACGTCCGACGTGGCCTGCGCGCCCTGTCGGTGGACGCGGCGCTGCTCGAGCGTGAGCTCGACCAGAACTGGGAGGTGCTCGGCGAGCCCGTGCAGTCCGCGATGCGCGCGGCGTCGGTCGCGGGCGTCACCGGCATGGAGAACCCGTACGAGCGGCTCAAGGAGCTCACGCGCGGGCGCCGGCTCACGGCCGACGACATGCGCGAGTTCATCGGCGGCCTGGGGCTGCCCGCGGACGTGGCCGAGCGGCTCGCGCGGCTCACGCCGGGCACGTACACGGGGCTCGCCGCGGCGCTCGTCGCGCACCTCGACGACTGACCCGTCGCCCGGCCGGCACACGCGGCCGGGGCACGGCGGTCCGATGTGTGGCGGATTGTGGTGATCGTCACACTTTCGGGGAACGAAACGGTTGCGCGCATGGTCGGCTACCACTTCCGGGTGGCACGACCTGGACATGTGATCGGATTCCTTGCAGAATCGGGCCCGATCCGTCCGAATTACCCGTTCTGCGGCCCGGTCCGACCGGGCTCTGACGGGCACCGTCATCCCCCCAGTCGGTAGGCGAGGCCGCCATGACCCTCATGCAGAAGGCGATCACACCCGCGCTCTCTCGGGCTCACCTCGAGGACGGCTACGACCGCATGGCCGGGTACGTCGTGCGTGCCGAGGACGTCGCGTTCGCGACGACGCCCGCGCAGCTCTTCGAGGTCCACGGCCTCGGCTACCCCGGCTCGCCGTTCCGCCCGGACGCGCACTACATCGACCTGCTCCGCTTCGAGTCCGGCCCCCAGCTGCAGTACCGCGACGTCCCCGGGTACATCGTGCCGCTGTGGTGGCTGCGCCACTCGCGCGTCACCCCCGGCGCCGAGCTCGTCCGCGTGTTCGCCGACGGCTCCGCGACGCTGCTCGCCCGCTACGGCGACGTCGGGACCGGCTGGTCCGCCACGCACCTGGGCCACCGGCCCGCGCTCGCGTCGCTGTCCCGCTGCGTCGGCCCCGTCGCCAAGTGGCACAGCGCCTACCTCGAGGCCGACGTGGTCGACGGCGGGCAGACCGTGGTCCTCGCGCTCGCCAACCCGCCGCTCGCCGAGACCGGCTTCCACCAGGCGCCGTCCGGCCGCTGGTTCCGCCGCGTCCCGCGCGAGGACGTCTCCGAGCTGTTCGAGCTCGACCTCACCGCGCGCTGGAACGGGCTCGCCGTGCGCGTCGTCGACCAGTGGCAGGACGCGCAGCGGTACGTCGTCGCGCGCATCTCGCACCTCGGCGACGACCTCGACCACGCCGAGCACCTGCGGCTCGACCGCGTCGAGGCCGGCGTCTACGAGGCCGTGGTCTACGCCGCCGAGCTGACCGACATCCAGACCAACCAGGTCGTGCCCCACACCTGGTCGCCCGGGCCGTCCCGCGCGCTGCGCCGCCCGGTCACCACGCAGTCCTACTGACCCGGCCCGGCACCGAGCAGTTCCAGGAGACCGGTCGAGCCGGAGCGGTCGAGCCAGACCGGTCCCGCCAGAGCAGTCCCACCGGGCTGACCGGCTCGCGGCACCCTTCCCCGCCCGAGCCACCGCCACAGAACGGCCGTCCCCCGCGGGACGGCCGTTCGCACGTCTGCTCCTCCCGCTGACACCGCCCTTCCTCCGGCTCTGCGCCACCACACCCAGCGCAACCGCAGGGTCGACGTCCCACCACCCGCCGAGACCGCGGTTGCTCCGGGTACGAGCCGCCGAAGCCGGAGGAGACGCGGGGTCGGCGGAAAGGGGACGGGGGTCAGACGGGGACGGGGGTCAGGCGGGGACGGGGGTCAGGCGGGGACGGGGACCTGCGGGGGGCTGATCGCCGCGAGCTCGGCGAGGGCGGCCGCGTAGGCGGCCGTGTCCCCGGCGCGCGCGGCCTCGCGGGCACGAACCGTCGGGCCGTGCAGCGCGGCGCGGGTGCGTCGGCGCAGAGCCCGGGCCGTGCGCTCGTCGCGCTGGTCGTCGGCCAGCGCGGACAGGGCCGCCTCCAGCCCGCCGAGGACGCGCGACCGCTCCGCGAGCACGGCGGGGTTCCACTCGCGCACGCGGCGCTCGGCCTCGTACGCGGCCGCGGCCTTCCCGACGAGCTCGCGTGCCTCGAGCACGGCACCGTGCTCGGCGGGCGCGTGCTCGGCGACGGTGGTCAGCGACACGAGGCGGACACCGGGCAGCTCCCGCACGCCCGGGTCGACGTCGTGGCGCAGCGCGAGGTCCACGACCGTGAGCGGGTGCGACGTCGCGGAGCGGGCCTCGGCGAGCGCGTCGACCGTGAGGACGGCGCCGGCCGCACCGGAGCACGCGACCACCAGGTCGACGCAGGCGAGCTCGGCGGCCAGGTCGGCACCCGCGGGCACGGCCGTGACACCGCGTGCGGACGCGAACGTCGTCGCGCGGCCGCTCGGGGAGTAGACGCGCACGTCGCGGCAGCCGCGGGCCTTGAGCGCGGCGAGCGACGCGCCCGCGTACGAGCCGGTGCCGATGAGCACGCACCGCACCTGCGGCCACGCGACCAGGTCGCGCTCGGCGATGTCCAGCGCGACGCCGACGACGGACCGGCCGGCCGCGCCGAGCCCGGTGCGGCCCTCGACCTTGCGCGAGACGCGGGACGCCGCCTGGAACAGGCTCTCGAGCGCGCTCGTCGTCGTGCCGTCCTTGCGGGCTGTCGTGAGCGCGCGGCGCACCTGCCCGGCGATCTCGCGCTCCCCGACGACCATCGACTCGAGCCCGCTCGCGACCGCGAACAGGTGCGCGGCCGAGTCGGTGCCCGTGTGCACGGCGAGGTGCTCGGCGACGCGCGTCGGGTCGTAGCCCGAGCGGGCGGCCACGGTCGCGGCGACCGCGGCACGGGCCTCGGGTGCGTGCTCGGCGTCGGCGACGTCGAGGTACAGCTCGAAGCGGTTGCACGTCGCGAGCACGACGGCACCGGCGATCGAGGGCGACGCGCCGACGAGCTCGCGGCCCACGGCGTGCACGTCCGAGGAGAGACGCTCGAGCACCCCGAGGTCGAGATCGCGGTGCGACGCGACGAGGGAGAGCAGCACCACGCGCCCGATTCAACCACCCGTCCGACGGTGCCCGGAAATGTCAGGCACAATCGACCTGTGCTTTCTGCTGGTCATCCGCTCGTCGACGGGCGTACGTCACATTCCTCCCTCGTCCGCGCGTATTCGAAAGAGCGTCCCGAGCGCCTTCCGGTGTGGTTCATGCGCCAGGCCGGTCGCTCGCTGCCCGAGTACCGCGCGCTGCGGGTGGGCACCGCGATGCTCGACGCGTGCCTCGACCCGGCACTCGCGTCCGAGATCACGCTGCAGCCCGTGCGGCGGCACGGCGTGGACGCGGCGATCTTCTTCTCGGACATCGTGGTGCCGCTGCGGCTCGCGGGCGTCGACGTCGAGATCAAGCCGGGAGTCGGGCCGGTCATGGGTGCGCCGGTGCGCACCGCGGACGACGTCGCACGGCTCGCGGAGCTGACGCTGTCCGACGAGGCGCTCGCGCCCGTCACCGAGGGCGTGGCGCGCACGGTCGCCGAGCTCGGGAGCACGCCGCTCATCGGCTTCGCGGGGGCGCCGTTCACGCTCGCCGCGTACCTGGTCGAGGGCGGGCCGTCGCGCGACCACCTGGCGGCCCGCGGGCTCATGCACTCCGACCCGTCGACGTGGCGCGCGCTCATGACGTGGGCCGCGGACGTCACGGGCGCGTTCCTGCGGGCCCAGGTGCTCGCGGGGGCGTCCGCCGCGCAGCTGTTCGACTCGTGGGCGGGCGCGCTGTCGCTCGCTGACTACACGGGGCACGTCGCACCCTCGTCGGAGCGCGCGCTGGACGCGGTGCGGGACCTGGGCGTGCGCACCGTGCACTTCGGCACCGGGACGGGCGAGCTGCTCGCGGCGATGCGCGACGTGGGTGCGGACGTCGTCGGCGTGGACTACCGGATCCCGCTCGACGAGGCCTCGCGCCGGCTGGGCGGCACCACGCCGTTGCAGGGCAACATCGACCCCGCGCTGCTCGCGGCGCCGTGGCCGGTGCTCGAGGCGCACGTCCGTGACGTCGTCCAGCGCGGCCGGTCGGCCCCCGCGCACGTGGTGAACCTCGGGCACGGCGTGCCGCCGAGCACGGACCCGGCGGTGCTCACGCGCGTCGTCGAGCTGGTCCACTCGCTGTGACCGCCGCCGCCGAGGGTCCGGGGACCGAGCGCGCCGACGAGCGCTGGGACGCCGTGGTCGTCGGCGGTGGGGTCGCGGGTCTGGTGGCGGCGCGTGAGCTGGTGCGCGGCGGGCTGAGGCCGCTCGTCGTCGAGGGCCGCGACGCGGTCGGCGGCGCGGTGCGCGGGCACGTCGTCGCCGGTCTCGAGCTCGACGCGGGCGCGGAGTCGTTCGCGACCCGCGGGGGCACGGTCGCCGCGTACCTGGCCGAGCTGGGGATCGCGGACCGCGTGGTCGCGCCGAGCGGGCTCGGCTCGTGGGTGCACCTGCCGTCGGGCGACGGCCCGCTGCCGCAGACGGGCCTGCTCGGCATCCCGTCGCAGCCGTGGGCGCCGGACGTGCGGCGCACGCTCGGGGTGCTCGGCGCGGCGCGCGCGGCGCTCGACCTGGTCCTGCCGGCGCGCGTGGGTGCGGGGGCGACGACGCTCGGCGCGCTCGTGCGGGCGCGCATGGGGGCACGTGTGGTGGACCGGCTGGTACGGCCCGTCGTGGGCGGCGTGCACGCGGCGGAGCCCGACGAGCTCGCGGTGGACGCGGTCGCGCCCGGGCTGCCCGGCGCGCTGGAGACGTCACGGTCGCTCGCGCGCGCGGTGCGCTCGCTGCGTGCCGCGGCGCCCGCGGGCTCGGCGGTGCAGGGGCTCGACGGCGGTGTGCACGTGCTCGTCGACACACTCGCCGCGCAGGTCACGCAGGGTGGCGGCACGATCCGCACGCGGACGCGGGCGACGGGCGCACGCCCGGCCGACGACGAGCCCGGCACGGTGGTGGTGACGCTCGGCGACGGCAGCAGCGTGCGGACCGGACGGCTCGTCGTCGCGGGCCCGCAGGTCGAGCTGCTCACGCACGTGCTGGACCTCGGCGACGTCGCGCTGGACGAGGGTGCGGACGTGCGGCTCGTGACGCTCGTGCTCGACGCCCCGGCGCTCGACGCCGCGCCGCGCGGCACGGGCGTGCTCGTCGCGCGCGAGGCGGACGACGTGCGCGCGAAGGCGCTGACGCACGCGACGGCGAAGTGGCCGTGGCTGGCCGGGCGCGCGCCCGCCGGACGGCACGTCGTGCGCCTGTCGTACGGCCGGGCCGACGAGTCGGACCCGGCCGAGGGCGCGGGCCGCGCTGCCGGACGCGCCGGGCTCGGCGACACCGACGCGCTCGTCGCTCAGGCGCTCGTGGACGCGTCGGTCCTGCTGGGGGTGCCGGTGCGCGACGAGCAGGTGGTGGCGTCGGCGGTGGTGCGCTGGACGCAGGCGCTCCCGCGGCCGAGCGCGCGCCACCGCGAGGCGGTCGCGGCCGTGCGGGCTGCGCTGGACGCGCCGCGGACTGACGGCGCCCGGGTGGTGGCGTGCGGGGCGTGGCTCGCGGGCAACGGGCTCGCGTCGGTGATCCCGGACGCGGTCGCGGCGGGCCGCCGAGCACTGGGGTCGCTGCCGCACTGACGTCCCCGGACGCTGCCGTGCGGGGCGATGTCACGGTCGTCGCCTGTGGCATTGTTCTGACACTTTGTCGGGTCCACGTCACACATTTCTCCGTGGCTCCCGGTGAGGGCGTCCTGACAATTCCTGGTGAGCGCGCGAAAATGCACGACGCGCCATTTTCTGACACTCCGTCATCACGCCCGGACGAGCGCTCGGATTTCGACATCCGCGCGCACGACGGGGGACACTGCTGGCATGTCGGTGGTCCGGATCGGTACACGAGCGTCGACGCTCGCGCGCACGCAGACGGGCCACGTGGCCGACGCGCTCACCCGCCTCGGCGGCTTCGAGGTCGAGACCGTGCACGTGCGCACCGAGGGCGACCGGCTCACCGGCAGCCTCGCGACCCTCGGCGGCACGGGCGTGTTCGTCACCGCGCTGCGGGACGCGCTGCTCGACGGCCGCTGCGACGTCGCGGTGCACTCCCTCAAGGACCTGCCCACCGCGCCCGCACCGGGCCTGACCATCGCCGCGGTCCCGCTGCGCGAGGACCCGCGGGACGTGCTGTGCGCGCGCGACGGCCTGCGGCTGCACGAGCTGCCCGCGGGCGCACGCGTCGGCACCGGGTCGCCGCGCCGCGCGGCACAGCTGCTCGCCGCACGGCCCGACCTCGAGGTCGTCGACATCCGCGGCAACGTCGACACGCGCCTGGGCCGGGTCGCGGGCTCGTCGTCGGGGCCCGGCGACCTCGACGCGGTGGTGCTCGCGCGGGCCGGCCTCGCCCGGCTCGGCCGGCTCGAGGCCGTCACCGAGGCGCTCGACCCGCACGTCATGCTCCCCGCGCCCGGGCAGGGCGCGCTCGCCGTCGAGGTGCGCAGCGCCGACCTCGACGACCCGCCCACGCCCGTGCTCGCCGCACTCGCGACCGCGCTCGCCGCGCTCGACCACCGGCCCACGCGCCTCGCGGTCGCCGCCGAGCGCGCGCTGCTCGCGCGCCTCGAGGCGGGGTGCGCCGCACCGGTCGGCGCCCTCGCGCTCGTCGACGGGCCGCGCCTCGAGCTCGAGGCCGTGGTGGCCCGCACCGACGGCACCCGGCTCCTGCGGCACGGTCTGACGAGCACGGCCGTCGTCGTCCGGGAGGGTGCCGAGCCCGACGACGAGCCGCACGAGGGCCCGCAGGACGCCCCGAACGACGGCGCACACGGCGGCACGCACAGCGGCCCGCACGACGAGCCGGCCGGGGCCGCCGAGGGCGGCCACCGTGAGCAGGACGCCGCCGCCGCCGGTGCGGAGCTCGCCGACCTGCTGCTCGAGAGGGGTGCCGCGGACCTCGCCCCCGTCGGCCCGCGCTCGTGACCGCGCCCGACGACGGGCGCGCGACGCCCGCCGCACCGCTCGCCACGCCGCTCGCCGGGTGGCGCGTGCTCGTGCCGCGCCCGACCGCCGGGCAGTCCGGTGCCGCGGTGGCGCTCGCCGCCGCCGGGGCCGAGCCGGTGCTCGTCCCCCTGATCGCGATCGAGCCGCCCGCCGACACCGGACGCGTCGACGACGCGCTGCTCGCGCTCGGCGCGGGCTGGTACCGCTGGCTCGTCGTGACGAGCGGTGCCGCCGTGCCCGTGCTCGACACCCGCGCCACCGCCACCGGACGGCCGCTGGCGACGCTCGTCGCGGACGGCGCGGTGCAGGTCGCCGCGGTCGGCCCGGGCACCGCCCGGGCGCTGCGCGACGCGGGCGTCGGCACGGACCTCACGCCGCGCGGGCCGTCGACCGGTGCGAACCTCGCTGCCCAGTGGCCACCGGCCCCCGGGCAGCGCGGGTGGACGGACCCGCACGACGGGTACCTGCAGCACGGGCCCCGGCACCACGCCCCGACCGCCGGCCACCCGTCCACCGCCGACCACCCCACCGACCACCCCACCGACCACCCCGCCGACGGCACCCGGCCCGCACGCGTCCTGTTCGCCCGCGGCGACCTCGCCGCGTCGACCGTCGCCGACGGCCTGCGGGCGCGCGGGTGGCAGGTCGACGAGGTCGTCGCGTACCGCACCGTCCCGGCCCCGCCCCCGCCGGAGGACGTGCGCGACGCGTGGCGGACGGGCGCGCTGCACGCCGCGCTGCTCACCTCCGCGAGCACGGTGCGCGCGCTCGTCGAGCACCTCGGCCCGCCGCCGCCCGGCACGCTGCTCGTCGCGATCGGACCGACCACCGCCGCCGAGGTCCGCCGCCTCGGCCTGCCGCTCGCCGCGACCGCCGACGAGCAGACCATGGCCGGCCTCGTCGCCGCGCTCGTGGCCGCCGCTCACCCGTCGGACGGCCTCGTCGCCGCCCCGCCCGTCCGGGAGGATGGACGAACCGGACACCAGGAGACACCGTGACCACCGACCCCACCGAGCAGCCCACCCAGCAGCCCACCCACCAGCCCACCGAGCAGCCCACCCAGCAGCCGACCGGCCGATCCACCGGGCAGCCCTCCGGCGCCGCCGTCGCCGGGCCCGGCCGCGTCCGGCCCCGCCGGCTGCGCGCGACGCCCGCCGTCCGCCGGCTCGTGCGCGAGGTCGACGTGCTGCCGCGCCACCTGGTGCTGCCGGTGTTCGTCCGCGAGGGGCTCGACGAACCCCGCCCGATCACGTCGATGCCGGGCGTCCAGCAGCACACGCTCGACTCGCTCAAGGACGCGCTCGCCCGGGCGGCCGACGCCCGTCTGGGTGGCGTCATGCTGTTCGCGGTGCCCGAGGTGCGCGACGCGGTCGGCAGCCGGGCGACCGACCCGGACGGCATCCTCAACCGCGCGATCGCGGTCGCGGCGGCGGAGGTGGGCGACGCGCTCGTCGTGCAGGCGGACCTGTGCCTCGACGAGTTCACCGACCACGGCCACTGCGGCGTGCTGACCCCGGACGGGCGCGTCGACAACGACGCGACGCTCGTGCGGTACGCGGACATGGCGCTCGCGCAGGCCGCCGCGGGGGCGCACCTCGTCGGGCTGTCCGGGATGATGGACGGCCAGGTCGCGGTCGTGCGCGACGCGCTCGACGCCGCCGGGTACGACGAGGTCGCCGTGCTCGCCTACGCGGCGAAGTACGCGAGCGCGTTCTACGGCCCCTTCCGTGACGCGGTCGAGTCGCAGCTCGTCGGCGACCGCCGGACCTACCAGATGGACCCCGCGAACCGCCGCGAGGCGGCCCGCGAGGTGGCCATCGACGTGGCCGAGGGCGCCGACGTCGTCATGGTGAAGCCGGCGATGTCCTACCTCGACGTGCTGGCCGACGTCGCGGCGAGCAGCCCCGTACCGGTCGCGGCCTATGCCGTGTCCGGCGAGTACGCCATGATCGAGGCTGCCGCGGCGGCCGGGTGGATCGAGCGCGAACGGGCGATAGCCGAGTCCGTGCTCAGCATCCGCCGCGCGGGTGCCGATTCTGTCCTCACGTACCACGCGACGGAGCTGGCCGGATGGCTGGCGGAGGAGTACCGATGAGCCCGACGAACGCCGAGGTGTTCGCGCATGCGCAGGCCGTGATCCCGGGAGGGGTCAGCTCGCCTGTGCGTGCGTACGGGTCGGTCGGCGGCACGCCGCCGTTCGTCGCGTCGGCCCGCGGCGCGTACGTCACCGACGTCGAGGGCCGCCAGTACGTGGACCTCGTCGGGTCGTGGGGGCCGGCGCTGCTCGGCCACGCGCACCCCGAGGTCGTCGCCGCCGTGCAGGAGGCCGCCGCACGCGGCCTGAGCTTCGGGGCGCCGACGACGACCGAGGTCGAGCTCGTCGACGCCATCCGCTACCGCGTGCCGGCCGCCGAGCTGGTCCGCCTCGTCTCGACCGGCACCGAGGCGACCATGACCGCGCTGCGGCTCGCGCGCGGCTACACCGGGCGCGACCTCGTCGTGAAGTTCGCGGGCTGCTACCACGGGCACGTCGACGCGCTGCTCGCGCAGGCCGGCTCCGGCGTCGCGACGCTCGCGCTGCCCGGGTCCGCGGGCGTCTCGTCGGCCGTCGCGGCCGAGACGATCGTGCTGCCCTACAACGACGTCGACGCGGTGCGTGACGCGTTCGCCCAGCACGGGCCCCGCATCGCGGCCGTCATCACCGAGGCCGCGCCCGCCAACATGGGCGTCGTGCCGCCCGCGCCCGGCTTCAACGCCGAGCTGCGCGCGCTCACGCACGAGCACGGCGCCCTGCTGGTCCAGGACGAGGTGCTCACCGGCTTCCGCGTCGGCTACTCCGGCTGGTGGGGGCTCGAGGGCCTGCGCGAGGGGTGGTCGCCCGACCTGTTCACGTTCGGCAAGGTCGTCGGCGGCGGGCTGCCCGTCGCCGCGGTCGGCGGCCGGCGCGACGTCATGCGTCAGCTCGCGCCGCTCGGGCCCGTCTACCAGGCCGGCACGCTGTCCGGGAACCCCGTCGCGACCGCCGCGGGACTCGCGACGCTGCGGCTCGCCGACGCCGACGTCTACCGTCACCTCGACGAGACCGCCGCGCGCCTGCGCGAGTCCGTGACCAAGGCCCTCGCGAACGCCGGCGTGCCGCACGCGCTGCAGTGGGCGGGCTCGCTGTTCTCCGTCGCGTTCGGCGACGACGTCGCCGAGCACGGCGTGCGCGACTACGCCGACGTGCAGGGCTCCGAGCACTGGCGGTACGCCCCGTTCTTCCACGCGCTGCTCGACGCGGGCGTCAGCGCGCCGCCGTCCGCGTTCGAGGCGTGGTTCGTCTCGGCCGCGCACGACGACGAGGCGCTCGCGCGCATCGAGAACGCGCTGCCGGCCGCCGCGCAGGCCGCCGCCGAGGCGACGCCGCCCGCCTGACCACCCCGTCCGCCGCTGGGCGCTCGGCCCGGCGGGCGACCACCCGGCGGGCGCTTCACCCGGCCGGCGGTCCGCTCGGCCGGCGGTCCGCTCGGTCAGCCCAGGAGGCGGCCGCGAGGGGCGAGGGCGCCGTGCTCGTCGAGACGAGGTGGAGCATCGGGCGTGCCCTTGCCCTCCGGGGGTGTCTGGTCCTCCGGGGGTGCCTGGTCGTCAGGGGTGAGCAGGTCGCGGGCGAAGGGGATCGTGCGCTCGAACCAGCGGCCGTCGGCCAGGTCGTAGGCGAGCCGACCGGCCGCGGCGGCGCGCTGGTCGGCGACGACGAACGGTGCCTGCGTGAGCGTCTCGTCCGCGAACGCGCGGCCGGGGTGCGCGCTGAGCGCAAGGCCCAGCCGGGCGTGCGGCAGCTCGAGCTCCCACCAGGTCGTGCCGGTGGGTCGGTGCTCGTGCACGCGCAGGCCGGTCGCATGCCGCACGAGCGGCTCGAGCACGCGCAGGCGCCACGCGCCGTCGAGGCGGAACGCGTCGCCGGCCGGTGCGGTCAGGGTGCGCAGACCGTCGCGCGCGGGCAGCAGCCAGGCCGTCCCGCCGGCGGGCACGCCGCGCACGAACGCGCGGGCATGCCGTGCGGACAGCCGCGCGCGGGGCTGCATGGTCGACGCGAGCACGGGCAGCGCGGTGAGCGAGCGGACCCACCGATCGGCCAGGACCACGCGGCGTTCCTGCACGCGTCCGACGAACGAGCGCTCCTCGAGCCCTGCGGCGCTCGCGCTCACGCGCAGCGGCTCGCGCGGGAGCAGGCCGGCGAGCAGCTCACGGACGCGGGGACCGAGGTCGACCGTCGTCGTGCCCGGCGCACGCGGCGTGACGTCGAGCCCGGCGGGCAGCAGGTCGAGGCGCGCGGCGACGCCCCCGCACGCGGCGAGGCTCTCGAACCGCACGAGCCCGTCGCCGGTGGTCAGGAACGGGTCGGCGTGCTCGACGAGGTCGGCGAGGTCGCCGTGGGCGGTGCGGTCGTCGCGCGGGTTCCGCCCGGCGCCGGTGTGCACGCCCGGGCCCGGCGGTGCGGCGGGCTCGTCGAAGCGGGACGCGGCGACACGGGCGACGAGCAGGAGGGCGGCGGCGACGACGTCGGCGCGCTGCGCGGAGCCGTCGACGAAGGTGCGGCGCTCGCCGGTCGCGAGCCCGAGGTGCGCGCCGGTGCGGTCGACACGGAGGCCGGAACGCCCCGCGTACCGGAAGGCGACCTCCACCGCTTCCACACGGGTGTTCTCGGCACCCCGAAGGTCACAGTTGAGTCACGGCCCGGGTAGTTCCCCCGGTGAGCGCGCCGGTCAGGGCGAGACGGGTGGAGAAACGCTCGCCAGGTGAGCGGAACTCCACCCATACCGCGCTGCGGCGCACGGCCGCGGGCCGCGACGAGCGCGGGCGCGGGGGCGGGGGACGGGGAGGGTCAGGCCTCGACGAGCTCGGGGGCCGGGGTGGGCTCGGTCGCGGCGGCGCGCTCGGCCGCGCGCTCGGCGCGGTAGGCGCGCACGGACCACGCGACCGCGGCGGCCCAGACCACGCCGATCGCACCGAGCACCCACGCCTGCGCGGGGGTACCGCCGAGGCCGACGAGGTCGGAGCGCAGGATCGTGCGGGTGTTGGTCAGGACGATCATGCCGCCGACGGCCGACCCGAGCAGCCGCGGCGGGATGATCCGCACGAGCCAGGCGGCGATGGGCGCGGCGATCAGCCCGCCGACGAGCAGCGCGAGCACCCAGCGCACGTCGATGCCCTGCGAGCCGAGCGAGAACAGGAAGCCGAGCGAGGCGGCGAGCGCCACGAGGAACTCGGACGTGTCGATCGAGCCGATGACCTTGCGCGGCTCCATGCGCCCGGACGCGAGCAGCGCGGGCGTGCCGACCGGTCCCCAGCCGCCGCCGCCGGTGGCGTCGACGAAGCCCGCGAACAGGCCGAGCGGTGCGAGGAACCGCTTGCGCACGGGCTGGCCGAGCCGGTCCTTGCGCAGCCCCTTGAACGTGAAGCGCACCAGGATGTAGGTGCCGAGCGCGAGCAGGATGCCCGACATCACGGGGGCGGCCTGGTCGGTCGCGACCCGGGACAGGACGGTCGCGCCGAGGAACGCGCCGATCGCGCCGGGGATGCCGACGCGCCGCACGACCTTCCAGTCGACGTTGCCGAACTTCCAGTGCGAGACGCCCGACGCGAGCGTGGTGCCGATCTCGGCGAGGTGCACGGTGGCGGACGCCGCGGCGGGGTTGGTGCCGATCGCGAGCAGGAGCGTGCTGGAGGTGACGCCGTACGCCATGCCGAGCGAGCCGTCGACGAGCTGCGCCGCGAGGCCGACGACGGCCAGGAGCAGGAGCTGCGGCATGAGCGGGGTCCTTCGGGGCGATGGGCGACGAGGCGGGTGGAACCGACATCTCGATAATCCCGACCCGGGAACTCGATATTCAAGACCCGTCCATCATGCAAGACGCGCGCCGTCGCACGCCCGCGGCACGCCCGCGCACGCGTCTCAGGTCAGGGGTTCTCCCACGCGTCGGCGCGGCCGAGCATCTCCCGCACCGGCGCCGGGAGGTCGCCCGCGACGAGCGCCGCGATCGTCACCTCGTCGAGCACGTCCCGCACCGCGACCCGCAGCGCGACCCACACGTCCAGCAGCGCCGCCGCCGACCCCTCGTACGTCAGCGACGGCGGACGCTCGTCGCGCACCGTGACGAGCGGCCCCTCGGCGGCGCGCATGACGTCCGCGAGCGTGATCTGGTCGGCGGGCCGCGCGAGCCGGTACCCGCCCGAGCGCCCGCGGACGCTCACCACCACGCCGCCGCGGCGCAGGTCGCCCAGGATCCGCTCGAGGAAGCTCGTCGGCAGCCCCTGACCCGCCGCGAGGGTCTCGACCGCGACCGGGTGCCCCTGCGGGCTCGCCGCCAGCTCCGCGCACGCGCGCACCGCATAGTCCGCCTTCGCCGAGACCCGCATGGGCCCATTGTGCCGTCCGCGGGTCCCGGGCCCGCACGCCGCCGCGCCCGGCCCCACCTGCGCGGTCAGCCCGCGGCGCCCTCGCGGACGTCGAGCACCGGGCCCGCGAGCAGGTCCGCGAGCGTCACGTGGTCGAGCACGCCATGCAGCGTCTCGTCGATCGCGCCCCACAGGGTGGGCAGGTGCTGCGCGACGCCGCGGTACTCGAGGCGGTCGGGCGGGGCTGCGCGCACGGTGACGAACGGCCCCTCCAACGCCGCGACGACGGGTCCGACGAGCACCTCGTCGGCCGGCCGCGCGAGGTGGAACCCGCCCCGCGCACCGCGCTTGGAGACGACGTACCCGAGCTTGCGCAGCTCGGTGAGGATCTGCTCGGCGTACTCACGCGGCAGGTCCTGCTCGGTCGACAGCGCCTCGGCCGTCACCAGGTCCGGCGCGCGCTCGGCGAGCAGCAGGAGCGCGCGGACGGCGTAGTCGACCTTCGCGGAGATGTGCACGGGCATCGCGTCAGGCCGGCACCCGGTCGGGACACCCGGCGGCGGGGCCGGCGACGGGGCCGGAGGCGTCCGCGGGCAGCCCGGCGGCGGGGAACGGGGTGTCGACGAGCGGGCGCAGCCACACGGTGCGGCCCTCGACGAGCCCGAGCTCGGTGACCTGCGCGCGCGTCAGCTGCACCCACGGCGTCGAGCCGTCGTCGGCCCGCGTCTCGGCGCGCACCTCGTACCCGACACGCAGCAGCCTGGTGACCTCGACCCGCACGGCCCCGGCGCGGTCGTCGGTGAGGACCTCGATGTCGTGCGGTCGCACGAGCGCGCCGCCGAGCCGGGTCACCGGGCCGAGGAACGACATGACGAACGGGTTCGCCGGGTGGTCGTAGAGCTCGCCGGGTGTGCCGACCTGCTCGATGCGACCGTCGTTGATGACGACGATCTCGTCGGCGACCTCGAGCGCCTCCTCCTGGTCGTGCGTGACGAACAGGGTGGTCACGTGCACCTCGTCGTGCAGGCGCCGCAGCCAGTCGCGCAGCTCCTTGCGGACCTGCGCGTCGAGCGCGCCGAACGGCTCGTCGAGCAGCAGCACCTCGGGCTGCACGGCGAGCGCGCGGGCCAGTGCCATGCGCTGGCGCTGGCCGCCCGAGAGCTGGGACGGCAGCCGGTCGGCGAGGTGCTCGAGGTGCACGAGCTCGAGCAGCTCGGCGACGCGGTCGCGCACCTCGGCCTTGGGGCGCTTGCGGATCTCGAGCCCGAACGCGACGTTGCGCGCCGTCGTCAGGTGCGTGAACGCCGCGTAGTGCTGGAACACGAAGCCGACGGACCGGCGCTGCGGCGGCAGGAACGTCGCGTCGCGCCCGCCGATCTCCACGCTCCCGGAGTCCGGGTGGTCGAGGCCGGCGATGATCCGCAGGAGCGTGGACTTGCCGCCGCCCGACGGGCCGAGCAGTGCGGTCAGCCCACCGGGCCGCACCTCGAGGTCGACGTCCTCGAGCGCGACGAAGTCGCCGAACCGGCGGTGCACGCCGCGCACGACGATGCCGGACGGGCCGCCCGCGAGCGCGTCGGGGCGGTGCGCGGGGGTGGTCGTGCGGCTCATGCCTTGTCCTCCTCGGGCCGCAGCGCGGCGATGACGACGATCAGCACGACGGCGACCGTCATGAGCACGAACGCGGCGGCGAACGCCTGCCGCTGCGCGTCGGCCCCGAACTCCTGGTACGAGTCGTTGACGTAGAGCGTGAGCGTCTGGGACTCGCCCGCGACGGACCCGGACACGACGCGCACCGCGCCGAACTCGCCGAGCGAGCGCGCGAGGCTCAGCGCGACGCCGTACGCGAGCGCCCACCGGATCGTCGGGAGCGTGATGCGCCAGAACCGCTGCCACGCGTTCGCGCCGAGGGACTGCGCGGCCTGCTCCTGCTCGATGCCGGCCTCCTCGAGGGTCGGCACGACCTCGCGGAGCACGAGGGGCAGCGAGACGAGCACGGTCGCGAGCACCATCCCCGGCACCGAGAAGATCACGCGGATCCCGGCGTCCTCGAGCGCTCCGCCGAACCAGCCGTACGTGCCGTAGACGAGGATCAGCGCGACGCCGACGACGATCGGCGAGATCGACACCGGCAGGTCGATGACAGCCGACAGGAACCGCCGGCCCCAGAACCGGTAGCGCACGAGCAGGTAGCCCATCCCGACGCCGAACACGGTGTTGAGCGCGACGGCGACGCCCGCGACGACGGCGGTGAGCCGCAGCGCGGCGAGGAAGTCCTCGGACGTCAGCACGTCCAGCACGGGCGCGACGCCGTCGGCGAACGTGTGCTGCACGACGGACGCGACGGGCAGCGCGACGAGCGCGAGCACGTAGCCGACCGCGACGAGCCGCAGCAGCCAGGCGGTGCGCGTGGTGCGGCGCCGGGCGCGGCGCACGCGCGGGTCGACCGGGGGCCGGGCGGCGGGACGCGAGGCCGCTGCCGGGGCGGACGGGTCCGGCGTCAGGACGTCAGCCACGGCGGGCCGTCCGGCGCTGGAGGACGTCGAGCACCACGAGCACGACGACGGCGACGACGAGCAGGAGCGTGGCGACCGCGGCCGCCGAGACCGTCTCCTGCGACTCGATCATCTTGAGGATGTAGGACGACGACACCTGGGTCTTGCCGATCAGGTTGGCGGAGATGAGGATGACCGACCCGAACTCGCCGAGCGCACGCGCGAAGCTCAGG
Source organism: Cellulomonas uda (assembly GCF_006538705.1). Lineage (GTDB taxonomy): Bacteria > Actinomycetota > Actinomycetes > Actinomycetales > Cellulomonadaceae > Cellulomonas > Cellulomonas uda. The sequence continues at coordinate 52,528 of NZ_BJLP01000008.1, forward strand.
GCGGCGCCCGAGACCACGGCCGGCGTGACGGTCGGCAGGATCACGCGCCGGAAGATCGTGAACCCGCTCGCCCCGAGCGACGCGGCGGCCTGCTCGACCTCACGGTCGGCGTCGATGAGGACGGGCTGCACGGACCGCACGACGAACGGCAGCGTGACGAACAGCAGCGCGAGCACGACGCCCGCCCGCGTACCGACGAGGTTGATCCCGAACGGCCCGCTCGGGCCGTACAGCGTGATCAGGACGAGGCCGGCGACGATCGTCGGCAGCGCGAACGGGATGTCGATGACGACCTCGAGGACCCGCTTGCCGGGGAACCGATCGCGCACGAGCACCCACGCGATCAGCGTGCCGACGACCGCGTTGACGAGCGTGACGAACGCGGCGGCGCCCACCGTGAACCGGATCGCGGCGAGCGCCTCGGGGTCCGTGACGGCGTCCCAGAACCCGCCGAGGCCGTCGTCGAACGCGGTCGAGACGATCGCGGCGACGGGCAGCAGCACCAGCAGGCTGAGCCACAGGACGCCGACGCCGAGCCCGAGCGCCGCGCCGCCCGTGAGCTCGCCGGGGCGACGCCCCCGCCCGGAGGCGGGGCGCGTCGCCCGGTCGACCTGTGCGACGAGGGACATCAGCCGCGCAGCTCCGCGACGAGGCCGGTCTCCTTGTCGAACAGCGTGTCGTTCACGACGCTCCAGCCGCCCAGGTCCTCGACGGTCCAGATCGTGGCGTCCGGGAACGGGTTCGCCGGGTCGTTCGCGCCCTCGACGTCCACGGTGGGCTCCACGCCCGACGGCGAGCGGAAGCCGTGCTCGATGAGGACGGCCTGACCCTCGTCGGACCTGACGAACTCGAGGAAGTCCTTGGCGGCCTGCGAGGCGCTCGTCGTGACGGCGGCGGGGTTCTCGATGAGGAACGTGGTCTCGGGGACGACGTAGTCGAGCTCGACGCCCGCGGCGCGCGCCGCGATCGCCTCGTTCTCGTAGGAGATCAGCACGTCTCCCGTGCCCTTGACGAACGCGTCGGTCGCGGTGCGGCCCGAGTCGTTCCAGCTCACGACGTTGCCGATGAACTTGCCGAGGAACTCCTCGGCTGCCGCCTCGTCCTCGTCCGCGCCCAGGCCGTGCGTGTACGCGCCGAGCAGGTTCCACTTGGCGGAGCCCGACGTGCCCGGGTCGGCCGTGACGATGCCGACACCCGGCTGCACGATGTCGTCCCAGCCGGTGATGTTCTTCGGGTTGCCCTTGCGGACCGCGAGGACGACGACCGAGTCGGACACGATGCCCTTGTTCTCGTCGGCGTCCCAGTCCTGAGCCACCAGGCCCGCGTCGACGATGGCGTCGACGTCCGGCGTGAGCGACAGCGCGACGAGGTCGGCGTCCTGGCCGGCGATCACGGCGCGCGACTGCGCGCCGGACGCGCCGAACGATCCCTTGACCTTCACGCCCTTGCCCTCGTCGGTCTGCGCGAACTGCTCGGCGAGGTCGTCGTAGGCGGACTGGATGACGGCGAAGCCGACGAGGTCGATCGTGGCGCTCGCCGCACCACCCGTGCCGTCACCCGTGCCGTCGCCGGTGCCGTCGCCGGCCGCGGCGTCGCCGGACGAGCTGCACCCCGCCAGGGCCAGGAGCGACGCGGCGACGAGCGCCGCGGCCAGGCGGGACGACGGGCGGGCGAGGTGCCTGCGGTGGGGGGACGTCATGGTGGGTGTGCTCCCTGGTCATGAGACTCGGGACCCGGCCTATTCCGAGTTGCCCGATCAGAACGCTCGGAATTCTGGCCAGGTCTCCGATATCCCGTCCAGACCAGTCCACATTCCGGGCAGGTCGGGACCTTCGGATCGCGTCAGGAATACCCCACGGGGGTATGGTGGTTGGCGTCGACGAGGAGGCACGCATGCACGGCTACACCACTGACAAGGACGACTACCTCAAGCGCCTGCGCCGCATCGAGGGGCAGGTCCGGGGCATCGCCCGCATGGTCGACGAGGACGTCTACTGCATCGACGTGCTCACGCAGATCGCGGCCGTGACCAAGGCGCTGCAGGCCGTGAGCATCGGGCTCGTCGAGGACCACCTCGGCCACTGCGTCGTCGACGCCGCCCGGCGCGACCCCGACGAGGGGCAGGCCAAGGTCAAGGAGGCGGCCGACGCGATCGCCCGCCTCGTGCGCAGCTGAGACACCGGCTGCACCCCCGCACCACCCCCACCGCACGCTCCACCGCACCGAGGAGAGAACCCATGACCACCACCACGTTCGGCGTCGACGGCATGACCTGCGCGCACTGCGTCCAGCACGTCACCACCGAGCTCCAGGCCATCCCCGGCGTGAGCGACGTCGCGGTCGACCTCGTCGTCGGCGGCTCGTCGCAGGTCACCGTGACGTCCGAGGCTCCGCTGCCCGACGAGGCTGTGGCCGCGGCCGTCGACGAGGCCGGCTACGCGCTGACCCCGCGGCGCTCGCTGCTGTGAGCCCCGCGCCGCGACGGCGCTGACCGCCGCACGACCCGACCTCACGAACAGACCGCACGACCCGACCGCACGAACAGACCGCAGGAACCGACCGCACGAACCCGGAGGCGGAGCATGAGCACCGACCAGCAGCCCGGCACCCGCGGGGCACCGACCCTCGTGGTCGACCTCGCCGTGGAGGGCATGACGTGCGCGTCGTGCGTCGCACGCGTCGAGAAGCGTCTCCAGCGCCTGCCCGGGGTCACCGCGAGCGTGAACCTGCCGCTCGAGTCCGCGCACGTCGAGGGCGTCGACCCGTCCGTCACACCCGACGACCTCGTGGCCGCCGTGCGCGCCGCGGGCTACGACGCGCGCGTGACGTCGCCGGTCGGCTCGCCGGCGGTGACGGGTCACCCGGCGCACGGGCACACGCCCGACCAGCACGCGCCCGGCCAGCACGCGCCCGGCGAGCACTCGTCCGGCGAGCACTCGTCCGGCGAGCACATGTCCGGCGAGCACGCGTCCGGCGAGCACGACGGGCGCGGGTCGACGAGCGACGCGATGCTCGCCGAGCACGCGCTGTCGGCGCACGCGATGGCGCCGGGTCACGACATGTCCGCCGACGAGGACACGTCGGCACCCACCGACGCGCGCGGCGCGGACCTGCGGCGACGGCTCGTCGTCGCGGCGGTGCTGACCGTCCCGGTCGTCGTGCTGTCGATGGTCCCCGTGACGCAGTTCCGCGGCTGGCAGTGGGTGGTGGCGGCGCTCGCGCTGCCCGTGGCGACGTGGGCCGCCTGGCCGTTCCACCGCGCCGCGGCCCGCGCGGCCCGGCACGGCGCGTCGACCATGGACACGCTCGTGAGCATCGGGATCATCGCGGCCACGTCCTGGTCGCTGTGGGCGCTGCTGCTCGGCGGCACGGGCGAGCTGGGCATCACGATGACGCCGACGCTGTGGCCGCGTGCGGCCTCGGGCATGGACATGGGCGAGGTGCCCGAGCTGTACTTCGAGGTCGCGGCGGTCGTGACGACGTTCCTGCTCGCGGGTCGGTTCGCCGAGCACCGCTCGCGCCGCCGCGCGGGTGACGCGCTGCGCGCGCTGCTCGACCTGGGCGCGAAGGACGTCGCGCTCGTCGTGACCGGCCCGGACGGGCGCCGCACCGAGCAGCGCGTGCCGGTGGACCGGCTGCGCGTGGGCGACGAGTTCGCGGTGCGGCCGGGCGAGAAGGTCGCGACCGACGGCGTCGTCGTGTCCGGGACGTCCGCGCTGGACACGTCGCTGCTCACCGGCGAGCCCGTGCCGGTCGAGGTCGGGCCGGGCGACGAGGTCACGGGCGCGACGGTGAACTCCTCGGGCGCGCTGGTCGTGCGGGCGACGCGCGTGGGTGCGGACACGCGGCTCGCGCAGATCGGCCGGCTCGTCGCGCAGGCGCAGACCGGCAAGGCGCCGGTGCAGCGCCTGGCGGACCGGATCTCGGCCGTGTTCGTGCCCGTCGTGCTGGTGCTCGCGCTCGGCACGCTCGTGGTGTGGCTGGCGACGGGTGCGGGCGCCCAGGCGGCGTTCACCGCCGCGGTCGCGGTGCTGATCATCGCGTGCCCGTGCGCGCTGGGCCTCGCGACGCCGACCGCGCTGCTGGTGGGCACGGGCCGCGGGGCGCAGCTCGGCATCCTCATCAAGGGTCCCCAGGTGCTCGAGCGCACGCGTCGGGTCGACACCGTGGTGCTCGACAAGACCGGGACCGTGACGCAGGGTCGGATGGCCCTCACGGACGTCCTGCTCCCCGCGGGTCACGACGAGCGCGCGGCCGACGAGGCGCTGCGGCTCGCCGCGGCGGTCGAGCGGCAGGCCGAGCACCCGATCGGCCAGGCGGTCGTGGCGGCGTGGGACGCCCGCGGGACGTCGCCGGCACCCGCTGGCGCGGACGCGCAGGGCATGGGCGCGCAGGCGCAGGGGCTGGGGGCGGAGCAAGGGCTGGACGCTCAGCCGCAGGGCGTCGGCGCGGACGGTGTACAGATCGGGTCGGACGAGGTGTACGACTTCGCCGCGGTCGCCGGTCGGGGCGTCGTGGGCGTGGTCCGCACCGCCCACGCGGGCGTCGGGCTCGGGCGTCGCGTGCTCGTCGGACGCCCGGCGTGGCTCGCCGAGCAGGGCGTCGACACCGCGGAGCTGACCGCGGGCTTCGACGCCGCCGAGGCCGACGGCGCCACCGCCGTCATGGTGGCGTGGGACGGCCGCGCCCGCGCGACGCTCGTCGTCCGCGACCCGCTCAAGGACACCTCACGCGACGCGGTCGACGAGCTGCGGGCACTCGGCCTGCGGCCCGTCCTGCTCACGGGCGACAACGCGGGCGCCGCCCACGCGGTCGCGCGGGAGGTCGGCATCGACGAGGTGGTGGCGCACGTGCTGCCCGAGGACAAGGTCGAGGTGGTGCGCCGCCTGCAGGCCGAGGGCCGCCAGGTCGCGATGGTGGGCGACGGGGTCAACGACGCGGCCGCCCTGGCGACCGCCGACCTGGGCCTCGCGATGGGCACGGGGACGGACGTCGCGATCGAGGCTGCGGACGTCACGCTCGTGCGCGGCGACCTGCGGTCCGCGGCGCAGGCGATCCGGCTGTCGCGCCGCACGCTGCGGATCATCAAGCAGAACCTGTTCTGGGCGTTCGCCTACAACGTCGCGGCGATCCCGCTCGCGGCGCTCGGCCTGCTCAACCCGATGATCGCCGGTGCCGCGATGGCGGCCTCGTCGGTGCTCGTCGTGACGAACTCCCTGCGCCTGCGCACGTTCTCCTGACGCCCGCCCGGGCCGCCGGCCCGCCTGCCCGCACCGCGGGTCAGCGGAACCGGCGGCCCTCGTCGGCCCGGTACGCCAGCACGGCGAGGGCCGCGAACAGCGCGGTCCAGCCGAGCAGCACGGGCAGCGCGAGCGGGTAGGCCTCGACGCCCGCGGTGACCTGCACGACGAGGTCCCGCACGGCCCGCGACGGCAGGGCCATCGACAACCTGTCGAGCCAGTCGGGGAACACCTGCGGCGGCATGAACAGCCCGCCGGCGAACGCGAGCGGGAACAGCACCGCCTGCACGACCGCGATCGCGGCCTTCGCGGACAGCCGATACCCGATCGCGAGGCCCAGCAGCAGGAACGGCACCGCGACGCCGACGACGAGCGCGACGCACTGCAGCGCCTGCTCCCACCGCAGCTCGGCCGCGGTGAGCAGCCACCCGACGAGCACGACCGGCGCGAGCGCGCAGTACGACCACAGCAGACCGTTGAGCACGCGGCCCGTCAGCCGCGCCCCCGGACCGGCCGGCAGCGTCCGCAGGTACGGGTCGAACGGCTGCGCGCGGTCCTCCGAGACTCCCGCGCCGAACGAGAACAGGCACGTCGACATCACCGCGAACGTGCCGAGCTGCGCGACCGCGACGAGCGCGCCGACCGGGTCCTGCGCGACCTCGCGCTGGGGGACCACGAAGAACAGCAGCGCGAGCGCGGGGAACAGCAGGTTGCCGATCACGGCGATCGGGATGCGCACCGTCTCGACGAAGCCGAGCCGCGCGTGCAGCCAGACGAGCCGCCACAGCGCGGGCGGGCGCGCGGCGCGCACGGGCGCCGGGCCGGGGACGGGGGCGTGGGTGACGGTCATGACCGGACCTCCTGGACGGGCTCGGCGGCGGCGCGTCCGGGCTCGAGCACCCCGTCGCTCGCGGTGAGCGCGAGGAACGCCTCCTCGAGGGACGCGCCGCGCACCTCGAGGTCACGGAACGGCGCGTCCTGCCCGACGAGCGTGCGCACGAGCTCGTCGGCATCGGCCGCGAGCAGCGTGACCCGCACGCCCTCGGGCCGCCCGGCGGCCTCGAGGACCTCGACCCCGGGCAGGCGCTCGAGGCGGGGCAGCGCGTCGGCCGGCACGGTCACCAGCACGCGGCGCCGCGCGACGAGCGCGACCACGTCCGCCAGCCCGCCGTCCGCGAGCACGCGCCCGTGCCCGACGACCACGACCCGGTGCGCGAGCGCCTCGACCTCCTCGAGGTAGTGGCTCGTCAGCAGCACTGTCGCGCCCTCGGCGTGGTAGTCGCGCAGCGCCTGCCACAGCACGTGCCGGCCCTCGACGTCGAGGCCCGTGGTGGGCTCGTCGAGCAGCACGAGCCGGGGGCGGCCCACGAGCGCGAGCGCGACCGCGAGCCGTCGCTTCTGCCCGCCCGACAGCCCGCCCGTCTGCCGCCGCGCGAGGTCCTGGAGCCCGAACCGCTCGAGCAGCTCACCCGTGGGCATGGGCGCGGCGTAGTGGCCCGCGACGAGCGCGACGACCTCCTGCACGCGCAGCGTCGACGGCAGCCCGGTCTCCTGCGGTGTGGTGCCGAGCGAGAGCCGCGAGCGCGCGTCGCGCGGGTCCCCACCGAACAGCCGGACCGTGCCCGCGTCGGGCTTGCGCAGCCCGGCCACGAGGCTGAGCAGCGTGGTCTTGCCCGCACCGTTGGGGCCGAGCAGCCCGACGAGCTCGCCCTGGCCGACGCTCAGCGACACGTCGTGGAGCGCCACGACCGCGCCGAACCGGCGCGTGACGTGGTCGGCGACGACGACGTGCTCGTCGCGCGTCACCGTCCGCTCCCGAGGAGCTCGCGCAGCCGCTGCGCGTAGACGTCGAACGCGAGGCGCCCGGCCGGGGTGAGCGCGACGTACGTCGCGGGGGACCGGCCCTCGTAGGTCTTGGTGATGGTCACGTAGCCCGCCTCCTCGAGGCGTCGCAGGTGGGTGGACAGGTTCCCCGCGGTCATGTCGAGCATGCCGCGCAGGCGGGGGAAGGAGATGCGGTCGCCGCCGCCGAGGCCCACGAGGGTCGCGACGACCCGCAGCCGGGCCGGTGCGTGGATGACCGGGTCGAGCGCGTCGTCAGGCACGGGACCGCCCGTCCCGCACGCGCGTCACGAGCGCCGCGACGAGCATCCCGCCGCCGCCCGCGAGCGCGAGCACCGCGTACGAGCCGGGGATCCCCGCGAAGGCGCTGGCCGCACCGGCCAGGAGGATCCAGGCGCCGAGCGCGTACATCGCGGTCGCGCGCCACATCAGACCGCCCGCGATGTAGAGCAGGCCGACGACGAGCGACGCGATCGCGTTGGCGGCGAGGCCGACGACCTCGCGCGAGGCACCGGCGTCGGCAAGGGCCGCGACGGTCACGCCCTGGCCGAGGAAGCCGAGGAACCAGCCCCAGCCGTACATCGCGCCCTGCTGCGCGCTGCGGCCCCGGATGCCGTGCGTGCGCGTGACGCTGTGCCACGCCGTGACGACCATCGCGGCGACGATCACCAGACCGGCGACGACCGCCGCCCACGCGGCCCACAGCTCGTCCTCGCCGACCGAGAGCCACAGCAGGCCGTAGCCGAGCACCCACGCGGTGCCCCACACGCCGAACAGCAACGGGGCGGAGGGTTGCGTGCGGGCCGCAGCCGCACGCTGGTCCGCGATGATCGCGAGCGCCTCCTCGGTGCCCAGCGGTGTCCCGGTGGTGTCGTCGTCGTCCATCGCCCCTCCCCTGCGCCCGGTCCCGTCGTCGGGACCCGTGGTTTGTGTCGCAAACCAGTTTGCGCGCATCCAGGCAAACCGCGCAAGACCCCCTCGCCGTCGTCCCGCACGGCCGCGGCGGCTACCGTGCCCCCATGCCCGCCACCACCGCCCCGACGCCCGGGACGCCACCCGTCTCCGAGCGCGCGGTGCGGCGCCGGCTCACGGTCGAGATCTGGATCGTGCTCGGCCTCTCGCTCGGCCGGTCGGGGGTGTACGCGCTCGTCGCGATCCTCGACCGCATGACCGCGGGCCCCCCGCTCGCCGACCAGAGCACCACCATCAACGCGCCGCTCAACCCACGCCCCTGGCTCGACGTGCTCTACCAGGTGCTGTCCATCGGCTTCGCGCTCGTGCCCGTCGCCCTCGCGCTCTACCTGCTCTCTGCCGGCGGCCGCTCCGCGACACGGCGCATCGGCCTCACGGCCGCCCGCCCCTGGCGCGACCTCGGCGTCGGGGTCGGCCTCGCGGCGCTCATCGGCATCCCCGGCCTCGGGCTTTACGCCGTCGGCCGCGCCGTCGGCATCACCGTGCAGGTCCAGCCGACGACGATCGACGACCACTGGTGGACCATCCCGCTGCTCGTCGCGCTCGCGCTCAAGAACGCGCTGCTCGAGGAGGTCGTCGCCGTCGGCTACCTCATGGAGCGCCTGCGCGAGCTGCGCTGGAGCGCGCCGCTCGTCGTCGCCGCGAGCGCGCTCCTGCGCGGCTCCTACCACCTGTACCAGGGGTGGGGGCCGTTCGTCGGCAACGTCGTGATGGGCCTGGTGTTCGCCGAGTACTACCGGCGCCGACGACGCGTCATGCCGCTCGTCGTCGCCCACACCGTCATGGACCTCGTCGTGTTCGTCGGGTACGCGCTCATCCCCGGCGCATGGCTCACGAGCCTGGGCCTCGACTAGCTAGTCGAGCACGACGCGGCGGGACCACGAGCGCACCGCGAACGCGCTCACCACCAGCAGCACGCCCGCGACCAGCGCGAACACCCCGAACAGGACCATGCCCACCGCGAGCGACTGCTGCGGGTTGAACGCGAGCAGCAGACCGATCGCCAGGTTCACCAGGCCGACCGCGAGCGCCGGGAACGCGGAGTCGTCGTCCTGCCGGCGCAGCACCACGGCCGCGACCACCCCCACGATCCCGACCACGAGGATCCACGCGGTCACCACGTAGAACAGCACGAGCACCGTCGGATGCGGCCACGCCATCACCAGGACGCCCAGCCCCACCACGACCAGCCCCACCAGGACCTGCCACCCCGTCGCACCCGGCGGGCGCTCCACGAGCGCCTGCAGGACGAGCAGCACGCCGTCGACCACGGCGAACACCCCGATGGTCCAGGCGACCGCGGTCAGCGTCTCGAGCGGGTGGAACACCATCAGCAGGCCCAGCGCGAGCAGGACCACACCCCGCAGCAGGGGCAACCACCAGACCCGGCGCAGCCCCGGGTCCGTCGAACGGCCGCTCTGGACGATCACGGTGCTCACGAGCGCTCCCCTCCCGTGGCGACGTGCGCCACGACCTGGCCCACCCCGCCGGCCCCCGGCCGTCGAGCCGCCGGTCGCCGCAGGTCACGGTCACCACCCGACCGCCCTCGCCACCGACCGCCTTGTCGCCACCGTAGACCCGTACCGGGACGAACGGGCGACAACCGCCCCGAACCGCGGGCGGCGGCGCACCACCGCCTTAGACTCGCGGTCATGTCTTCGCGGGAGTCGGCCGGGTCCGCGTCGTCGCGACCCGCCGCGGCGGCGGACGGCCTCGTCACGCCGCTGCCCGTCGCGACCGCGCACGGTGCCGGCCGGCCGGCCGCGACGCCCGACGACGAGCCCGGCATCCCCGGCCTGCCCGACCCCGACGACGACCGCGCGACCCGCGCCCGCGCCGAGGCCGAGGCGGCGACGATCGTCGTCGACGACCAGCCGACCGTCCGCGTGCACCACCCCAGCGACCTGATCTCCACGATCCTGTCCGCGCTCGGCGTCGCCGTCGTCATGGTGCTCGCGACCTACGCGCAGCACACCACCACGGGCGTCGCGGAGGACGTGCAGGGGTTCGCCACGCTGCTGCGCCGCATCCTGTTCGTGCCCGTGCAGGTGCTCGAGGGGTTCGTGACGCTCGTCGTGCCGCTCGCGGTCGGCATCGAGCTCGCGCTGCGCCGGCTCGGCCGCCAGCTCATCGAGGCGATCATCGCGGCGGCCCTCGCCGTCGCCGTCACCGCGGGCGTCGTGCTCGTCGTCCAGGGCGTCGGGTCCGACGAGCTCGTGCGCGGCCTGTCCGTGCGGATCGGCGGCACGTGGGAGCTCACCATCCCCGCGTACGTCGCGATGCTCGCGAGCCTGCTCACCGTCAGCGGCCCGCGCCAGCGCCGACGCTCCGTCGCCTGGTCGTGGCGGGCCGTGTGGATCGCCGTGGGCGTGCTCCTCATCACCGCGCAGGTCTCGCTCGCGGGGCTCGCCGTGGCGCTCCTGCTCGGGCGGCTGTGCGGGCTCGTCGTGCGGTACGTCTCCGGCGTGCGCAGCGAGCGCGCGTACGGCGCGAGCCTCGTCGCGGGCGTGCGGCGGGCCGGCTACGAGCCCGTGCGGCTGCGGCGCATCGCCGCCGACGACGACCCGGAGCGCGACGACGAGACCACCCACCAGCCCGCCGGCCAGGCCGCTGACCAGGCCGCTGACCAGGCAGCTGACCAAGCAGCCGGGTCCGCCGACGGGACCACCGACGGGGTGCACTCGGTCGCGCCGCCCCCCGCACCCGACGACGCGGCCGCCCGTGCGCTCGTCCGCTCCACGGGCTACCGCACCTACGAGCTGACGACCGACGACGGACCCCGCCTCGACCTCGTAGTCATCGACGGCGACCGCCAGGTCGCGGGCATGGTCTCGCGCGTGTGGCGGTCCGTGCGCCTGCGCGGCCTCGAGGGCCGGTCCGTGCAGTCGCTGCGGCAGACCGCCGAGCGCACCGCGCTGCTCAGCTACGCCGCCCGCGCCGCGGGCGTGCGCACCCCCGAGCTGCTGCGCGTCGCCGAGGCCCAGGACTCCATGCTCCTGGTCCAGGCGCACCCCGGCACCGCCGTGCCCCTCACCGAGCTGCCCGACGAGGCGCTCACCGACGACGTGCTCCGCGAGATCTGGGCGCAGCTGCGCACCGCGCACGAGGCCGGGATCGCGCACCGCGCGCTCACGTCCGACACCGTGCTCGTCGAGGACCTGCTCGGCACCCCCATCGTGTGGGTCGTCGGCTGGGAGAACGGCTACGTCGCGTCGTCCGAGCTCGCGCGGCGCATGGACCTCACCCAGATGCTCGCGCTGCTCGCCCTGCGCGTCGGGGTCGAGCGCGCGCTGCAGTCCGCGGCCGAGTCGCTCGACGACGACGACGTCGCCGCCGTCGGCCCGCTGCTGCAGGGCATCACGCTGCCCGAACGCACCCGCACCCAGGTGCGCCGCCACCGCAAGGTGCTGTCCGACCTGCGCGCCGCGATCGTCGCACGGATCCCCGAGGCCGACGTCGAGCCCCAGCAGCTCGTGCGGTTCGGGGCGCGGTCGATCCTCACGATCGTCCTGCCCATCCTCGTCGTGCTGCTGCTCGTCACCCGCATCAACATCGACCAGATCACGAGCGCGCTCTCGACGAGCGACTGGCGCTGGACCGCCATCGCGTTCGCGCTCGGCCTGCTGACCATCGTCGGCGCCGGGCTCGCCCTCACCGCGTTCTCCCCCGTGCGCCTGCCGTTCTGGCGCACGCTGCAGGTGCAGGCCGCGTCCAACTTCGTCGCGCTCGCCGCCCCCGCCGGCATCGGCCCCGCCGCGCTCAACCTGCGCATGCTCACCAGGCGCGGCGTCTCCACGACCCTGGCCGCCGCGACGGTGACGATGGTGCAGGTCAGCCAGCTCGTCGTCACCGTCGTGATGCTCGTCGTGCTGTCCGTGCTGTCCGGCGGCAGCAGCGGGTCGGCGCTGCCCGTGTCACCCGAGGTGCTGCTGATCGTCGCGCTCGTCGCCGTGCTCGTCGCCGCGTCGCTGCTGGTGCCCAAGGTCCGGCAGTGGGTCATGGCGAAGATCCGCCCCACGCTGCGCCAGATCTGGCCGCGCCTCGTCGACATCCTCGGCCGGCCGTGGCGGCTCGCCGTCGCCGTCGCCGGGAACCTCATCATGACGCTCGGGTTCGTGCTCGCGTTCGACGCCTGCCTCGCCGCGTTCGGGCAGCAGGCGAGCCTCATCCAGGTCGCGATCATCTACCTCACCGGCAACACGGCCGGTGCGCTCGTCCCGACCCCCGGCGGCATGGGGGCCATCGAGGCCGCGCTCGCCGCGTCCCTGTCCGCCGTGACCGGCATCAACCCCGGTGTCGCGCTGTCCATCGCGGTGCTGTTCCGCGTCGTCACCTACTGGGTGCGCATCCCGATCGGGTGGGTCGCGATGCGCCACCTGCAGCGCGTCGGCGAGCTCTGAGCTCACCGAGCCCTGAGCCCACCCAGCTCTGAGCCCACCCAGGTCTGAGCCCACCAGGCTCACGCCGACCGCCGGGCATGACGAGAGCCGGCACGCAGCAGCGCGTACCGGCTCTTCGTCGACGTCTCAGGCGGCGGTGCGCTCGAGCTGCGTCGGGACGGTCGTCAGACCCCCGCGGGTGGCGGCCAGCGCGGCCCACGCCTGGACTCGGACCAGGGGGGTGGCGGGCTGGAGGGCGGGAGACTGCGAGGACTCGGCGGGGGGAAAGCCGATCTGATCCATCTGCGGTCCTGTCTGTTCGGTAGCCCGGCTGACCGTCGAGGGTCCCGTGGCTTTGCGTCCCCTCCTCGCGGAGGGTTTGCCGTTATCGCTGACAGCACCGAAGGTAGTTCAGAAGACTTCCGGGGCCAAGTGCCCCGAACCGCGAAAATACGGGCACACCGATAAATCACCCGTTCGGCCCACCGCAAGCCGCCCCGTCCGCCCGCTTCGTCCAGGATCGTCCCCCGTGGCAGCCGGTGTCACGTGTCGTGTGCGCGCGCACACCCGGCGCTGCGCGCGCTGCCTACCGGGCGTCCAGCCACACGTGCGCCGGCGGCAGCAGCGCCTCGAGCTCGGGCCACAGCGCGTCCGGCACGGCCCGCGCCGCCGCCTCGACCGTCGCCGTCACCCGCGCCGGCCGGCTCATCCCGACGACCGTCGAGGCGAACCGCTCGTCGCGCAGCGAGAACTGCAGCGCCGCGGTCGCGATGTCCGTGCCGTGCGCCGCGCACGCCTCCCGCATGCGCGCCGCCGCCTCGAGCACCTCCGGCGGGGCCGGCCGGTACCCGTATGTCGTCGGCCCGCCCTGCTGCGCCGCGAGGATGCCCCCGCCGTACACCGCCGCGTTGAGCACACCCATCCCGCGCCGGCGCGCCTCGTCGACCAACGGACCCGCGCTGCGGTCCAGCAACGTCCACCGGTTGTGCACCAGCAGGACGTCGAACACCCCCAGCTCCAGGTACCGCGCGATCTCCTGCACCTGACCGCCCGCGAGCCCGATCCGGCCGACCTGCCCGCTCTCCCGCAGCTCGACGAGCGCGTCCACCGCGCCGCCCGGGGCCGTCATCGCGTCGAAGTCGTGCCCCTCCGGGTCGTGCAGGTGCACGAGCGGCAGCGTGTCGAGCCCGAGCCGCTGCCTGCTCTCCGCGACCGACGCGCGCACCCGCGCACCCGAGTAGTCGGAGCCGCGCGGGTCGACCTTCGTGATCACGACGACGCCCTCGGGCAGCCCGTCCGCGAGGCCGATCGCGGCACCGATCCGCCGCTCGCTCTCCCCGTCCGAGTAGCCGTTCGACGTGTCGATCGTGCGGATCGGCGAGTCGAACGCCGCGAGCACCGTCGCCACGCCCTCCTCGGCGCTCACCTCGCGGCCGAACAGGCCCGGCATGCTCCCCAGCGGTCCGCCCCCCAGCGTCACCGCCGACACCGTGAGGTCCGTACCGGGCAGGGGACGCAGCCACGTCGGGCCACCGGGCGCGTAGGGGGGCTGTACAGGCGGGCGTGTCATGAGGTCCTCCGGTCGTGCGCGTCGGGGCTGCCCGCAGCGTGCCACCCACCCACGCCACCCGGCGAGCGGGACACGGCGTCAGCGCTCGAGCGCGACGACCGGCGGGGACGTGAGGAACCGGGTGAGCAGCGGACCTGCCGTCGTCGAGCCGTACTCGCCCTCGTCGACGAAGACCGCGACCGCCAGGTCGCCCTGGACCGCGATCATCCACACGTGGTTCTTGAGCGCGTCGACCGGGCCGAACTGCGCGGTGCCCGTCTTGGCCAGCACGTCCGGCCCCGCCACGTCCTTGAGGAACCCCGCACCGCCCTCGGTGACGACCCCGCGCATGAGCGCGCGCAGCGCGGCACCCTCGTCGGCGGTGAGGTCCACGTGCGGGCGCGGCTCCTCGCTCGCGCTCCCCGACTCCTCGTCACCCGAGGTCGCCTCGTCGTCCGTCGCGTCCGCCGCGGTGTCGGCGTCGTCGGCCGAGCCGGACCCACCTGCCGCACCTGTCGCGCCGTCCACGACGAGCACCGGCGTGACCGTGCGCCCCGCCGCGACCGACGCCGCGACGACCGCCATCCCCAGCGGAGACGCGAGCACGCGGCCCTGGCCGATCATGGTCGCCGCGTGGTCCGTCCCGTCCGACTCGGACGGCACCGCACCCAGGAACGAGGCGAAGCCCAGCGACTGCGCCGGCAGCAGGCCCAGCGAGCCCGCGGCGTCGACGACCGCGTCCTGCGGCGCCTCGTCGCGCGCGCCGATGAACGCCGTGTTGCACGAGTGCGCGAACGCCGTGCGCAGCGGCACCTCGCCCAGCGCGTCGGCCGGGTAGTCGGGGAAGTTGTCGAACCGCCGACCGTCAACGGTCACCCCGTCCGCGCAGGTCAACTCGCTGTCCGGGGTCATCCCCGCGCGCAGCAGCGCGAGCGCGCTCACGACCTTGAACGTGGACCCGGGCGCGTACTGCCCGAGCGTGGCCGTCGACATGCCCCCACCGCCCGGGCCGCTCGCGGCGGCGATCACCTCACCCGTCGACGGGCGGATCGCGACGATCGCGGACGCCGGCCCCACGTCCGCCAGGATGCTCTCCGCCGACTGCTGCACGAGCGAGTCGAGCGTCGTGCGCAGCGGCTCGCCCGGCACGGGCGGCACGGTGAACAGCGCGCGCACCTCCCCCTCGCGCGGGCTGCCCTCGACCGCGCGCGCCTCGATCCGCAGCCCCGGCGTGCCGCGCAGCTGCTGCTCGTGCTGGCGCTGCAGGCCCGACAGCCCCGTCAGGTCGCCCGCCTGGACCGCGCCGTCGGACTTCTCGATGATCTCCGCGGTCGCCGCGCCCACCGTGCCGAGGATCGGCCGTGCGAACGTGCGCGTCGGCGCGAGCGGGATCGAGTCGGCCACCGCGTTCACGCCCGGCAGCTCCCGCAGGGCCGACACGTCGTAGTAGCCGTCGTCCGCGCGCACGACGATCGCCTCGACGAACGCCCGCTCGCCCGCGGACTCGACGCGCGCGGCGTACGCGTCGGCGTCGAGGTCGAGCGCCGCGGCCAGGCCGCGTGCCGCCGCGCCGGCCTCGTCCGCCGGCAGGAACGTCTTGTCGATGCCGATCCGGTAGACGTCACGGGCCTCGACGAGAACCTCGTCGCCCGCCCCCAGGACGTCCGCCCGCTCGGGCGCCTCGCGCGTCACGACGATCTGCTCGTCGGCCGCGAGGTCCGGCGCGAGCAGCGCGGGCGCCCACGTGGTGTGCCAGACGTCCTCGTCGTCGCGCTGGAGGCGTGCGGTCGTCTCGTAGGTCCAGTCC
The DNA here is from genome assembly GCF_006538705.1 of Cellulomonas uda. Taxonomy (GTDB): domain Bacteria; phylum Actinomycetota; class Actinomycetes; order Actinomycetales; family Cellulomonadaceae; genus Cellulomonas; species Cellulomonas uda. Next base: position 68,317 of record NZ_BJLP01000008.1, read on the forward strand.
CGCGCCGCACCGGCGGCCGCGCCGCCGTCCGGCCCGTCCGGCCCGGCCGGCGTGGTCGCCGCGTCCGGCTCGTCCGCGTCGCCCGTCGGCTCGCCACCGGGAGCCCGGCCGCCCGCGCGCCACGTCCATCGCAGCACCGCATCCGCGACCGCGTCGTCGTCCTCGTGCTCCTGCGCGCTCACGAGCGTGACGGTCAGCGCGTCCTTCCCGAACGCGTCCACCACCTGCTCGAACGCCTCCTCGCGCTGCTGGCGCGCCTGCTGGGGCGTCGCGCCGTCGAGCGTGACGTCCGCCAGGTCACCGCCCTGCAGCGCGGTGGCCAGCGCCTGAGCCGCGTCCTGCGGTCCCGGCGGCGAGGCCGTGCACGCCGTCAGCCCGGCCGACGCCAGGAGCGCCGCGACGCCCACCGCCGCGACACCGCGCGCGGTCCGCACCGTCGTGCGCCTCGTCCCACCGTCCATCAGTCCGGGCCTCCGTCGTGTCGTCGTCTTGTCGCGCCTCGCGACCGTCGTGCCCCTCGCGCGCCCGCGCCGGGCACCCTCGCCGGGCACTCGTACACGTCGCCGCGGAGCTCGTGCGACCGCACGGCGTACACCGGGCGGACGCGCCGACCGGAACGGCGCACGGGCCGCGCGAGCGGTCGCCACCCCGCCCGGACCGGACGGCGTCGCGTCCCGTCGCCGACACCGGCGACCGGACCGCGGCAACGCGCCCGCCGACCCGCGGGCGGCCGCTCGGGCTCGCAGCCGGTCAGGCCACCGGGGCAGCCGTGCAGATCAACGTGTGAGACGGGCGTCCACCGCAGGGACGTCGGCACTCTATCCGTCCGCCCTGACACGGTGCGCGGCAATTGCTCCCCTGCACAGGACCTCCCCACCCGCACGGCCCGGCGGGCGACGAGGGACGTGACCAAGGGCCCGGGATCACCCGCGACGCGGGCACGAACCGGACGTCCCGCGCGTTCTCCATCCCGCGCGTCCGACGCCCCGGACGCCCGACCGTCCCGTGGAGGTCACCGTGCCCGCACCCACCCCGACGACGAACCCGACGACGAGCCCGACGAGCCCGTCCGCATCTCCCGTACCGCCCGCATCGCCCGCCCCGGCGACTCCCGCGGCTCACCCGGCCCGTGCGGCTCACGAGCTGCCGTCACTCCGCGAGCAGGCCGAACGGCTCGTCGCGCTCGGCGTCGCCGACCTCGCGGGCATCGCGCCCGACGACCTGCGCGCGCTCGCGCACGCCGCGGACCCCGCCGACCCGACCGAACCCACCGGCCCCGCCGACCCCGCCAGCCCCGACAGCGCCGACGACTCCCACCACCGTGAGCCCGACGAGGCCCGGCCTGGCGGCCTGCTCGTCCTGCCCCCGACACTCGTCCCGGTCTCGGCGCTCGCACCGCTGCTGCGCCGCGGCGAGCGAGCCGGGTTCGTCGTCGAGGACATGACGGACGTCGACGAGTTCGCGCCGATCGCGGGCCTCGACGTGCCCGCCGAGCCGTACGTGCTCGTCGGGCTCGACCGCGGCGACGACCTCGCGAGCTGGTCGCCCGACGAGGCCGCCGACGAGCTCGCGCGCCGCGCGCGGACCCCGCTCACCCTGAGCGAGGGCGTGCAGTGGGTGCTGCAGGCGCCCGACGTGCTCGAGCGCAACCACTGCTTCATGACGATCGGCTCCCGGCGCGTCACGCCGCGCGGCGGGCTCGACGCGCGGACGCCCGCGGTGTGGATCTCCAACGGCACGGGCCGCGACGGCCGCGAGCGCCGCGACGCGCCGAAGGTCGGCTGGTGCTGGGCGCGCAACCGGCACACCTGGCTCGGCTTCGCCTCGGCCACGTCGCGGGAGACGCTCGTGCGCTGAGCGCCGGCGTCGTCCGGGCCGGGTCGTCCACACGGACGTCGCCCAGGCCGACGTCGCTCAGGCGGACGTCGCTCAGGCCCGGGTGGCTCAGACGGGTGGCTCAGACGGGGGGCTCAGACGGGTGGCTCAGACGGGGGCGCGGCCGGTCGACGGGTCGCGCGCCGTGAGGCAGTAGGGGGAGCCCGACGGGTCGAGGAGCGTCGTCCACCGCTCGCGGCGCGCGACCAGCCGCGCCCCCGCCTGCACGTGCGCGCGCTCGACGGCCGGGCGTGCGACCGTCGCGAGGTCGAGGTGCGCGCTGGTCTCGCGGCGCGGGTCGTCGGCGCCGAGCCGTTGCAGCAGGAGGCGCAACGGCATCCCCGCGGGCCGCTCGAGCGGCACCAGCTCGCCCGTCGCGCGAGGGTCGAGCGGCCAACCGGTGAACGCGGGCCAGAACGCGGCCTCGTCGTCGAACCGGTCCGCCGGGACGTCCAGGCAGACCTGGTCGACCAGCGCGCACGCCGCACCGTCGCCGTCGCGCGCGCGCTCGGCCACGGGGACGGCCCCGGCTCGACGCGCGTGCCCCGTGTGCCGGACCAGGCAGAACACGTACCCGCCGGGCGACGACAGCACGACGTGCCCGCCCGCGTCGTGCTCGAGCGCGGCCCCGAGCGCGAGCGCGCGCACCAGCTCGGCGCGCACGGCCTCGTCGGGGTCCCGCCCCTCGGCGGTCACGTGCAGGTCGAGGTGGACGCGCGGGCCGTCGGCGAACCGCTGCACGCGCAGGTAGTCGTCGCCGTCGGGCGGCACGAGGGTCGCGTACTCGTCGTCCTCGCCGCGCCACGGCGAGAGCGCCGAGCCCGTCACGCGCAGCCAGAACGCGAGCGTCTCGTCGAGCGTGTCGGGCGGCAGGTCGAGCATCGCGGTCGTCCACCGGATCGGCATGGGGTGACGCTAGCCCGTCCGCCCCGAGGGTCGCCCGCGACCCGTACGCTCGCGCGCGTGGACTGGCTGCGAGAGACCTGGTCGGACGTGACGACGGCGAACCCCGTGCCCGAGACCTGGGTCGTCGTGGCGACCGCCCTGGGCGTGCTCGTCGTCCTGGCGGTGCCGGTCGCGTGGCGGGTCGCGCGGCACGCGCTGACGATCGTGCACGAGGCCGGTCACGCGACGGTCGCGGTGCTCGTCGGACGGCGCCTGTCGGGCATCCGTGTGCACTCGGACACCTCGGGCCTGACCCTGTCGCGCGGCCGCCCGCGCGGGCCGGGGATGATCGCGACCGCGTTCGCGGGGTACCCCGCGCCGACCGTCGTGGGCGTGGGCGCCGCGTGGCTGCTGGTGCGCGGCTACGACGTCGCACTGCTGTGGGCGCTGCTCGTGCTCGTCGTCGGCGTGCTCGTCGGGATCCGCAACTGGTACGGGCTGTGGGCCGTGCTCGTGACGCTCGCCGTGCTCGTCGTCGTGACCGGGTGGGCGTCCGCGCAGGTCCAGGCCGTGTTCGCGTACGCCGTGACGTGGTTCTTCCTGCTCGGCGCACCGCGCGCCGTGCTCGAGATGCAGGCGGGACGACGAGACGCGCGCCGACGCCGGGCCCGCGACACGTCCGACGCCGGGCTGCTCGGCGGGCTCACGCACCTGCCCGGGGCGTTCTGGGTGGGGGTGCTCGCGCTCGTCACGGTCGCCGGGCTCGCGCTGGGCGCCGTCTGGCTCGTCGGGCTCCAGGTCTGAGCCACGCGCGTCTGACACATGCGCGTCCGGGGTGCCGTGCGCGGCCCTTCGAGCCGATGATGGAGCCATGACCCTGAGCGGACGGCTGCTGGTGGCGGCACCACAGCTGCTCGACCCCAACTTCCACCGCACCGTCGTGCTGCTGCTCGACCACAACGACGAGGGTGCGTTCGGCGTGGTGCTCAACCGGCTGCTCCCCGTGGAGGTCGACGCGGTGCTGCCGGGCTGGCAGGACGTGGTGAGCCGCCCGGACGGGCTGTTCCAGGGCGGCCCGGTGGGGCTCGACGGCGCGATCGGCGTCGCGGTCGCCGCGCCCGCCCCGCCGGGCCGCGACCTGCGCGACGACCCCGCGGGCTCGCGCGACGAGCTGCTCGAGGGTCTGCGCGGCGGCGGCCTCGACGACCCGGGCAGCCTGGGCCGGCCGGGCTCGCCGGGAGACAGGGGCGAGCCGGGCGACAGGGGCGAGCCGGGTGCCACGGGTGACACGGGTGGCAGGGGTGGCACGGGGGACGCGGGTGACGTGCTCGGTGCGTCAGGTGCCGGCCGGGACGGCCTGAGCGGTCAGGCCGCGAGTGGGCCGGGGAGCGACGAGCCCGTCGTCGACCGGCTGACCGGCGTCTACGGTCTGGTCGACCTCGACGCGGACCCGACGAGCGTCGTCGGGCGGTTCAGCGGGCTTCGGATCTTCGCGGGGCACTCCGGCTGGGGCCTGGGTCAGCTGGAGGAGGAGATCGCCGAGGGTGCGTGGTTCGTGGTGCCGTCCGAGCCGTCGGACGTGTTCACCGACGACCCCGAGACGCTCTGGAGCCGCGTGCTGCAGCGGCAGGGCGGGGACCTGGCGATGCTGGCGCACTACCCGCCGGACGTGCGGCTGAACTGACCGTCCGGACCAGGGTCCGCAGGCGGCCGGGCTGATCGACCGAGCTGATCGGCCTGGCTGATCGGCCTGGCTGATCGGTCGGGCTGATCTGTCGGGCTGATCGGCCTCACTGATCGTCGTAAACGATTCGCCCGATTCAGTCGTCGAAGCGCTTCAACTAGCGTCGCGCCTGCCCTAGACCTCCGCGCACCCCGCAGCCCGGCGCGACGGGTCGTCGGCCCCGTCGCGACCCTCGCGGCGGGCCCACACCACGCCACGAAGGAGTGAGCGGATGCGTGTTCCGACCCTGCTCGCGACACCCCGTCCCACGACGACCGCGAGACGCGCCGCCGCCGGGGTGCTCGCACTCGCGCTGACCGCGACCGGCGTCGCCCTTGCCACCGGCCCCGCCGACGCCGCCGACCCGCCCGCCGGCTACACCTGGGGCAACGTCGAGATCGTCGGCGGCGGCTTCGTCCCCGGGATCATCTACAACCAGGGCGAGAAGGACCTCGTCTACGCCCGCACCGACATCGGCGGCGCGTACCGCCTCGACCCCCGCACCGAGCGCTGGATCCCGCTGCTCGACCACATCGGCTGGGACGAGTGGTCCCACACCGGCGTGCTGTCCCTCGCCACCGACGCGCGCGACCCGAACCGCGTCTACGCCGCCGTCGGCACCTACACCAACGAGTGGGACCCCCAGAACGGGGCGATCCTGCGCTCCACGGACCGCGGCGAGACGTGGCAGCGGACCATGCTGCCGTTCAAGGTGGGCGGCAACATGCCGGGCCGCGGCATGGGTGAGCGCCTCCAGATCGACCCCAACGACAACCGCGTCCTGTACCTCGGCACCGAGGGCGGCAACGGCCTGTGGCGCTCCACCGACTACGGCGCCACCTGGGCCGAGGTCACGAGCTTCCCCAACCCCGGCAACTACGTGCAGGACCCCACCTCGTCGAACTCCTACCTCACGTCCAACCAGGGCGTCGTGTGGGTGACGTTCGACCCCACGAGCGGCTCCGCCGGTGTGGCCAGCAAGACGATCTACGTCGGCGTGGCCGACAAGGAGAACAACGTCTACCGCTCGACCGACGGCGGGGCGACGTGGGCGCGCGTCCCCGGCCAGCCCACCGGCTACCTCCCGCACAAGGGCGTGTTCGACAAGGTCGGCAAGCAGCTCTACATCGCGACGAGCGACACCGGCGGCCCGTACGACGGCGGCAAGGGTGACGTCTGGCGCCTCGACACGACGACCGGCGCGTGGACCCGGATCTCGCCCGTCCCGTCGACGAGCTCCGACCTCTACTACGGCTACTCCGGCCTGACGATCGACCGACAGGACCCCGACACGATCATGGTCGCCACGCAGGTCTCCTGGTGGCCCGACGTCATCATCTTCCGGTCCACCGACCGCGGCGCCACCTGGTCGCCCATCTGGGAGTGGGCCGGCTACCCGGACCGCACGCTGCGTTACACGCAGGACATCTCCGCGGCGCCCTGGCTCGGCTTCAACGCGACGAACCCACAGCCGCCGGAGCCGCCGGTCAAGCTCGGGTGGATGACCGAGTCGCTCGAGATCGACCCCTTCGACTCCGACACGATGCTCTACGGCACCGGCGCGACCATCTACGGCACCGACAACCTCACCGCGTGGGACACCGGCGGCACGATCGACATCACCGTCAAGGCCCAGGGCATCGAGGAGACCTCCGTGCAGGACCTCGCCGCACCTCCCGGCCCCGTCGAGCTCGTGTCCGCGCTCGGGGACCTCGGTGGGTTCGTGCACACCGACATCACCAAGGTGCCCGCCAAGCAGTTCACCCAGCCGTTCTTCGGGACGGGGACCTCCGTCGACTTCGCCGAGAAGAAGCCCGCGACGATGGTGCGCGTCGGGCACGCCGTCGACGGCGCCGTCGAGTCGCACATCGGCATCTCGACCTCGTCCGGCTCGACGTGGTGGGCCGGGCAGGAGCCCGCGGGCGTGACGAAGTCCGGCACCGTGGCGGTCAACGCCGACGGCACCGCGATCGTCTGGTCGCCCGAGGGCGCCGGCGTGCACCGCTCGACGACGCTCGGCTCGTCGTGGACCGCCTCGACCGGCGTGCCCGCCCAGGCGCAGGTCGAGTCCGACCGTGAGGACCCGAAGGCGTTCTACGCCTACTCCGCCGGGAAGCTCTACGTCTCGCGCGACGCGGGCGTGACCTTCACCGCGTCGTCGGCCTCCGGGTTCCCGACGACCGGCAACGTCCGGTTCGGCGCCGTGCCCGGCAAGGCGGGCCACGTCTGGCTCGCCGCCGAGAACGGTCTGTACCGCTCGACGGACTACGGCACGACGTTCACGAAGCTCCCGGGCTTCACCGACGGCGGTGCCGTCGGCTTCGGCAAGGCGGCGCCCGGTGCGTCGTACCCGGCGGTCTACTCGACCTCCGAGTACGACGGGGTGCGTGGGTTCTTCCGCTCGCTCGACGGCGGCAGCACCTGGACCCGCATCAACGACGACGAGCACCAGTACGCCTGGACAGGTGCCGCGATCACCGGCGACCCCGACGTGTTCGGGCGCGTGTACGTGGCCACCAACGGCCGCGGGATCGTGGTCGGCAACACCGGCACCACGCCCACGGTGACGCCGACACCCACGGTGACGCCCACACCCACGTTGACGCCGACGCCCACACCCACACCCACGGTGACGCCGACGGTGACGCCCACGCCGACCCCGACGCCCACCCCGACCGGTACGCCGACGCCGACGGGGGCGTGCACCGTGAAGTACGCCACGAACGACTGGCCCGGCGGTTTCACGGCGTCGGTGAGGCTCACGTCCGCGAGCGCGGTCAGCTCGTGGTCGCTCGGGTTCTCGTTCCCCGGGGACCAGAAGGTCGTGAGCGGCTGGTCCGGCACGTACACGCAGAGCGGCAAGGCCGTGACGGTGACGAACGCGCCGTGGAACGGCTCGATCGCCGCGGGGTCGTCGGTCGAGATCGGGTTCAACGGTTCCTTCACCGGGTCGAACCCCAGGCCGACGAGCTTCACGCTCAACGGCACGACCTGCACGGTGTCCTGACCTCATGACACCGGCGTGACCGCGTCGGGTGGGACCGCTTCGGGTGGGACCGCGTCGGGTGGGACCGCGTCGGGTGGGACCTGAGGCCGCACCTCGGTCCCACCCGACGCCGGAGCTGGCCCGCGACGTCCGCGTCGCCGGGCCGGCGGCCGGGGCCATGTCCCGGCCGGGCGGGGGTGCGGGGGACGCGGACACCCCTCGCACCCCCGCCGTCGCACCCCCGCCGTCGCACCCCCGCCGTCGCACCCCCGCCGTCGCATCCCTCGCCGTCTGGCAGCCAGCCACCGTGCCACCCGACCGTCGACCACCCGCCGTCGCACCGCCGGCCTCGCGGTCGCCCGCCTCGCCGTCGCCAGCCTCGCCGTCGCCGACCGGCGACCGGCGCGTCTCAGCCCGGACGTGCCATCGCGAACAACGCCGGCTGGTCCGACTCCCGCGGCCGCCCCGGCACCGGTCCGCCGCTCGGGAACACGGGACCTTCTCGGCGGCTGAGGTCACTCACCTCGCGCCGTTCCGGAGGACCCGGCGCTCGCGTCGCACTCCCTCGCGACGCACCACTCCCTCGCGACGCACCACCCCCTCGCGGCGCGGCCGCAGCCCCGGTCGCAGCTGCAGACCCGAACGCCGCCGGCTCGCGTGCCGACCGCACGACGGTCCCACCGCGCGTCCGGAAGGTGTACGTGACGGGTGGGAGGGCGCCCGCAACGAGGCGCGACGACACCCCTCGGGGCGGCGGCGCCGGTGGATGGCGCTCGATCGTGAGGTCCCGCTCGTGCACCACGTGGTGGTGGAAGCCGCACAGCACGACGCCGTTCTCGACGGACGTCTCCCCGCCGTCCCGGTCCCACCAGCGGATGTGGTGGACCTCGCACCACCGGGCGGGCCGGCCGCAGCCCGGCCAGACGCACCCGCCGTCCCGTGCGACGACCGCGCGACGCAGGTGACCGGAGTAGAGGCGCTGCGTCCGCCCGACGTCGACCGGTCGGCTCTCGGCGTCGACCACGACGCGCGTGAGCGCGCAGTCGCACAGCAGCCGGGCCGCCTCGCTCACCGGGACCGGTGCACCGTCCTCGTCGACCGGTGCGGGGACCCCGCGCATCGCCTCCGCGAGCCGCTCGACGTCCCCGGAGCCACCGGTAGCGACGGACGACCACCCGGCGCCCGGGAGGGTCGCGCTCGCCGACCGCGCACCCGCCGACGGCTCCACCCGCCGA
>NZ_BJLP01000009.1 GCF_006538705.1 Cellulomonas uda
AGCCGACCTTGGTGTCACCGCGGTAGATGTCGTAGCCCGTCACGCCGACGTTGTCGGTCGAGGCGGTCCAGGACAGCACCACCGAGGTCTCCGTGACCGTGCCCGCCGTCAGGCCCGTGGGCGCCGTCGGCGCCTGCGTGTCGACGACCGTGCCGGTCTTCGTCGTGACCGCGAGGGCCGACGACGCGCTGGAGACGTTGCCCGCGGCGTCCTTCGCCCGGACGGTGTACGAGTACGCGGTCGCGGCGGTCAGGCCGGTGTCCGTGTACGTCGTCGTGGTCGAGGAGCCGACCTTCGTCGTGCCGCGGTAGACGTCGTAGCCGACGACACCGACGTTGTCGGTGGACGCCGTCCAGGACAGCGCGACCGACGTCTCCGTGACCGTGCCGGCCGTCAGGCCCGTGGGCGCGGTGGGCGCCTGCGTGTCGGTGCCGGTGCCGGCCTCGGTGGTGACGGCGAGCGCCGACGAGGCTGCGGACACGTTGCCCGCGGCGTCCTTGGCCCGCACGGTGTACGAGTACGCCGTGGCGGGCGTCAGGCCCGTGTCGGCGAACGACGTGGTGGTCGACGAGCCGACCTTCGTCGTGCCGCGGTAGACGTCGTAGCCCGTCACGCCGACGTCGTCGGTCGAGGCGGTCCACGAGATCGTGGCCGAGGTGCTGGTCACCGCGGTCGTCTTCAGACCCGTGGGGACCGACGGCGCCTGCGTGTCGCCCGGCGTCGTGCCGTCGCCGAACAGGCGGTCGTAGTCGGCCAGGGCCGCCGCGATCGCAGTCTGCGACCAGAACCGGTGGTAGGTGAACTTCGGGGCCACGCCGGTGCTCAGCGCCGTCTCGATCTTCGACCACGCCGGGTCGTTCTTGTAGAACGAGCGGATGTCGAGGAACGACACGCCCGGCTTGATCGCGTCACCGTTGGGCATGGTGCCCGTCCAGCCCGACGGGATGTAGACGCCGTCGCCGCCCGCGACGTACTTGTCGTCGAAGCGCAGGTAGTCCCCGCGCGTCTCCTCGGTCGCCACGCCGATCGCGTCCTGGTTGTTCTCCCACATCGCGTCGAGCAGCGCCTTGGCGGTGTCACGAGCCTCGGTGTCGCCGGACTTCGCGGCGTAGAAGAGGAGGGCACGGGCGGTGTCGCCGGCGACGCCGACGTCCTGGCCGTAGTCCTTGACCGTGACCGTCAGGCCCGGGTTGCCCGTGGGGCTCGTCGGGTTCCACGTGTCCGGCTTGCCGTTCCAGACGAGCGTGCTCGGGACCTTCCAGTCCGCGCCGTCCGTCGAGATGTTGTCGATCACCCAGGGGACCCACTTGTCGAGGATCGCCTTGGCCTTGGCGTTGCCCGACGCGTAGTAGAGCTCGGCGACGCGCTGCACACCCCAGGCCTGCATGCCGAACCACTGGTTCGACGGCGGGTCCTTGTAGACGGGAGCCTCGGTGTAGCCCATGCCGTAGAACGTGGGCGTGCCGGCCGGCGGCGTGGCGTACGCGCCGTCCCAGCTGTTCGTGGCGCCACCGGCGATGCCGCCGTTGGAGGCCTGGAGCCACGTGTAGAACTCGAGCTGGCGCTCGAGCGACTTGGACCAGTCGTCCTTGGCGGTCGGCGACTTCGGCGTCAGGGCCGGGTCGGTCGACAGCGCGTACGCGGCGAGCGGGTTCTGGTACCCGAAGTGCGCGTGCGACGAGCTGATGCGCCACGACCAGCCGGCGCTCGTGTCGAGCGCGCCACCCCAGGCCATGTACCAGGAGAGCAGGTAGTGCGCGCTGGTCCGGCCGGAGCCCGCGGGGCACGACGGCGAGGTGCAGCCGATGGTCTTGAAGTACTTGTCGAACAGCGTGTACCGCAGGTAGTCACCCATCTTGGCGGCCTTCGCGACCGTCGCGGCGACCTGCGCCTGCTTGCCCTGCTCGGTGGCCCACTTGTTGGCCCAGTACACGGCCTCGATGGCACGCGCGTCGGCGTCGGACGCCGAGGTGTACTTCCACTGCTTGGCGTAGGAGGCGTCACCCGTGAAGATGTCGAGGAAGCCGTTCTTGCCGCCGTACTTGAACTCCTCGCAGCTGGGCTGCGGGACGGTCTCCCAGACCGACTCCTGCGGGCCGCGCTGGAAGGTGTTGATGAAGGACGTGCCGGTGGCCGTCGGGCCGAGCTCGCAGCCGGCACCCGGCGTGACGCCGAAGCCGTAGACGTTGTCCACGTCGGCGAGCCAGTGCATCTGGTAGATGTCCGACGTGCCGTACGTCGACTTGAGCTCGTTGGCGATCGGGTCGGTGCCGACGCTCACGCCGCTGCTCAGCTGGCTCGGGTACTGGCTCGGGTGGTTGTACTCCGACGCGTAGGTCGCGGGGGAGTTGGGGTTGTACGAGGAGCTCGTGGGCTGATCCACCGAACCGGGGATCATGTACTTCTCCATGGTGTCCCACGCGTGGTTCAGCGGCGCCCAGTCGCCCGTCACCTGGCCGTACAGCGCCTCGAGCCAGATCCAGTAGGAGTAGGCCTCGGACGTCGTCTCGTGCCCGTAGTCCGGGGCCTCGACGATGAGGGTCTCGACGGAGTGGTACGGGATGCCCTGCGGGGAGAAGTACCCGTTGGCCGGGTCCTTGATCTTGTCGTACTGCTCCAGGAAGCGCTGCGCGTACTCCCCGTCGACGGCGGCGCGCAGTGGCGACGCCGCCGGGACGGAGACCGTCGAGGGCAGTGCGCCCCCGCCGGTCGCGGCAGCAGCGGGAGTGATCCCGGCCGCCAGGAGTGACGACACGCTCAGGGCGGCGAGAGCCACCCAGGCGTGTCGCCGTCGGGTCGAAGAGGACATCGTCCGTACCTTTCTGGCTGGTGGGCGAGCCGGGCGCAGCCGTGCGCGAGGTCGCCCTCGCACCCGTCGGCTGGAACGGGTGCGGTGACGGAGGTGCACGAACCCCTGCGTGCGTCGACTGGGGCGGGCGACGATGCCGACCACCTGCGAGACACGGCGGGACGCGATCACCATCCCCAGTGGCCCTTCGGGCCGTAAACCACCCGAATCGATTCAGGTGGGAGCGCGACCACGGCGGCGGGCAGGTCGCAGCGGGGGCAGGATCGAGGGATGGCTCCCGTCAGCGCCGGACTGCTCGTCTACCGCCTGGTCGCGCGCGCTGCGGGTCCCGAGCCCGGGACCGGTTCCGGGCCGGGGGCAGCTGCCGGTGCGACCGCCGCCGGCCCGCCCGGCGACGTCGAGGTGCTCCTTGCGCACATGGGCGGCCCGTTCTGGGCCCGCCGCGAACGCGCCTGGTCCGTCCCCAAGGGCCTCGTCGAGCCCGACGAGGACCCGCACGCCGCCGCGCTGCGCGAGTTCGCCGAGGAGCTCGGGTTCGCGCCGCCGCCACCGCTGCGCGACGACGAGCCGCTCGGGGAGGTCCGCCAGTCCGGCGGCAAGCGTGTGCACGCGTGGGCCCGCGAGGGGGACCTGCCGGTCGCCACGCTCGTCGGCGGGCCCGGGGCGGACGGCACCGCCGGCGGGACGCCGGTGACCAGCAACCTCGTCCGGGTCGAGTGGCCGCCGCGCTCCGGCCGCACGCTCGAGGTGCCGGAGGTCGACCGGGTCGCCTGGGTGGGCCTCGACGACGCGCGCGGCCTCGTCGTCGCGGCGCAGGAGGGATTCCTCGACCGGGTGGCCGACATCGTGGCGCGCCGGGGCTAGGTTGCGCCCGTGGACATGCAGCGCGTCGAGCTCGACGAGGACGAGGACCGGTCCGACCTCGCGGCGCCCGCCGGGCCCGACGACGAGCTCGCCGACACGGTGCGCCGGCCGCGCCGGTCACGCCGTGGCGCGGTCGTCCTCGGCGCGGGTGCCCTGCTCGTCGTCGGGAGCCTCGTCGGCGCGCAGGCCGTGCTCGACGCGCGCGAGCGTCGGGCCGTCGCCGCGCTCCAGGACGTCGACGGGGTGGTGCCGCCCGTCGGCGACCGGATGACCGCGGTCTTCTCGATCGCCAACCCGCTCGCGTTCGAGGCGGTCGACGACCTGCTGATGACGGTCGCGGCCGAGCCGGACGGCCGGCAGCGGGTCGCGGTGCACTCGGCGCAGGACGGGCGTGAGCTGTGGTCGGCGCCCATCGGTACCGCGCGGACGTCGGACGACGCCGTGCTCGCGCGGCCGCCGTGCGCCACCGGGACGTCGAGCGCCTGGGGCGACGTGGTGCTGTGCCTCGACACCGACGGCAGCGTCCGGTGGGGCGACACGGGCGAGCTCGAGCGGGACGAGGCGACCTACGCGCGCCTGCTCGTGCTCGGGCTCGCGGACGGGACGGAGCACGTGCGCCGCGACCTGGCGCCGGACGTCCGTGACGTCGTGCTGCTCGACGACCTGCTGGTCACGGCGAGGGAGGGCGCGGGCCAGGTGGTGCTCGTCGCGAGCGACGTGGACGGGACGGTGCGCTGGCGCAAGCGGCTCGCCGACGGCGGCGCGGGCGCCGCTGGGGCCGGCCCGATCAGCCTCTCGATCGCAGGCGGCGGCGTGTGGGTCGACGGCTCGTCGGGATCGCCGCTCGGGCTGGTGACACGCGAGGGCGAGGTCCTGGCGAGGGCGGTGGGGAACCGCTGGTTCTCCGACGAGCGGTCGCTGCTCCTCACCACGTCCCGCGGGTCCGCGACGCAGACGCGCGTGGTCCGGGACGCGGCCGTCGTCGCGACCGTCGAGGGCGATCCCGTGTCCAGCACCGTCGACGACGGGAGCCTGGGGGACGTGCTCCTGACGGACGACGAGGGCCTCACGCTGTGGGACGTGGCGACGGGTGAGCGGCGGTGGGTCGTGCCGGAGGGCGACGACGACGGCTCCGACTCCTACCGGCGGACGGCCTCGGGCTCGATGGTGCTGCGCGGCGTGGTCTACGTCTGGGACGACGCCGTGATCCGGGCGTTCGCGGGGTCCGACGGTCGGCTCCTGTGGACCGACGCGCCGCCGGGGTCCTCGGTGGCCGAGGTGCTCACCGACGGTCGGCGGCTGCTCGTGTCGCCGCAGTTCGAGGAGGGCTCGGACACCGTCATGTCGTTGCGCGCCCTCACGCTCGACGGGGAGCCGGCGGGACGGGTCGAGCTGCCCTCCGGTCTGCGGTGGACCACGTCGTTCGAGGGGATGTTCTGGGGCGTGCGGGAGGGCGACGGGGAGTACGACGTGGTGGCGCTGCGCTGAGCCGGGCCGTCTCGCCCAGCGGACCCTCCGGTTGCCCGGACGGCGGCGACCTGGGCACGGTGGTGCCGACCGAAGGCGAGGCACCACGGCGCAGGACCCGCGTGGACCTGTGGGTGGCGCTCGTCCCCAGGCGACGAGAGGAGAGCCCCGTGCTCACCCTGACCGACAACGCCCGCACCGCCGTCGAGACCCTCACCGCCCGATCGGGCCTGCCCGCCGAGTCCGGTGGGTTGCGCATCGAGGAGCAGGAGTCGGGGGCGTTCGACCTCGCGCTGGTCGCGGGACCGACCCCCGGTGACGAGGTCGTGGAGGCGGGCACGGCCCGCGTGTACGTCGACGAGCGCACGGCCGAGACCCTCGCGGCCTCCCGGCTCGACGTCGAGGCGTCGGGCACCGGCCCGGCGTTCACGCTCAGCGCGCAGTGATGCGCTGAGCACGGCGCCGACCGCCTGACATGACACGGCGACCGCCCCGGAGGTCCTGGCAGGACCGCACCGGGGCGGTCGTCGTCTGCGCGCTCGGGCCGGTGCTCGTCGCGGTCCTGGCGGTCGGCGCGTGCTCCGGGCCGACCGCCACCGTGACGGGGGGCGTGACGGGGGGCGCGACGGGCGGCACGACGGGGGCCACGCAGTCCGTCACGGGCACGCCCGGGACCAGCCCGGCGGCCCGCCCGACCTCAGCCCGGACCACGCGGCCTCCCCGCACGTCACCGACCCCGCCCGACGACCGACGCCCGCCGTTCCGCGCGAGCGTCTCGCGCGTCGACGCGGCGTTGGCGGCGCGCATGCACGCCTCGTGGCGACCGGGCTGCCCGGTGCCGTTGGCGGACCTGCGCCACCTGCGGCTGCGGTACGTGGACTTCGAGGGGCGGGTCCGGGACGGCGAGCTGGTCGTGCACGCGGACGTCGCGACCGGCGTCGTACAGGTCTTCGAGCGGCTGTACGACCTCGAGTTCCCCCTTCGCTCGCTGCGGCTCGTCGACGACTTCGGCGCGGACGACGAGGCGTCGATGGCCGCCGACAACACGTCGGCCTTCAACTGCCGAGCGGTCACGGGTGGCACCGCCTGGTCGGAGCACTCGTACGGCCGCGCGATCGACGTGAACCCGGTCGAGAACCCGTACGTGAGCGGCACGTACGTCGCGCCGCCCGCGGGACGGGCGTTCCTCGACCGGGTCCCGGGCCCGGGGGTGATCCTGGCCGACGACGAGGTGGTGCGGGCCTTCGCCGCGCAGGGCTGGTCCTGGGGCGGGTACTGGACCCGGCCGGTGGACCACCAGCACTTCTCGACGACGAACCGCTGACGGGGACGCGGCCGCGGAGCTCAGTGACCCAGCAGGTCCTCGAAGCTCGGCACCGCGTCGTACAGGCCGACGGGCTTGGCGGGCTCACGCTCGGCGACGGTCTCGGCGAGCTCACGGCCCGCGCGCCGGATGCGCTCGGGCAGCGGCTTGACGTCGTCGCCGCCCCCGTCCGCCCAGTCGTCGGTCGCGGCGAACACGCCGGTCCCGACGACGTCCGCGTGCAGGTAGCCGAACAGCGGCCGCAGCGCGTACTCGAGCACGAGCGAGTGCCGGCCGGTGCCGCCGGTCGCGCCGAGCAGCACCGGCATCCCGGCCAGCGCGTCCTTGTCGAGCACGTCGACGAACGACTTGAACAGCCCCGCGTAGGACGCCGTGAACACCGGGGTCACGGCGATCACGCCGTCGGCGGCGGCGAGCTTGGCGAGCGCGTCGGCCAGCGCGCCGGACGCGAAGCCGGTGAGCGTCATGTTGACCACCTCGTGCGCGAGGTCGCGCAGCTCGATCGTCGTGACGCTCGCGCGCAGGCCGCGTGCGGCGAGCTCGTCGGACGTCGCGGCGGCGAGCCGGTCCGCGAGCAGGCGGGTCGACGACGGCTGGCTGACGCCGGCCGAGATCACGACGAGCGAACGCTCCTGGCCCATGGGTCCTCCGATCGGGGGCGTGCTCATCGTGCCACCGCGTCCGCGGCCGCGACGTCGTCCTCGGCGGTCCGGCCGGTCCAGTGGTCGGCGGCGGCGACGGGCTGGGCGTGCACCTCACCGGCCGCGCGGGCAGCGGCGACGCGCTCGGCGTGGCTCGGGGGGTTCGCCGGGACGTGCGCGGGACGACGAGCCTCGGCCTCCTGGCGGAGCACGGGGACGACCTCGCCGGCGAGCAGGTCGATCTGCTCGAGGACGGTCTTGAGGGGCAGGCCCGCGTGGTCCATGAGGAACAGCTGGCGCTGGTAGTGCCCGACCTGCTCCCAGAACGCGCCGTACCGGTCGATGACCTGCTGCGGCGAGCCGACGGTCAGCGGGGTCTCGCGCGTGAAGTCCTCCATCGACGGGCCGTGGCCGTAGACGGGGGCGTTGTCGAAGTACGGGCGGAACTCGTCCCATGCCTTCTGCGAGTCCTTGCGCATGAAGACCTGGCCGCCGAGCCCGACGATCGCCTGGTCGGCGCTTCCGTGGCCGTGGTGCTCGTAGCGCCGGCGGTAGAAGTTCACCATCTGCGCGGTGTGCTCCATGGGCCAGAAGATCGCGTTGTGCAGGAACCCGTCGCCGTAGTACGCGGCCTGCTCGGCGATCTCGGGCGAGCGGATGGAGCCGTGCCACACGAACGGCGCGACGCCGTCGAGCGGGCGCGGCGTCGAGGTGAAGCCCTGCAGCGGCGTGCGGAACGTGCCGGACCAGTCGACGACGTCCTCGGTCCACAGGCGGCGCAGCAGCGCGTAGTTCTCGATCGCGAGGGGGATGCCCTGGCGGATGTCCTGGCCGAACCACGGGTAGACCGGGCCGGTGTTGCCGCGGCCCATCATGAGGTCCATCCGGCCGTCGGAGATGACCTGGAGCATCGCGTACTCCTCGGCCAGCCGGACCGGGTCGTTCGTCGTGATGAGCGTCGTCGCGGTGGACAGCGTGATCTGCTTCGTGACGCCCGCGAGGTAGCCGAGCATCGTGGTGGGGGAGGACGGGACGAACGGCGGGTTGTGGTGCTCGCCGGTCGCGAAGACGTCGAGGCCCGCCTCGTCGGCGTGCTTCGCGATCGTGAGCATCGCGCGCACGCGCTCGGTGTCGTCCGGCGTGCGGCCGGTGGTCGGGTCGGTGGTCACGTCGCCGACGGAGAAGATGCCGAACTGCATCGCGGCTCGCCTCGTTTCGCTGGTCCTGGGCGGTCTCGTCGACCGTCAGATTCATGCGTTTGCATGTACTGCTGGCGACAACCCTACGGCGGGGAGCCCTATTCCCCCGCCCCCGCCACCGACCCATCCTCCCTGCCCGCCGTGCCGACCACCCGGGTCACGGCGCCCCGGTCGTCCCGGTTCGTCCACAGGTGCTCCTGTGAGACGCGCCGCTTCGCCCTCCGACCGTTTGCCGGGTGGCCCGTCCGGTGATGCGATGACCGCACGGAGACAAGGGGGGCGTCGTTGGTGGACGGCCAGATCAAGGTCCTCGTCGTCGAGGATGACGCCGACACGGGGCTGTTCGTCCGGACGGTGCTCGAGCGCCGCGCCGGGATGTCCGTGACCGTCCTCACCGACGCGCTCGGGGCGCTCGCGCACGCGACGACCAGGCCCGTCGACCTCGTGATCACCGACATCCAGCTCCCCGGCATGTCCGGGCTCGAGCTGCTGCGCGAGCTGCGGCGCGCCGTGCCCGGCCTCCCCGTCATCGTCATGACCGCGTTCGCGAGCGTCGACTACGCCGTCGACGCGCTGCACGAGCAGGCCGACGACTTCCTGGTCAAGCCCGTGTCCGCGGCGGACCTCACCGAGCGCGCCACGCAGATCGCCGAACGCGGGCGCGCGCGGCGCGAGGCGGACCGCGGTGCGGTCGTGCTCGCCGTCGGCGCGCACCCCGACGACGTCGAGATCGGGATCGGCGCGACGCTCGCGTCCCACCGCGACGCGGGCGACACGGTCGTCGTGCTCACGATGTCCTGCGGGGCGGTCGGCGGCGCGACCGCGGACCGGCGGCACGAGGCGCTCGCCGCCGCGGGCGTCGTCGGCGCGCGGCTGTTCCTGCTCGACTTCGTCGACACGCAGCTCGAGTCCGCACCGGACCTCATCCCCGCGGTCGAGCGGACCGTCGCCGAGGTCAGGCCCACCGTCGTCTACACGCACTCGGTGCATGACCGGCACCAGGACCACCGGGCGGTGCACCGCGCCGTGCAGGTCGCGTCCCGTGAGGTGCCCACGCTCGGCTGCTTCCAGAGCCCGTCCTCGACCATCGACTACCGGCCCACGCGGTTCGTGACCGTCGACGGGTACCTCGACGTGAAGCTCGAGATGCTCGCGGCGTTCACCTCGCAGTCCCACCGCGTCTACATGGACCCCGACGCGGTGCGGTCCGCGGCGCGGTACTGGGCGAGGTTCGGCACGGGGACCTACGTCGAGCCGCTCGAGATGGTGCGCGCCGCGGGCGGCGTGCCGTCGTCGGGCGCGCGTATGGCCGCCGACGAGCGCGCCGACGACAAGGCCCGAGGCAGGGCCGGCGGCGGCGCCGGCCGCGACACGCAGGACGGATCGGTGAACGCATGACGCGGGTGCTCGTGACCGGGGTCGGAGGACCCGCCGGGGTGGCGGTGGTCCGCTCGCTGCTGCGGCGCGGCGACGTCGAGGTCTACGCCGCGGACATGGACCGCTGGGCGAGCGGCATCTACCTGGTGCCGCCCGAGCGCAGACGGCTCGTCCCCGCGGGGCTCGCCCCGCACTTCGTCGACACCGTGCTCGAGATGTGCGCCTCGGACGGCATCGAGGTGCTCTACCCGACGGTCGACGTCGAGCTCCCCCGCATCGCCGCGCAGCGCGAAAGGTTCACTCAGGTCGGCACGCGCGTCGCGTCACCCGAGCTGCGCACGCTCGAGACCGCGCTCGACAAGCTGACGCTCGCGCGGACGTGCGCGCACGTCACCTACGTCCCGCGCACCGAGCTGGTCGGCACGCCGCAGGCGATCAGCGGCTGGCAGTTCCCCGTGATCGTCAAGCCGCGCCGCGGGGCCGGGTCGCGCGGTGTCCGCGTGATCGCGACGGCGGCCGAGCTCGACGCGGTGCACGACGACGAGGACCTGCTGGTGCAGGAGCTGCTGCCGGGCGAGGAGTTCTCCGTCGACGTGTTCGCGGACCTCGACGGCCACGTGGTCGCCGCGGTGCCGCGGTCCCGGCTGCGGGTCGACTCGGGCGTGGCGGTCGCGGGTGTCACGGTGCAGGACGAGCGGCTCGTCGCGGCGGCCACCGCCATCGCGGAGGCGATCGGGCTGACCACGGTCGCCAACGTGCAGCTCAAGCTCACGGCCGACGGCACACCCGGGCTGCTCGAGGTCAACCCCCGGTTCCCGGGTGCCATGCCGCTGACCATCGCCGCGGGCGTCGACATGCCGTCGCTCGTGCTCGACGCGGTCCTGGGCCTGCCGGTGCCGCGCCACGTGGAGTTCGTCGAGGTCGCCAACGTGCGCTACCTCGAGGACGTGTTCCTGCCGGTCGGCGACGTCCTGCCCCCGATCGAGCCACCGCCCGCGCCGGAGGGCTGATGGTGCCGTCCCCGCCACCGTCGCCCGCCGAGGACCACCACGTCCACTCGACGTTCTCCGACGACGCCGTCAGCACCCCGCAGGAGAACCTCGCGGCGGCGCTCGAGCGCGGGCTGCGCGTCGTGCGGATGGTCGACCACGTCCGTGCGACGACGGCGGACGTGCCGCAGCGGCTCGACGCGCTCGCGCGGCTGCCACGCGCCGCGGGTCTGCGCGTCGAGACCGGCGTCGAGGCGAAGATCCTCGACGTCGCGGGCGGGGTCGACGCCCCGGCGGACGTGCTGCGCGCCGCGGGCGGCCCCGGCGGCGTCGACCGCGTGCTGCTCGCCGACCACCAGCTGCCCGGCCCGGACGGGCCGTGGAGCCCTCGCCGCACGCGCGAGGCGATGGCCGCGGGCGACGTGACCGCGGCCGACGTGCTCGCGATGCTCGTCGACGGGACCGTCGCCGCCCTGCGGCGCACCCCCGCCGCGCAGCTCGCGCACCCGCTGTCGCTCGTCCCCAAGCTCGGCCTGACGGAGGACGACGTGAGCGACGAGCACCTCGACGCGATCGCCGCCGCCGCGCTCGCGGCCGGCGCGCTCGTCGAGGTCAACGAGAAGTGGCGGTGCCCGGGACCGCGCGCGGTCGCCCGGTGGCGTGCGGCGGGCGTGCCGCTCGTCGCCTCGACCGACGCGCACGACGCGCGCGACGTCGGCCGCTACGACTGGCTCCGGCGGTCGGCCGGGGCGGGGGAGCCGTGATGGCGCACGACGCGCTCGTCGTGCTGCTCGTCGCGCTCGTGGTGTGCGGGGCGGTCCCCGTGCTGGTCGGTCTCGTGCAGTACCTCCTGGTCCCCGTCCACGCGGTGCGCAACCACCTGCGCGACGCCTCGCCGTACCTGCCGCGCGTCGTCGTGATCGTGCCCGCGTGGAACGAGGGGGCCGTGCTCGCGCCCTCGCTCGAGCGGCTCATGCGCCTGGAGTACCCGCCCGACCGGCTCAGGGTCTTCGTCGTCGACGACGCCTCGACCGATGACACCCCGCAGGTCGTCCAGGCCAAGGCCGCCGAGCACCCGGGCCGGATCGTGCACCTGCGCCGCGCACTGGGCGGTCAGGGCAAGGCGCACACGCTCAACCACGGCATCGAGCAGGCGCTCGCGGACGACTGGATGCAGGCGCTGCTCATCATGGACGCCGACGTCATCTACCGCCCCGACGCGCTGCGCAAGATGACGCGGCACCTCGCCGACGAGCGCGTCGGCGCGGTCACCGCCTACATCCGCGAGGGCAGCGCGCGGCCCGGCTCGGTCGCGCGGTTCATCGGCTACGAGTACGTGACGGCGCAGGCCGCGGCACGCCGCGCGCAGAACGTGCTCGGCGCGATGGCGTGCCTCGCGGGCGGCGCGCAGCTGCACTCGCGCACGAACCTCGAGTCGATCGGCGGGCGCGTCGACACCACGACCCTCGCCGAGGACACGTTCACCACGTTCCTCACCCAGCTCGACGGCCGCGAGGTGGTGTTCGAGCCCGCGGCGGTCGTGGCGGCCGAGGAGCCGGACTCCGTGCGCGCGCTGTGGAAGCAGCGCGTGCGCTGGGCGCGCGGCAACGTCCAGATCACGCGGCGGTTCTCCGACGTGTGGTTCCGCCGCCCGTGGCCGCTGCGCCGCGGCGGGCAGCGGCTCGGGTCCTGGACGTTCGGGCTCATCTGGTTCTCCGTCTACATGCTGCCCGTCGCGATCGTCCTGGCGACCGCCGGCCTCGTCGGGCTGCACCTGCTCGACTCGGCGGTCGCGCTGACCGCGTTCCGTGCCCTGTGGTGGCTCGGGGTCGTCGCGTACGTGTACATCACCGTCACGACGCTCCTGCTCGACCGCGAGACCGCGGGCCGGGCGTGGTTCCAGGCGTTCACGTTCCCCGGCCTGCTGGCGCTCGTCGTCATGACCGCCGCGTGGGTGCCCGGCCTGTGGGAGGAGCGCGTGCCGGCGCTGTTCGGCCTGCGGATGACCGACCAGGGGCGCGACGCGTGGCAGCTCGCGCTGTACGCGTGGCCGCTCGTCGCGATGCTCGTCGCGCCCGTCGTGCGGGCCGTCGACGGCGTGCGCGGCGTCAAGGTGCTCGCCACGCCGCTGCTGTACGTGATCGGATACGGCCCCGTGCTGTGCGCCATCACGCTGGACGCGTACGTCAAGCAGTGGCGCGGGGCCTCCGCGCAGTGGGACAAGACCGAGAAGACGGGACGGGTCGTGGGATGACGGGTCATGGCATGGCGGGTCCGACGAGCGGGCAGCCGCCCGTGCGGCTGGACCAGCGCGCCCTGGAGCGCGAGATCCGCGCCGATGCGCGCGCCGAGCGCCGGGTGCTCGCCGTCGGGCTCGTCGCGGCCGTCGTGACCATCGCCGCCCTCGCGCTGCTGTCGACGCTGCGATGAGCACGCCACCGGGAGTGGACCGCCGCAGGCGGGGCTCGGGGTTCCTGCGGTTCGTCTCGCGGTACACCGGCCCCGAGGCGGGCGTCGTCGAGCGGCAGCTGCCGTTCGTGCTCGCCTTCTCCGTCGGCATGGTCGTCCTCGCGGTCGTCGACGTGGTCGTCGACCCGACGCTCGTGCTCGCGTCCGCGATCGTGACCGTCGCTGTGCTGGTGCTCGCGGTCACGCTGCCGTGGCGCCGGTGGCCGGCCTGGGCGGCGGACGTGCTGCCCGTGGCCTCGCTCGGCGCGGTGTCGCTGCTGCGGGCCGGCACGGGAGGGCCCAGCTCGGTGCTCGCGGCGCTGCTGTTCATCCCGGTGCTCACGCTCGCGTCCCAGCGCGGGCGACGGGGCGTGACGCTCGCGACGGTGTGCGTCGTGCTCGTCGTGTTCACGCCCGCCGTCATCGACCCGAGCACGTTCACCTCCCTCACCGTCGCGCGCGCCGTCGTCGTCGCGCTCGTCGCGTTCGTCCTCGCGCTCGTCTCGCACGAGACCACCGAGCGCCTGCGGGTGCGCAACGCCGCGCTCGACCGGTTGCGCGTGGACCAGGACGAGCTGCTCGACCTGGTGCGCACCGACGCGGAGGTGATCGCGCGCGTCGCCGCGGCCCGCGAGTCCGCGCTCGAGCAGATGGTCGCGGTGATCGACTCCGCGACCGAGCAGGCGATCATCGCGACCGACGCCGACGGCGTGATCCAGGTGTTCAACGCGGGAGCCGAGCGCCTGCTCGGTCACGCGCAGGGCTCCGTGGTCGGCCGCCTGCGGCTCACCGCGCTGCACGACCCGGACGAGCTGCGCGAGCGGTACCGCAGCGCGACCGGCCACGACGTGCGCGGTGAGGGCGAGCAGGCCGACCGGCGTCTGCTCGACGTGGTCGTGTCCCCCGCGCGGGGCGACGGCTCGAACGTGCGCGACTGGACGTGGGTGCGGCGCGACGGCGAGCGCCGGACCGTGCGGCTCGCGGTCACGCGTCGCGTCGAGGGCGACGGGGCGAGCAGCGGCTTGGTCGTCGTCGCCACCGACGTCACCGCCGAGCGCGAGGCGGCGGCGTTCAAGGACCAGTTCGTCAGCCTCGTCAGCCACGAGCTGCGCACGCCCCTGACCGCGGTGCTCGGCTACCTCGAGCTCCTGCAGGACGGGCCGGACCCGCTGTCCGACGAGCAGCGCGAGTACGTGACGATCATCGAGCGCAACGCGCGCCGCCAGCTGCGGCTCGTGAGCGACCTGCTGCTCACCGCGCAGGTGGACGCGGGCACGTTCCAGGTCTCCCCCACGCGGATCGACCTCGCCGACGTGGTGCGGTCCTCGGTGGCCTCCGCCGCGTACGCCGCGCAGAACGCGGGCGTCACGCTCACGCAGGACGTCGCACCGACCCCCGTGGTGGCCGACGCGACCCGGCTCGCGCAGGTCGTCGACAACCTGCTGACCAACGCGATCAAGTTCACGCGGCCCGGGGGCACGGTCGTGGTGTCGGTCGCGCCCGGCCCGCCCGACGAGTCGGGGCGGACGGGTGCCGTCCTGGAGGTCAGCGACTCGGGAGTCGGCATCGCGCCCGACGAGATCGCACGGCTCACCCAGCGGTTCTTCCGCGCGGCGTCCGCGCAGCGCGGCGCCGTCCCGGGCGTCGGGCTCGGGCTGTCGATCGCCAAGGCGGTGGTCGACGCGCACGGTGGGACGCTGGACGTCGCGAGCACCCTGGGGGAGGGCACGACGATGACCGTGCGCCTGCCGGCGCAGCCGGAGGACCCGCGCGGCTGACGGGCGTCGCGGCGGGCCGTCAGGGGGTCGCGGTCGGCGCCGGCGCGTCGAGCGGCGCGGGTGCGAAGTCGACCGCCGTGCCCACCGTCGCCGGGACCTCGACCGAGTCGGTGAACTGCGCGGACGTGGGCGTCAGCCGGGGTCCGACGAGCGCGGCGAGGCCGAGCAGCACCGTCACGACGAGCCGGACCAGCGACCCGCGGTCGACCGCGAGGAACTCCCGGCGCGCACGCCGGTCCTCAGCGCCGTGCTCAGCCGTGGAGGACCGCATCGAGGTACCTCTCGTCCGGTGGCGGCGTGCGGGGACGGCGGGCGCGCGCCTCACGCACCGCGAGCAGCTCGAGGACGCCCAGGGCGAGCAGCGGTGGCACGAGCATCACGGCCCGCCCGACCGCGGAGCTCGCCCACTGCAGCACCCATCCCCACCCGGGGTGGACGTCGAGCACGATGCCGCGCACGCGCGTGTACGGCGTCGCGTTCGGGTCGTTCTCCGCGTTCGCGTCGCCCTTCGTCACGATGTACGGGCTCGTGATCACGTCGCCGGCGGCGTCGCGCACCTCGACCATCGTCCCCGTGGCGTCCTGCTCGAGCTTCGGCAGGCTGACCAGGTCGACGATGCGGTGGGTCACCATCTGCCGGGAGCCCAGCGGCCAGAACGAGATGATCTGGCCGACCTTGAGCTGGGACGGGTCGTCGACCTTGCGCATGACGACCGCGTCTCCCGCGTCGAACACGGGCGACATCGACCCCGACGTCACGATGAGCAGGCGCTGGTCGCGCGCCTGGAACCACAGCGGGACGGCGAGCGACGCGGTGAACGCGAGCGTCCCGACCGCGACGACCGTCCACAGCGCGACGGACGTCAGCAGACGCCACCGGGGACGACGCCGAGCCGGCTCGGGGCGGGCCGGGCGGCGCTGTGCGCGCCGCTCGCCCTCGAGCCGGATCGGTTGCCGCGGCGGACGAGGCATCGCGCAGGGGTCAGGCGCCGGACTCGTCGGGGTCGGCCGGGTCGAACGTGATCTGGCGCGCGTCGAAGGTCAGCTCGAGCGTGGTCGACGTGTCCTGGAAGGAGTTGTCGGCGGTCTCGTCGAAGTCGATGCGGACGCACAGGTCCTCGGACGCGGTCGCGTTGAGGAACCGGTTGCCGGTCGCCTCGTCGACGCCGGGCGTCCCGACGATCGGGGTGTCGCTCGTCGCGAGCCCGAACGTGCCGGGAGCGCCGCTCTGGCCGATGCGGTTGGTCGCCGTCGACGTCCCCGCGAGCGTGCACGTCGACGTGTCGTAGATGCTGACGCGCAGCGCGCTCGACAGGTCCGCCGTGTCGCCCGAGCGGTCGTCCGCGCGGTAGCTGATCGCGTACTGGTAGCGCAGCGAGCCGTTGTTGCTGACCGTGACCGGCGCGACGACGGACGCCCCGGGGAGCATGTTGTCGACCGGCACCGAGAACTCGAGCTGGCCGAGCTCGAGGTTCACGCGGCCGGTGGTGATCGCGTCGTTCGCCTTCTCCTGGTCGGTGAACAGCGCCGACGTGGTCAGCGAGGTGACGCCCAGGGCCGCCAGGCCGACGATCGTGACGGTCGCCCACAGGCGGCGCCGGCGGGCCTTGTCGGCCTGCGCCGGGGCAGGGTTGACCATCTCCTCGATCAGGTCGTCCATCATCGTGCGGTTCCCCCCTCGGGCGGGTCTCGGCTGACACCACGGGTACTCGGCTCATCGACGCGACGGCCCCGTGACTTGAGCGGTTGGCCCGACTTTCTCCGGATGATCTCACGCGCCCCGGGCGCCCCGCACGCGTGGCGCGCGCGCGGGGCGCTGCGCTGCGGGGACCTCCTCGGGCGGCACGGCGGGGGAGTACCAGAACCCCTGGGCGCGGTCGACCCCGAGCCGGCGCAGCGTCGCCGCGGTCTGCTCGTCCTCGACGCCCTCGGCGACGACGCGCAGCCCGAACGAGTGCGCCAGGTCGACCATGGCCTGCACGACGACCTCGGACCGCTCGCCGTCGCGCAGGTCGGCGACGAACAGCCGGTCGATCTTGAGCTCGCCGACCGGCAGGTCGCGCAGCTGCGAGATGGACGTGTTGCCGATGCCGAAGTCGTCGATCGCGACGTGCACACCCAGCGCGCCGAGCCGCTCCAGCACGGGCACGATGCGCGAGGGGTCGGCGACGAGCGCGGTCTCGGTGATCTCGACCTCGAGCAGCGCCGCGGGCACGTCGTGCTCGACCAGGAGCCCCTCGATTGCGTCGACCACCGCGGTCGTCGTGACGTCGTGCGCGGACAGGTTGACCGCGACCGGCAGCGGCGTGCCCGCCTCGCGCCACCGTGCGAGCTGGGTGATCGCACTGGTCAGCGCGAACCTGGTGAGCTCGTGAATGAGGCCCGACTGCTCCGCCAGCGGGATGAACGCGCCCGGCAGCAGCAGCCCGCGCGTCGGGTGGTCCCAGCGCATCAGGGCCTCGTACCCGACGGGGCGGCCCGTCTCGAGGGACACCTTCGGCTGGTAGTGCATGACGAGCTCGGACTCGCCGACGGGCGCCTCGATCGCGTGGTGCAGGTCGCCGAGCAGGACGAGGCGCTGCGGCGAGGAGTGGTCCTCGTCGGGGTCGTACACCGCGACGCCCGTGCGGTGGTGCTTGGCGGAGTACATCGCGACGTCCGCGGTGCGCATGAGCGAGGACGCGTCGCTCGCGTGGTCCGGGATGCACGCGACGCCCACGGACGTCTCCACGTGCAGGGACATCTCCCCGAGCTGGAACGGCGGGATGAACAGCTGGCGCACGCGGCGGGCCAGCCGCTCGGCGTTCGCGACCGACCGCACGTCGGGCAGGAGCACCGCGAACTCGTCGCCGCCGAGCCGCGCGACGACGTCCTCGTCGCGCAGCGCGCCGCGCAGCCGCTCCGCGACCTGCTCGAGCAGCTCGTCGCCGTGGTCGTGCCCGAGCGAGTCGTTGATGTCCTTGAACCGGTCGATGTCGAGCAGCACCAGGCCGACCCGACCGCCGGACCGCAGCGCCTCGGCGACGTCGCGGCGCATGCGGTCCGCGAGCAGGCGACGGTTCGGCAGGCCGGTCAGCGAGTCGAGCAGCGCGAGCCGCGCGTTCTCCATCGCCGACGCCTGCAGACGCTTGGACGTCGCGTGCACGGTGCGGAACAGCAGGAGCCACAGGGCGACCAGCCCGCCGCCGACGACGAGCGTGACCGTGCCGCGGGCCTGCGTGAGTGTGGCGACCGCCTCGGTGTGGTCGAGCACGATCTCAGCCGCGCCGATCACCGGGTCGGAGCCGCCCGCACCCGGTGCGGCGGTGGGCAGCGGCGAGCCGATCACCGCGCCCGCCAGGTCGCGCGCGTCCGACGCCCGCACGGGCACGTACACGTCGAGCACCTCGGTGACGGTCGCGCCCGTGCCGATCGAGTCGACCTGGTTGACGTCGTCGAGCACCTGCGCGTCGGCCTCGCCGTCGGCGAGCACCTGCGCGAGCCGCTCGGTGTCCGGGAAGCCCACGGTGGCATCGGTCGAGCTGTACATCAGCGCGCCCGCGGTGCTCCACAGCCGCAGCTCGACGAGGCGCGACGAGAACAGCGAGGTCGCGCTGCGCACGGACTCGCGCTGCGCGTCGCTCAGCACCGCGATGTCGAACGCCTCGGGAGGCAGCGGTGCGGCGGCGTACGCCATGACCGAGGCCGCCGACTGCGTGCCGTCGCGCACCGACTGCTCGTGCATGACCCGCCCGGTCATCCACACGAGCGCGACGCCGAGGGCGGCCATGGCGAGGAAGCTCACGACGCCGAAGTAGCGCGTGAGCGACCAGCGTCGCCGTGCGGCGGCTCGCGCCACGGGGCCTCCCTCCGGTCCGCCCGGTCCCTACCGGAGGTTAGGCGGTGGCGGCCCCCGCGGCGAGCACCACCCGTCCTCGACGCGCGGGAACGACCGCGCATGTGGTCGTGTTGAGGGCGATGGACGGCGCGCACGACGCGCGTCGCGGGCGAGGAGGTGGGCACGTGACGTACGAGGTCACGAAGACCGACGAGCAGTGGGCGCTCGAGCTCGAGCCGCAGGAGTTCGCGGTCCTGCGGCGCGCGGGCACCGAGCGCGCGTTCACGGGCGCGCTGCTCGGCGAGAAGCGCCGCGGCGTGTACCGGTGTCGCGCGTGCGGTGGCGAGCTGTTCTCGTCGGACGCGAAGTTCGACTCGCACTGCGGGTGGCCGAGCTTCTTCACGCCGCTCGCGGGCGACGCGGTCGAGCTGGTCGAGGACCGGTCGCACGGGATGGTCCGCACCGAGGTGCGGTGCGCCCGGTGCGGCTCGCACCTGGGCCACGTGTTCGACGACGCGCCCCAGACGCCGACGGGCGACCGGTTCTGCATGAACTCGGTGAGCCTGACGTTCGAGCCGGTGGACGCCCAGGGCTGAGGACCGGGCCGTCAGCCGGACGAGGGCTCCCGACCCGCCGCCCGGGTGCCGGGAGCACCCGTCCGGGCCTCGTCGGCGGGACACGCCTGATCCGTTCGGTCGACACACCGGGCGAACCTGCGAGACGGGCTGAAGCCGGGGCCCGTACGCGCCGATAATGACCGCGTGGACGAGGTGCTCACGGTGCGACGGTGGCGGCGGTACGGCGCCGACCGGCTCTACGTGACCCACGAGACCGGTGCGCGGGTCGGGTCGATCGACCTGCAGTCGGGTGAGGTGGTCGTCGAGGAGCCGGAGCTCGAGGAGGGTCTGCGCCGGGCGGCGCAGGAGTTCCTGCGCGGCGACGGCAACGAGATCACGCTCCCGCTGCCCCGCCAGCCGTTCGGCGAGCCCGAGCGCACCGCGCTGCACGCGTGGCTCGGCCCCACGGACGAGCCGCGCGCGGAGCGCGGCGCACCGCTGCGCACGCGCCTCGAGCGCCTGTACGCCGAGGGCTGGCACGTGGTGCACGACGTGCCGCTGGGCCGGCAGGGGACGGTCGTGGAGCACCTGCTCGTCGGCCCCGGCGGCATCCTCACCGTCGCGGAACGCGGCACGCCCGGCGAGCGCGTCGTCGTGCGTGGCCGGCTCATGACCATCGGCGGGACGCCCGTCGGCCACCTGCACGCGGCCCGCATGGAGGCCGCCCGGGTGCAGGGGCTGCTGCTGCGCGCGGGGTGCGCCGACATCACGGTCCGGGCGCTCGTCGTCGTCCGCGGGGAGCTGCAGGTCGAGGTCCCGCCCGCGCCCGGGGAGGCCGTCGTCGTGACGCGTGGCGAGCTGCCGCGCGCGATCCGCGGGCTCGCACCCGTGCTCGAGCCGGACCGTGTCGCGGCCGTCGCGCACGTCGCCCGGCAGCGCGTCACCTGGACGCGATAGCACCCGGATGCGTCCGATCCGGGCCATCGGGCACGGACCGGCGCAGAACGTTCACCCCTTCGGGCTCGACGTCGGCCCGGGCGAACCGTTCCCACAGGGGCACCTCACGCGCCAAGATGTGCGCGTGATGGACGACGACCTGCAACAGCTCGAGCGCGAGCTCGGCTTGTTCCTGCGCCGAGCGACCGCGTCCTCGACCGCGATGGCGCGGCGGGTGCACCCGGAGCTCGAGCCCTCGGCGTACGAGCTGCTCGCGCTCATCGAGCGGACGCCCGGGGTGCGCGCGAGCGACCTGGCCGCGTACATCGGGGTGGGACGCGGGACGATGTCCCGCCAGCTCGCGCGGCTCGGCGCGCTGGGGCTCCTGACGCGCTCGCCCGACCCGGACGACTTCCGCGGCCAGCTCCTCGCGCTGACGCCCGAGGGGTCGTGCCGGCTCGCCTCCGCGCAGCAGGCGCGGACCGACTTCCTGGCCCGCGCGCTCGAGGACTGGGCGCCGGAGCAGATCTCCCAGCTCACCGCGCAGCTGGGCCGGCTCAACCGCGACCTGTCCTCGGCGTGGGCGACGCAGCCCGCGACGCCGGCCGCGTCGGCGGTGGGCTGACCTCGACGGCTTCACGCCGTGGCTCGACCTGCGGACGACGATCACGCTGGGGTGCACCTGAGCGGACGGTCGGACCGACGACGACGGGGACGGGCGCGGGGCGAGTCCCCGTCGTCGTCGGGGTGGGACGTCAGCGGCGTCGCGCGCCGTCCGCGAGCTCGTCGCGCACCTGCTCGTCGGTGGCCTGCTCGTCGAGGAGCTGCTCGACGCCCGAGCGCCGGCCGAGCGGCACCTCCTTGAGGAACAGCACCGCCACCAGCGAGATGAGCGCGACGGGCGCGGCGAACAGGAACAGGTCGGCGATCGCGTCACCGAACGACTGCTCGACGACGGTGCGCACCGGGCCGGGGAGCGTCGACAGGTCGGGCAGCGTGCCGTCGCCGCCCATCGCGCCCGGGTCGATGCCCAGCTTGCCCAGGCCGGTGACGATGTAGTCCGTCGAGCGGTTCGACAGGACTGCGCCGAGCACCGAGACGCCGATCGCGCCACCGAGCGTCCGGAAGAATGCGACGGTCGAGGTGCCGGAGCCGACCTCGGAGACGTGCAGCGTGTTCTGCACGGCGAGCACCAGGTTCTGCATGAGCATGCCGACGCCCGCACCGAGGATCACCATGTACGCGCTGACGAGCACGAAGCTCGTGTCGTAGTGGATCGTGCCCATGAGGCCGATGCCGGCGGTGAGCACCGCGGCGCCCCAGATCATGAACGCCTTGTAGCGGCCCGTCTTGGAGATGATCTGGCCGGACACGGTCGACGAGACGAGCACGCCCGCGATCATCGGGATCGTCATGAGGCCCGACTCGGTGGGGGTCTTGCCGCGGGCGAGCTGCATGTACTGGCTGAGGAACACCGAGGTGCCGAACATCGCGATGCCCACCGCGATGCTGGCGATGACGGACAGCACGAGCGTGCGGTTGCGGAACAGGTGCAGCGGGATGATCGGCTCCGCGGCGCGGGACTCGACCCACAGCGCGGCCGCGAGCGTGACGACGGCACCGCCGACCATCGCGGCGGTCTGCCACGAGGCCCAGTCGAACGAGCTGCCGGCGAACGTGATCCACAGCAGGAGCAGCGCGATGCCGACCGAGATCAGCGTGGCGCCCCAGTAGTCGATCCGCACCACGCGGCGCGCGACCGTGGGCAGGTGCAGCGTGCGCTGGAGGACGACGATCGCGAAGATCGCGAACGGCAGCCCGACGAAGAAGTTGGCGCGCCACGTGAGCGAGGAGTCGGTGATGACCCCGCCGAGCAGCGGGCCGCCGACCATCGAGATGCCCATGATCGCGCCCATGAGGCCCATGTACCGGCCGCGCTCGCGGGGGCTGATGATGTCCGCGATCAGCACGGTGCCGAGCGCCGTCATGCCGCCCGCGCCGATGCCCTGCAGGGCGCGCATCGCGATGAGCATGTCGGTGTTGTGCGCGAGGCCGGCCAGCGCGGACGACACGACGGTCACGGCCAGCGCGAGCTGCACGAGCAGCTTGCGGCTCACGAGGTCGGCGAGCTTGCCCCAGATCGGCGTGGAGATCGTGGTGGTCAGCAGGGTCGCGGTGACGACCCAGGTGAACGCCGACTGGCTCCCGCCGAGGTCGGTGATGATGCGGGGCAGCGAGGACGACACGACGCTCGTGGCGAGCATCGAGACGAACATCCCGAGCAGGATGCCGGAGAGCGCCTCGAGGACCTCGCGGCGGGTCATGGCGGGCGCGGTGGTGCCGGGCGCGGTGGTGCCGGGCGCGGTGGTGCCGGGCGCGGTGGTGCCGGGTGCGCCGGGCGGGGTGGGGTGCTGGGACACGGTGTTCCTGGTTCTCTTCGTGCGGTCGGGGCCCGGCGTCGTCGGCGGGGTGCGGTGCGGCTGGTGCGAGGGGGAGCGCGAGGCGGCGTCAGGCGGGTGTGCGGTCGGGTAGGACGCTCGCGCGGTCGAACGTCGCGCTGAGCCGGACGAGCATTTCGGTGGCCGCCGCGAGGTCGCGGTCGTCCCAGTCGGCGAACAGGTCGGCGGTGCGCTCCGCGAGGGCCGCCTCGATCTCCTCGGCGCGCGCGACGCCCGCGGGGGTCAGGTGCAGCGTGCGGGCCCGGCGGTCGTCGGTGTCGACGATGCGCTCGACGAGACCGTCGTCGACGAGCTGGCTGACCTGGCGGCTGGCGACGGACACGTCGACCCGCATGAGGTGTGCGACGTCGCCGACCTGGGTGGGGTTCCCCTCGCGGGCGCGTGTCGCGAGGGTGCGGATGAGCGCGGCGGTGGCCCGGCTGCAGTCGATGCCGCGGACGAGGGGTGCGCTCGCGTCGCGCAGCGTGCGCCAGAACGTCTCGGCGGCACGGAGCATCGCGAGCTCGGGGTTCTGCTGGTGGGCGGTCACAGGGTCCTCACTGGTGGTTGCTGCATGCAACTGTACCCGCCGATGTGTGCAGCATGCAACGAATCCGGACGTCTCGTGGCTCACACGCCGAGCGCCGCCCCCGGCAGGGAGCGGCGCTCGCGAGGGACGGCCCGGCGGGGCGCGTCAGGCGGTCTGCCCGCGGCGCTGGACCCGCACCCCCTCCATGTCCTCGAGCTCGACGCCCTTCGTCTCCGGCACGCGCCAGAGCGTGAACACGAACGACAGCGCCGCGAACAGCGCGTACATGAAGTACGGCACCGACGCGCCGAACGCTCCCAGCAGCGGCGGGAACGAGATCGTGATGAGGAAGTTCGCGATCCACTGCGCGGCCGCGGCGACGCCGAGGGCAGCGGCCCGGATGCGGTTGGGGAACATCTCGCCGAGCAGCACCCACACCAGCGGGCCCCACGTCGCGCCGAAGAACACGACGAACGCGTTCGCCGCGATCAGCGCGGTCGTGCCCCAGCCGTCGGGCAGCTGCGTCAGCACCTCGCCCGCGTTCTCCGGGTCGGGCACCTCGTAGGAGTTGAGGAACGCGATCGCCATGACCGCCAGGCACACCGCCATCCCCGCGGAGCCGATCAGCAGCAGCGGACGGCGGCCCACCTTGTCGACGAGCGCGATCGCGATGAACGTGACGACGACGTTGGTGACCGCCGTGATCGTCGAGATCGTGAACGAGTCGCTCTCGTCGAACCCGACGGCCTGCCACAGCGTGTTCGAGTAGTAGAAGATCACGTTGATCCCGACGAACTGCTGGAACACCGACAGCAGGATCCCGACCCACACCACCGGCAGGAGCCCGAACCGCGGCCCGCGCAGGCTCGCCTTGGGCGCGTGCTCGTCGCTGCGGATCGTGTTCTCGATCTCGGCGACCCGGTCGGCGGCCTCCTCGCGCGTGCCGAGCACGTCCGTCAGCACCGCCAGCGCCTCGTCCTGGCGGCCCTTGCTCACCAGGTAGCGCGGCGACTCGGGGATACGCAGCGCGAGGATCCCGTACACCGTGGCGGGCACCACCGCGACGATGAACATCCACCGCCACGCCTCGAGCCCGAGCCACAGCTCGCCCGCCGCGTCCGCGCCCTCGCCCGGCGTCGCCAGCGCGAGCAGCTGGTCGGACAGCAGCGCGGCGAAGATGCCGATGACGATCGCGAGCTGCTGCAGCGAGCCGAGCCGCCCGCGGATCACCGCGGGCGCGATCTCCGCGATGTAGGCGGGTGCGATCACGGACGCGATGCCGATGCCGACCCCCGCGAGGAACCGCCACAGGATCAGGTCCCACACGCCGAACGCGATACCGGACAGGATCGACGAGACGAAGAACAGCACCGCGCCGATGAACATGACGCGCGTGCGGCCGTACCGGTCCGCGAGCCGACCGCCCAGCCAGGCACCGAGCGCGCAGCCCAGCAGCGCGACCGCGACCGCGAAGCCCGACAGCGCGTCGCTGAGGCCGAACTCGTCGGTGAACGCCTTGACCGCGCCGTTGATCACCGACGAGTCGAAGCCGAACAGGAACCCGCCGACCGCCGCCGCCACGGCGAGCGCGACGGCCTTCCCGTGGTGCGGGCTGCGCCGGGCGTCCGCGGGACCCCCGGCACCCCCCGGCCCGCCGCCCGCGCCGCTGCGGACCGTCTCCGGACCTGTGGACGCCTCCGGACCTGTGGACATGGTGTGCGCCCCTCTCGTCACGTCGCGGCCCCGTCGCGCCGCCCCGAGGTCCACCCTGACGCCGACGCCCGTGCGCTGCACGTCGAGAGGTGGCACGTCGAGCGCCCACGGTGCCGTCCGCGTTGCTATCTGCGACGACGGCTGCGACGTCGGCCGATGCCCGGGCGGCCCGCTCGGGGGAGACTGGGCGCGGAGGTGACGATGTCCGACGAACCGCGCCGGCCCCGGCGTCCCGCGATGCTCGACCCCCAGGCGGCGGACGAGCTGCCCGGCGAGCTCGACCCCGCGCTGCGAGCCGAGGTCGCGCACACGACCGCGGCCGCGCTCGTCCACCAGGGCCGCGCCAACCAGGACCCGCAGGTGGTGGCCCGGCTGGTCGCGCTCGTCGAGACCGAGGGGCTGGACGTGGTCGCCGGGCTGTGGTCCGACAGCGCGCCCGCGACGCTGCCCGGCGCGCTGTGGCGGCTGTACGTGCTGCGCGAGTGGGTGCGCCGCGACCCGGAGACCATCGCCGACCGGTACCGGCAGGGCACCGCCGCGGTCCCGGTGCACGACGTGGTCGCGGGCGTCGCACAGGCACCGGGGCCCGCCGACGTGCGGGCGGTGGCCGACGCCGTGCTCTCGGGCGTCTACACGGGCGACCTCGACGTCGCGCTCGAGCGGGCGGGCGCGTTCTGCCGCGTGCTGGCCGCGGGGGCCGCGATCGACGCCGACCACCTGGACGCGGTCGACCCGCGCGGTGCGACGCGTCAGACCTTCGGCGCGTCCGCGCTGCTGCGCACGGCCGAGGAGCTCGAGCACGCCGCACAGCTCTGGCGCGCCGGCCGGCTCGAGTAGGGCCGGGGCCGCGTCGCGATGCGGGTGGTCCGCCGCGGCGTGCGGGTCAGCCGAGCAGCGGGTGCACGAGCAGCGTGAACACCGCGGCGACGAGCGCGGCCGCGGGGATCGTCAGGATCCACGCGATCGCGATGTTCTTGGCCACGCCCCAGCGCACGGCGGACAGACGCTTGGTCGCGCCCACGCCCATGATCGCCGAGGTGATCGTGTGCGTCGTCGAGACCGGCGCGTGCAGCACGAACGCGTTGACGTAGAGCACCGTGGCGGAGACCGACTCGGCGACGAACCCGCGCGCCGGGTCGAGCTCGATGATCTTGCGACCGAGCGTGCGCATGATGCGCCAGCCGCCGGAGTACGTGCCCGCGGAGATCGCGGCCGCCGCGGCCAGCTTGACCCACAGCGGGATCTCGCTCGGCTCGGCCCAGCCGACCGCGGCGAGCGCCATGACGATGACGCCCATGGTCTTCTGCGCGTCCTGCAGGCCGTGCCCGAGCGCCATCGCGGCGGCGGAGACGGTCTGCGCGAGGCGGAACCTGCGCGTCGCGCGCGACGGGTTGGCGTTCTTCACGACCCACAGCAGCGCGACCATGATGAGGAACGCGAGGCCGAAGCCCACGAGCGGCGAGAAGATCATCGGCAGGACGACCTTGTCGACGATCGCGGAGCCGTACACGCCGAGACCCCCGGCGACGCCCGCGCCGACGAGCCCGCCGATGAGCGCGTGCGTCGACGACGACGGCAGGCCGAACCACCACGTGATCATGTTCCAGGTGATCGCACCGACCAGCGCGCACAGCACCACGACGAGCTGGGTGTGCGCGGGCGCGTCGCCGAGGTCGACGATCGACTTCGCGATCGTCTCGGCGACCTCGGTACCGAGCAGGGCGCCGGCGAAGTTCATCACCGCGGCCATGAGCAGCGCGATGCGCGGCGTCAGGGCCCGCGTCGACACCGACGTGGCGATGGCGTTCGCGGCGTCGTGGAACCCGTTGGTGTAGTCGAACCCGAGAGCGAGCGCGACGACGAGGATGGCGAGCGCGACCTCCACGACGCTCAGGACTCCTTGAGGGCGATCGTCTCGACCGCGTTCGCGACCTTCTCGAAGGCGTCCGCGGCCTCCTCGAGCTTCTCGACGATCTCCTTGAGCTTGAGCAGGAGGATCGGGTCGCTGATCTCGTCGAACAGCTGCGCGAGGAGCTTGCGGTAGGACTTGTCGGCCTGGTTCTCGAGGCGGTTGACCTCGACCCAGTACTCGGCGAGCGAGTCCATCGAACGCAGGCGGGGCATGGCCTCGGCCGTGAGCTCGGCGGCGCGCTGGAGCACCTGGACCTGGTCGGCGACGCGCGGCGGCAGCTCGCCGATCTTGTACAGGACCATGAGGTCCGCGGCCTCGTCCATGAAGTCCATGCAGTCGTCGAGCGCGGACGCGAGCATGTAGATGTCGTCGCGGTCGAACGGGGTCACGAACGTCTGGTTGAGCCGACGCATGATCTGGTGCGTCGCCTCGTCGGCCAGGTGCTCGGCCTCCGACATCCGCTTGTTGAGCTCCTTGCGGGCGGCGCTGGACGCACCGAGCATCTCGCCGAGCAGGTTCGACCCTGTGACGAGGTGCTGCGCCGAGGCGGCGAACAGGTCGAAGAACGTGGTGTCGCGCGGTGTCAGGCGCAGGCGCACTTCAGGCTCCGGAGGAGGGGCGGCAGGTCGGGATCAGGCTAGTTGCACGACGACGCTCACGTGAAACGCGAGTGTCGCGGGTATGGACCCGGGGTGACAGCCGAAGTCTGCCACTGTCCGGGGCTCTCCTGGTCAGGACCTGGGTCGGGGGTTCCGGACGCGGGGGGTGCATCCGGTCCCACGGCCGGGTGGTCGTGGGTGCGACGTCGGACCGGGAGCGCCTCTCGGCGCGCGGCCGCTCGAAGCGGCTGAAGATGGAGCCCGGGGCTACCGCGGTCCGACGTCGCCCGACCATCGTAAGACCCCGCAGCGGTGCGATCGACGCCGCGGGCGTGGGCACGGTCCAGGTCCAGGTCCAGGCCCCGGTGCCGCACGTCACAGCGGCCGGTGCACCTCGACGGCCACCACGCGCGGTCCCGCGGCGCGCTGCGCGACGTGCGCGACGAGCACCTGGCCGGGACGCAGGTAGGGGTCCGTGGGCGGGAGCGCCTCACGGGCGCCGCGTCGCGCGTGCGCGGCGAGCGTCTCGAGCACCGTGGGGAGTACGGGCCGGTGCGTGCACAGCAGAGCGTCCTGCGTGCGGTGCAGCAGGTCCGTGACGACCTCGACGACCGCGCCCGGGTCGGCCGCGTGCCCGTGCTCGGACAGCGCGGGGACGTGCTCGATCGGCACCTGCGCGTGCGACGCGTACGGCTGCGTGGTCTCGACGCAGCGCCGCCACGGGCTCGTCACGACGCGCGCGGCGCCGAACGCCGACACGACCGGCACCAGCCCCGCCGCCTGGTGGCGCCCGTCGGCCGTGAGCGGCCGTGAGGCCTCGTCGTCGGGCCACGCGGCGCGGGAGCGCGCGCTGCCGTGCCGGGCGACGACGAGCGCGCGCGTGTCCAGACGGCCGCGGGCGTGCTCCTCGACGAGCGCGACGAGCGGCACCCGGTCCGCCGGGCGGGTGAGCCGCGCCGCGGCGGCCTCGACGTCGTACCAGCGCACCTGGTCGATCTCGTCGCGCGACGCCCGCGGGACCGGCGGGCGGGCCCGCAGCGCGGCCGCGTCCTGGCGCCCGGCGACCTGCGCCGCCCAGTAGTGCACGCGCTTGAGCCGGCCGTCGGACAGCCGGTACTCGAGCGGGGGCAGCGGGACGCCCAGCACCACGTCGTGGGTGGTCTCCTCGGCGACCTCGCGCCACGCGGCCTCGACGACCGTCTCGCCCGGGTCGATCTTGCCCTTGGGCCACGACCAGTCCCGGTACCGGGGCCGGTGCACGAGCGCGACCTGCAGCCGGCCCGTGCGCACGCGCCAGACGAGGGCACCGGCCGCCTCCACGACGGCCCCGCGTGCCGGTACGGTCACCGGCCCGAGCCCGGGCGCCGCCGCTGGCGCGTGATGAGGACGGACTGCAGGTCGACCAGCGGGGTGCCGTCCTCGGCGTACGCGTGGCGCCGCCAGGCGCCGTCCGGGCCGAGGTGCCACGAGGACGTGGTGTCCGCGACGGACTCGTCGACCAGGTCGACCAGCTCGGCGACCTGGTCGGGGTCCGCGACACGCACGAGCGCCTCGACTCGGCGGTCCAGGTTGCGGTGCATGAGGTCCGCCGAGCCGATCAGCACCTCGGGGCCCGTGAAGCCGTCGTCGTCGGCGGGCGTCGCGTGCGCGAACGCGAAGATGCGCGAGTGCTCGAGGAACCGCCCGAGGATCGAGCGCACCCGGATCGTCTCGCTCAGGCCCGGCACGCCGGGCCGCAGCGCGCAGATGCCGCGCACCACCAGGTCGACGGGCACGCCCGCCTGGCTCGCGCGGTACAGCGCGTCGATCGTGGTCTCGTCGACCATCGAGTTGACCTTGATCTTGATCCACGCGGGCTGCCCGGCCCGCGCGGCCCGCGCCTCGCGGTCGATGCGCTCCACCAGCCCGCTGCGGACCGAGCGCGGCGCGACGAGCAGGCGGTGGAACCGGCTCTTGGGGGCGTACCCCGAGAGCTGGTTGAACAGCCGCGTCAGGTCCTGGCCGACCTCGGGGTCCGCGGTCAGCAGGCCCAGGTCGGTGTACAGGCGCGCGGTCTTCGGGTGGTAGTTGCCGGTGCCGACGTGGCTGTAGCGGCGCAGGCCGTCGGCCTCCTGGCGGACGACGAGCGAGAGCTTGCAGTGCGTCTTGAGCCCGACGATGCCGTACACCACGTGCACGCCCGCCTGCTCGAGCTTGCGTGCCCAGGAGATGTTGTTCTGCTCGTCGAACCGCGCCTTGATCTCGACGAGCGCGAGCACCTGCTTGCCGGCCTCGGCCGCGTCGATCAGGGCGTCGACGATCGGGGAGTCGCCCGACGTGCGGTACAGCGTCTGCTTGATCGCGAGGACGTTCGGGTCGGCCGCCGCCTGCTCGAGGAACGTCTGCACGCTCGTCGAGAACGAGTCGTACGGGTGGTGCAGCAGGATGTCGCGCTCGCGGATCTTGGCGAACACGTCCGTCGGCGTGGCCGACTCCACCTCGGCGAGCTGGCGGTGCGTCGTCGGGACGAACCGCGGGAACTGCAGCTCCGCGCGGTCGAGGTCCGCGATGACGTTCAGGCCCGTCTGGTCCAGCGGCGCGGGCAGCTCGTACACCTCGTCCTCGGCCATGCCGAGCTCGCGGACCAGGAGCGTGCGGATGCGCGGGCTGATCCCCTCCGCGAGCTCGAGGCGCACGGGCGGGCCGAACCGCCGGCGCAGGAGCTCCTTCTCCATGGCCTTGAGCAGGTTCTCGGCGTCGTCCTCCTCGACCTCCACGTCCTCGTTGCGCGTCACGCGGAACGTGTGGTGCTCGCGCACCTCCATGCCCGGGAACAGGTGCTCGAGGTGCTCGGAGATGACGTCCTCGACGGGCACGAAGCTCGTCGGGCCCTTCTCGACCGTCGCCGACTGCTCGTCGGGCGCGCTCGGCCGGCCCGAGGCGTCCACCACGATGAACCGCGGCAGCAGCGGCGGCACCTTGACGCGCGCGAAGTGCTCCTTGCCGGTCGTGGGGTTCACGACGACGACCGCGAGGTTGAGCGAGAGCCCGGAGATGTACGGGAAGGGGTGCGCCGGGTCCACCGCGAGCGGCGTCAGCACCGGGAAGATCTGCCGGCGGAAGAACTTGCGCAGCCGGTCCTGCTCGGAGTCCCCGAGGTCCTGCCAGCGCACCAGCGTGATGCCCTCGGCGGCGAGCGCGGGCTGCACCTGGTCCGCGAACACGCGCGCGTGCCGGTCCATCAGCTCGTGCGCCTTCTCGCTGATCGCCTCGAGCACCTGGCGCGGGCTCAGGCCGGACGCCGCGGTCATCGCGATGCCCGTCGCGATGCGTCGCTTGAGGCCCGCGACGCGGACCATGAAGAACTCGTCGAGGTTCGACGCGAAGATCGCCAGGAACCGCACGCGCTCGAGCAGCGGCAGGTCCGCGTCTTCCGCGAGCTCCAGGACCCGCTGGTTGAACGCGAGCCACGACAGCTCTCGGTCGAGGAAGCGGTCGTCGGGCAGGGGGGTGCTCTCGGCGTCCCGGTGCGCCTCCTCGGCCAGCGCGAGGTGCTCGGCGATGCGGGCCTCGAGCTCGGAGTCGAGGGCGGTCGCGTCGGTCATGCGCCCATCGTGGCATCCCCGGGTGAACGAGGCGTGTCGTCGCCGAACATCACGTCGACCGCGGACCGCTCGAACCCCGCACGGCGGTAGGTGCGGATCGCGACCTCGTTCGAGGCCTCCGTGTAGAGGATCACCTCACGCAGCCCGGCCAGGGTCAGGTGCGTCAGCCCGAGGTCCGTCAGCGCGCCGCCCAGGCCGAGGCCCTGCGCGTCCGGGTCCACGCCGACGACGTAGATCTCGCCGACGGGCTCGGGGCCGTGCTCGCCCGCGGCGTGCACCTTCGTCCACACCGAGCCGAGCAGCATGCCGTCGCGCTCCGCGAGCAGGAACCCCGCCGGGTCGAACCACGGCTCGGCCTCGCGCGCCCGCAGGTCCGCGCTGGTCATCCGGCCCTGCTCGGGGTGGTGCGCGAACGCGCGCGAGTTGACGCGACGCCACGCCTCCTCGTCCTGCCCGGGGACGAACCGGCGGACGCGCACGCCCGTCGGCAGGGTGCGGTCGGGCGCCTGCGGGCGGCGCGCGAGCTCCAGGCGCATCTGCCACAGCTCGCGCACCACCGCCATGCCGGCGGAGCGCGCGAGGGCCCGCGCCGCGGGCAGGTCGCCGTGCGCCCACACGTGCAGCGCCCGGCGCGGCGACTCGTCGGCCGTCGCGCGGGCGGCGTCCAGCAGCGCGCGGCCCATCCCCGCGCGGCGGTGGTCCGGGTGCACGACGAGCTCCGCGCGCGCGGTCGTCCCGCTGCCGACGTCGACCTGCGCGTAGCCGACGACGTGCGCGTCGGCGTCGTCGCCGGTGGTCGCGACGAGGTGCACGACGCGCGCTTCGTCGGACTCGAGCGACAGCAGCGGCTGCTCCGACAGCGGGGCGACCTCGTCGTGCACGGCCGCGGCAGCGGCCAGGGCCCGCACGGCGTCGGCGGTCACGGGTGCGAGGGGTGCGGGGCGTGCGGCCACCGCGATGCGCGCCTTCGTCGGCTCCACCATCCACCCATCCCACCACGCGAGACGGGTCAGGGGCACCAGGTCACCCGTGCGAGCGACACGTGGGCTGCGGCTCGACGCCGGTCGCGTCACGCCACCCGCAGGCGGTCGCCGAACCCCCTGTGGCACGACCCCACGGTGACGTACGTTGGTCCGATCATGGACCTCAGCCCCGACCTCTCGCGCGTGAGCGGACGGGACCGTGACCCGGTGCCCGCAGCAACCGCGCCCACGGGCGCGCCGACCAGGGAGGACGCCTCGCCGAGCAGGACAATGCCCCCGCTGCCGACGACCGCCGACCCGCTGGACCATCGGCCGGACGCCGGTGCGCCGACGAACCCGTCGGGCACCCGGCGCGTGACCCGCCGCAGCCTGCGCGAGGCGGCGGACGCGGCTGCCGAGCCGGCGCGGGCGGACCTCGAGCAGGCCGCCCCGGCCACCGGCGCCCCGGGCCGGCGCGCGACGCCGGACGTGCCGCAGCCCTCGCGCTCGACCCGCCGCTCGCGCCGGGCCGCCGTGTCCGAGGCACCCACGCGTCCCGTCGTCGACGTCGACGTCGTCGTGATCGGCGCCGGCCAGGCCGGCCTCTCCGCGGCGTACCACCTCCACAAGGCCGGGCTCGTGCCCGTGGGCGACCGCGGCTGGCAGGACGCGGAGGCGACGTTCGTCGTGCTCGACGACGCCCTGGCGCCCGGCGGCGCGTGGCAGCACCGCCCGCCCGGCATGCGCGTGTCCGACGCGCACGGCGTGCACGACCTGCCGGGCATGCCCCTGCTCGTGCCCGACCCCGCCGAGAGCGCCGCACACGCGGTGCCGTACTACTTCGCGCAGTACGAGGAGGCGTTCGGCCTGCACGTGCAGCGGCCCGTGGCCGTGACGCGCGTCGAGGACGAGGACGCCGACGAGGCGCCCGCAGGCGGACGACGCCTCGTCGTGACGTCGCACCTCGTCGACTCGCCGGGCGAGGAGGTGCTCTGGCGCGCGCGTGGCCTGGTCAACGCGTCGGGGACATGGCGCAAGCCGTTCTGGCCCACCTACCCCGGGCGGGCCGCGTTCCGCGGCCGCCAGCTCCACTCGCGTGACGTGCTCGACCCCGGCGCGCTCGCCGACGGGCACGTCGTCGTGGTCGGCGGCGGGACCTCGGCCGCGCAGCTGCTGCTCGCGCTCGCGGACGTCACGACGACCACCTGGGTCACCCGCCGCCCGCCGGCCTGGCGCGACGGACAGCTCACGCCCGAGCTCGGGCGGGCCGCCGTCGCGCTCGTCGACGAGCGCACCCGTGCCGGGCTGCCGCCGGGCTCGATCGTCTCGGTCACCGGCCTCCCGCTCACCGATGCGTACCGCGCCGGCATCGACGCGGGCGTGCTGCGCGCCCGGCCCGCGTTCAGCCGGATCGTCCCCGACGGCGTCGTGTGGGACGACCCGGTGCCGCCGCCCGTGCCCGCCGCGGAGCCGTTCGACGGTGTCGTGCCGGGGCTCGGTGCGTGGGTCGGCGGGGACGCGCACGTCGCCGCCCGGACCCTCGTGTGGGCGACCGGCTACCGCCCCGCGCTGGACCACCTGGCGCCCCTGCGGCTGCGCGGCCCGCGCGGCGGGATCGTCATGGACGGCACGCGCGTCGCCGCCGACCCGCGCCTGCACCTCGTCGGGTACGGGCCGTCCGCGTCGACCGTCGGCGCCAACCGCGCCGGGCGCGACGCGGTGCGCGAGCTGCTGGGTCACCTCGCCCTGCGCTGACGCGCCCGCACCCGCACGTGCCGGGGGCCCGGGCACACGGTCCGGGCCCCCGGTACGGGGTGTGCGTCCGTCAGGAGCAGACGACCGGGACGGCGCCCGTCGGCGCGGTGCCCGAGCCGATGAACCCGTACTCGGCGCTCTGCCCCGGCGCGAGCGAGCCGTTCCACGCCGCGTTCGCGACCGTGACCGCGCTCGTGCCGGAGAACGTGCCGCCCCAGCCCTGCGCGACCGTCGCGCCGGACAGCGTGAACGACGTCGACCACGCCGCGATCGGCCTGGCGCCCGCCGTGACCTTCACCGAGCCCTGGAACCCGCCCGGCCAGCGCCCGACGACCGTGAACGTCGCCGTGCAGGTGCCGCCCGGCGTCGTCGTGGGCTCGTGCGTCGGCTCCTGGGTGGGCTCGTCGGTCGGGTCGACGGTGGGCTCGACGGTGGGCTCGTCGGTCGGCTCCTGGGTCGGGTCGGTCCCGCCGCCGTAGACCTTCGCCGTCACGGCGGTCGCCTTGATGCCGTTCGCGCCGTCGAAGATGCGCGTACCCCACGTCGACTTCCGGGCCGGGTCGAACCCGGTCACCATGTCGAGGTACTCGACCCCGCCGCCGTTGCCCGACCACGACCAGCCGTAGTAGCCGATCCCGCGCGCCGCGGCCTCGGACATGATCGTGTCCTCGTCGGGGTCGCCGTCGGAGTGCATGTTGCCGAACTCGCCGATCACGAGCGGCAGGCCCTTGGCCTTGAACGCGTCGAGGTACGTCCGGATCGTCGACGCGTTGTTGTACACGCCGTACATGTGGACCGAGAACAGCACGTTGCCGTCGGGGTCGCCCGCCGCGACCGTCTGGGCGTTGTCGCGCATGATCCCGGCCCAGTCCTGGCCCCACGACGGGGCGTCGACCACGATGTTGTGATGCAGGCCCGCGGCGCGCAGCTTCTTGATCGCCGCGACGGTGTCGGCGGTCCACGTCGCGTTCGCGGTGGCGTTGTTGCCGTACGGCTCGTTGCCGATGTTGATCTGGACGTAGTCCTCCTGGCCGATCAGCGCCGACCTGATGCCCACCCAGTAGCTCGCGGCGGTGTCGAGCGTGACGGCGCCGCTCTGCTCGCCGTACCCGGTGGTGTCGTGGTTCTCGAGCATGCAGATGAGCTTGTTCGCCTTGCACAGGCTGATGACGTTCGCGACGTCCGCCGCGTCGTTCTTGGTCCACCGGTCGCCGCCCGACAGGACGACGCGCAGCGCGTTCGCGCCCGCGGCCCGGATCGCGGGGATCGCGGTCGGGGTCTGCGAGGTGTACCAGGTGTGCGCGTG
Organism: Cellulomonas uda; assembly: GCF_006538705.1. Classification (GTDB taxonomy): domain Bacteria; phylum Actinomycetota; class Actinomycetes; order Actinomycetales; family Cellulomonadaceae; genus Cellulomonas; species Cellulomonas uda. Next base: position 35,004 of record NZ_BJLP01000009.1, read on the forward strand.
GCTCACGCCGCGTGCGACGAACGGGGTGCCGTCCTTCTCCACGAGCGTCGTGCCGGAGACGTGAAGCCCGGGCGGGGTGGCGGCATGCGCCGAGGTGGCCAGGGCCGTCGCGCCGAGCGCGGCGACGAGGGCGGCCGCGGCGGCGCCGGCGAGCAGGGGTCGAGACCTCATGGAAATCCTCTTTCCTGAGAGCCTCGGCGACTGGGCTGTGGGGTCTGCCGAAGTTCCACTGGTGTCCGTGGTCACGACGTCGTGACCGATGGGTTGGCTGAGTGCCCGCCGAGGCGCGCACGGGCGACACCCAACCACCCGCACCATCCGACGAGGACCCGCTAATCGATTCCGTCCGCACCTGCCACGGACGGACGCGGGCACGCGTGCCTCGAGCCCGGGCCGTCTCGACGACGACCCGGGCCCGAGGGCGTGCGTGCTCAGTCCTGCGACGCGGCCGCCGGGGTGGAGAGCCCCTGGGCGATGAGGTCCATCACGGACGAGTCCGCGAGGGTCGTCGCGTCCCCGACCTGCCGGTTCTCGGCGACGTCCCGCAGCAGGCGACGCATGATCTTGCCCGAGCGCGTCTTGGGCAGCTCGGCGACGACGAGCACCTGACGCGGCTTGGCGATCGGGCCGATCTCCTTGGCGACGTGGTTGCGCAGCGTCGTCTGCACGTCCTGCGCCGGCAGGTCCCCCGCCTCGGAGTCGCCGCGCAGGATCACGAACGCGACGACGGCCTGGCCGGTCGTCTCGTCGGCCGCGCCGACGACCGCGGCCTCCGCGACCCACGGGTGCGAGACCAGCGCGGACTCGATCTCCGTGGTCGACAGCCGGTGCCCGGAGACGTTCATGACGTCGTCGACGCGGCCGAGGAGCCAGATGTCGCCGTCCTCGTCCTTCTTCGCGCCGTCACCCGCGAAGTACAGACCCCGGAAGCGGGACCAGTACGTGTCGACGTAGCGCTGGCGGTCGCCCCAGATGCCGCGCAGCATCGCCGGCCACGGCTCGGTGAGCACCAGGTAGCCCCCGGAGCCGTCCGGGACCGAATGCGCCTCGTCGTCCACGACGTCCGCGGCGATGCCCGGCAGCGGGACCTGCGCGGAGCCCGGCTTGGTCTCCGTGACGCCGGGCAGGGGGCTGATCATGATCGCGCCCGTCTCGGTCTGCCACCACGTGTCGACGATCGGTGCCCGGTCCCCGCCGACGACCCGGCGGTACCACATCCACGCCTCGGGGTTGATGGGCTCGCCCACCGACCCGAGCACGCGCAGCGACGACAGGTCGAACTGCGCGGGGATCTCCTCGCCCCACTTCATGCACGTGCGGATCGCCGTGGGCGCCGTGTAGAGGATCGTCACCCCGTACTTCTGCACGATCTCCCACCAGCGGCCGCGGTGCGGCGTGTCCGGCGTGCCCTCGTAGATCACCTGCGTCGCGCCGTTCACCAGCGGGCCGTACACGACGTACGTGTGCCCGGTGATCCAGCCGACGTCGGCCGTGCACCAGTACACGTCCGTCTCGGCCTTGAGGTCGAAGACGTTGAGGTGCGTGTACGCCGCCTGTGCCAGGTAGCCGCCCGTGGTGTGGAAGATGCCCTTCGGCTTCCCCGTGGTGCCCGAGGTGTAGAGGATGAACAGCGGGTGCTCGGCCTCGACGTCGACCGGGGTGTGCTCGTCGGACGCCGTGTCGACGACGTCCGACCACCACACGTCGCGACCCTCGGTCCACTCCACCGGCTGGCCGGTGCGCTTGACGACGAGCACGTGCTCGACGCTCGGGGCGCCCTTCGCGAGCGCCTCGTCGACGGCCGGCTTGAGCGCCGAGGCCGCACCGCGCCGGAAGCCCCCGTCCGCCGTGACGACGAGCTTCGCCTCGGCGTCGAGGATCCGGCTGTGCAGCGCCTCGGCGGAGAAGCCGCCGAACACCACGGAGTGCGGCGCGCCGATCCGCGCGCACGCGAGCATCGTGACGACCGCCTCCGGGATCATCGGCAGGTACACCGCGACCCGGTCGCCGGTGGTGACGCCCAGCGACGTCAGCGCGTTCGCGGCCCGCGAGACCTCGCGCTGGAGGTCCGCGTACGTGAGCGTGCGCGTGTCGCCGCCCTCACCCTCGAAGTGCAGCGCGACCTTGTCCCCGCGGCCCGCCTCCACGTGCCGGTCCACCGCGTTGTACGCGGCGTTCAGCCGACCGTCGGCGAACCAGCGCGCGACCGGCGCGTCCGACCAGTCGAGCGTCTGCTCGAAGGGTGTGCTCCACGTCAGCAGCTCACGCGCCTGCTCGCCCCAGAACGCGGGTCGGTCGGCGTTCGCCCACGAGTACAGGTCGGCGCTCGCGTTCGCCTGGGCGGCGAACTCGGCGGACGGCGGGAAGCGGCGGTCCTCGGAGAGCAGGTTCTCCAGGCCGCCGGCGGTCGGGTCGGACACGCGGGCCTCCAGGTGCAGCGACATCGGTGCGGGTGTCGGAGTCGGGGACCAAAGTCCCTCCGCTGGGGAACTCTAGTCACGTCGCGGACCGAAGTGCCCGGAAGACCCGTGTTCCTGGTCCGCCGGGTGGTGCGGACGAGCGCGGCGCCGTGCCTCAGCGGTGCCGTTCGCGGAACGTGCCCAGCCGCACGCCCTGCCGGTGCACGGCGGTCGCCACGACCCCCGCGAGCAGCACCAGGAAGCCCGCGACGAGCAGCGTCCCGGACGTGCCCGCGACCGTCACCTCGACCGCGGTGGAACGCCACTCGCTCCCCTCGACGACGTTCAGCACCTGCGTGCGCACCACGTCGGGCGACACCAGCGCCACACCGCCCAGCACGCTGAGGATCGCCCCGCCCGTGTAGGGCGCGGCGGGCGTCCAGGCCGCGAGGAGCGCGACCCAGCCGAGCGCGAGCAGCCCGAGCGCGACGAGCACGACGCCCGACCAGTCGAGCGTCGCGTCCCACCCGACGACCTGCGCCGCGAGGATGCGCGACTGCCCGAGCAGCAGCACACCCGCCGCGAGCGGGGCGAGCACGAGCCCGACGAGCGCGCCCAGCACGTGGGTGCCCACGGACGCGCGTGCCGGGGCGTGGGCGTCCGGGAACAGGTCCGGCTTCTGCGCTGCGGGCTCGCGCGTCGGTGCGTCGGTCGCGGGCAGGACGCGGGTGCCGTCGGCGGGCGTGCCCGCGGGCGCGGTGGCGACCGTCGGGTCGGCCGGGCCGGCCGGCGCCGCGGGTGCGGCCGGTGCGGTGGTCGCGGGTCCGGCCGGGGTCGGGCGCGCGCTCGTGCGGGCCGGCGGCGGGTCGACGGGAGCGGGCCGGACCGCGGCGTGGCGGCCCGTGTCGAGCCCCGGCTCGGGTGCGGGGGAGGAGGTGGCGTCCCGTGCCGGTCGGTCGTCGGGACCGGTGCGGTCGGGGCGACGCTCGTCGTCAGAGGTGCTCATCACGGCTCTCCCGGGTCGAGGCGGTGCCGTGCTGCACCGCCACCGCGATCACCGTAGGGCGGGCTCCTGCCCCTGCGCAGCCCGGGCGGGCGCGACCACCGGCGTGTCGACGGACCCGTCGAGGGGTTCGTCGAGGGGCTCGTCGGCGGACGCGGCCGCCGGCAGCGGTGCGGTCGGGCCGCCGTCGGACGCGCTCGTCGTCGCGACGAACCCCGGCTCGGCCACGCGCGGCGTCGCCCGGTACGCGTAGGCCGCGCCGACGAGCAGCGCACCGCCGATGGTGTTGCCGACGCCGACGAACAGCACGTTGCGCGCGAACTCGGCGACCGTGGCGCCCGGCAGGCCACCCATGAGACCCAGCGACATCGTCGTCATGTTCGCCACCACGTGCTCGAAGCCCGAGGTGATGAACACCATGACGCACGCGAAGATCGCCGCGATCTTCGCGGCCTCGCTGCGCAGACGCGTCGCGCACCACACCGCGAGGCAGACCAGCAGGTTGCACAGGATGCCGCGCACGAGCAGCTGCGCGTTCGTCTCGTGCGCCTTGTGCTCCACCATCCGGGCGATCTGCTGGCCCGCGGCGGTGTCGGGTGCGGTCACGCCGGAGACGTGCACGAGCGCGGCGAACAGGATCGACCCCAGCAGGTTGCCCGCGAGCACCGCGAGCAGCGTGAGCCCGCCCATGCCCCAGGTGATGCGGCGGCGCATCGCGCCCTGCGTGAGCATCATCATCGCGGAGGTCGCGAGCTCGCCCCCCGCCACGACGACGATCGTCAGCGCGACGCCGAACACCATGCCCTGCACGAGCGGGGCGAACGGGTTGCCGGCCGCGACGAGCGGGCCGCCGGCCTCGACCATGATCACCACGCCGATGCCGATGTACGCGCCCGCGAGCATGGTCCGCACGGCGAACAGCCACGGGGTCGACAGCAGGCGGACCTTGTGGTGCGCGGCCTCGACCTGCGTCTCGACGGCCTCCTCGATGCTCAGCACCCGACCAGGGTCGCAAGGCCGGGCGTCCGGCTCGTGGGACGAAAGGGCCGCCCGGACGCCCGCGTGCCCGCGCGTCGTATGTTCGTCCGCGTGACCCACCTGTTCAGCCCGCTCACGCTGCGCGGCACCACGTTCACCAACCGCGCCTGGCTCGCCCCGATGTGCCAGTACTCCTCGAGCGACGGCTTCCCCGACGACTGGCACCTGGTCCACCTGGGTGCGCGCGCCGCGGGCGGCTTCGGGCTGCTGCTCACCGAGGCGAGCGCCGTGGTGCCCGAGGGTCGCATCTCGCCGCAGGACGCCGGGCTCTGGTCCGACGAGCACGCGGTGGCGTGGCGCCGCGTCACCGACTTCGTGCACGCGCGGGGCGCGCGCATCGGCGTGCAGCTCGCCCACGCCGGGCGCAAGGCCTCGGTGCACCGCCCGTTCGGCCACGGGTCCGGCTCGGTGCCGCCCGCCGAGGGCGGCTGGGCCACCGTCGCGCCGTCCGCGCTCGCGTTCCCGGACCTCGCGACGCCCGCCGCGATGACGCCCGACGAGGTCGCCGCCGTGCCCGCGGCGTTCGCCGCCGCCGCGCGCCGAGCCGTGACCGCCGGGTTCGACGTCGTCGAGGTGCACGCCGCGCACGGGTACCTGCTGCACCAGTTCCTCTCGCCGCTGTCCAACACCCGCGACGACGAGTGGGGCGGGTCCCCCGAGAACCGCGCGCGGCTGCTCGTCGAGACCGTCGACGCCGTGCGGGCCGTGTGGCCCGACGACCGGCCGCTGCTCGTGCGGGTCTCGGCGACCGACTGGACCCCCGGCGGGCTCACGGTCGACGACGTCGCCGAGGTGGTGCGCGGGCTCGCCGGCCACGGCGTGGACCTCGTCGACGTCTCGTCGGGCGGTAACGCGCCCGCCTCGATCCCGGTCGAGCCCGGCTACCAGGTGCCACTGGCGCGGCGCGTGCGGGAGGTGGGCGGTCTGCCCGTCGCCGCCGTCGGGCTGCTCGACGAGCCGCGCCTCGCGGAGAAGGTCCTCGCGGCGGGCGACGCGGACGCCGTGCTGCTCGGGCGCGTCGCGCTGCGCGACCCGTCGTGGCCGCTGCGCGCCGCGTACGAGCTCGGCGAGCGGCTCGACGCCCTGCCCGCGGGTGACGACGCGGGCGGCAGCGTGCCGCTCGAGGCGGTCGGCTCGACGGGCTACCAGCCGCAGTACGCGCGGGGCGCCTTCCGCTGACCGGTCCGGCCGGCCGGCCGTCGGGCTCGCCCTTCGGTCAGTCGCCCCGGGCCGCCGCCGCGACCGCGGCCGCCACGCGCGTCGTCACCTCCGGGTTGAAGACGCTCGGGACGATGTAGGTCGGGTTCAGCTCGTCCGGCCGGACCACCGCGGCGAGCGCGCCCGCGGCCGCGAGCAGCATCGCGTCCGTGATGCGGTGGCCCTGCGCGTCGAGCAGACCGCGGAACACGCCCGGGAACGCGAGCACGTTGTTGATCTGGTTCGCGAAGTCCGAGCGGCCCGTGCCGACGACCGCGGCGTACTGCGCGGCGTCGTCCGGGTCGACCTCCGGGCGCGGGTTGGCGAGCGCGAACACGATCGCGTCGCCCGCCATGCGGGACACCTCGTAGCCCGTGATCACGTCCGGCGCCGACACCCCGATGAACACGTCCGCGCCGACGAGCGCGTCCCCGATCGTCCCGGAGACGCCGCGCGGGTTCGTCGCCGCCGCCGTCCACCGCAGCTGCGGCGTCAGGCCCGGCCGGTCGGGGTGCACGACGCCGTCCACGTCCGCCACCACGACGTCGTCGGCCCCCGCCGCGAGCAGCAGCTTGAGCACCGCGGTGCCGGCCGCACCCGCACCCGAGAGCACGATCCGCACGTCCTCGATCCGCTTGCCCACCACCTGGAGCGCGTTCGTCAGCGCCGCGACCACGACGATCGCCGTGCCGTGCTGGTCGTCGTGGAACACCGGGATGTCCAGCCGCTCCCGCAGCCGGCGCTCGACCTCGAAGCAGCGCGGCGCGCTGATGTCCTCCAGGTTGATGCCCGCGAACACCGGCGCGATCGCGCACACCGCCTCGACGATCTGGTCCACGTCCGTGGTGTCGAGGGCGATCGGGAACGCGTCGATGTCCGCGAACCGCTTGAACAGCACCGCCTTGCCCTCCATCACCGGCAGCGCCGCCAGCGGGCCGATGTCCCCGAGCCCGAGCACCGCCGTGCCGTCCGTGACGACCGCGATGGTGTTGCGCTTGATCGTGAGGCGGCGTGCGTCCTCCGGGCGGGCCGCGATCGCCTCGCACACGCGCGCGACGCCCGGCGTGTACGCCATCGACAGGTCGTCGCGGTTGCGCAGCGGCACCTTGGACGTGATCTCGAGCTTGCCGCCCAGGTGCAGCAGGAACGTGCGGTCCGAGACCCGGTCGACCGCCACCCCGGTGAGCGCGCCGAGCGCGGCGACGATCTGCTGCGCGTGCTCCTCGCCGAGGGTCGCGCACGTGACGTCCACCTGCATCTGCTCGTGCCCCGAGGCGGTCACGTCCAGCGCCGTGACGATGCCGCCCGCCTGCTCGATCGCCGTCGTCAGCTCGCTGACCGCGGTGGGCCGCGCGGCGACGTGCAGGCGCGCGGTGATGGACGACGACACGCTCGGCCCGACCATGGCGCCAGTCTGTCGCCGCCCACGCCCCCCGTCGCGCCGAGCGCCCCCACCCCGCCGCCCGCACCCACCCCCCTTGCCGTGAAGTCGCGGATCCCTCGCGGGGTCGTGCGTCTCTCGGTCAGTCGCGCGGTCATCCGCGCGACGTACCGGCAGACTCGCGACCTCGCGGACCGGGGCGGGGGCGGTGTGGGGCCGGTGGTGTGGGGGGGCCGGTAGGTTCGAGCGGTGACGCAGGATGCGCTGGCCGGGTGGGTCGACGTGACGGCCGACGCCGTCGGACGAGCACGCTCCGCGTGCGCCGAGCTGCGATGGCACGAGGCGTACCGGCGGCGGTGGCGCGAGGTGCGCGCCGAGGCCGGGCTGCGTGCCGCGCACGCCAGTGCGGCGCTCGAGGGCGCCCGGCTGCCGCTCGAGCTGGTGCGCTCCCTCGCGACGGGCGGCACGGCGCTCGGGCACACCGACGCCTCGGCGCGCTCGGACACCGACGCCTCGGCGCGCGGGGGCACCGGCGGGCCGGCGCGCGAGGCGGGCGCCGAGGCCGTGCTCGTCGGGGCCCTGCGCGGAGCCTCGTTCGTCGACGCGCTCGTGCCCGACCTGGGCGCGCAGCAGGCCGCCGCGCTGCCACCGCTGCCGCAGCTCCTGGCGCGCGCGCACACGCTCGTCGGTGCGGGCTGGCTGCCCGTCGAGCAGCTCGGGCGCCTGCGCACCGACGAGCCCGCCCTCGACCAGCGCGGCCTCGGCCGCGCACCCACCGGCCGCGAGGTCGCCGCCCGGGTCGACCTGCTGGCCCGCACGATCGCGACCACGCAGGCCCCCGCGCTCGTCGTCGCCGCGCTCGTGCACGCCGAGGTGCTCGCGGTCCGGCCGTTCGTCGCGGGCAACGGGCTGGTCGCGCGGGCCGTCGCGCGCGCGCTCGCCACGACCGGCGGGCTCGACCCGACCGGTTCCGTGCTGCCCGAGGTCGTCTGGGCCGCGGCGCCGCAGCAGTACGTCGCCGCGGTCGCCGGCTATGCGACCGGTGAGCCGCAGCGCGTCGCTGCCTGGTTCGGCACGTACGCCGACGCCGTGGTCGCGGGTGCTGCGCAGGCGCGCCAGGTGGCGGACGCCGTCCTCGCGGGCCGCCTGACCCCACCGCAGTGACATCACCGCGCTGACGTCACCGCTCTGACGTCAGCGCTCTCGTCGTGTGGACGCAAGACGACGGCGTCCCGGAGGACGCCGTCGTCGGAGCTGCTGCCGCGAGGGTGATCATGCGTGCACTCGAATGGTTCGCAACGGGACCAGCCCGGTCGACCTGCCCGAAGGTGGGCAACACCTGCGCGTGGGTGCCTTCGCGGCTCTGCAGTTGTGCTCACTGTGATACGCCGGTTCCCGCCGCGGCGGTAGTGGGACGCGCGTCGCCGCAGGTCAGCGACGAGCCAGTCGCCGGATGGCAAGACTCACGTCCGGCATACGGACCTTGATCCGCGCGAACCGGTCATCTCGGACGCGTGCGGCGCCACCACCACCAGGCCACCACGCCCGCGACCGCCGCCCCGACGACGACCGCGCTCGCGACACGGGCCTCGCGGTCGAACGCGAACAGCGGCACGGGCCGACGGAACGTCAGCACGCCCCACCCGGACTCCGCCGCGAGCCGGCGCAGCGCCCGGTCCGGGTTCACGGCGAACCCGTGCCCGACGGTCCCCAGCATCGGTGCGTCCGTGATCGAGTCCGAGTACGCGAAGCACTCCGCCAGGTCGTAGCCGTGCGTGCCCGCGAGATCGCGGATCGCCCGGGCCTTGTTCTCGCCGTACGCGTAGAAGTCGATCTCGCCGGTGTACCGGCCGTCGACCACCTGCATGCGCGTCGCGACGACGTGGTCCGCGCCCAGCACCGCCGCGATCGGCTCGACGATCTCGCTGCCTGACGCGGAGACGATCACGACGTCACGGCCGGCCGCGTGGTGCTCCGCGATGAGGTCCACCGCCTCGGCGTAGACCGTCGGGTCGATCGCCTCGTGCAGCGTCTCGGCGACGATCTGCGAGACCTGCTCGGTGGGCCAGCCGGTGACCGTGCGCGACAGGCTCGCGCGCAGGCGCTCGGTCTGGGCGGCGTCCGCGCCACCCATGAGGTAGAGGAGCTGCGCGACCGCCGTGCGCAGCACGTTCCGGCGGGTGAGCAGCCCCTCGGCGAGGAAGCCGCGCGAGAACGCGGTGGCCGACGACGTCGCGATGATCGTCTTGTCGAGGTCGAAGAACGCGGCGGAGCGCGGGTGCGACCCCCGGTGCGCGCCGGGCGCGGAGCGGTGCGCGGGGGCGTCGTCGGACATCCGCACTCCTCTCGTCGGGCTGTCTCGTCGGCCGGTCTCGTCGGGCTGTCTCGTCGGATGCGCTCGTCGGATGCGCCCGCCGGAGGCGCTCGTCGATCGAGTTGGACCCCGCGAGCGTAGCGAGGGCCGCCCACACCGCACCCGCGTTCGGCTCCGGTCCGCCACCCGACCCCAGCCCCCCGACGCGCACCGTCCGTCCACAGCCGGCGCCCTCCGTGCTTCGGCCGTGCGCGGCGTGCGGCAGCGTCGACGTCGTCCGGGACGTGACGGAGGTGGACGGTGACGGAGCTCCCTGGAGCGACATGGCGCGGTCGGGACGGCGGCACCCCCCGCCCGGTGCTCGACGCGCCGGTCGCCGTCCCGCCTCGTGGTCCGGACGGCGCGGCGGCGGCGTGGGGCGCGCCGTCGCCGCGTCCCACGACGCCCGCGCTCGCCGCACCGCCCGCCTGGCCCACCCCGGTCGGGGCGCGCACGGAGCGTGGCCGCGCGCTCGTCGTCGGCGTCGTGGGGGCGCGTGGGGGAGCCGGGGCGTCGACGTTCGCGGCCGCGCTCGCGGCGCGCTTCGCGCGGCGGACCGCCACCGCGCTCGTCGACCTCGACCGCTGCTCGGCGGGGGTCGACGTGCTGCTCGCGCTCGAGGACAGCGACGGTGTGCGCTGGCCCGACCTGACCTCGGCGCGCGGCGACGTCGACGGTGCCCAGGTGCTCGCCCTGCTGCCGCGCTGGGGTCCGTGCGCCGTGCTCTCCGCGGACCGGCACCGGCCGGGGCTGCCGGACGCCGGCGTGCTGGCCGACGTGCTGCACGCGCTCGGCGGCGTGTGCGGGGTCGTCGTGCTCGACCTCGAACGAGTCGGCGTCGTCACCGGTGACTCGTTCGCGCCCGTCTGCGACGCGGTCGTCGTCGTCGCGCCGCGCGATCTGCGGTCCGCCGCCGGGCTCCTCGCGCTGCGCGGGACGCTCGTCGCGCACGGTGCGCTCGTCGGGTTGGTGACGACCGGGCCGTCGCCCGGAGGGCTGGGGTCCGACGAGCTCGCGCACGCCGTCGACCTGCCGGTCCTGGCCCGCCTCGGGGTCGACCGGCGGACCGCCGCGGCGACCGAGCGAGGTGGTGTGCCGCTCACCGGCGCCGTGGCGCGGGCCGCCGCGCGCGTCGCCCGCGCGGTCGTGCGGGACGCGCCGTCGCCCGGCAGCCCGGTCGCGGTGCGCGACGAGCCCGCGGCCGTCGTGCGAGGGCCCTGGTGAGCGGCGGTGCGCACGCGACCGGTGCCCTGGCGGCCGGTGGGCTCACGACCGGTGCGCTCACGACCGGTGCGCTCACGACCGATGCGCGCGGGGTCGGTGGGCGCGCGGGCGGTGGACCCGGGGTCGGTGGGCTCCCGCCGGCCGGGTCCCCGGTGCTCGCCGGCGAGCTGGTCGACGCCGTGCGCGAGCGGCTGCGTGGCACCACGCCGGGCGACCACGAGCTCGCCCGCGCCGTCGAGCAGGTCGCGCGTGAACGCGGGACGGTGCTCGGCTCGGCAGCGCTGCCCACGGCGGTGCAGGCCGTGCGCGCCGCGATCCTCGGTGCCGGGCCGCTGCAGCCGTTCCTCGACGACCCGAGGGTCAGCGACGTGCTCGTCAACGGCCCGCGGGACGTGTGGGTCGAGCTCGACGGGCGCCTCACCCGCACCGACGTCGACCTCGGGGCGCACGACGACGTGCGCGCGCTCGCGGTGCGGCTCGCCGCCGCCGGCGGGCAACGGCTCGACGACGGGGCGCCCACGGTCGACGCACGCCTGCCCGACGGCACGCGCCTGCACGCGGTGCTGCCCCCGGTCGCGGGCGGGTGCACGCTGCTGAGCCTGCGCGTGGTGCGGCAGCGCACGCTGTCCATGCCCGAGCTCGTGCGCGTCGGGACGGTCGCGCCCGGTCTCGTCGGCGTGCTGCACGCCCTGGTCGAGTCGCGCGCCAACCTCCTCGTCTCCGGGGCCACGGGCGCCGGGAAGACGACGCTGCTGGCCGCGCTGCTCGCCTGGGCGGGGCACGACGAGCGGATCGTCGTGATCGAGGAGTCCGGCGAGCTCGCGCCGCAGCACCCGCACGTCGTGCGGCTGCTCGCGCGCCGGGCGAACGTCGAGGGCGTCGGCCGGGTGGACCTCGCCGAGCTCGTGCGCCAGTCGCTGCGCATGCGGCCCGACCGGATCGTGCTGGGCGAATGCCGCGGCGCCGAGGTGCGCGAGGTGATGGCCGCCCTCAACACCGGCCACGACGGCGGTTGCGCGACCGTGCACGCCAACGCGGCTGCCGACGTGCCGGCCCGGCTCGAGGCACTGGCCGCGCTCGCGGGGCTCGGCCGCGAGGCGACCGCCGCGCAGGCGTCGGCGGCGTTCGACGCGGTGCTGCACCTGCGCCGGACCGGGCCGGGGCGGACGCGGCGGATGCTCGCGGAGGTGGCCGTCGTCGGGCGCTCGTCCGACGGGCTGGACGTGCGCACGGCAGTCGAGGTGGACGAGGCCGGTGGTGTGCGCCGCGGTCCCGGCTGGCCACGGCTCGCGGCGCGCATCGGGCTCGGCGCGCGCATCGGGCCGGCCGACGACGCGGACGCCGGTGACCGCGGCGGGCCGCCCGTCGCGCTCGCGCCGCCCGCTGCGCTCGCGCGGCCCGTCGCGCTCGCGCCGGCCGGGCGCGCCCCGTGAGCGTGGTCGTGGGGATGTCGAGCGCGGCCGCGGTCCTGGTGGTCGCGGGAGTCGGGCCGCGCCGGGCGCTCCTGCGGACGTCCGCGCCTGACCCGTCGCCACGCGGTGACGCCCCCGGCCCGGGCCGGGACCTCGAGGACGTGCTGGTGGCGGTCGGTGCGCAGCTGCGTGCGGGTCGTCCGCCCGGTGCCGCGTGGGCGTCGGCGCTCGGCCGCCCCGTCGACGGCGACGTGCCTGAGCTCGCCGCGCTGGTCGCCGCGTGCGGGCGCCGCGGTCGGCTGGGCCGGCGCGACGACGAGCGGCTCGTCGAGCGGGCTGCGGCCGTGGTCGCGGCCGCACGCACCGCGCACGAGCTCGGTGCGCCGCTGGCCGCGATGCTGCTGCACGTGAGCGACTCGCTCGCGGCCGACGCGGCCGAGCGCGACGACGTCGAGGCGGCGCTCGCCGGCCCGCGCGCGACGGCGCGGGTCCTGGGGTGGTTGCCGGTGCTGGGTGTGGGTCTCGGTGCGCTGCTGGGTGCCGACCCGCTCGCGGTGCTGCTGGGCGGTGGCCTGGGGAGCGTGGCGGGCGTCGCGGGGGTCGTGCTCCTGCTCGTCGGGCGGGGATGGACGCGGCGTCTCGTCGCCCGGGCTGCGCGCGGCGGGGGCTGACGTCGTGCTCGCGGCCGTGGGCGCCCTGCTCGTGGTGACCCCGTGGGTCGTGGCGCGCCGGAGCCCGGGTGTGCCGGGAGGAGCCGCGCGCGTCGCGGTCGAGCGGGCCGCGCCACCCGTCGACCCGGTGCTGCTGCTCGAGCTCGTCGACGCGGCGGTGGCGTCGGGTGCGTCGCTGCCGCGCGCGCTGCGGGCGGTGGGTGCCGCGGCGGGCGGGGGTGCGGGCCGTGCGGTCGACGCCGCCGGTGCCGCGCTCGTGCTCGGGGCGTCCTGGGCCGCGGCGTGGGCGGACGCGCCGCCGGAGGTCCACGACGTGCGCGACTGCCTCGAGCAGGCGTGGGCGAACGGTGCCGCGCCGGGGCCGGCGGCGCGCGCCCGGGCGGCTGCGGTGCGGCGCGACCGTCGTCGTCGTGCCCGGACGGCGGGCGCCTCGCTCGGGGTGCACCTGGTGCTGCCCCTCGGGTTGTGCTTCCTGCCCGCGTTCGCCCTGCTCGGCCTGGTGCCGCTCGTCATGGGACTCGGCGCCGGGCTGCTCGACGGAGTGCTCCCGTGACGCCTGCCCTCCACCCGACCACAGCCCGCCGACCGGGGCGGCCCGTCCCCAGATGCGCCGAGCACGCCGGCACCCGCGCGGCGGGCGCACGACGCTGGCCGCGGCCGGGTCCGACCGGCCGGGCGACCACCGCCCACCGACCGTGCCCGACGGGCCGGCGGACGACCGACGCCGGCGCGAGCCGGCAGACAGGAGGTGCTCGATGGACGGCACGGCACTCGCGCAGCGCCCGCGCACCACGCCCGACGAGGGTGCGCGCGACGACCGCGGCGACGGGCAGCGACGCGCGCCGGGCTGGGTCCCGCAGCGCGTCGCGCGCAGGCTCGCGGCCGGGACCCGGGACGCCGGCATGGCGACCGCGGAGTACGCGATCGCGACGCTCGCCGCGGTCGGCTTCGCGGGGCTGCTCGTCGTGATCCTCAAGAGCAACGAGGTGCGCGGGCTGCTCAGCGGGATCGTCAAGCAGGCGTTGTCCCTGTGAGGCGCGGGCAGGCCGACCGCGGGGCGGTGACGGCGGAGCTCGCGGTCGGCCTGCCCGCGGTGGCCGTCCTGCTGCTCGTGGTGCTGGGCGTGAGCGCGGCGGGCGTGGTGCAGCAGCGCTGTGCGGAGGCGGCGCGCACCGCGGCCCGGCTCGCGGCGCTCGGGGAGGACGACGCGACGGCCGTCGCGGGTGCGCGTCACGTCGCGGGAGACGCCGCCCGGGTCGACCTCGCGCGCGACGACGGCTGGGTCACGGTGTCGGTGGCGTCGGCGTTCCCCGTCGCCGGGCTGGGTGAGGCCCTGACCGTCCGGGGCGCGGCGACCGCCTGGGAGGAGCCGTGAGCCTCGAACCGTCCGGGGACCGCGGGCCGCGGCACGCGCGCACCGGTCGGCGCGACGAGCGCGGTGCGGGGACGGCCCTGATGCTCGCGGTCGCGCTCGCGGCGCTGCTCGGCTGCGGCGCGGTCGCCACGGTGGTGGCCGCGCACGCGGCCCGCGGGCGGGCGCAGGCGGGGGCGGACCTCGCGGCGCTCGCAGCCGCGACCCGGGCCCAGCGCGGTGCGGACGCCGCGAGCGCGTGCGCGCACGCCGAGCAGGCCGCCGGGCGCAACGGGGTCGAGCTGGTGGCGTGCGCGCTCGGCGCCGGCGGGATCGTGACGGTGGACGTGCAGGCGCGGGCCGTCGGCTCGTCGGTCCGTGCGCACGCCCGTGCCGGACCGCGAGCGGCGCGCACGCAGTCGCGGTCAGCCGGTGGCGTGGGCGAGGACCGCGTCGAGCAGGCGCAGGGCGGCGGCCTTGTCGAGCGGGTGGTTCCCGTTGCCGCACTTGGGGGACTGCACGCACGCGGGACAACCGGTGGCGCACGGGCAGGAGGAGATGGCGTCGCGCGTCGCGCGCAGCCACGTGGCGCCCAGGTGGAAGCCGCGCTCGGCGAACCCCGCGCCGCCGGGGTGGGCGTCGTGGACGAAGACCGTCGCCTCGCCCGTGTCCGGGTGCAGGGCGGTCGACAGGCCGCCCAGGTCCCACCGGTCGCACGTGGCGAGCAGGGGGAGCAGCCCGATGGAGGCGTGCTCGGCGGCGTGCAGGGCGCCGGGCAGCGCCTCGAGCGTCACGACAGCCTCCTCCAGCACGGACGCGGGCACGGTCCACCAGACCGACGAGGTGCGCAGCGTGCGGGCCGGCAGCTCGAGGTCCTCGTAGCCGAGCACCGCCAGGTCCGGCAGGTGCTTGCGCTGGAACCCGAGCACCTGCGACGTGACGTCGACGGTCCCGAGGTGCCAGGTGACCGGGCCCCACCGGCGCTCGTCGACGACGTCGACCACCGCGGTGGTGGTGAGCCAGCGCGCCCAGGTCCCGTAGTCGACGTCCCGCCGGGTGACGAGCGCGACGTCGTCGGCGTGGTGCAGGTCGTCCACGACGAACGTCGCGCCCTGGTGCACGTAGACCGCGCCGGGGTGCAGCGTCGCGTCGGCGGACGCGGCGTCGACCGTGCCGAGCACGCGGCCGGTCTCCGACTCGACCACGCGCACCGGGTTGCCGCCCGAGCCGCGCAGGTCGGTCAGGCGCGACGCGGGCTCGGCGTGCGTCCAGTACCACCCGGACGGGCGGCGACGCAGCACGCCGTGCGCGACGAGGTCGTCGAGCACTGCTGCGGCACGCTCGCCGAACAGGTCGAGCTCGTCGGTGCGCACGGGGCGCTCGGCCGCGGCGGCGCACAGGTGAGGCGCGAGCACGTACGGGTTGGTCGGGTCGAACGCGGTGGCCTCGACGGGGGCGTCGAGTGCGGCCTCGGGGTGGTGCACCAGGTAGGTGTCGAGCGGGTCCTCGCGCGCGACCAGGACGACGACCCCGTCGGCCCCCGCCCGTCCGGCGCGGCCCGCCTGCTGCCAGAACGACACCCGCGTGCCGGGCCAGCCCGCGATGAGCACGGCGTCCAGGCCGGAGATGTCGACGCCCAGCTCGAGCGCGTTGGTGGTCGCGAGCGCGCGCAGCGACCCGGTGCGGATGGCCTGCTCGAGCGCACGTCGCTCCTCGGGCAGGTAGCCGCCGCGGTACGCCTGGACCGTGCCGCGCAGCGCGGGGTCGACGGCCCCCACGTGCTCGCGCGTCGTGGTGGCGACCGACTCCGCGGCACGGCGCGAGCGCGTGAACGCGAGCGTGCGCCCGCCGTGCGCGACGAGGTCCGCGAGCAGGTCCGCGACCTCGGCCGTCGCCGTGCGCCGGGGGCGGTCCTCGGGCTCGCCCGGGGTCGCCCAGGGGTCCTCGTCGGGCAGCAGGGACGCCCACGGCGTGTGCGCGTCGGACCCGTGACCGGGCAGCTCGGGGGGCTGCCACAGCACGACGGTCTTGCGTCCGGCGGGCGACGCGTCGACCGTGACGGCCTCGACCTCGGCGGGCGCGACGCCCAGGAGCCGCGCGGCGCTCTGCTCGGGGTCGGCGGTCGTCGCGGACGCGAGGACGAACGTCGGCGTGGCGCCGTACGCGGCGGCGAGCCGGCGCAGGCGTCGCAGGACCAGCGCGACGTGCGCGCCGAACACCCCGCGGAACGCGTGGCACTCGTCGAGCACCACGTAGCGCAGCGACGCGAGCAGGCGGGACCAGCGCTCGTGCTGCGGCAGGAACGAGAAGTGCAGGAAGTCGGGGTTCGTCAGGACGACGTCGGCATGGTCGCGGACCCAGCGCCGCTCGTCGGGCGAGGTGTCACCGTCGCAGGTCGCCACACGCACGTCACGGACCTGCGCGGCGGCCAGGAGCCGCTCGACGGCCGCGAGCTGGTCGGCCGCGAGCGCCTTCGTCGGGCACAGGTACAGCACGCCCGCGCGGCGCCGGGCGGACTCGATGCGGCCCGGGTCCAGCGACGCCTCCGCGGCGCGGCCGCGCACCGCGCTGAGTGCGGGCAGCCAGTAGGCCAGGGACTTGCCGGACCCGGTCGAGGTCGCCAGGACGGTGTGCCGACCGGCCCACGCGGCCTCGGCCGCCTGCACCTGGTGCCGCCACGGCGCCTCGACGCCGAGCGCGCGGTAGCCGCGCACGAGGTCCGGGTCCGCCCACGTGGGCCACGACCCGCGTTCGCCTGCGCGGGCCGGCAGGTGGCGCACGTGGGTCGCGCGGTCGGCTCGTCGTCCGCCGGCGAGCAGCACGTCGAGCAGCTCGTCGGACTCCACGCGACCATGCTCGCACCCGCGCAGGTGTGCTCCGGACGGGGTCGACGGCGGCACGTGGGCACGCCGAGGCTCACCCGCGCAGGCTCCGCACGCGCCACACGGTGGCGAGCGCGGGGTCACCGCTCGGGCGCGGGTCGACGCGGTCCAGCACGAACCCCTCGCGCTCGTAGAACGCGGCGGCGCGGCGGTTGGCGGCGACGTGCTCGACGAGCAGCCGGTCGACGTCCGCCGGGAGCCGGTCGACGAGCGCGGCGAGGAGCCGGGGGCCGAGCCGGCTCCCGCGCAGGTCCGGTGCGACGTAGAGCTTGTAGACCACGTGGTCGGGCCCGGCCCGGCCGTGCTGCGCCACGCCCACGACGCGACCGCCCTGCTCGGCGACGACGACGTCGCCGGCGGCGACCGCCGCCTGCACGTACGGCGGGTTCCACCAGCGTCGTACCTGCTCGTCGGCGGCCGCCACGCCGATCAGCGGCGCGTAGTGCGGCCGCACGTGCGCCTCGCCGAACGCGCAGACTCCCGCGACGTCGGCGTCGCGCGCGGCGCGGACCGCGACCTCGTCGCGCTGGGCGGGGCCCCTGGCGGCGGGGTCCGTGGCGGCGGAGCTCGGGGTGGCGGGGTCGTGCGCGGTCATCGTGCTCCCTCGGCCGGACGGGGGGACGGCGGCGGTCGTCGGGCACGGCGCGGTGGCAGGGTGGTGCCGTGGACCTCAACTGCGACCTGGGCGAAGGCTACGACGTGTGGGAGCCCGGCGTCGTGGGCGTCGACGAGGCGCTGCTGGGCGTCGTCACGAGCGCGAACCTGGCGTGCGGCGGGCACGCGGGTGACGAGCGCACGGTGGCGGCCGTCGCGCGCGTCGCGGCGTCGCGCGGGGTGGTGCTCGGCGCGCACGTCTCGTACGCGGACCGCGCGTCGTTCGGCCGGCGGTTCGTCGACGTCCCGCCCGACGAGCTCCGTGCACAGGTGGCGGCGCAGCTGGCGCTCGTCGTCGGGGTGGCTGCGGCGCAGGGCGCGCGGGTCGCGTACGTCAAGCCGCACGGGGCGTTGTACAACGCGCTGGTGCACCACGAGGCGCAGGCCGTGGCGGTGCTCGACGCGACGCGCGACCTCCCGGTGGTGGGGCTGCCCGGCGCGGCGGTGCTCGAGGCGGCGCGTCGGCGCGGGGTGCGGACGGTCACGGAGGCGTTCGCCGACCGCGGGTACCGCGCGGACGGCACGCTCGTGCCGCGTGGGCGGGAGGGTGCGCTCGTCACGGACGCGGCACAGGTCGCCGAGCGGGTCGTGCGGATCGCCACCCGGGGCGTGGTGCGCGCGGTCGAGGGCGTCGACGTCGCGCTCGACGTCGAGACGGTGTGCGTGCACTCGGACACGCCGGGTGCGCTCGCGCTCGCGCACCAGGTCCGTGCGGCGCTGACCGCCGCGGGTGTCGCGGTGCGGTCCTTCACGTGAGCGAGCAGGTGAGCGAGGTCGCGCCCGGCCCGGGTCCGACGCGCGTCGTGCGGTTCGGGGCGGCCGCGCTGCTCGTCGAGCTGGCGGACCTGGCCCACGTACGCCGCGCCGACGACGCGCTGCGCGCCGCGCGCCGGCACGACGAGCTGCTCGCGCTCGTCGAGGACCAGGTGCCGGCCGCCGAGTCCGTCCTGGTCCGCGTCCGGCCCGGCACGGACCTGCGCGCGGTCGCCGCGCGGGTGCGCGCGGTGCTGGCCGACGCGTCCCGGGCGGACGACGCGCCCGACGAGGGCCGGGTGCCCGGCTCGGCCGCGAGCGATGGTCCGGCGTCTGCGGGCGTCGCTCCGCCCGGCGCGCTCGTCGTGCTGCCGGTGACGTACGACGGGCCCGACCTGGCGGAGGTCGCGGAGCTGACGGGACGCACGGTCGAGGACGTGGTCGCGCGCCATACGGCGGTGACGTACACGGTCGCGTTCGGCGGTTTCATGCCGGGCTTCGCGTACCTCGTCGGGCTCGACCCGGTGCTGCACGTGCCGCGCCGCGCGACGCCGCGCGAGCGCGTGCCCGCGGGGGCGGTCGCGGTGGCGGACCGGTTCGCCGCGGTGTACCCGGCGGCGACGCCGGGCGGGTGGCGGCTGCTGGGCACGTGCGCGACGGTGCTGTTCGACGTGCACCGCGACGAGCCGGCGCTGCTCACCCCGGGCACGCCGGTGCGGTTCGAGGCGCGATGAGTCCCGCCGGTGGGCGCCGTGCCGCGCTCGAGGTCCTCGACCCCGGGCTGCTGACGCTCGTGCAGGACCGTGGGCGTCCGGGCTGGGCGCACGTGGGGGTGGGCCGGTCGGGCGCGGCGGACGCGGGTGCGCTGCGCGCCGCGAACCGTCGGGTCGGCAACGACGACGACGCGGCGGGGCTCGAGGTGCTGCTGGGCGGTCTGCGCGTGCGTGCGGTCGGTGACGTGCGCGTGTCCGTCGGCGGCGCGGTCGTGGACGTGCGGGTCGACGGGCGCCCGGTGGGCCCGGACCTGCTGCTGCGGGACGGTGCGGAGCTCGTGCTCGGCCGGCCCGAGCGGGGTCTGCGGACGTACGTGGCGGTGGGCGGCGGCGTGGCGGTGGAGCCCGTGCTGGGCTCGCGCGCGAGCGACCGGCTGGGCGGCCTCGGGCCGGCCCCGCTCGCCGCGGGCGACGTGCTGCCCGTGGGCGCCCCCGCGGGCGCGCTGAGCACCGACGGCACGGGCACGGGCGGCATGGCCACAGCCGGCACGGGCACGCCGGGCGCGCGCCCGCACGTGCGGCCCGACGAGGGCCCGGTGGTGCTCCGGGTCGAGCCCGGCCCGCACGCGCACTGGTTCGACCCGCGCTGGCCGGGGGTCCTGTGCGCGCCGGAGGGTTATGGCGTGCTGCCGGAGTCCGACCGTGTCGCGGTCCGGTTGGACGGGCCGCCGCTGGCCCGTGCGCGCGGCTTCGTCGGACGTGAGCTCGCCCCGGTCGGTCTGGTGCCGGGTGCGGTGCAGGTCCCACCCGACGGGCGTCCGGTGGTGTTCGGGGTGGACCACCCGGTGACGGGCGGGTACCCGGTGGTCGCGGTGCTGCACGCGGGGGACGTGGACGTGCTCGCGCAGGTGCGGCCGGGCGACGCGGTCCAGCTCGTGCTGCGTCTCGCGCTCTGACCCGGACGGCTCGACGCGCGGGGCCGGCGGCGACACGCCGAGGGCGTTCGGATGAATGTCCGCAGCGACACGCCGCGAGTTGGCGGCGGGTGCGCGCGCACCACCGGCCGGGTCGCCGCGGGGCGGGACCAACGTCCCAGTCGCGACGGGGCGGCGGTCATAGAAATGCCCACATCTTGTGAGCCGCGGACCAACGAACCACTACATCTGGTGATCGCGGCGAGATGCTGGAACCTGAACCCCAAGGAGCGCACACCATGCCCGAGCCCGCCGCCACGCCCGTCACCGTCGACGTCGCGTCCTCGATCGACGAGTACCTGGACCGCAGCGACTGGCGCGTCAACGCCAACGCCAACCAGGGCTACAGCCTCGGCGGCCTGATCCTGAACACCGCGGGCAAGGTCGTCGCGAACTACTGGCTCTCGGAGGTCTACCCGGCGCAGGTCGGGCAGGCGCACCGCGAGGGCGACCTGCACATCCACGACCTCGACATGCTGTCCGGCTACTGCGCCGGCTGGAGCCTGCGCACGCTCCTGCAGGAGGGCCTGGGCGGCATCCCGGGCAAGGTCGACGCGCGTCCCGCGAAGCACTTCTCGGCGGCGATCGGCCAGATCGTCAACTTCCTCGGCACGATGCAGAACGAGTGGGCGGGCGCGCAGGCGTTCTCGAGCTTCGACACGTACATGGCGCCGTACGTGCGCACCGACGAGCTGACGTACGAGCAGGTCAAGCAGGGCATCCAGGAGCTCGTCTACAACCTCAACGTGCCCAGCCGCTGGGGCACGCAGACGCCGTTCACCAACCTGACGTTCGACTGGGTGTGCCCGGACGACCTCAAGGACCAGGTGCCGATGGTCGGCGACGAGCCGTGCGACTTCACGTACGGCGACCTGCAGCCGGAGATGGACGTCATCAACCGCGCGTACATCGAGATCATGACGGAGGGCGACGCCACGGGCCGCGTGTTCACGTTCCCGATCCCGACGTACAACATCACGCAGGACTTCGACTGGCACAGCGCCAACGCGGACGCGCTGTTCACGATGACCGCGAAGTACGGCCTGCCGTACTTCCAGAACTTCATCAACTCGGAGATGAAGCCCGGGGACGTGCGGTCGATGTGCTGCCGCCTGCAGCTGGACCTGCGTGAGCTGCTCAAGCGCGGCAACGGGCTGTTCGGCTCGGCCGAGCAGACGGGCTCGATCGGTGTGGTCACGGTGAACTGCGCGCGCCTGGGGTACGTGTACCCGGGCGACGAGGCGGGGCTGCTGGTCCGGCTCGACGAGCTGCTGGACCTGGCCCGCACGAGCCTCGAGCTCAAGCGCGACGTGATCGGCCGGCTCATCGAGCAGGGCCTGTTCCCGTACACCAAGCGCTACCTGGCGAACCTCGACAACCACTTCTCGACGATCGGCGTCAACGGCCTCAACGAGATGATCCGCAACTTCTCGGGCGACGAGTACGACATCACCGACCCGCGCGGTCACCAGATGGCCGTGTGGCTGCTGGACCACGTGCGGCGCCGGATGGTCCAGTTCCAGGAGGAGACGGGCCACCTGTACAACCTCGAGGCGACGCCGGCCGAGGGCACGACGTACCGCTTCGCCAAGGAGGACCGGGCGCGCTTCCCCGGGATCCTGCAGGCGGGGACGGACGCCAACCCGTACTACACCAACTCCTCGCAGCTCCCGGTGGGCTTCACGGACGACCCGTTCGAGGCGCTCTCGCGGCAGGACGAGCTGCAGACGAAGTACACGGGCGGCACGGTGCTGCACCTGTACATGTCGGAGCGTCTGTCGACGCCGGACGCCGCACGCGAACTGGTCCGCCGCTCGCTGTCCCGGTTCCGGCTGCCGTACCTGACGGTGACGCCCACGTTCTCGATCTGCCCGAACCACGGGTACCTCGCGGGCGAGCACCTCGAGTGCCCGAAGTGCGCGGACGCCGGACGCATGCAGGAGTGCGAGGTGTGGACGCGCGTCATGGGCTACCACCGGCCCGTCTCGTCGTTCAACGTGGGCAAGAAGGGCGAGCACGCCGAGCGCACGCACTTCCGCGAGTCCGTGGCGGCGCTGGCGTGACCCTCTCGACCAGCGGGCAGCCGCCCCTCACGCTCGGGCTGCCGGGCGTGGGGGCGGCGTCCGCCGTCCCGGTCCCCTCGCGGGAGCGCCGCGCGACGTGCGCGGGGGACCTGGTGATCGCGGGTCTCACCCCGATGTCGTCGTGCGACTGGCCCGGGCGGCTCGTCGCGACGGTGTTCCTGCAGGGCTGCCCGTGGCGGTGCACGTACTGCCACAACCACGCGATCCTCGACCCGCGCGCGCCCGGCCAGGTGCCGTGGCGCGACGTGCGTGACCTGCTCGCCCGCCGTGCCGGCCTGCTCGACGCCGTCGTGTTCTCCGGCGGCGAGCCCACCCGGCAGCCCGCGCTCGCGGACGCGATGCGCGAGGTCCGCGCCGCGGGCTTCGGCGTCGGCCTGCACACCGGCGGCGCCTACCCGCGCCGGCTCGAGGCACTGCTGCCGCTGGTCGACTGGGTGGGCTTCGACGTGAAGGCGCCGCGGGACCTGTACCGCGCGGTCGTCCGCGCGGGCGGTGAGACCACCGCGGCGGACCAGGCGTTCGCGAGCCTGCGCCTGGTGCTGGACTCGGGCGTCGACGTGCAGGTCCGCACCACCGTGGACCCGACGGTGCTGTCCGACGACGACGTGCGCGGCCTGACCGCGACGCTGCACGCCCTGGGGGTGGGGGACCACGTCCTGCAGGAAGTGCGCCCGGACGGGACGACGAGCGAGTACCGCGCCGCGCTCGCGCGCGTCAGGGCACGCTGACCTGACGGGGCTCGCCGACGAGCACGGCCTGCCCGGGTGCGCCGGCGGTCGTCTCGCTCACGTCGGCCGCGACGACCGGCCACGCCTCGACCAGGCCGGTGGGCTCGTCGGCGTCGCACGCGACGAGGTGCACGGCCTGGTCGAGCTGGACCCACGTGTCGCTCGCCCCCTCGAGCCGGACCGTCCCGTCCTCGTCCGGCCACAGGTAGCCGACGACGACGCCGTGCTCGACGAGCGCGTACGTCACGGTCCGCGGGACCTGCGCCGTGACCCGCTGCCCGTCCCGCACCCCGACGGACACGGTGCTGGCGGGCGCGGCCTCGAGCGTGAGGCCCCGGGCCTCGGGCGGGGTGCCGAGCCGCACGGGCAGCCCGCAGTCGAACACGCTTGCCCACGGGGCCGGCCGGTCGGACGGCGAGGTGCCGGCGCCGGGCTCCGCGGTGCCGACGAACGCGGTGCTCGGCTGGGCCGTGGCGCGCGTCGCGTCCGGTCCGCTCGCACCGGGCGTCACGCGCGCGCCCCCGAGCCCGCCCACGTGCGACGCGCCGAACGTGACCGCGCCGACCGCACCCGCGGCCGCGATCGTCGTGCCGGCGCGGCGTGCCGCACGGCGGCGGCGCACGCGGGACGTGACCCGTCCGACGAGCGCGCCGTCGAGCGGGCCGCGGGCCGATCCCGCGGCGTCCGCCAGGTCGGTGAGCAGCTCGCCCAGCGGGTCGCCGGGTGCGTGCGCGGGGGTGTGGTGGGTGCGGCTCATCGGGTCCTCCTGGCGTGGACGGCGATCCGTTCGAGGATCGGCGGCTCGGGTGGTGCGTCGGACGCGGGCGACGCGTCCGACGCGGGTTCGAGGTGGGTGCGCAGCGCCGCGCGGCCGTCGGACAGGTAGCGCTTGACGGTCCCGGTCGACAGGCCCAGGACCTCGGCGATCTCGCCGACGGGCAGGTCCTCGACGTGGTGCAGGACGACGCACGCCCGCTCGCGCGGGGTGAGGGTCGCGAGCGCCTGCGCCAGCGCGAGGCGGTTGCCGACCACCAGCTCGGGTGGTGCGTGCGGGCCGTCCGGCGGGCTCGTCTCGCGTGACGCGGTCAGGTGCCGGATGGTCGCCCAGTGCCGCCGCCGGCGGAACCCGTCGACGAAGATCGTGTGCATCGCTCGTCGGACGTACGCCTCGGCGGAGCCGACCTCGTCCGCGCGCCGACGTCCCGAGAACACCTTGACCAGCGCGTCCTGCACCAGGTCCTCGGCGTCCCGCACGTCACCGGTCAGCAGGTACGCGTGCCCGAGCAGCGCGGGCCCGCGGTCGCGGACCAGCTCGTCCAGCACGCTCTGCCATGCCACGGCCCCGTCACCTCTCGTCGTCCGACCCTCTCACCCCACAGGACGGACGGGCGGTCGGGTCGGTTGGGGTCGGGTCGCAGATCGGCTAAACAGCGGGGCGTCCTGCGGCAGTCTCCTGGGTATGGACAGCGACGCGCTCACGCGACCACCGGTCGCGCCCGTGCACGACGAGGTCGCCCGGTTCCTCGCCGAGCACCGGCGGGCCCTCGTGCGCGTCGCGCTCGGCCTGACGCGCGAGCCCGCGGGTGCCGAGGACCTCGTGCAGGACACCGCGGTGCGGCTCCTGCGGCACTGGGACAAGGTGCGCACCGCGCGCAGCCCGTTCGCGTACGCGCGGACCATGCTGGTGCGGCTCTACCTCGACCAGGTGCGCGGCACCGAGGTGGAGGTCGTGGGGGCCCGGCGGCGTGAGCCCGTCGCGCCCGACGAGATCGCGCACCTCGAGTCGGTGGACGCCGCCGTGTCGATGATCGCCGGCCTGCCGCCCCGGGCCCGCGCGGTGCTCACCCTGAGGTACGTCGAGGACCTCGACGACCGCGCGATCGCCGAGGTGCTCGGCATCACGCGGTCCACCGTGCGCGTGACCGCGCACCACGCGCTGCGCCGGCTCTCGGTGACCGAGACCGCACGCCGCGGCCGGCAGGACCGTCCGGGACCGAGGGAGCCACGATGAGCATCACCGAGCACGAGCTCGCGGTCGCGTTCCGCGCGCGCGTCGACGACGAGGCGGACGCGCTGCTGAGCGCACACCCCGGGCCGCTCACGCTCCCGGTGCCCGAGCCGGACCCGGCGGGCGCCGCCCCTGCGGCGGACCTCGCGGGCCCGGTGCCCGTGCGCCCCCTGCCCGTGGGCCCCGTGCCTGTGCGCCCCGTGCGTGTGCGCCGCTCGGCGCCCGGCGCGCCCGGCCTCCCGGGGCTCACCGGTCCGTGGCGGGTGGTCGCGCTCGCGGCTGCGGCCGCGCTCGTCGTCGCGGGGGCGGCGGCGGTGCTCGTCGGCCGGTCGGGCGACGTCCGCCCTCAGCCGGCCGCGCCGGAGCCCGAGCCGACGTGGACGGTCGGCGCGTGGACCATGCACACCGACGGTGGCATGGAGGCGCTCCGGGTCGCGCACCTGCAGGTCGTCGACGGCTGCCTCGCGGTGGGCCCGCGCACGCTGCTCGTCGTCGACCCGAGCAGCTGGCTGTGGCAGGACGGCGTGCTGCTGCACCGCGGCACGGGCCGCACGTTCGAGCTGGGCGACACGTTCCTGCTCGGCGGCGGTGAGGCGCCCGCGGCGCAGTCCCGCGCGGCGCAGCGCGACGTGCCCGCGTCGTGCGCGGACTTCGACGGTGGACTGTGGTCCCCGAGCGACCCGCAGGCGGGCCCCGCGATCGTCGACGGCTCGGGCACGCTGCCGGTCGCGGCGCTCGACACGAGCGGGCTCCGCGTCGAGCCCGTCGACGGGCTGCCGGCCGGTCCCGCGGTCGAGGGGCGGCTCATGGTGGTCGACGGCTGCCTCGCCGTGGCCCCGGACGTGCTCCTCGGCGTGGACCACGGGTGGCTCTGGGACGGTGCGACCGGTGCGCTGACCTGGGTGCCGAGCGCGCAGAGCGAGCCGCTGCGCCTCGGCGACGCGGTGCGCCTCGAGGGGATGCGCGTGCCGGCCGCGCGGGTGCGTGCCGAGGGCGGCACGCTGCCCGCCTCGTGCGCGGGCTTCACGGGCGACGTGCTGCTCGCGACGGGGGCTCACCCGGCCGCCTCGGCCGGGTGAGCCCTCTGGGTGGACGTTCCCGTCGCCCTCACGCGTGCGGCGGACCGTGACGGTGCAGGTCCTGCCGCACGGCCTGCGGACCGGTCAGCGGACGACGACCCGCCACGGGCCCCCCGCGACGTCCCACGCCGAGGCCGGGTCCGGACCTCCCCCGGCGCGGTCCGGGATGACGTCCGTGACCGCCCACACCTCGTACTCGCCGGGGTCGAGCGCGGGCCCGGCGCTGCCGTCAGCCGAGCAGCCGAGCAGCCGCGCGCCCGCCTCGAGCCACAGGGACCCCCCGGGGTCGAGCGACACGACGTGCCCCACGGACTCGACCGCGTCGAGCCCGCCCACGACGCGGCCGTCCTGCACCACGACGAGCGTCGGTGTGCTCGCGGTCGCGTCGAGACGCTCGGGCCCGTCGTTCGTGAGCATGACCTGCACGACGAGCCGCTCACCGGCGCGCGCGGTCGTCGGGGCACCGGGTGCCGACAGGCGGGACGGTGCGGGGTTGGTCCGCGGGTCCGCGAGGTCCCGCAGCTCGTCGTCGCTCGCCCCGCACGTCGCCGGGCCGGTCGGTGCGGGAGGAGCGTCGTCGTCGGCCACCGTGACCGCGAGCGGCTCGCTCGTCGCGCGGGCGACCCACTCGGTCGTGGAGTCCCCCTGCGACCAGCCCAGCGTGCGGGTCGCGACGAGCTCGTAGTCACCCGGTGCGAGCTCGGCGGGCTCGCCGGTGGCGCACGAGACGAACGTCGAGTCGATCTCGGTGTCGAGCGGGAACGGCTGGGGCTGGACGTCGACCGCGACCTGCGTGGCCTGCTGCAGCGACATGTCCTGCCACCCGTCGAGCACCGCGACCACGGCGGCGTCCTGCACCAGCACGAGCGTGCCCGCGATCGTCCACCCCTTCGGCGCGCTGACCAGCGACGCCGTCGGTGCGTCCACGTCCACGCGCACGAGGCCCTGCCACGCGCCGCTCGGCCTGAGCACGGCGTCGGCCTCGAGGCTCGTGGTGACGCGCCAGAAGTCCCCGTCGTCCGTCGCCGCGTTCCCGCTCCCCGGACGGATGCCGTCACCCGCACGCAGACCGGCGAGGGTCCGGCGGCACTCGGCCGGCGCGTGCGCCGCGACCGACGCGTGCGCGGCGACCGGCGCGGGTGTCGTCCCCTCGCCGCGCAGCAGCGGCGGCACGGCGAGCGCGACGCCGCCGACGACGAGCGCGACGGCACCCGCCGCACCCGCCGTGCGCGCCCGCCGTCGGCGCCGCGCCCGCGTGCGGACCAGCTCCACGGGCACCTCGTACGCCAGTGCCTCGGGGGAGCGCTCCGCGTGCGGCAGCGCGTCGGCCAGGGGGTTGCGGTTCTCGTGCTCGGTCATGGCCGGGCCCTCCCAGGGGTCAGCGGCGCCGTCTCGTCCGTCCCGTCCGGGAGCGGGCCGAGCAGCGCCTCGAGCTTGTGACCGGCGGTCGACAGGTACCGCTTCACGGTGCCGTCGGCCAGGCCCATCCGGGCCGCGACCTGCGGGACCGTGAGGTCCTCGCACCAGCGCAGCACCGCTGCCGCGCGCTCCTGCGGCGCGAGGGCAGCGAGCGCGGAACGCACGTCCAGGCCCGCACCCACGGCGGTCGCCGGGTCGCGCGCGGGCTCGTCGTGCCGCCCCAGCAGGTGCCGCACCGCCGCCCACCGCGTCCGACGACGCGCGTCGTCGAGGAAGACGGACAGGATCGCGCGGCGCACGTACGCCTCGGCGTCGTCGGGCGAGAAGCCCGAGCGACGCCGCGCGAACGTGCGCACCAGGGCCTCCTGCACCAGGTCCTCGGCGGCGTGCCGGTCACCCGTCAGCAGGTGGGCGTAGCCGAACAGCGCCCGCCCGCGCTCGCGGGCCAGCACGGCCAGCAGGTCCTCGTCGCCCACGTGTCCTCGTCCGTCCGTCCGGTCACGAGTCCGGCGGTCGCCGTCCTCATCAGCCAGGACGACGAACCCGTGCGAACCGTTGTACCGGAGCGTGCACCCTCGCGGGGCCGACTCGTCGTACCGCGGCCCGACGCCGGGGACGAAGGTCTGTCGACTCCTGGTCATCCGTCCGTTACTGAGCGGTATGAGCCCGTGGCTAGACTGCGCGGGTCGCACGGCAACGGGGCCGGGCGCGCGCGGGCGTGCAGGGGGTGCGCCCGAGGTCCGAGGAGGGTGCATGGTCGAGCTCGGTTCCACGAGCCTGACGATCGTCGGGGTCATCGCGGGGCTCGCAGTCGCCTCGCTCGTCGTCGCGGCGGTGCTGCGGCGGCAGGTCCTGGCGGCCGGCGAGGGCACGGCGTCGATGCAGCAGATCGCCAAGGCGGTGCAGGAGGGTGCGTCCGCGTACCTCAACCGGCAGTTCCGCACGCTGGCGCTGTTCGCGGTCGTCGTGTGCGCGTTGCTGTTCCTGCTTCCGGGCGACGGGGGCGTCAAGCTCGGCCGGTCGCTGTTCTTCCTGGTGGGCGCCGCGTTCTCGGCGTCCATCGGCTTCCTGGGCATGTGGCTGGCCACGCGCGCGAACCTGCGCGTCGCGGCGGCCGCGTCGCTGCCCGGAGGCCGGGCCGAGGGTGCGCGCATCGCGTTCCGCACGGGCGGCGTCGTCGGCATGTCCGTGGTGGGCCTCGGCCTGCTCGGCGCCGCGACCGTCGTGCTGATCTACAAGGGTGACGCGCCCGCCGTGCTCGAGGGCTTCGGGTTCGGGGCCGCGCTGCTCGCGATGTTCATGCGCGTCGGCGGCGGCATCTTCACCAAGGCCGCGGACGTCGGCGCGGACCTCGTCGGGAAGGTCGAGCAGGGCATCCCCGAGGACGACCCGCGCAACGCCGCGACCATCGCGGACAACGTGGGCGACAACGTCGGCGACTGCGCCGGCATGGCGGCCGACCTGTTCGAGTCGTACGCCGTGACGCTCGTCGCCGCGCTCATCCTCGGCCGCGCCGCGTTCGGCGAGCAGGGCCTGGTCTTCCCGCTCATCGTCACCGCGGTCGGGGCGCTCGTCGCGGCGCTGGGCGTCGCCATCACGCGCGTGCGCGGCGCCGAGAGCGGGCTCACCGCCATCAACCGCGGGTTCTACGTGTCCGCCGTCGTGGGCGTGCTGCTCGCCGCGCTCGCCGCGTTCGTGTACCTGCCGTCCACGTTCGCGGAGTTCACCGACGGCACCGCGGGACTCACCGACCACGGCGGTGACCCGCGGCTGATCGCGACCGCGGCGGTGGCCATCGGCGTCGTCCTGGCCGGCGTCATCCTGTGGGTCACGGGCTACTTCACGGGCACGACGAGCAAGCCCACGCTGCACGTCGCCGAGACGACCCGCACGGGTGCGGCCACGGTCGTGCTGTCCGGCATCGGCGTCGGGTTCGAGTCCGCCGTCTACACCGCGGGCATCATCTGCGCGGCGATCTGCGGCGTGTTCCTCATCGCGGGCGGCAACGTCGCGCTGTCGCTGTTCCTCATCGCGCTCGCCGGGTGCGGCCTGCTCACGACCGTCGGCGTGATCGTCGCGATGGACACGTTCGGGCCGGTCTCGGACAACGCGCAGGGCATCGCCGAGATGTCGGGCGACGTCTCCGAGGAGGGCGCGCAGATCCTCACCGACCTCGACGCGGTCGGCAACACCACCAAGGCCGTCACCAAGGGCATCGCGATCGCCACCGCGGTGCTCGCCGCGACCGCCCTGTTCGGCTCGTACGCCGACGCCGTCGCCAGCAAGATCGCCGAGATCGGGAACGCGCCGGCCGACGACCTGGTCGCCGCGATGATGGACTACGACATCATCAGCCCGGTGACGCTCGTCGGCGTCATCCTCGGCGGTGCGACGGTGTTCCTGTTCTCGGGTCTCGCGATCGACGCCGTCACGCGCGCCGCCGGCGCGATCGTGTTCGAGGTGCGCCGCCAGTTCCGCGACTTCCCGGGCATCATGACCGGCGAGGTCCGGCCCGAGTACGGCAAGGTCGTCGACATCTGCACGCGCGACTCGCTGCGCGAGCTCGCCACGCCCGGGCTGCTCGCGGCGTTCGCGCCCATCGCGGTCGGGTTCGGCCTCGGCATCGGCCCGCTGGCGGGCTTCCTCGCGGGTGCGATCGGCAGCGGCGTGCTCATGGCCGTGTTCCTCGCGAACTCGGGCGGTGCGTGGGACAACGCGAAGAAGATCGTCGAGGACGGCCGCCACGGCGGCAAGAACTCCCCGGCGCACGCGGCGGCCGTCATCGGTGACACCGTCGGCGACCCGTTCAAGGACACCGCCGGCCCCGCGATCAACCCGCTCATCAAGGTCATGAACCTCGTGTCGGTGCTCATCGCACCCGCGATCGTCGTGGTCTCGTTCGGCGAGGACGCCAACACGGCGCTGCGTCTGTCGATCGCGGTCGTCGCGGCGCTCATCGCGTTCGGTGCGGTCATCGCGAGCCGCCTGCGGGCCGCGCGCGTGGACCGCGAGGGTGCGCTCGCGCACGCCCTCGAGGAGCCGGACGTCGTCACGGCCTCCTGACCCACCGGCTCACCGAACCGTTCCTCGACGAGCGCGGCACCCTCGGGTGCCGCGCTCGTCCCACGTCCCGGGGTGGACCCGGGTGCGGGACCGTCAGGGGTGCAGGAGCCAGGCGAGCTCGGAGGCGAGCAGCGCGCGGCGCGAGGGGGACGCCATGGAGCGGGCGTCGTGCCCGAGCGCGTCGTACAGCACCCGGCCCGCGCCCGGCACGGTCCACACCACCGGGTGCTCACCCGCGGTCCCGTGCGTCCCCGCCTCGTCGGCCGTCACGTCCGCGACGACCAGCACGTGGACGCCGGGGTCGACGGCGAGGTCGGCGTACCGCTCGTCGTCGGCGGTGACGGTGCGCAGGCTCCAGGTGACCGGGTGCTCGTCGTCGACGACGCGGAACGTCGTCGGCCCCTGGTCGGGGTGCCAGGACCGGCCGGGGACCCAGCGCCCGCCGATCGTCGCCGCCCACCGCGGGTCGTCCGCGAAGACGCACGCGGACGCGTGCAGCGCGAGCACGGCGGTGCCGCGCTCGACGAGCGCGTGACGCGCGTCGTGGAACGGCCGCCAGGCGGGTGAGTCCTCGTCGGGCTGCTGGCCGGGGTCACCGCTCGCGGCGACGACGAGCACGTCCGGCAGCCACGGCTCGCCGTCCGGACCGGGCTGCTGCGCGAGGTCGTCGAACGTCGACGGCCGGGTGCTGCGCACCCGCACCTCGTGCCCGATCGCCCGCGCGACCTGTGCGACCTCGTCGCCCTGTGCGGCGTGGTCGTGCCACGGGTCCGCGTACCGACCGGCTCCCACGAGCACCAGAACTCGTCCCACGCCCCCACCCAACCACGACGACCGCCGGGCGCCCACCGGCTGCGTCGGACGTCGAGCGGCCGGGACCCGCACCCCGCACCACCGACCCCGCGGTTGCTCCGGCTCCGGCGCCCGATACCCGGAGGAAGGGCGGGGTCGTCGAGGTGCGGGCGGGGCAGACGGGTCGAGGACCGGTCGGTCGGCGGTCAGGTCGAGGCGGGCAGGAGGAGGCCTTCCTCGACGAGACCCCGCACGGTCGGCAGGACGTCCGCCGCGACCGCGTCCGCGCCCACGTCGAGCAGCGCTCCGAGCGCGCCGACGAGCTGCCCGACCGTGAGCTCGCCGTCGCACGCGCCGACGAACCCCGCCGCGGCGGTCCCGACCTGCACCGTGCGGCCGAACCCGCCGCCCTGCCGGAGCAGGACGATGCGCGGGTCCACGTCGCCGGGCGTGAGGTAGCGCTCCTCGGTCACGTCCGCGGCGACGACGAGCCGCTCGCGGGCGAGCGCGTCGTCGTCGCGCGCGGCGAGCCAGTCGTGCGCGGCCAGTGCCGCGGCGACCGCGGGCCCGAGCGGCTGGCGGACCGTGCCGGTGACCTCCTCGAGGCGGCGCAGGCGTGGCCGGTCGTCGTCGGCGGGGCGCCGCAGGGTGACGACCCCGAACCCGACGGCCTCGACGTCGCGGCTTGCGAAGTCGTCGAGCCACGCGTCGTAGCGCGCGGTCCAGCCGGCCGGGTCGCGCTCGGGGGTCGTGCCGCCGTCGCGGATCCAGGTCTCGGCGTAGTGCGCGGGGTCGAGGAGCTCGCGCTGCACGACCCACCCGTCGAGCCCGGACTCGTCGACCCACGCCCCGACGCGCTCGTGCCACGCCTGGCCGCCGCGCACCTCCCAGTTGCCGAGGAGCTGGGCGACGCCGCCCGGCGCGAGCACGGCGCCGACCCCGGTGACGAGGTCGCGCACGAGGTCGTCGCCCGCGCGTCCGCCGTCGCGGTACTCGTACGCGGGGACGTCGGCGCGGCGGGGGGTGATGACGAACGGCGGGTTGCTCACGACGAGGTCGAACGCCTGCCCGGCGACGGGCTCGAGCATCGACCCCTCGCGCAGCGTGACCCGGTCCGGCCGGACGCCCGCGAGCGTCGCGTTGAACCGCGCGAACCCGAGCGCACGGGCCGAGATGTCGGTCGCGGTGACGTGCCGCACGTGCCGGGCGGCGTGCAGGGCCTGGACCCCGCACCCCGTACCGAGGTCGAGCGCACGGGCGCGCTCGTCGCGCACGGTGACCTGCGCGAGCGTCGTCGACGCTCCGCCCACCCCCAGCACGTGGTCGGTGCGCAGCGCGCCGCCGGTCGCGAGCTCGCCGAGGTCGGACGCGAGCCACCAGGTGGCGTCGCCGCGTCCGTCGGTGGCCGCGTAGGGGCGCAGGTCGACGAGCGCGCGCACCTCGTCGTCGGCGCCCGCTCCCGCCGCCGTGACGAGGCCGAGCCGCTGGGCGCCGTCCACCCCGAGGCGGGGGAGGGCGCGTGCGACGAGCGCGGCCGGTACCGCCGTGCCGAGCACGAACAGGCGCACGAGCGCCGCGACGCGTGCGTCGGCTCCGGTGGCCGCGGCCGTGGCACGCAGCGCGGGGACGGTCTCCTCGCGGTGCAGCGCGGCGGTCGCGACCGGTCCGAGCACCTCCTCGACGTGCTCGACGCCGTACCCGGCGTCCTCGAGGTCGGCTCTCAGCGCGTCGACGAGCCGCGGCTCGGTCTGGGGGACGTCCACGCCCCCATCCTCCCCGACGGCCGTGCGCCCGCCCGACGACCCCGCGGTTGCTCCGGCTCGCGGGCTCCTGAGCCGGAGGAAGCGCGGGCTCGGCGGGCTGGGGGGTGGGGGCGGGGCTCGGTAGGCTCACCGCGGTCCTCGCGGCGGCCGCGGCGGCCGACGACGGAGCGCGGACGGACCACGCAGCGGACCAGGCAGCGGACCAGGCAGCGGACCAGGCAGCGACGAGGAAGGTGGCGTCACCATGACCGAGCAGGAGCGCGGCGGGAGCACGCCCGCGGTGGCGGTGCTGGGCGGGGGCGTCATGGGCGAGGCCCTGGTGGCCGCGCTGCTGGCGGGCGGGTGGCCCGCCGACCGGGTCGAGGTGACCGAGCAGTCGCGTCAGCGCGGCGACGAGCTGGCGCAGCGGCACGAGGTGCGGACGGACGGGACCAACGCCGAGGCCGCCGCGCGCGCGGACGTCGTCCTGCTCGCGGTGAAGCCCGCCGTCGTCCCCGCCGTGCTCGACGAGGTCGCCGCGCACCTGACCGCGGGTGCGCTCGTCGTGAGCGTGGCCGCCGGGGTGCCGATCGCGGCGTACGAGGAGCGGCTGCCCGCCGGGACGCCGGTGGTGCGGGTGATGCCGAACACGCCTGCGGTCGTCGGCAAGGGGGCGAGCGCGATCGCCGCCGGGACGCACGCCTCCGACGAGCACCTCGCGCTCGTGGAGCGGGTGCTCGCGGCGACGGGGCTGGTCGTGCGCGTCGCGGAGAAGGACCTCGACGCGGTCACGGCGATCTCCGGCTCAGGTCCGGCCTACGCGTTCTACCTGATCGACGCGATGGCGGAGGCCGGCGTGCTGCTCGGCCTCACGCGTGACCTGGCGACGCGTCTGGCGGTCGCGACGGTCGAGGGCGCGGGCGCGCTCGCGGCCGGTGGCGAGCACCCTGCGGTGCTGCGCGAGCGGGTGTCGTCGCCGGGCGGGACGACCGTCGCGGCGGTCGCGGAGCTCGACGCGCACGCGGTGCGTGCCGGTGTGGTCGCGGCGGCGCGCGCCGCGTACGAGCGCTCGCGCGAGCTCGGCCGCGCCTGACCACGTCACCGCCACCTCGTCGGGCGGCCCCACCCGCGTGTCACCCTCCGGTCACGTCACCGTGGAGGGGCCGGTGGCCCTACGGTACGTAGGGGGCGATGCGCGGTACCTGGGGTACCCGCCGATCGCGGCGCGCGGCGTCGCACGAGGGAGCACACGGATGTCGACGGACTCGGGGAGCCGGCCGCCTGCCATGAGCGACGTGGCGCTGGCCGCGGGCGTCTCGCACCAGACGGTGTCACGGGTCCTCAACGGGCACCCGAGCGTGCGCCCGGAGACGCGGGACCGCGTCCAGGCCGCGATCGCGTCGCTGGGTTACCGGCGCAACAGCGCGGCGCGTGCGCTCGTGACGCGTCGCTCGGACACGCTCGGGGTGGTGACGCCGGCCTCGGCGCTGTACGGGCCGACGAGCACGCTCGTCGCGTTCGAGCAGGCGGCGCGTGAGGCCGGCTGGTACGTCTCGGTCGCGACGATGCGCCGGTTCACCGCGGAGTCCATGCGCGGTGCGGTGGAGCACTTCCTCGACCACGGCGTCGACGCGCTGGTCGTGATCGCCCCCACGCGTGAGGTCGCGGCGGCCGTCTCGGGCCTCGACGTGCCCGTGCCGGTCGTGCTCATCTGCTCCGCGCTCGAGCTGCGCGAGACCGAGGGTGTGCTGTCGGTCGGCGTCGACCAGCGGCTGGGCGCGCGGCTCGCGACGCGGCACCTGCTCGCGCGCGGGCACACGGAGGTGCTGCACGTGGCCGGCCCGCAGGACTGGTTCGACGCGCAGGACCGGCTCGCGGGCTGGCGTGAGGAGTGCGCGGCGGCGGGCGTCGTGGTGCGCGAGCCGATCGTCGCGGGCTGGTCCGCGGACGCGGGGTACGACGTGGGCCGTGAGCTCGCCGCGCGCGGGCGGGTCCCGGAGTCGATCTTCGCCGCGAACGACCAGCTCGCGCTGGGTCTCGAGCACGCGTTCTGGGACGCGGGGATCCGCGTGGGGCAGGACGTCGCGCTGGTCGGGTTCGACGACGAGGTCGGCTCGGCGCACTACCTGCCGCCGCTGACGACCGTGCGGCAGGACTTCGTGCGGCTCGGTACGCTCGCGATCGAGGTGCTGCGGGGTGCGCTGGGCAGCAGCGAGCGGCGCGGTGCGCCGCGGTTGGTGCCGCCGGAGATCGTCGTGCGGCGCAGCTCGGGCGTGTAGCTCCGGCACCAGCCCGGCCCCGGGGCCCGCAGTCCGCTGCCGGTTCGGGCCCGTCCGTACGCGTTCCTGGACGCCGGGCGGGTCAAATGGTGTACCTCCACCGGTGTGAGCGTTAACATCTAGGGGTCGCCCTGCGGGGGGATGTGGACAGGGACGTGCGAAGGGGCGCGATGACCGAGAACGTGACGCCGCAGGGCGTCGACCAGGAGGCGCGAGCCGCGCGGATCCGGGACGACATCGTCGCCGGCCGCACGGCGCTCGGGATCGAGCTCGGCTCGACGCGCATCAAGGCGTGCCTCGTCGGGCCCGACTGCGCGCCCGTCGCGACCGGCGCGCACGAGTGGGAGAACCAGCTCGTCGATCGCCGTTGGACGTACGCGCTCGAGGACGTGTGGGCCGGGCTGCAGGACGCGTACGCGTCGCTCGTCGCGGACGTCGAGCAGCGCTACGGCGTGCGCCCGACGACGTTCGGCGGGATCGGCGTCTCGGCGATGATGCACGGCTACCTCGCGTTCGACGCCTCCGACGAGCTGCTCGTCCCGTTCCGCACGTGGCGCAACACCAGCACCGGACCCGCCGCAGCCGAGCTGTCGGCCCTGTTCGGCCACAACATCCCGCTGCGCTGGTCGGTCGCGCACCTCTACCAGGCGGTCCTCGACGACGAGCCGCACGTGCCGGACGTCGCGTTCGTCACGACGCTCGCCGGCTACGTGCACTGGCGCCTCACGGGCGAGAAGGTGCTCGGCATCGGCGACGCGTCGGGCATGTTCCCGATCGACACGGCGACGCACGACTACGACGCCGCGATGCTCGCGTCCTTCGACACGCTCGTCGCCGACCGCCGCCCGGGCACCCGCCTCGTCGACCTGCTGCCCGCCGTCCGCGTCGCGGGCCAGGACGCGGGCCGGCTCACCGCCGCGGGCGCCGCGCTGCTCGACCCGACCGGCACGCTCGTCGCCGGCGCGCCGCTGTGCCCGCCCGAGGGCGACGCGGGCACCGGCATGGTCGCGACCAGCTCGGTGGCGCCGCGCACCGCGAACATCTCGGTCGGCACGTCGATCTTCGCGATGGTCGTGCTCGAGAAGCCGCTGTCGCAGGTGCACGACGAGCTGGACCTCGTGACCACGCCGTCCGGCGACCTCGTCGCGATGGTGCACTGCAACAACGGCGCGAGCGAGCTCGGCGAGTGGGCGCAGGTGTTCGGCCGGTTCGCGCAGGTGCTGGGCCACCCCTCGTCGCCCGACGACGTGTTCGGCGCCCTGCTGCGCGAGGCGCTCGACGGCGACGCCGACGGCGGCGGCCTGCTCGCCTACAACTACCTGTCCGGCGAGCCCGTCACGGGCCTGACCGAGGGCCGCCCGCTGTTCGTGCGCACCCCGGACAGCCGGCTCACGCTCGCGAACTTCATGCGCGCGCAGGTCTACGGCGCGTTCGGCACGCTCAGCCTGGGCATGCGCGTCCTCGCCGCCGAGGGCGTCGAGCTCGACGCGATGTACGCGCACGGCGGCCTGTTCCGCACCGCCGGCGTCGCGCAGCGGCTCCTCGCGGCCGCCGTGGACGCTCCCGTCGCGGTCGGCAGCGCCGCAGGGGAAGGTGGTGCCTGGGGGATCGCGGTCCTCGCCGCGTACCTGCAGCACGCCGCCGACCGTGACCTGGGCACGTACCTCGCGCAGGACGTGTTCGCAGACGCGCAGATCGACGTCGTCGAGCCCGACCCCGACGACGTGCGCGGGTTCGCCGCGTACCTCGAGCGGTACGAGGCCGGCCTCGCCGTCGAGCGCGCCGCCACCGACGCGATCTGACCCACGAGCCACCATGACCACCAGCACCACGCAGGAGCGCACCCCGATGACGAGGACCCTCGCCGACCACCCCGCGTCCGTCCAGGAGGACGTCGCGCGCACCCGCGAGGTCGTCGCCCGCCTGCACGCCGAGCTCCCGCGGTGGGGCCTCGTCGTGTGGACCGCGGGCAACGTCTCGCAGCGGGTCGTCGTCGACCCGGCGGGACCGAGCGAGCGCGACCTGCTCGTCATCAAGCCCTCGGGCGTCACGTACGACGAGCTGACCCCCGAGGCGATGGTCGTGTGCACGCTCGACGGCGAGCTCGTCGACGGCGACCGTGCACCCTCGTCGGACACCGCCGCCCACGCCTACGTCTACACCCACATGCCCGAGGTCGGCGGAGTCGTGCACACCCACTCGACGTACGCGACCGCGTGGGCCGCGCGCGCCGAGCCCGTGCCGTGCGTGCTGACGATGATGGCCGACGAGTTCGGCGGCGACATCCCGATCGGCCCGTTCGCGCTCATCGGCGACGACTCGATCGGCCGCGGCATCGTCGAGACCCTGCGCGGCTCGCGCAGTCCCGCGGTGCTCATGCGCAACCACGGCCCGTTCACGATCGGCCGCGACGCGAAGGCCGCCGTCAAGGCCGCCGTCATGGTCGAGGAGGTCGCGCGCACCGTGCACGTCTCACGCCAGCTCGGCGAGCCCCTGCCCATCGAGCAGCACCACGTCGACTCGCTGTACGCGAGGTACCAGAACGTCTACGGCCAGGGCAACGCCGCCACGGTCACCAAGGAGGAGCACGCGTGAGCAAGCCGTACGCCGACCGCGAGGTCTGGTTCTTCACCGGGAGCCAGGACCTGTACGGCGAGGAGACCCTGCGCCAGGTGGCCCAGCAGTCGCAGGAGGTCGCGCGCACGCTCGACGCCAGCCCTGACGTGCCCGTGACGATCGTCTGGAAGCCCGTCCTCAAGGACTCCGACTCGATCCGCCGGGCGATGCTCGACGCGAACAGTGACGACCGTGTCCTCGGTGTCATCACCTGGATGCACACGTTCAGCCCGGCCAAGATGTGGATCCACGGCCTGTCCGTGCTCGACAAGCCGCTGCTGCACCTGCACACCCAGGCGAACGTCGAGCTGCCGTGGGACTCCATCGACTTCGACTTCATGAACCTCAACCAGGCCGCGCACGGCGACCGCGAGTACGCGTACATCGCGGCCCGCATGGGCGTCACCCGGACCACGGTGTCCGGGCACGTGAGCAACCCCGCGGTCGCGCGCCGCGTCGGCACGTGGGTGCGCGCCGCCGCGGGCCGCGCCGCCACGCAGTCGCTGCGCCTCGCGCGGTTCGGCGACAACATGCGCAACGTCGCCGTCACCGAGGGCGACAAGACCGAGGCCGAGGTGCGGTTCGGCGTCTCGGTGAACACCTGGGGCGTCAACGACCTGGTCGCCGCGGTCGCGCAGGTCGCCGACTCCGACGTGGACGTGCTCGTCAAGGAGTACGAGGAGCTGTACGACGTGGCGCCCGAGCTGCGGGCGGGCGGCGAGCGCCACGAGTCGCTGCGCTACGCCGCGCGTCAGGAGGTCGCGCTCGAGCAGCTCCTGTCGTCGCTGGGCGCCAAGGCCTTCACGACGAACTTCGAGGACCTCGGCGACCTGCGTCAGCTCCCGGGCCTCGCGGTCCAGCGCCTCATGGGCAAGGGTTACGGGTTCGGGGCCGAGGGCGACTGGAAGACCGCCGTGCTCGTGCGCGCGGCCAAGGTCATGGGTGCCGGGCTGCCCGGCGGTGCGTCGCTCATGGAGGACTACACCTACGACCTCACGCCGGGCGACGAGCTGATCCTCGGCGCGCACATGCTCGAGATCTGCCCGTCCCTCACCACCGCCACCCCGCGCGTCGAGATCCACCCGCTGGGCATCGGGGGCAAGGAGGACCCGGTCCGCATGGTGTTCGACGCGGACCCGGGCGTCGGCGTCGTCGTCGCGCTGTCCGACATGCGCGAGCGGTTCCGCCTCACCGCGAACGTCGTCGACGTGGTCCCGCCGCGCGCGTCGCTGCCGCACCTGCCCGTCGCGCGCGCCGTGTGGAAGCCGCGTCCGGACTTCACGACGAGCACCGAGGCATGGTTGACGGCCGGCGGCGCGCACCACACCGTGCTGTCGACCGCGGTCGGTGTCGAGGCGTTCGAGATCTTCGCGGACCTGTCGTCGGCGGAGCTGCTCGTGATCGACGAGAGCACCACCCGGCGCGGCTTCCGCGACCAGGTGCGCTGGAACCAGGCGTACCACCGCCTGGCCCAGGGTTTCTGACCCCACCAGCTCGCCCGGGGGTCGTCCCGGGCGTACCGACGAGGCCCCGACCACCACGGTCGGGGCCTCGCTGTCTCCCCCCCACCCGCCACCCCGCCCAAGCGCCCCACGCCACCCACGCGCCCCACCCCACCCACCCCAACCACCCACCCACCCCACCCACCCGCCCCACCCCCCCCGCGGTCGAGTGCGGTCGTCGGTGCTCGAGTGCGCACGCCGGGCGTCCGCACTCGAGCCGGAGCGTGCGCACTCGGCGGAGGGGGAGCGGGCGGTGCGGGGCGCGGGTGGCGGGTGCCGGGTGTGGAGTGCGGGGTGTGGGGGTGGGAGGGCGTACCGTCGGCGTGGTGGCGGCGGCGGAGGTGGTCAAGTCGGTCGCGGTCGCGGTGGTGCGGAGTGGGGGAGCGGGCGTGGCGCGGGTCGGTCACAGCTCGGTAACAGATCGTTCGAAGCCTGGCCCGTCGGACGTGTGAGCGTTAACATCGTCAAGTGAACGCTCACATCGGGACGGATCGCGACGGTGCGACCGGCCGGTGAGGCCACACAGACGTGCTGGGCACGACTGGTTTCTCGAGGAGGAGAAAGCATGGTCAGCAAGAAGTTCCGGGCACGCGGCATCGCCGCGACCGTGGCCGTTCTCTCGCTCGGTCTGGCTGCCTGCAGCAGCGGCGGCGACGGCGACGGTGACGGCGACACGGGTGCGAAGGGCGGCGACGGCGACCTGATCAAGGTCGGCTTCTCGCAGCTGGGCGCCGAGTCGGGCTGGCGGACGGCCAACACGGAGTCGGTCAAGGCCTCGCTCACCAAGGAGAACGGGATCGACCTGACGTTCTCCGACGCGCAGCAGAAGCAGGAGAACCAGATCAAGGCCCTGCGCGACTTCATCGACCAGGGCGTCGACGTCATCGCGTTCTCGCCGGTCGTCGAGACCGGCTGGGACGAGGTCCTGCAGGAGATCAAGGACGCCGAGATCCCGGTCGTGCTCGTGGACCGCACGGTCGACACCACGGTCGAGGACCCGTACGTCACCTGGATCGGCGCGGACTTCCACTCGGAGGGCGTGAAGGCCGGCGAGTGGGTCAAGGAGAACTACCCCGACGCCAAGATCTTCGAGATGCAGGGCACGCTCGGCTCGGGTGCGCAGGTCGACCGTGAGGCCGGCTTCGACGAGACGGTCGGCGCGGACAAGATCATCGGCAAGGCGTCGGGCAACTTCACGCGCGCCGAGGGCAAGGCCGCGATGGAGGCCGCGCTGCAGGCGTACCCCGACATGAACCTGCTCTTCGCGCACAACGACGACATGGGCCTGGGTGCGATCGAGGCGATCGAGAACGCCGGCAAGGTCCCGGGCAAGGACATCGTCATCGTCACGGTCGACGGTGTGCGCGACGGCCTGCAGGCGCTCGTCGACAAGAAGTTCAACTTCGTCGTCGAGTGCAACCCGGTGTTCGGCGACCAGATCGTCGACGCGATCAAGAAGGTCCACGCCGGTGACGACGTCCCGAAGGAGACCATCGTCGTCGACAAGACGTTCGACCAGAGCATCACGCAGGACGAGGTCGACGCGCGCCTGTACTGAGGCGAGCAGCACGACCGAGCCGCCGACGCCGGCTCGAGGCACGGGCCCGGACCGCTGACGCGGGCCGCGTGCCGGTGACACCACCACAGCCGTGCGGCGGGGCCCCCC
>NZ_BJLP01000010.1 GCF_006538705.1 Cellulomonas uda
GGGTGCGCGAGCCGGCACAGCGCGGAGTCGTCCCACGCGAGCAGCGAGAGCCGCTCGGGGACCGGTACGCCCATCTCGCCCGCGACCTGGAGGCCGGCGACGGCCATCACGTCGTTGTCGTACACGATCGCCGACGGCGGGGAGCCGCGGCCCAGCAGCGAGCGCGTAGCGCGCGTACCGGACTCCTCGAGGTAGTCGCCCTCGACCACGACCCCCTGCACGCCGAGCCGCTCGCACTCCGCGACGAAGGCGTCGGTGCGCGCCTGCGTGTGGGCGAGCGTCGCGGGACCGGACACGCGCGCGAGCCGCTCGTGCCCGAGGGCCGCGAGGTGCGCGACGGCGTCACGCATCGCGCGCGCGTTGTCGATCCACACGTGGGAGAACGGCAGGTCGCGCGTCGGCCCACCGACGACCACCGTCGGGATGCCCAGCTCGGCGAGCACCTCGAGGCGCTGGTCGACGAGCGCCACGTTGACGACGACGACCGCGTCCACCCCGCCCGACGCCCAGCGTCGGTACGCGGCGATCTCCGCCTCGTGGTCCGGCACGACGTGCAGCAGCAGCGAACGGCCCTCCGTCGACAGCCGTTCCTCGATGCCCGAGATGAGCTCGGCGAAGAACGGCTCGATGCCGAGCAGGCGCGCAGGCCGCGCCAGCACGAGCCCGACGGCGTCCGCGTGCGTCACGGTCGAGAGCCTAGCGGCGGGCACCGGCCCGACCGGGGCCGGCGGCGCCGTGCCGGCCCTCAGCGTCCGGCGGCGGGGGCACCGGACGCCACCGCCGGACGGGCCGCGCGGACGACGACGTCGTTGGCGCTGCGCAGCACGGGCGGCGAGGTCAGCGCGTCGGGGTCGAGCACCGCGTCCGTGCGGACGTGGAACGTGACGCTCGCGCCCGCGGGGAGGTCGACGAGCGCGTCGTCGACCGTCGCCGCCGGGTCGAGCCGGTCCACGAGCACCGTCACGTCGCGCGCGAGCGAGCGCGCGGTGACCGTGACCGCGTACCCGCCGGGCACGGGCGTGGCGCTCGCGGACAGCGGGTCGGGGTCGAGGTCGAGCGCCACGTCCTCGGCGAGCAGGTGCACGCTCGACGCGTCGTCGAGCCGCACGACGAGCGCCTCACGCGCGACGTCCTGCGGGCGCGCGGCGTCGTCGGGCAGCGGCAGGATGCGCACCTCGCGCGGCGGCACGTCGACCGCGAGGGTCGCGGACGCGCGCTCGTCGCCGTCGAACGTCTGCCGCGAGACCGCCAGCCGCCCGGTCCACGCGTCCGCCGTGTCGTTGACCACCGCGACCACGGGGGCGCCGTCGCGCTCCTGCACGGTGAGCAGACGCGGCGCGTTGGCGTGCCGCAGCGCCCACCACAGCGGCTTGACGCGCTCGTCGCCGTCGACGGCGGCCCACGACGTCACGGGCCAGCAGTCGTTGAGCTGCCACACGACCGACCCGGCGGTGCGCGGCCACCACGAGCGGTGGTGCGTCGTGGCGTACGCGACCGCGCGCGCCTGGTTGAGCTGCGTCGCCCAGTGCCAGTCCGCGAACGCGTCGGGGACGCCCAGGTGCGGCGCGAGGCCGCGGTCGAGCTTGCCGTTGCCGTCCTCCGCCTTCTGGTGCGCCAGGAACGTGGGGTGCTCCTTGTCGACGACGAGCGCGCCGTGCTCGTCGCGCACCGCGCGCTCGAGCGTCGCCCACGTGGGCGGGCCCTGGAAGCCGAACTCCGAGCAGAACCGCGGCACGTCGTCGCGGTAGTGCGTGTAGTCGACGCGGTTCCACACCTCCCACTGGTGGTGCGTGCCGTGGTCCGGGTCGCACGGGTGCACCACGTCGGGCGCGAAGCCGGGGGAGTACGGGCTGTTGTCCGCGTACGGACGTGCCGGGTCGAGCTCGGCGACGAGCGCCGGGAACAGCTCCGTGGCGTACCGCAGGCCCCACGTGCGGCCGCCGAGCTCGTCCTTCCAGCCCCAGTCCTCGTGCCCCCAGAGGTTCTCGTTGCCGCCGTTCCACAGCACGAGGCTCGCGTGCGACGCGAGGCGCACGACGTTCTCGCGCGCCTCGGCCTCGATCTCCTCGAGCAGCGGGGACTCCTCCGGGTACGCCGCGCACGCGAGCAGGAAGTCCTGCCAGACGAGCACGCCACGCTCGTCGCACACGTCGTAGAAGTCGTCCGACTCGTAGATGCCGCCGCCCCACACCCGCAGCAGGTTGAGGTGCGCACCGAGCGCCTGGTCCACGCGGCGCTCGAGTCGCTCGCGCGTGATGCGCGTGAGCAGGTGGTCGTCGGGGATCCAGTTCGCGCCGCGCACGAACACCGGACGGCCGTTCACGACGAGCGTGAACCGCGTGCCGTGCTCGTCGCGGCCGCGGTCGAGCCGCACGTCCCGGAAGCCCAGCCGCCGGTGCCAGCGGCCGAGCTCGCCGTGGTCGGCCGTCGTGAGGGTGACGCTCGCGTCGACGAGCGGCTGGTCGCCGTGGCCCACGGGCCACCAGACGGGCGCATTGGGGACCTCGACGACGAGCGTCGCCGTGCTCTCCCCGGGCGCGACCGGTGTGGTGACGACGACGTCCGCGACCTGCGCCCGCACCGTCAGCGGCGCGTCGCCGCCGGGCAGCCCGGAGCGTTCGACCGTGACGTGCAGCTCGGCCCGGCCGGTGCCGTCCGCGGCGAGCGTGACCACCGGCCGCACCTGCGCGAGCCGCGCGACGCGCCACCGCTCGACGCGCACGGGCCGCCACAGGCCCGCGGTCTG
The DNA here is from genome assembly GCF_006538705.1 of Cellulomonas uda. Classification (GTDB taxonomy): domain Bacteria; phylum Actinomycetota; class Actinomycetes; order Actinomycetales; family Cellulomonadaceae; genus Cellulomonas; species Cellulomonas uda. The sequence continues at coordinate 2,747 of NZ_BJLP01000010.1, forward strand.
CAGGTCCGGCCCCCAGTCCCAGCCGAACGAGCACGCCATCTTGCGCACCATGTTGAACGGCTGCGGGTACGCGAGGGGTCGGTGCCCCAGGCGGGCCTCCTCGGCCTCGGCGTGGTGCAGGGCCGAGGCGAGGTCGACCCGCAGCGTCGTGCCGGCGCGGCCGACCAGCGCGCGCACGTCGAACCGGTAGGAGCGGTGCTGGTTGGCGGTGCGGCCGAGCACGTGGGCGTCGCCCGCGACGACGAGCGAGGTCGTCGCGACCGTGTCGATGCCGTCGAACGCGAGGTCGACGCGCTCGTCGTGCGCGGCCGCGGGCTCGTCGAGCGGGCGCTCGTAGCGCCAGTCGACGTGCCGCATCCACGCGAGCGCCTCCTCGTTCCGGTCGAGGTACGGGTCCGGGATCAGGCCCGCGTCGAGCAGCGCCGTGTGGCTGGTGCCGGGGACGGCGGCGGGGACGCCCGCGGCCAGGGCGGCCGCCAGCGCCGGGTCGAGGTCGCCGGGCGTGCCCGCCGTGGCGGTCAGCAGCCAGCCGTCGGCGAGGTCGGTGAAGGTCATGAGTGTGCTCCGGGTGGTACGCGGTGAGCGGGTCCAGGTCTCGTCGTCGCGGGCTACTTGGTCGCTCCCGAGGTGAAGCCGTTGTAGATGAACCGCTGCAGGAACAGGAACAGGACGAGGATCGGCACGATCGTGATGACGACGCCCGCGCAGATGACCTCCCACTGCGAGCCGAATGGTCCCTTGAACGCGAACAGTGCGGTCGAGATGGGGCGCTTCTCGGGGTCGGTGATGTACAGGAACGGCAGGAAGAACTCGTTGTAGATCCCGATCCCCTTGATGATGACGACCGTCGCGATCGCCGGCTTGAGGTTGGGCAGGATGATCCGGAAGAAGATGCGCAGGTGGCCCGCGCCGTCGATCGTCGCGGCCTCGTCGAGCGAGCGCGGGATGCTCCGCACGAACTGCAGGAAGATGTAGATCGAGATGATGTCCGTGCCCATGAACAGCAGGATCAGCGCGGCCTGGCTGTCGTAGAGGCCGAGCCAGTTGATGATCTGGAACGTCGCGACCTGCGTGGTCACGCCCGGGACGAGCGTCGCGAGCAGGAACAGGTTGAGCACGCCGCGGCGGCCGACGAACCGGAACCGGTCGAGCGCGTACGCGGTCGCCGCGCCGATGAGGATGGTCCCGACGATCGCCACCGCGAAGATCAGCACGGTGTTGACGAAGCCGCGGGCCATGCCGCCGCGTGTGAACGCGGTCGCGTAGTTGGACAGGTCGGTCCAGCTCTCGGGGGCCGTGAACGGGCCGGTCGCGAGGAACTCCTGGTTGGTCTTGAACGAGCCCATGACGATCAGCACGAGCGGCAGGAGCATCACGAGGGCCGCGAGCACCAGGGACACGTACTTCGCGGTGCTCGCGAGGCCGGCGGTGAGGGTACGGGTCATGTGAGGTCCACCTCGTCGTCGGGGAGCACCTTGCGCTGGACCCACGTGACGACCAGCACGACGAGCAGCAGGACGACCGCCATCGCGGACGCGAGGCCCACCATGTTGCGGTTGAACGCCATCCACACCGTGCGCATCACGAACGTCTCCGTGCCGTTGCCGCCGTCGGTCATCACCTTCGGGATCTCGAACACGGACAGCGAGCCCGAGATCGCGAGGATCAGGGACAGGCCGACGATCGGCCGGATGGACGGCAGGATGATGTACCAGAACTCGTGCCAGCGGCTCGCGCCGTCGATCTCCGCGGCCTCGTAGACCTCGGCGTTGATCGACTGGATGGCGCCCAGGAACATCACGAAGTTCAGCCCCATGTACCGCCACACCGACACGCTCGCGAGCGTCGCGTTCGCGATGTCCGGGTCACCCGTCCACTGGTGGACGAGCGACTCCAGGCCGAGCGACATCAGCACCGTGTCGAGCCCGCCCTCGGGGCGCAGGAAGTTGAGGAAGATCAGGCCGATCGCGACGCCGTTGATGAGGTACGGGAAGAACAGGATGCCCTTCCACAGGTTCTTGAACCGGATCCGGAACGACAGGATCGTCGCGAAGTACAGCGCGAGCACCATCTGCACGAACGACGCCGCGAAGTAGTACAGGGACACGTAGAACACGTGCAGGTTCTCGGGGTCCGTGAACACCTCGGTGTAGTTGTCGAACCCGACGAGCTCCTTGGTCTTGTCGAGCCCGTCCCAGTCGGTGAACGAGTACCAGACCATGTTCACGACCGGGACGTACGTCAGCAGCAGGAGCAGCGCCACCGGTACGAGCAGGAACAGGTAGGGCGTCGACCGGCGGCGCCGGCGCCGCCCGGGCGCGGCCGCGCCGCCCGGGGAGGAGCTCCCGGGGGCGCGGCCGGCTACGGCGGCCGCCGTCGTCGGGCCCTGCAGGCCCGTGTCAGCGGTGGTCACGGGGCGGGTCCTCAGGCGCCGGCCTCCGCGCGGCCCTCGGCCCACGCGGCGTTGAGGTCGTCGAACACCTGCTGCTTGGTGCGTGCGCCCGAGCGGGCGTCGTCGACGATCTTCTGGCGGTACTTCGGGTCGGTCGTCACGATGCCGGACGCCGTGTCGATGTCCGCGAAGAGCGACTCCTTGCCCTCCGGCGCCGGGTTCATGGTGATGAGCTCGACCTCGTCGACGAAGTCCTGGAGGGCCGCGGGCACCGTCCCGTCGATCATGGGCGACAGGCCCACCTGCGACTCCGAGAAGCCCGACTCGTGGTTGAACCAGTCGATCCAGGCGCGGGCCGTGACCTTGTTCTTCGAGTGCACGTTGATGCCGAGGTTGTAGTCACCGCCCGCCACCGCGTGGAACTTCCCGTCGACCTGCGCGGGGAACGGCATGTAGCCGATGTCGTCGGCGCTCGCCCCGGCGGCCTCCGCCGCGGCCTGCATCTGCGGGATCGCCCACGAGCCGAGCACCATGGTCGCGACCTCGCCCGTGCCGAGGAGCTGCTTGGACTGCTCCCAGTTGGTGGTCGTCGGGTCCGCCTCCGTCAGGCCCTGGGCGACGACGTCGTAGATCAGCCCGTCGATCACCCCCGAGTCGGACTCGTCGGTCCACGGCGTGTCGGTCTGCGTCATCTCGTTGACGTAGTCCGGGTTCGCGGTGACCGCGCCGCGCGCGCCGTCCCACTGCGTCAGCGGCCAGCTGTCCTTGTAGTTGGTGTACAGCGGCGCGACCTTGATGCCCTTGTCCTTGATCGCCTGCAAGTCGGCGAGGAACTCCTGCGTCGTCGTCGGGAAGTCGGTGACGCCGGCCGCCTCCCAGACCTTCGTGTTGTAGACGATGCCCTGGACGTTGCCCACGACCGGGATGCCGTAGGACCTCCCCTCGAACGTCTTGTCGGCGATCCAGCGGTACTCCTTCGACAGCTCGTCGAAGTCGCCGAGGGGCTCGAAGAAGTCGCCCAGCTGGTCGGGGGTCACCGAGCCGGGGATCGCGAGCACGTCGCCGTAGCTGTCGGTGTTCATGCGCGTCTTCACCTCGCCCTCGTAGTCGGTGATGCCCTCGATCTTCACGTCCGTGACGTCGGGGTACTTCGCCTTGAACTGCGTGACGTACTCGTCGAACGTGCCGTCCTCGACGAGGTCCGTGCGCCAGGTGAGCACCGTGATGGCGCCGGAGGGGGTCGCGTCCGCGTCGGGCGTCGAGTCGCCGGGGGGGTCGTCGGAGCCCCCGGAGCACGCCGCGGTGAGGGCCAGGACGGTGCTCGCGGCCGCGAGGCCCAGCAGCCGGCGCCGTCGGTGGTGAGGGAACATCGGTGATCCTCTCGTCGTCCCGGCACGTCGGCGTGCCGGCCGTGGGTGGAGGGCATCGTCGCCCAAACGGGACCTTCCGACCCCGCTCCGGGTGACATTCTTAGACCGGTGAACAAAGTAAGTCAACGCGCCGGGTGCGGTCCCGGACGGTGGTGGCCGGATCGTTACCATGGGCCGCGGACCCGGCCGTGAGCCGGGCGACGACAGGAGGGTCGTGAGCAGCACCCAGGAGGGCATCGGCGCCGCGCACGCGAGCAGCAGGTCCGCGATCCTCGACCTGATCCGCGCCGCGGGCACCGTCTCGCGCGTCGAGCTCACCCGGGTCTCCGGGCTCACGGGGGCCACCGTCTCGACGGTCGTGCGCCGCCTCATCGACGACGGCCTCGTCGTCGAGGTCGGGCGCGCCGAGTCGACCGGCGGCAAGCCACGCATGCTGCTCGAGCTCGACCCCTACGCGCGGTTCGCCGTCGGCGTGCACCTCGACCACGCGGGCATCACCTACGTGATCGCCAACCTCGGCGGGTCCGTCGTCGCCCGCTGGCGGCGCCCCGGCGCCGGGTCCGACGACCCCCGCGAGGTCGTCGCGCGCATCGCCGCCGAGATCCGCGCGACCGTCGCGCGCACGGGCGTCGCCCCCGAGCGCATCCTCGGCCTCGGCGTCGTCTCACCCGGGCCCATCGCCGCGTCCACCGGCATGACGCTCACCCCGCCCGTCATGCAGGCCTGGACCGAGTTCCCGCTCGCCGCCGCGCTCGAGGAGGCCGTCGGGCTGCCCGTGCTGCTCGACAACGACGCGACCGCCGCCGCGATCGGCGAGTACTGGTCCGGCGGCGTGCCCACGGGCAGCGCGTTCGCCGCGCTCTACATGGGCACCGGGATCGGCGCGGGCATCCTCGTCGACGGCACGGTGTACCGCGGGACCAGCTCCAACGCGGGCGAGGTGGGGCACATCTGCGTCGCGCTCGACGGCCCGGTGTGCTGGTGCGGCAGCGCGGGCTGCGTCGAGGCGCTCGCCGGGCCCGCGGCCGTCGTCGCGCAGGCGCGCGAGCAGGGCTTCGAGCTCGCCGGCCGCGGCGTGTCCGAGGACTTCGCGCAGATCGCCCGCGCCGCCGCACGCGGCGAGGCCGACGCCATGGCGCTGCTCGAGCGTTCCGCGCAGTACCTCGCGGTCGCGGCGCAGACCCTCGCGAACGTGCTCGACCTCGCGCACGTGGTCCTCACCGGGCCGTCGTTCGCGATCGCCGGCTCGCTCTACCTGCCCGTGATCCAGGAGCGGCTCTCGCGGTCGTTCTTCGCACGCGGCAGCCACGGGGTGCGCGTCGCGATCTCGTCCCACGCACCCGAGGCCGCCGCGCTCGGCGCGGCCGCGCTCGTGCTGCAGGCCGAGCTCGCTCCCCGGCGGCGCGGCACGCGCATGGTGCTCGAGCCCGCCGAGGTCGTGGCCCCGGCCTGACGGGCGGGGGACCGTCAGCCCGCGAGCCGGTCCAGGCCCGCCAGCGGGATGGGCAGCCAGGTCGGACGGTTGCGCGCCTCGTACACCGCCTCGTACAGCGTCTTGTCGAGCTCGAGCGCCCGGGTCAGGAGCGCGGCGTCCCCCGGCTCGAGCGACGACGGCGGCGACGCCTGCGCGTACCCCGCGAGCAGCGCCTCACGCGCCGCCGTGACCCAGCGCTGCGCGGCGTCGCCGGTCGCGCCGCCCACCGCGGCGGCGTAGTCGAACGAGCGCAGCAGCCCGGCCACGTCCCGCACCGCGAGGTCCGGGCGCGTGCGCGCCTCGAGCGGCGCGAGCGGCTCACCCTCGAAGTCGAGCACCAGCCAGCCGTGGGGGCCGTGCAGCACCTGCCCCAGGTGCAGGTCGCCGTGCACCCGCTGGCGCGGGGGCGTCGAGCGCAGGGCGCGCACCTCGTCCGCCGTGCGGACGACGCCCGCGTGGTACGGCTCCACCGCGGGCGTCGCGGCCCGGGCCCACGCGTACCGGTCGAGGAGCGCGCGCGCGAGCCGGTCGGGACCGTCCGGGTCCGCGACGGTCGGGAACGCGCTCGCGAGCGCCGCGTGCATGCGCGCCGTGGCCTCACCCAGGGCGTGCGCGTGCGCCGCGAACGGCGAGCCGCTGCCCGCGAGCTCGCACGCGAGCTCGAACCCGTCGCGCGCCCCCGCGACGAACGCCGCCGCGACCCCGAGGTACCCCGCACCCACCTCGCCGGTCGCGACGTCCGGCCACCGCGCGCGCAGCCACGCGAGCGGAGCCGGCACACCGGTGTACCCCTGCTCGACCAGCGCGCGCGGCACCTCGACGTCCGGGTTCTCGCCGTGCTGGAGCGTCCGGACGACCTTGAGGATCGCGCGGCCCGGGTCGTCCGGTGCGCCGAGCACGACGGACGAGTTGGACTGCTCGCCCGTGATCGCCTGCACGTGCGTGAGGTCCACGTGCGCCGGTGCGCCACCCGGGCCGTCGGCGACCGCGAACCACGCGCGCAGGAACGCCGGGTGCGCCGCGCCGTCGAGCACCGTGCGACCGTCGCCCAGCGGCGCGCCCGCCTCGTCGTCGCCGGCCACGACGACCAGCGGGACCTGCAGGAGCGACCCGGTGCCCGCCGTGCGCGCCGCGACCAGGAGCACCCGCACGTCCGCCGCGCCCTGCGGGTCCACCAGCGGGACCACCGCGTGCACGGTGAGGTCGGCGGACGCGCCCTTGACGGGGAACCACCGCCGCCCTGGCAGGTCCGCGGCGATCGTCGCGAGCAGCCGCTGGTCGGCGGGCGTCGGGGCCTGTGCGGTCAGCACGTCAGAGCGTCCAGGCCGGGCCGGGCGTCACGCTGAGCCAGAAGAACTCGCGCGAGCCGAGCGTGAACCGGGCCGAGCCGCTCGGGTCGAGCGTCCCGAACGACGCGCCGCCGAACACGTCGTGCAGCTCGGCGTTCGCGTGGCCCGGCAGCGTGACGGTCGTCGAGCGCGCCGTGGCCGCGAGGTTGGCGACCACCAGCACGGTCTCCTGCGCCGACGTCCTCGTGAACGTCAGCACCGAGTCGTTGTCGTTCGCGACGACCCGGAAGTCGCCCAGCCCCATCGCGGGGTGCTGCTTGCGCACCGTGAGCATGCCGCGGACCCAGTGCAGCAGGCTCGTCGGCTGCGCGAGCTGCGCCTCCACGTTGGTGTGCCCGTAGTGGTACACGAGCGACTGCACCAACGGGAGGTTGAGCTTGCCCGGATCGGCCACCGAGAAGCCCGCGTTGCGGTCCGGCGTCCACTGCATCGGCGTGCGCACCGCGTCGCGGTCCGGGAGCCAGATGTTGTCGCCCATGCCGATCTCGTCGCCGTAGTACAGGCACGGGCTGCCGGGCAGGCTCAGCAGCAGCGCGTGCGCGAGCTCGATCTCCTTGCGCGAGTTGTCGAGCAGCGGCGCCAGGCGGCGGCGGATCCCGACGTTGGCGCGCATCCGCGAGTCGGGTGCGAACCAGCCGTACATCGACGCGCGTTCCTCGGTCGAGACCATCTCGAGCGTGAGCTCGTCGTGGTTGCGCAGGAACGTGCTCCACTGGGCGCCGTTGTCGGGGATCGGCGGCGTGTCCGCGAGGATGTCGACGATCGACGTCGCCCGCTGGTCACGCATCGCGTAGTAGATCCGCGGCATCACCGGGAAGTGGAAGCACATGTGGCACTCCGGCTCCTCCTCGGTGCCGAAGTAGTGCACGACGTCCTCGGGCCACTGGTTCGCCTCGGCCAGCATGATCCGGCCCGGGAACTCCTCGTCGATCATCGCGCGCACCGTGCGCAGGAACGCGTGGGTCTCGGGCAGGTTCTCGCAGTTGGTGCCCTCGGCCTCGAAGAGGTACGGCACGGCGTCCAGCCGGAAGCCGTCGATGCCGAGCCCCAGCCAGAACCGCGCGACGTCGAGCATCGCCTCGCGCACCCGCGGGTTCTCGAAGTTCAGGTCGGGCTGGTGGCTGAAGAACCGGTGCCAGAAGTACTGCCGGCGCACGGGGTCGAACGTCCAGTTGGACGTCTCGGTGTCGACGAAGATGATGCGCGCGTCGGGGTAGCGCGTGTTGTCGTCGGACCACACGTAGAAGTCCCCGTACGGGCCCTCCGGGTCGCTCCTGGACGCCTGGAACCACGGGTGCGCGTCGCTCGTGTGGTTCATCACGAGGTCGACGACGACGCGCATGCCGCGCCGGTGCGCCTCGCGCACGAGCTCGGCGAACTCCTCCAGCGTGCCGTACTGGCTCGCCACCGCGGTGTAGTCCGCGACGTCGTACCCGCCGTCCCGCATGGGGCTCGGGTAGAACGGCGGCAGCCACAGGCAGTCGACACCCAGCCACTGGAGGTAGTCGAGCCGGTTGATCAGCCCGCGCAGGTCACCCGTGCCGCTCCCGGTCGAGTCGGAGAAGCTGCGGAGCATCACCTCGTAGAACACCGCGGTCCGGTACCAGTCGGGGTCGTCGAGCAGCCCCTCCTCGCCGACGGGCGGGACCGCGGGCTGGCGGCCCGCCGGCAGCCGGATCTGCGACGTGGTCGGTGCGGGCTCGCGTACGCGCGGCAGGTGCGCCGCGGGCGGCTGCGCGGCGTGCTCGCCGCCCGCGCTCGTCGCGGGCCTCACGCGTGCTCCAGCACGACGACGTGCGCGGGGCGCTCCGCCGGGTCGATCCGCACGTACACCTGAGGGCCCCACTCGTAGTGCTCGTCACGCAGCACGTCGTGCGCGGCGACCGGACCGTGCGGCGGGAGGCCGAACGCCGCGAGGTCGAGGTCGACCATGCCCTCGCGCACGTTCCACGGGTCGAGCGACACCACGACGACGACGGTCGACGCGCGGCCCGTCGGCGAGTGCTCCGCCGCGAGGTGCCGGGAGAACGCGACCGTCGCGTCGTCGGACGTCGGGTGCACGCGCAGGTTGCGCAGCTGCTGCAGCGCCGGGTGCTCGCGTCGGATCTGGTTCAGCCGGGCGAGCAGGTCGGCGATGCCCAGGTGGTCCGCGAGCGACCAGTCGCGCGGCTTGAGCTCGTACTTCTCGTTGTCGATCTGCTCGTCCGCACCCGGCCGCGGCACGTTCTCGAGCAGCTCGTAGCCCGAGTAGATGCCCCAGGTCGGCGAGCCGAACGCCGCCAGGACCGCGCGCACCGCCCACGTCTGCCCGCCCGCGCCCTGCAGGTAGGGCGGCAGGATGTCGTGCGTCGTCGGCCAGAACGCCGGGCGCATCCACGCGCCCTGGTCGCCCGAGACCTCCGCGAGGTACTCGCTCACCTCGGACTTCGTGTGCCGCCACGTGAAGTACGTGTACGACTGGTGGAACCCCACCTTCGCGAGCGTCTGCATCATCGCGGGCCGCGTGAACGCCTCGGACAGGAAGATGACGTCCGGGTGGTCCTTCGCCACGTCGGCGAGCAGCCACTGCCAGAAGTCGAGCGGCTTCGTGTGCGGGTTGTCCACCCGGAACAGCGTCACGCCGTGGTCGATCCACACCTGCAGCACGCGTCGGACCTCGGCGTACAGCCCCGCGGGGTCGTTGTCGAAGTTCAGCGGGTAGATGTCCTGGTACTTCTTCGGCGGGTTCTCCGCGTACGCGATCGACCCGTCGACGCGCGTCGTGAACCACTCCGGGTGCTCGGCGACCCACGGGTGGTCCGGCGAGCACTGCAACGCGATGTCGAGCGCGACCTCCATGCCGTGCTCGCGCGCACGGGCGACGAACGCGTCGAAGTCGTCGAACGTCCCGAGCGTCGGCTCGATCGCGTCGTGCCCGCCGTCCTTCGAGCCGATCGCGTAGGGCGAGCCGGGGTCTCCCGGCAGCGCGCCCAGCGAGTTGTTGCGGCCCTTGCGGTTCGTCACGCCGATGGGGTGCACCGGCGTCAGGTAGACCACGTCGAAGCCCATCGCGGCGATGCGCGGGATCTGCTCGGCCGCGGTGCGCAGCGTCCCCGAGCGCCACTCCTGCGCGCGGTCGTCCCACACCGCGCCGTGCGAGCGCGGGAACAGCTCGTACCAGGACCCGTACAGCGCGAGCGGGCGGTCCACCACCAGGGGGTACTCGGGCGACGCGCTCACCTGGTCGCGCAGGGGCTCGCGCGCGAGCGCCTCGCGCACGTGGGGCGACAGCGCCCACGCGAGCCGCTCGCCGGGGAAGCGGTGCGTGTCCCGCAGGGCCGCGACGGCCTCACGCAGCGTCTGGGCGCCGTGCTCGCTCATCGCGTCCTCGCCGGCGCGGTCCGCCGCGCGCGCGAGCAGCCGGGCGCCCTCCGCGAGCATGAGCTCGACGTCGATGCCGGCCTCGACCTTGATCGACGCGTCGTGCGCCCACGTCGCGTACGGGTCCGACCAGCCCTCGACGCGGAACGACCACAGCCCCGTGCGGTCCGGCTGCAGGCGCGCCTCGTACCGGTCGAGGCCGGGGGCGACGTCGACCATCGGCGCGCACTGGTGCACGCGACCGTCCGGGTCGAGCAGCACCGCGGTCGCGGCGACCGCGTCGTGCCCCTCGCGGAACACCGTGGCGCGCACCGGGAACGCCTCGCCCACCACGGCCTTGGCCGGGAACCGGCCCGCCTCGGCGACCGGGAAGACGTCGACCACCGGGATCCGGCCGATCGGCGGGCCGACGACGACCTGCGCGACGGGGACGGCGGCGGGGGCCGGCGCCGGCTCGGGTGCTGCTGCAGTCGTGGCAGGGGCCGTCGACCGGGGGGTGGCGGACGACGACGCGGGGCTCGTGCGGGCGGGGGTCTTCGCGGGACGGCGGCGCGGACCGGCGGGGGAGCTCGTCACGCCTCCGAACCTACCGAGACGTGGGCGGGGTCAGCATCTGCAGCGCGCCGACACGGCGCGCCTCGTCCGCCCGCCACGCCGCCACGACCTGGAGGTCCGGCCCGACGGCCCTGGCGGTCGGGCCTCGCCCCGGTGTTAAGTTCGGTACTCAAACAAAGTGCGGCAGGCTGTGACCGTCGGGCACACGACGGCCGGTCCGCCCGGTGCGTGGCCCCGAGACCTGCGGAGGAACACATGGGCTGGCTCGCGGACGGCGCGCACGCGCGGTGGCTCGAGGCCGAGACCGACCGCCTGCTCGCGTTCGGACGCGCGTCCGCGCAGCGCGTCGGCGACGGCGGTGCGTTCGCCCGGCAGGACGACGAGGGCCGGCCGGTCGACGGCCCGTGGGAGCTGTGGATCGCGTGCCGCATGACGCACGTGTACGCGCTGGGCCACCTGCTCGGACGCCCCGGCTCGGCGCGGCTGGTCGACCACGGCCTCGCCGCGATCACCGGCCCGCTCGCGGACCGCGTGCACGGCGGCTGGTTCGAGCAGGTCGAGCGCGACGGCACACCCGCCTCGTCGGCCAAGGCCGCCTACCCGCACGCCTTCGTCGTGCTCGCGGCGTCGTCGGCGACGGCCGCCGGGCGCCCCGGTGCGCGCGAGCTGCTCGGGGCCGCGCTCGCGGTCCAGGAGCGCTGGTTCTGGGACGACGCGGCGGGCATGGTCGTCGAGGAGTGGGACACCGCGTTCACCGAGCTGGACGGCTACCGCGGCGTCAACGCGAACATGCACACCGTCGAGGCGTACCTCGCGGCCGCCGACGTCACGGGCGAGCGCGTGTGGCTCGACCGCGCGGTGCGCGTCGTCGAGCGCGTCGTGCACGGCTTCGCGCGGGAGCACGCGTGGCGGATCCCGGAGCACTTCGACTCCGCGTGGCACCCGCTGCTCGAGTACAACGCCGACGCACCCGCGCACCCGTTCCGTCCGTACGGCGCGACGGTCGGGCACTGGTTCGAGTGGGCGCGCCTGACGCTGCACGCACGCGCCGCGCTCGAGGCGCGCCAGGCCGCGGCCCCGACGTGGATGCTCGACGACGCGGTCGCGCTGTTCGACGCGGGCGTCGCCCAGGGCTGGGCCGTCGACGGCGCGCCCGGGTTCGTCTACACCGTCGACTGGTCGGGTGCGCCCGTGGTGCGGGAGCGCATGCACTGGGTCGCCGCGGAGGCGATCGGCGCGGCGGCCGCGCTGCACGCCGCCACCGGGGACGCGCGGTTCGAGGACTGGTACGCGACGTGGTGGGACTACGTCGACGAGCACGTGGTCGACCGCGCGGGCGGCTCGTGGTGGCACGAGCTCGGGCCCGACAACGCGGTCTCGCGCACGGTGTGGGCGGGCAAGGCGGACCTCTACCACGCGGTCCAGGCCACGCTCCTCCCGCGCCTGCCGCTCACGCCCGCACTGGCACCCGCGCTCGCGGCGGGTCTCCTGCGCTGACCGGCCGGACCGTCAGGCCTGCGCGGCGAGCGCGCGGCCGACCGTGCGGCCCGTGAACAGGCACCCGCCCAGGAACGTGCCCTCGAGCGCGCGGTGGCCGTGCACGCCGCCGCCGCCGAAGCCGGACGCCTCGCCGACGGCCCACAGCCCGGGCAGGACCTCGCCGTCGGGCCGCAGCACGCGCCCCTCGAGGTCGGTGTGCAACCCGCCGAGCGTCTTGCGGGTCAGCACCGACAGGCGCACCGCGAGCAGCGGCCCGTGCGCCGGGTCGAGCAGGCGGTGCGGCTTGGCGACCCGGATGAGCTTGTCGACGACGTAGGCGCGCGCCTGCTTCGTCGCGACGACCTGGAGGTCCTTGCCGAGGCCCGAGGTCACCTGGCGGTCCCGCTCGACGATGGTCCGCTCGAGCGCGGCGGCGTCGATGCGCTCGTCGCCGGACAGCGCGTTCATCTTCGCGGCGAGCTCGGCGGGCGTGTCCGCCCACAGGAACTCCGGCGACCGCTGCGCGAACGCCTCGACGGGCCCCACGGCGCCCGGCTTGACGCGCTGCAGGAGCAGCGCGACGTCCTTGCCGGTCAGGTCCGGGTTCTGCTCCGAGCCGGACAGCGCGAACTCCGAGCCGAGGATCGTCCGGTCGAGGACGAACCACGAGTGGTCGTCACCGCGCCGCGTGATGTGCTGCAGCGCGCCGAGCGCGTCGAAGCCCGGGAACAGCGGCACGGGCAGACGCTGCCCGTCGGCGTCGAGCCACAGCGAGGACGGTCCGGGCAGGATGCGGATGCCGTGGTCGGTCCACACCGGCGAGTGGTTGGTGATCCCCTCGGGGTAGTGCCACATGCGGTCCGAGTGCACGACCGCCGCGCCCGCGTCGCGGGCGGCCGCGATCCCCGAGCCGTCGACGTGGTCGGGGACGCCCGAGAGCATGCGGTCGGGCATGCGCCCCGCGTCCGCGGGCCACGTCGCGCGCACCAGGTCGTGGTTCGCGCCGATGCCGCCGGTCGCGACGACGACCGCGTCGGCGTCGAGCTCGAACGTGTCCGTGACCTCGCGCGACGAGGGGACCGCCCGCGCCACGTGGTCGTCGCGCAGCACGTCGCCGCGTACGCCCGTGACGCGCCCGTCGGTCACGACGACGCCCGTGACGCGGTGCCGGAACCGCACGTCGACCAGGCCCGCGGCACGCGCGTCGAGCAGCGCCCGCACGAACGGCTCGAGGATGCCGGGGCCCGTGCCCCACGTGACGTGGAACCGCGGCACGGAGTTGCCGTGACCGCCCGCGGTGTACCCGCCGCGCTCCGCCCACTGCACGAGCGGGAACCACCGCACGCCCTGCGCGTGCAGCCACGAGCGCAGCTCGCCCGCCGCGAAGTCGACGAACCCCTCGGCCCACGCGCGACCCCAGCGGTCGGAGCCGTCGTCGGCGAACTGCGCCGAGCCGAACCAGTCCGCGAGCGCGAGCTCGGCGCTGTCGTGCACGCCCAGGCGGCGCTGCTCGGGGGAGTCCACCAGGAACAGCCCGCCGAACGACCAGAACGCCTGCCCGCCGAGGCTCGCGGCGTTCTCGGCGTCCAGCAGGAGCACGCGGCGGCGCGCGCGGGTCAGCTCGGCTGTCGCGACGAGCCCGGCCAGTCCGGCGCCGACGACCACGACGTCGTGGGTTCGCATGCCGCGAGCGTAACCCGGCTGGACGACCGTCCAGAAGGGGTTGCGCGGGCGACGTCCGGGGTCAGGCGTACGCGCCGACGACGTGCGCGGCGACCGACGCGCCCCACACGCGGGCGAGCTCCACCTGGGACTGGCTGATCGTCGCCCGCCCGCCGTCACCACCCTCCACGCCGAACGCCTGCGTGGGTGCGACCAGCTCCGCGCCGCGGCGGTGGAGCAGCTTCTCGATGCGGGACCCCGCGGAGCCCGCGAACCGCGACCACGAGCGCGTGTCGAACACCGCGACCGCACGGCCCTGGAGCCCCGGCAGCGCGTCGAGCCAGTCGTGCACGCCCAGGCCTGGCTCCGCGTCGGCGCCGCGCGCACGGGCCAGCGCACGTGAGCGCGGCGTGCTCAGGCCGCGCATGTGCGTGGGTGCCCCCACGACGAGCAGGCGGGCGCGCGCGACGAGGTCGTCGTTGGCCAGTGCCTCGTCGACCGGCAGGACCACCGTCTCGAGGCCCGCGGACGTCATGCCCTCGGCGATCGCCGACGCGACCGCGCGCGTGCACCCGAACATCGACTCGAACACGACCACCGCGACCATGCCTCCAGGATCGCGGGGGCGTGCGCCGGTCGGGTGGGCCGGAGGTCCCTGCGGCGCAGGTCAGGAGGCCCAGGTCAGGAGGCCCAGGTCAGGAGGCGCAGGTCAGGAGGCGCAGGTCAGGACGTCGGTGCGGGGACCGGCGGCAGGTGCTCGGGGTCCAGCACGTAGACCCGCAGGCTCAGCGGCTCGAGGACCGTCTCGGAGCCCGCCGTCGCGTGCAGCGCACCCGCGATCGCCGACGAGCGGGCCTCGTCGGGGTGGTCCCACACGGAGTCCCACACGAGGCGCCAGCGGTCGCCGGGCCCGCCGGCGAGCGTCACGTCGACCTCCTGGAGCGCCCCGTTCACGACGACGAGCACCACGTCGGCCGCCGTGCGCGCGTCGTCATCCGTCGCGCGCTCCATCTGCAGCGTGCGGATCGACGGGTCGTGCCAGCGGGCGTGGTCGAAGGGGGTGCCGTCGGCGGCGTACCAGGCGAGGTCCGGCCGTCCGCCCGGACGCAGCGGCCGGCCCGAGTAGAACCGGGTGGCGCGCAGCGCCCGGTGCTCGCGGCGCAGCGCGAGCAGGTAGCGCGCGGTCGCGAGCAGGTCCGCACGCCACGGGGACAGGTCCCACGAGACCCACCCCAGCTCGGTGTCCTGGCAGTACGCGTTGTTGTTGCCGCGTTGGGTGCGGCCCAGCTCGTCGCCGGCCGTGATCATGGGCGTGCCCGCGGCCACGACGAGCGTCGCGAGCAGGTTGCGGATCGAACGGCGGCGCAGCGGCAGGAGCGCGGCCGCGGGCGAGTCGAGCTCGACCGGCCCCTCGACACCGTGGTTCCACGAGCGGTTGTCGTCGGTGCCGTCGCGGTTGTCCTCACCGTTGGCGAGGTTGTGCTTGTGGTCGTACGCGACCAGGTCCGCGAGCGTGAACCCGTCGTGCGCGGTGACGAAGTTGACCGACGCCTCGGGCCCGCGCACCAGCGGCGGGTCGCCGTGGCCGAACAGGTCGACGGACCCCGACAGCCGCGTGGCGAGGTCCCGCACGCGGTGCCCCGGCAGGCCGTGCGCGGCGCGCGCCGGGTCCGCGAGCCAGAACGAGCGCACGGCGTTGCGGAACCGGTCGTTCCACTCCGCCCACGGCAGCCCGAACTGACCCGTGCGCCACCCCCCGGGCCCGACGTCCCACGGCTCGGCGACGAGCTTGAGACCGTGCAGCGACGGGTCGGTCGCCACCCCGACGAGGAGCGGGTGGTCCGGCGTGAAGCCGTCCGGACCCCGGCCGAGCGTCACCGCCAGGTCGAACCGGAAGCCGTCGACACCCACCACGTCCGCCCAGTAGCGCAGCGAGTCGAGCGTCATCCGCACGACCTCGGTACGCCGCAGGTCGAGCGTGTTTCCCGTCCCGGTCACGTCCGCGAGAGTCGCCGGCACACCGCCGTCGTGCCGGTAGTACAGCGTGTTGTCCAGGCCCCGCCACGACACGTGCTGACCGGCGTTGCCGCCCTCGCACGTGTGGTTGTAGACCACGTCGAGCAGCACCTCGAGGCCCGCCTCGTGCAGCGCGTGCACCGCGCCGCGCAGCTCCGCGAGCACGGCGGCCGGGCCGGCCGCGCGCGCCGCGGCGGTCGCGTAGCGCGGCTCGGGCGCGAAGAACCCGAGCGTGCTGTAGCCCCAGTAGTTCGTCAGGCCGCGGGCCGTCAGGTGCGGCTCGGACGCCGCGGCGTGGACCGGGAGCAGCTCGACCGCGGTGACGCCGAGCCCGACGAGGTGGTCGACGACGGCCGGGTGCGCGAGACCCGCGTACGTGCCACGCAGCTCCGGCGGCACGTCGGGGTGCAGCATCGTCAGCCCGCGCACGTGCGCCTCGTAGACGACCGTGCGCTCCCACGGCACCCACGGGCGGTTCGCGGCCGGGTCCGGCCCCGGGAGCGCCGCGGTGTCCACGACCACCGAGTACGGCACGTGCCCCGCGGAGTCGCGCGGGTCGGCCGGGCCGTGCACGTCCCCGCGGAGCTCGTCGTCGACGACGTGCCCGTACGTCTGCGGGCCGTAGCGCAGGCTGCCCTCGAGCCCGCGGGCCCACGGGTCGACCAGCAGCTTGGCCGGGTTGTGCCGCAGCCCGTGCACCGGGTCCCACGCGCCGTGCGCGCGCAGCCCGTAGCGCGTCCCGGGCGCCACGTCCGGCACGAAGCCCGAGAACACCCCGTGCACGGGCCCGTCGAGCGGGTACCGGCGCTCGGTGGTGTGCGGCTCGTCGCCGTGGCCGTCGAACAGGCACACCTCGACCCCGGTCGCGTGGGTCGCGAGCACGGCGACCTCGATGCCGCCGCGCACCGGGTGCACGCCCAGGCGCGCCGGGCGGCGAGGGGTCGTCGGTCGCGGGTTCACGCCGCACATTGTGTCCGACGCCCGTGTCGGGCGGGTGTCGCGGCCATGACAGCCGGCGTCCGGCGGCACCGGGGCGTCCGGCAGGCGAGCAGCACCGGACGCGTCGGGGCGTGCGGCGGGTAACGTTCCGGACGTGAAGATCGTCGTCTGCGTGAAGTACGTCCCGGACATCCAGTCGGACCGTCGGCTCGTCGACGGTCGCACCGCCCGCGACGGCGGCGACGGGACGCTCAACGAGCTCGACGAGAACGCGCTCGAGGCCGCGCTCGCCGTCGTCGAGGCCGGCGGTGAGGGCTCGGTCGTCGTCGTGACCGTGGGCCCCGACGACGCGGTGGACGCCGTGCGCAAGGGCCTGCAGATGGGCGCCGACGAGGCCGTGCACGTCCTCGACGACGCGATCGCGGGCTCCGACGCGCTCGGCACCGCGCGCGTGCTCGCCGCCGCGGTGCGGCACGTCGGCGGGGCCGACCTCGTCGTGACCGGCATGGCGGGGCTCGACGGCCTCACGTCCCTGGTGCCGACCGCGCTCGCGGCGTTGCTCGACGTGCCGGCCCTCCCGCTCGCGGCGAGCCTCGAGGTCACCGGCACGACCGTGCGCGTGACCCGCAACCTCGACCACGCGAGCGAGGTGCTCGAGGCGGACCTGCCCGCGCTCGTGTCCGTCACCGACCAGGCCAACGAGCCGCGCTACCCCAACTTCAAGGGGATCATGGCGGCCAAGAAGAAGCCGGTCACCACCCTGACGCTCGCCGACCTCGGTCTCGACGCGACGCTCGTCGGCGACGCCGGCTCCCGCACGCAGGTGCTCGAGGCCGCGCCGCGCCCCGCGCGCGAGGACCGCGTGCTCGTCAACGACACGGGGGACGCGGGCGTCAGGCTCGCGGCCTACCTCGTCGAGAACCAGCTCGTCTGACCCTTCTTCTCCCGCGTGACCCGCCACGAGCCGCCCCGCGCGGCGCGTGGCCCGGCAAGAACTGAGGACCACCGTGAGCGACACCCTCGTCCTGCTCGACCACACCGCGGCCGGCGCGCTGCGCACCCCCGTGCGTGAGCTCGTCACGCTCGCCCGCAGCCTGGGCGGCGCCGTGACAGCGGCGTGGGCGGTCGACGGTGCCGAGCCGGGCGCGCAGACGCTCGCGGAGCTCGGCGCGCTCGGCGTCACGCAGGTCTACCGCCTCACCTCCGACGCCGACCTGCACGCGCCCGCGGTGCTCGCCGAGGGCGTCGCCGGGCTGCTCGAGGCCACGGGGGCGCGGACGCTGCTCGCGACGTCGTCGTTCGAGAACAAGGAGGTCGCGGCGCACCTCGCGGTGACCACGGGCGCGGGCGTCGTGACCGACGCCGACACGCTCGAGCGCGTCGACGGCACGCTCGTCGCCGGCAAGACGGTGTTCGCCGGCACCTGGAGCACGCGATGCGCGGTCCGCGCGCCGCTCGCGGTCGTCCTGGTCAAGGCGAACAGCGTGGTCGCGACGGACGCCGAGGCGCCCGTCGAGCCGCAGGTCACCGAGCACGCGTTCACCGCGTCGCCGTCCGCCTCGCGCGTCCGCGTGGTCGAGCGGACCGAGCGTCCCGCGACGGGCCGTCCCGACCTGGGCAGCGCGACCATCGTCGTGACCGGCGGGCGCGGGACCGAGGGCGACTTCACGCCGCTCGAGGAGCTCGCCGACGTGCTGGGTGCCGCAGTCGGCGCCACGCGCGTCGCCACCGACGAGGGCTGGATCGGCCACGACGCGCAGATCGGCCAGACCGGGATCACCGTCTCGCCCCGCCTGTACATCGGCGCGGGCGTGTCCGGCGCGGTGCACCACCGCGGCGGCATGCAGGCCTCGGGCACGATCGTCGCGATCAACTCCGACCCGGACGCGCCGATCTTCGAGATCGCGGACTACGGCATCGTCGGCGACCTCACGACCGTGGTCCCGCAGCTCACCGCGGAGCTGCGCCGCCTCAAGGGCTGAGACCGGACCGCGTCAGGTCGCTCGCAGCCAGTCGAGCGTGGCGTACGCCTGCGCGCGCTGGAACGCCCGCAGGTTCGGGATCCCCGGCGGGGCGGGCTGCACGCTCGAGCACGCGAACCAGCCCGCGAGCCCGGCGAGGCACGCGCGCAGCTCGTCGTCCGACACCCCGACCGACAACGGGTGGTCCCGGAAGATGCGCGCGGGCTCACCGCCGCCCTGCAGCGCGACGCTCGGCAGCATGAACGCGAGGTCCAGCCACGGCGCGCCCACCGAGGCGTGCGGCCAGTCGATGAGCCACACGCGGCCGCGGTCGTAGTCGATCATCACGTTGTCGGCGCGCAGGTCGCCGTGCACCAGCGCGTCGCCCGCGCACGCGGGCAGCGAGTCCTGCTCGAGCAGGACCAGCCGCTCGAGGTGCTCGACCGCCCACCGACCCAGGTCACCGCCGTCGCGCACGAGCGCGTCGAGGTCGGACCCGGGTCCAGCGGCGAGGCGCCGCCAGCCCTGGAAGTCGTCGGCGAGCCGGTCGTCCGTGCGGGGCAGTGCGTGGCCGACGACGGGCTCGGCGTCCGCGAGCCGCCCGATCGTCGCGAGCACCTCGCCCAGGTCGTCCGGCCGCCACGGCAGCTCGGGCGAGCGCCCGTGCACCACCTCGAAGCCGAGGACCACCCACTCGCCGTCGTCGTCCGACCACAGCAGGCGCGGCGCGGGCACCTCGGGCGGGAGCGCCGCCGCGTTGCGGATCTCCGCGCGCGCGAGCTCCGGCGAGTGGGGGTTCTGGTCGGGCGAGACGGCCTTGACGAACACGTCACGGCCGTCCGCGAGCTCCAGGACCGCCGCGAACCCCGGGGAGAAGCCGCTCGTGGCGTCCGTCTCGGCGGACACCGAGGCGCCGGCGAGCTCGCTGATGCGCGCGCGCACGTGACGGGGGAGGTCGCGCCAGTCCAGCCGCTGCCCGCTGAAGGCGAGCGGCATGGCCAGGACGTCGTCGTCGGCGCTCACGGCCGACATCCTGCCAGGTCCGGCCCGGACGGTGCGCCCCCCGTCCGGGGACGCACCGCTGTCGCACGCACGGGTTCGTAGACTCCAGGGGTGACCGCTGCCCGCACCACCGCGTACCTCGACCACGCGGCGACCACGCCGATGCTGCCCCAGGCGGCTCGCGTGCTGACCGAGGAGCTCGCGCGCACCGGGAACCCGTCGTCGCTGCACGCGTCCGGCCGGGCCGCGCGGCGCGTCGTCGAGGAGGCGCGCGAGCGTCTCGCCGCGTCGCTGGGCGCGCGGCCCAGCGAGGTGCTGTGGACGTCCGGCGGCACCGAGGCGGACAACCTCGCGATCAAGGGGCTGTTCTGGGCGCGCCGCACGCAGGACGCGTCGCGGCGCCGGATCCTGGTCTCCGCGGTCGAGCACCACGCCGTGCTCGACCCCGCGTTCTGGATGGCCGAGCACGCGGGCGCCGAGCTGGTCCTGCTGCCCGTCGACCACGAGGGCGTCGTCGACCTCGACGCGCTGCGCGCCGAGCTCGAGGCGAACGCCGAGCACGCGGCGCTGCTGTCGGTCATGTGGGCGAACAACGAGGTGGGCACGCTCCAGCCGCTCGCCGAGGTCGTCGCGCTCGCGCGCCGGTACGGCGTGCCGGTGCACGCCGACGCGGTGCAGGCCGTCGGCCAGGTCCCGGTGGACTTCGCCGCGAGCGGGCTCGACGCGCTCACGGTGACCGGGCACAAGGTGGGCGGGCCGGGCGGTGCGGGTGCGCTGCTCGCGCGCCGCGGGCTCGAGCTGACGCCCGTGCTGCACGGCGGCGGCCAGGAGCGCGGCGTGCGCTCGGGCACGCTCGACGCGGCGCTGCTCGCGTCGTTCGCGGTTGCGGTCGAGGAGGCCGTGACGACGCGCGCGAGCGCGGCGCCGCGGCTCGCCGCCCTGCGCGACGAGCTCGTCGCGGGCGTGCGGGCGATCGACCCGACCGCCGTGCTGCGCGGCCCCGCCGACCCGGCGCGGCGCCTGCCCGCCAACGCGCACCTGACGTTCCCCGGCTGCGAGGGCGACTCGCTGCTGTACCTGCTCGACTCCGCGGGCGTCGAGGCGTCGACCGGCTCGGCGTGCCAGGCGGGCGTGCCGCGCCCGTCGCACGTGCTGCTCGCGATGGGTGTCGACGAGGACGACGCGCGGGGCGCGCTGCGGTTCTCGCTCGGGCGGACGTCCACGTCCGACGACGTCGCGGCGCTGCTCACCGCACTCCCGGCGGTGCTCGAGCGCGCGCGGGCCGCCGGGCTGTCGGGCTCGTCGCGAGCGACCTCGTCGTCCGCCGCCCCGCGCGCTGCGGGCACGCACGACGAGCAGGTGGCGTGATGCGGGTGCTCGCGGCCCTGTCCGGGGGCGTGGACTCGGCGGTCGCCGCCGCGCGCGCCGTCGACGCGGGGCACGAGGTCGTCGGCGTGCACATGGCGCTGTCCCGCACACGCGACCAGCTCCGCACCGGCTCACGCGGGTGCTGCTCGATCGAGGACGCGGGGGACGCGCGCCGCGCGGCCGACGTGCTCGGCATCCCGTACTACGTGTGGGACCTGTCCCAGCGGTTCGAGGAGACGGTCGTCGCCGACTTCCTGGCCGAGTACGCGGCGGGTCGCACCCCCAACCCGTGCGTGCGCTGCAACGAGCACGTCAAGTTCGCGACGCTGCTCGACAAGGCTCTCGCGCTCGGGTTCGACGCCGTGTGCACGGGGCACTACGCGCGCGTCGTCGAGCGCGCCGACGGGACGCGTGAGCTGCACCGCGCGCGCGACGCCGCGAAGGACCAGTCCTACGTGCTCGCGGTCATGGGGCCCGACCGCCTCGCGCGGTCGCTGTTCCCGCTCGGCGACGTCTCGTCCAAGGACGAGACCCGCCGCGAGGCTGCCGAGCGCGGGCTGTCCGTCTCGGCGAAGCCCGACTCGTACGACATCTGCTTCGTCGCCGACGGCGACACCCAGGGCTTCCTGCGCGACCGGCTGGGCGCGCAGCCCGGCGAGGTCGTGGACTCCCGCGGCGAGGTCGTCGGGACGCACGACGGCGCGTACGCCTACACCGTCGGGCAGCGCCGTGGGCTCGCGCTCGGGCGTCCCGCCGCCGACGGACGACCGCGCTACGTGCTGCGCGTCGAGCCCGTGGCCAACCGGGTGGTCGTCGGACCGGCCGACGAGCTCGTCGTCGACCGCGTGCTGGCCGACCGGGCGGTCTGGTACGACGACCGGTACGACGCCTGGCGCGACGACGCGGCGCGCGCCGGCGGCGGCCTCGGGCCCGTGAGCGTGCAGGTGCGCGCGCACGGCGCTCCCGTGGCCGCGACGGTCGAGCCGCCCGCGCGCCACGGCGAGGTGGACCGCGTCGCGGTGCGGCTGCACGAGCCGCTGCGCGGGGTCGCACCGGGGCAGTCCCTGGTCGTGTACGCCGGCACGCGCGTGCTCGGCCAGGCGACGGTCACCTCGACCGAGCGCGTGGGAGGCACCGCACAGGCCACTGCGCAGGCACCTGCACAGGCCGTCGTGCGGACCACCGCGTGATCGGCGTCAGCGGCCCGGGCGCCTGGCCCGGCGAGGACGTGCTCGAGGCCCAGACGACCGTGCTCGGCGACCTCGTCGACGTCCCGCCCGAGGTCCGCGGGCTGCCGTTCCTGGTCCACCTGCCCGCGCGCGGCCCGTCCGGCACGCTCGTCGCGCGCACGCTCGGCCTGCTCGTCGACCTGCCCGCCGAGCTCGGACCGCACGGCTGGCGGCTCGCCGACCGCCCGGGCGGCGACCTCGCCCGCACGCGCGCGGCGACGCGCGAGGACCTCGACGCGCTCGCGGTCGCCGGGCACGGCTACGCGGGTCCGCTCGTCGTGCCCGTGCTCGGCCCGGTGACGCTCGCGGCGACGGTGTACCTCGCGCGCGGCGACCGCGCGGTCGCGGACGGTGGCGCGCTGCGCGACCTCGCCGACTCGCTCGCGGCCGGTGTCGCGGAGCACCTGGGCGCCGTCCGACGGGCCGTGCCGGGCGCCGAGCCGCTCGTGCTCGTGCACGAGCCGTCGCTCGCGCAGGCCGTCGCGGGAGTCCTGCCGTCGTTCTCCGGCTACGCGCGGCTGCGCCGGGTGCCGGGACCGCTCGCGGCCGAGCGGGTGGGGACGGTGGTCGACGGCGCGCGGTCGGGCGGCGCGGGCGGCGTCGTCGTGCACGGCGGCGCGGCGTGGACGACCGTCCCGACCGTCCGTGCGGCCGGTGCCGACGCGGTCGCGCTCGAGGTGGCGGCGCTCGACGAGCCGGGCTGGGAACGCGTCGCGGAGGCGGTCGAGGCGGGCCTGCGGCTGTGGGCGCACGTGCCGCCGCAGCGCTCGTCGCAGTGCGCGGGGCCGGACGCGGTGGGCCAGGCGCGCACCGTCACGGAGCGGTGGCGCCGGGTCGGGCTGCCCGCGGCGGGCCTCGACGACGTCGTGCTGCTCGCGCCCGAGCCGACGGGCGGTCCCGACGAGGCGCGCGGTGCGCTCGCGGGCGTCGTGCGGGCCGCTCGCGTGGTCGCGGAGACGGTGCACGGCTGACCCGCGCAGGCGCCGTGGCCGGGCGGTCGCACGCACGGGTCCCGGGCGGTTCGTCGTACGCTGCACGGGCGCGACCGGCGCGCGAGGCGAGGAGAGACGTGGACCAGGCAGACGCGCGCGGCGCGACGACCGACGGTGGCCGACCCGCGGCCGGTGGGACCGGCAGCCCGGCGGGCGGCGCGCGACCGACGCGCGCGACCCTCGTGCGGCCGCTCGTGCTGCTGGTCGCGAGCGCCGCGGCGCTCGTCGGCATCGTCATGCTCCTGACCACGCTGATCACGCTCGGCTCGCAGTCGCTCGACGCGAGCGAGTCGGGGGACGTGCCGTGCCTCGAGGCCGTGAGCGGCTCGGTCCAGGGCGCGTCGCTCGACAACGCGTACCTGCCGCCGCGCGCGACCTGCACGTGGCTGGTCGACGGCGCGCCGCAGACCGTCGTGGTCGCCCAGCCGTCCGTCCCGGTCTTCTGGGTCGGGCTGGCGCTGGCCGTCGTGGGCGTGGTGACCTGCGCGAGCGTGCTGCTCGCCGGGCGCCGGCGAGCGTCGCGGGCGCGCGCGACGCGCTGAGCCGAGGCGCGCCGTGGGCTCGGCGTGTGTCGGCGGTCGCCGCCACAATGGGCGGGTGACGCAAGAGAACGAGGAGATCCCGCCCGAGGCACGCCACCGCTGGGACGAGCTCGCCGAGCGGATCCGCGCGGACCAGTTCGCCTACTACGTGCGGGACGCGCCGAGCTCGTCGGACGCGGAGTACGACGCGCGGCTGCGCGAGCTCGGTGCGCTCGAGGAGACCTACCCGGGGCTGCGCACGCCCGACTCGCCGACGCAGCTCGTCGGCGGCACGTTCTCGACCGAGTTCGGCGCGGTCGACCACGTCGAGCGCATGCTCTCGCTCGACAACGCGTTCTCCGACGAGGACGTGCGCGCGTGGGCGGACCGCGTCCAGCGGGACCTGGAGACCGACGAGCCGCCGCACTACCTGTGCGAGCTCAAGATCGACGGCCTCGCGATCGCCCTGCTGTACGAGAAGGGCCGCCTGGTGCGCGCGGCGACGCGCGGCGACGGGCGCACCGGTGAGGACGTCACGCTGAACGTCCGCACGATCACGACGATCCCCGACGTCCTCGCGGGCGACCCGGCGACCCACCCGGAGCTCATCGAGATCCGCGGCGAGGTGTTCCTGCCGGTCGAGGCGTTCACCGCGCTCAACGAGGCGCAGGTCGCGGCGGGCAAGGCGCCGTTCGCGAACCCCCGCAACGCCGCGGCGGGCTCGCTGCGGCAGAAGGACCCGCGCGTGACCGCGTCGCGTCCGCTGCGCATGTACGCGCACGGGATCGGGGCGTTGCGCTGGGCCGACGGCACCCGGCCCGCGGACCTGACGCGGCAGTCCCAGGTGTACGACCTGCTGGCCGGCTGGGGAGTGCCCACGTCCTCGCACACGCGCGTGGTCCAGGGGCTCGACGGTGTGCGGGAGATGATCGCGTATTACAGCGAGCACCGGCACGACGTCGAGCACGAGATCGACGGCATCGTGCTCAAGGTCGACGAGATCGGCCTGCAGCGCCGCCTCGGCGCGACGAGCCGGGCACCGCGCTGGGCCATCGCCTACAAGTACCCGCCCGAGGAGGTCAACACGCGCCTGCTCGCGATCGAGGTGGGCATCGGCCGCACCGGACGCGCGACGCCGTTCGCCGTGATGGAGCCCGTGTTCGTCTCGGGCTCGACCGTGCGCCAGGCGACGCTGCACAACCAGGACGTCGTGCGGGCGAAGGGCGTGCGTGTCGGCGACATGGTCGTGCTGCGCAAGGCGGGCGACGTGATCCCCGAGGTCGTGGGGCCCGCGCCCCAGGCCCCCGACGACTCCGTGCCGCGCGTCGAGTGGCACATGCCCGCCGACTGCCCCGAGTGCGGCACGCCGCTGCGCCCGATGCGCGAGGGTGACGTTGACCTGCGCTGCCCGAACGCGGAGACCTGCCCGGCGCAGGTGCGCGGGCGCGTCGAGCACATCGGCTCGCGCGGCGCGCTCGACATCGAGGCGCTCGGCGAGGTCACGGCCGCGGCGCTCACGCAGCCCGACGTGCCGCGGGAGCCGCCGCTGCGCACCGAGGCGGACCTCTTCGACCTCGTGGGGTACGCGGCGGACGCGTCCGACGAGGAGCGCGAACGCGTGCGTGCGGCGAGCCTGGCGAGGCTCGCCGAGATCGAGGTCGTCGTGCGGGACCCGGAGACGGGGCTGCCGCGCGAGGACGAGGACGGCAACGTGCGCCGGCGCACCCCGTTCCGCCGCCGACTCACGTGGAGCCGCGCGCAGCGCACCGCGGCCGAGGCGCAGGGCCGTGAGCTGCCGGACTGGGAGCCGTCCGAGGCCGCGCGCACGCTGCTCGACCAGCTCGACCTCGCCAAGACGAAGGAGCTGTGGCGCGTGCTCGTCGCGCTGTCGATCCGGAACGTGGGACCCACGGCGGCACGCGCGCTCGCGCAGGAGTTCCGCTCGATGACCGCGCTGCGCGAGGTCGTCGAGGGCGACCCCGAGACGGCCGCGGGACGTCTCGCGGGCGTGGAGGGCGTCGGCCCGACCATCGCGCAGTCGCTCACGGACTGGTTCGCGACGCCGTGGCACGCGCAGGTCGTCGACCGGTGGCGCGACGCGGGCGTCCTCATGCGGGACGAGGCGGGGGCAGATACCGAGCGCACGCTCGAGGGGCTCACGGTCGTCGTGACCGGCAGCCTCGAACGGTTCTCGCGCGACGAGGCCAAGGAGGCGATCCTCGTGCGCGGCGGGAAGGCCGCCGGCTCGGTCTCGAAGAAGACGGACTTCGTCGTGGTGGGGGAGAGCGCGGGCTCGAAGGAGACCAAGGCGCGCGAGCTCGGCCTCACGATCCTCGACGAGGCCGGGTTCGAGCGGCTGCTGGCCGGGGGACCGGAGGCCGTCGCGTGAGCGCGCGGGACGGTGGCGCGCCCGCGTCCACGGTGTCCAGGGGCACGGTGTCCAGGGGCACGGTGTCCAGGGCGAAGGTGCCGACGGCGCTCGCGCCGGGGGTCGAGGTCGAGATGGCGTGCTGGCCCCCGCTGCGTCGCGTCGTGACGACCCAGGGGTGGTGGGTGGGTCTGTCCGGCGGGCTGACGAAGCGCGCGAACAGCGCGGTCGCGCTCCAGGTCCCCGACGGCGGCGTCCCGAGCGCGGTGGACGAGGTCGAGACGCACTACGCGGCGGCCGGTCTGCCCGCGGTGATGCGCGTCGGCCACGACGGCCTGCAGGACGAGGTGCGCGGCGAGCTCGACGGCCGCGGGTGGGCCGAGCGCGCGGTCACCGCGGTGCTCGCGCGCCCGCTCGACGGTCTCACGGCGACGCCCGGGGGCGGTGCCGTGCGCACGTCGCTCGCACGCGAGCCCGACGACGCGTGGCTCGACCTGCACCTCGACGTCAAGGGCGCGGACGCACGCGACGGCGGTGCGCGGCGCGCGCTGGCCCGCGCGATCCTCACGGGCGGCGAGGCGTGGCACCTGGCGGCGTACGAGGACGACGCGCTCGTCGGCATCATCCGCGTGGCACGCGCCGGGCGCTGGGGTGCGCTGTCGTGCCTCGCGGTGCGGCCCGAGCACCGCCGGCGAGGCACCGGGCGGCTGCTCACGCTGCGCGGGCTCGAGGTGGCGCGCGAGCACGGCGCGTCGCACGCGTTCCTCCAGGTCGAGGAGCACAACACGGGCGCGGCCGCGCTGTACGCGGACCTCGGCTTCGTCCGGGTGGACGGGTACAGCTACCTCGAACGGCCCACCGCCGACGGCACGGTGCCCGCGGGTTCCTGCTGACCTGACGTCCTGTGCACAGGCGGTCCGAAACCGCCCACACCGAGTCTTGGTCTCTGACATACTGCTCCGTTACTCACGGCCGGGGACGCTCGCTCCCGCCGCAGAGGACGGCTCATCCGCCCGTGCACCCGCCCGACCCGGCGAGAAAGAGGTAGCACCCCCGTGACCGTGTTCTTCGTGGTCGGCGCCATCGGCCTCCTGCTGCTCGTCCTGTCGCTCGTCGTGGGCGAGATCTTCGAGTCCTTCGAGATCGGCGACGGTGGCATCTCGGGCCTGGCGGTGGGGATCGGCGCGGTGGTGTTCGGTGCGTCCGGCGTGCTCGCGCGCTCGGCCGAGCTCGCCGACGTCTGGGCCTACGTCATCGCGGCGGCGTTCGCGGTGGTCGCCGGGCTCGTCGCCCAGACCGTGATCACCAAGCTCGCCGCGTCCGAGGACGCCCCGCCGCCGCCGCTGGAGGGGGCCTTCGGGGTCCTGACCTCGACGACGGGCCCCGAGGGCGGCGAGGTCCGGCTCGAGGGCGTGCGCGACCTCGAGAGCCGGCTCGCGTGGGCCGACGAGGAGCTGCCGGCGGGGACCCGCATCGTCGTCGTCGGGGTCTCCGGGTCCCGCGTCCGCGTGCGGCGCGCCTGACACCGGGCCGCGCGGCCCACCCCTACCACCCGTCCCCGCGGCACAGGCCGCGGGCCTGAAGAGAGGAGCCCGGGGCGACCCGGACACCATGCCCGACTTCCTCAGCAGCGGCTCGGCGGTCCTCGCCGTCCTCGCGCTCGTCATCGCGTTCGTCGCGGTCATCACGCTCGTCGCCAAGCGCATCCGGCGCGTCCCGCCGAACGAGGCCCTCGTCATCGTGGGCCGGGGCGCCGGCAAGAACGCGGGCGACGGCGGCCAGCGCGTCGTCGTCGGCGGGCGCGTCTTCGTCTGGCCCGTGCTCCAGCAGGGCTTCCCGATCTCGCTCGAGCAGCGTCAGATCGGCATCACGGTCGAGGGCGTCGACAAGAACCGGATCAAGCTCGCCATCAAGGCCTCGATCAACTTCAAGGTCCGCGGGGACGAGGAGGGCGTGCGACGCGCGGCCCAGCGGTTCCTCTCGCAGCAGGCGACGCTCACCGACGTCATCAAGGAGTCCCTCGAGGGCTCGCTGCGCTCGATCATCGGCGACATGACGATCGAGCAGATCATCTCCGACCGCAAGTCGCTGCAGGACGCGGTGGTCGCCTCGACGAAGACGGACCTCGCGGAGCAGGGCCTGCAGGTCGACCTGCTCAACATCTCGGACATCTCCACGCCGGGCTCGGACTACCTGGCGAACCTCGGGCGCGCCGAGGCGGCCCGTGCACGGCAGGTCGCCGAGGTGAAGGAGGCCGAGGCGCAGCAGGTCTCCGAGTTCGCGAAGATCGTCGCGGCCGAGGCCATCGCCGAGCGCCAGCGCGACCTCGCGCTCAAGCAGGCGACGATCAAGGCGGAGACCGACCGCGCGAACGCGGAGGCGGACGCCGCGGGCCGGCTCGCACGCGCCGAGCAGGACAAGCTGGTCGCCCTCCAGGAGCGTGAGGCGCTCGCCGAGAAGGCCAAGGTCACCGAGGAGCAGCTCGACATCGACGTGCGCAAGCCGGCCGAGGCCGCCGCGTACGCCGCGGTCCAGCAGGCGACCGGTGAGCGTGACGCCGCGAACGCGGCGACCGAGGCGGACGCGTTCAAGCGCACGCGCATCGCCGAGGCGAACAAGGTCGCGGCGGTGAACGACGCGGAGGCCGCCGCGCAGGCCACCATCCGTGCCGGTAACGCCGAGCGCGACCGGCAGCTCGCCGAGGCGCAGGCGGTCGAGGCCCTGGGTCTCGCACGGGCCGCCGCCGCGAAGGCCGAGGGTCTGGCCGCCGCCGAGGCGACCAAGGCGCAGGCCGAGGCGCTGCGCGAGCAGGGCGAGGCGATCCTCGCGCAGCAGGTCATCGGCGTGCTCCCGGAGATCGTGCGCGCGGCGTCCGACCCGATCGCGGCGATCAAGCAGCTGACCGTGGTCTCGACCGACGGCGCGTCGGCGGTCACCAAGACCGTCGGCCAGGTGCTCGGCGAGGGCCAGGAGGTCGTCAAGTCGCTCACGGGCATCGACATCGCGGCGGTGCTCTCGGGCGCCGCGGGAGGCGTGGCCGCGGGCGTGCTGAACCACCAGGGCGGCAACCACACCGACACCCGCTCCTGATCGGCGCCGGTCGGCCCGGGGTCCGCGCTCAGCGCTCCTCGGGCCGACCGGTCCCCGCCGGTCCCTCGTCGAGCGGGCGGTCGGCGCGGGAGGCGTCGAGCGCGGCGTCGAGGTCGGCCAGCAGCCGCCGGCACTCCTCGACGTCCCACGGCGTGCCCGCGAGCTCGAACTCGAACAGCACGGGCCGGCCGGACGCGCGGGCGACGAGCCGCGCGGCGTCCTGGTAGTAGCGGCCGAAGTTCCGGTTGCCCGAGCCGATCACGCCGACGAGCCGGCGGCGGTTGGCCGCCGAGCGCAGGAACCGCCGCACGGCCTCGGGCACGGTGTCGTTCGCGTCGTTGCCGGTCTTGTACGACGGCGTGAGCAGCACCCAGGGCCCGTCGGCCTCGGACAGGCGGACCTCACGCTGCGCGAGGTCGTGCACGGGCCGCTCGAGCCGCTGCGCGAAGGACCGCACGAGGCCGCTCGCGGACGAGTAGTAGTACACCGGGATGACACGCACGTCCGTCAGGATCGCCCGCTGCCCCCGCGTGCTCGCGGGCAGATGGTCCCGGCCCGATACTGGGCGTGTGATCTCACGCGACCTGGCCCTGCGGCTGCGGACCACCGGCCTGCACTGGCACCCGACCTCGGGCGACCGGTTCGGGATGCTGGTCGACGGCGTCGACGAGGTGTTCACGGTGAGCGAGATGACGATCGAGGCGCACCACTACGCGACGGGCACGGTCCTGGGGTTCAACGGCACCACGGAGTGGGCGCTGGACTCGGTCGAGCTGCAGGACGCGGTGTGGCTGCCGCGCGAGGACCAGCTGCGCGAGCTGCTGGGCGGGACGTTCCGGTCGCTCGCGCGTGCGACGGACGGCAGCTTCCAGGTGCTCGTCGAGCTCGCGGGACGGCCCGAGCAGGTGTTCACCGCGCCGCACGCGGAGGACGCGTACGCGCTCGCGCTCCTCTCACTGATCGAGGCGGCGGTCGACCGGACCTGACGCACGTCTAGACTCCGTGGCATGTCCACCCTCTCCCGCGACGAGGTCGCGCGTGTGGCAGGGCTGGCCCGGATCGACCTGTCGCCCGCCGAGCTCGACCGGCTCGCGGGCGAGCTCGACGTCATCGTCGAGTCGGTCGCGCGCGTGAGCGAGATCGCCACCCCGGACGTGCCGGCCACCAGCCACCCCCTGCCGCTGACGAACGTGTTCCGTGCCGACGTGCCCGAGCCCCCGGTGGACCGCGCCGCGGTGCTCGCCGCGGCGCCGGCCAGCGAGGACGGCAAGTTCCTGGTGCCGCAGATCCTGGGGGAGGACGCATGAGCGAGGACCTGACGCGGATCTCCGCGGCCGCGCTCGCGGACCGCCTCCAGGCCGGCGACGTCTCGTCGGTGGAGGCGACGCGCGCGCACCTCGACCGGATCGCTGCCGTGGACGGCGCTGTGCACGCCTTCCTGCACGTGTCCGACGAGGCCGCGCTCGCGACGGCGGCCGACGTGGACGCCCGCCGCGCGGCGGGCGAGGACCTGCACCCGCTGGCGGGCGTGCCGATCGCGGTCAAGGACGTCGTGGTGACACGCGGTGTCCCGACGACCGCCGGCTCGCGCATCCTCGAGGGCTGGGTACCGCCGTACGACGCGACGCTCGTCGAGCGCATCAAGTCCGCGGGGCTGCCGATCCTCGGCAAGACGAACATGGACGAGTTCGCGATGGGCTCGTCGACGGAGCACTCGGCGTACGGCAACACGCACAACCCGTGGGACCTCGAGCGGATCCCGGGCGGTTCGGGCGGCGGCAGCGCCGCGGCGGTCGGCGCGTACGAGGCGCCGCTCGCGATCGGCACGGACACGGGCGGCTCGATCCGCCAGCCCGCGGCGGTCACGGGCACGGTGGGAGTCAAGCCGACGTACGGCTCGGTGTCCCGGTACGGCCTGATCGCGCTCGCGAGCAGCCTGGACCAGGCGGGCCCGGTGACGCGCACGGTGCTCGACTCGGCGCTGCTCCACGAGCTCATCGGTGGCCACGACCCGCGTGACTCGACGTCGATCGCGGAGCCGTTGCCGCCGCTCGTCGCGGCGGCTCGCCAGGGCGCGTCGGGGGACCTGTCGGGCGTGCGCGTCGGGGTCATCACCCAGCTGCAGGGCGAGGGGTACCAGCCGGGCGTGCTCGCGCGGTTCCACGAGTCGCTCGAGCTGCTGCAGCGCGCGGGTGCCGAGGTCGTCGAGGTCTCGTGCCCGCACTTCGAGTACGCGCTCGCGGCGTACTACCTGATCCTGCCGGCGGAGGCGTCGAGCAACCTCGCGAAGTTCGACGGCATGCGGTTCGGTCTGCGGGTCGAGCCCACGCAGGGCCCGGTCACCGCGGAGCGCGTCATGGCGGCGACCCGTGGTGCGGGCTTCGGCGACGAGGTCAAGCGCCGCGTCATCCTCGGCACGTACGCGCTGTCGGCCGGCTACTACGACGCCTACTACGGCAGCGCGCAGAAGGTCCGCACGCTCATCCAGCGTGACTTCGCGGCCGCGTTCGCGCAGGCGGACGTGCTCGTCTCGCCCACGGCGCCGACGACTGCGTTCAAGCTGGGCGAGAAGCTCGACGACCCGCTGGCGATGTACCTGAACGACGTCGCGACGATCCCGGCGAACCTCGCCGGCGTCCCCGGCCTGTCGCTGCCGGCGGGGCTGTCGGACGACGGCCTTCCGGTCGGCTTCCAGGTGCTCGCGCCGGCGAAGGCGGACGACCGCCTGTACCGGGTCGGTGCCGCGCTGGAGCGTCTGCTGGAGAACGAGTGGGGCGGTCCGCTGCTGGCGCAGGCCCCGGAGCTGGAGGTGGCGCGATGAGCGGCACGACCGCGGCCCTGGTCGACTACGACGACGCGGTGGCGCGCTTCGACCCGGTGATCGGCATCGAGGTGCACGTCGAGCTGGGCACGCGCACGAAGATGTTCGACGCGGCGCCCGCCGGCTTCGGCGAGGAGCCGAACACGTCGGTCACGCCCGTGTCGCTGGGCCTGCCGGGGAGCCTGCCGGTGGTCAACGGCACGGCGGTGGAGTACGCGATCCGCATCGGGCTCGCGCTCAACTGCTCGATCGCGCAGACGTGCCGGTTCGCACGCAAGAACTACTTCTACCCGGACGTCCCGAAGAACTTCCAGACGTCGCAGTACGACGAGCCCATCGCGTACGACGGCTACGTCGACGTCGAGCTCGAGGACGGCACGGTGTTCCGCGTCGAGGTCGAGCGCGCGCACATGGAGGAGGACGCGGGCAAGAACACGCACGTGGGTGGCGCCACGGGCCGCATCCACGGGGCGGAGTACTCGCTCGTCGACTACAACCGTGCGGGCATCCCGCTGGTGGAGATCGTGACGCGCCCGATCACGGGTGCGGGCGAGCGGGCGCCGGAGGTCGCGCGCGCGTACGTGCAGACCCTGCGTGACTTGTTCCGCGCGCTGGAGGTCTCCGAGGCGCGCATGGAGCGGGGCAACGTCCGCGCGGACGTGAACGTCTCGCTGCGCCCGACTCCCGACAGCCCTCTGGGCACGCGGACCGAGACCAAGAACGTCAACTCGTTCCGCTCGGTCGAGCGCGCGGTCCGCTACGAGATCTCGCGGCAGGCCGCGGTGCTCGACGCGGGTGGTGCGATCGTCCAGGAGACCCGGCACTGGCACGAGGACACGGGGGTCACGACGAGCGGCCGCGTGAAGTCGGACGCGGAGGACTACCGGTACTTCCCGGAGCCCGACCTGGTGCCGATCGCGCCGGACCGGGCGTGGGTCGAGGAGATCCGTGCCGCGCTGCCGGAGCTGCCGGCGGCGCGTCGTCGTCGCCTGCAGGGCGAGTGGGGCTTCGCGGACGCGGAGATGCGCGACGTGGTGAACGCGGGGGCGGTCGAGCTCATCGAGGCGACCGTCGCGGCGGGCGCCGCACCGGCCGCGGCGCGCAAGTGGTGGATGGGCGAGCTGGCCCGCACCGCGAAGGAGCGTGAGGTGGAGCTGGGCGACCTGCCCATCACGCCCGCGCAGATCGGTGAGCTGCAGGCTCTGGTAGACGCGGGCCGGATCAACGACAAGCTCGCGCGGCAGGTGCTCGAGGGCGTCCTGGCGGGTGAGGGCGGGCCGGAGCAGGTCGTCGTGGCGCGGGGGCTCGAGGTCGTCTCCGACGACGGTCCGCTCCTCGAGGCGATCGACGCGGCGCTCGCGGCTCAGCCGGACGTCGCGGACAAGATCCGCTCGGGCAACCTGGGCCCGGTCGGGGCGATCATCGGTGCCGTCATGAAGGCGACGCGTGGTCAGGCGGATGCCGCACGCGTCCGCGAGCTGGTCCTCGAGAGGGTCTCGTCCTGATCGAAACTTTCTAGGTCCCGACTCTTTCAAAACGGGACCACCGGGCGTCAAGACCCCGGTCGGCTGTCCGCCGACCGGGGTCTTCGCGTTCCCCGGAGGTTGCTCCCTTCGGGTGTTGTTCCAGGTGATGGTGCGGGTCCGTCCAGCGGGCGCCCCGCGCGCGACTGTCCGAGATGTCGGGTGGGCGCGACAACCGGGTGTGGAACGGTATCGAAATCGTTACCGAAAGATAGTTCCCTCCGGTCGCAACACCGGGTTAGCCTCACGGCCACCGGAACCACGTCACGCAAAGGAGCGTCGATGCTTACAGGAACACGGGTGCACAGCAGACGAGGGGTCGCGGGACTCGCGACGCTCGCCCTGCTGGCAGCACCGCTGACAGCCGTGACGGTCGGCGCGAGCGCCGCCGGCGCGGCGGACGGGACGACGTCCCTGCTCACCGCGTCGTTCGACGACGGGACCCTCGGCGGCCTCACGCAGTCGGGTGCGGCGGGCACGTTCGTCGACCTCGGCGACGGCGACAAGGTCTACCAGGTCGTCCGCGGCGCCAACTTCGACGGGGTCTCGACCCCCACCGACCTCCTCGAGGGCCTCGAGGCCGGCACGGTCGTCACCGTGACGGCGCAGGCCCGCATCGTCGCGGGCGACACGAACGTCGGCGCCCGCTGGGTCACCAAGCCGAGCTACACCTGGCTCTCGAGCACCACCCTGACCGACGAGTGGACCACCGTCACCGGGACCTACACCATCCCCGCGACGGGCGCCGAGAGCGAGCTGTACCTCGGCACCGGGCCCTACCCGGAGCCGACCCCCGCGCTGGCGTTCACCTACCAGCTCGACGACGTCGTCGTGACCGCCGCCACCCCCGCGAGCGAGCCCACCGTCGTGCTGAGCAACGACTTCGAGTCGACGAAGTCGCCCTGGGGCGACCGCGGCTCGGTGACCTCCCTCACCGGGACCGAGTTCCACGGCGGCGCGCAGAGCCTGCTGGTCGCGAACCGCAGCGCCGACTGGGCGGGCACGCAGGCCGACCTGACGTCGACGCTCGTCGCGGGGCAGTCCGCCGACTTCTCCGCCTGGGTCAAGCTCCCGGCCGGGACCGAGGGCGCGTCGACCATCAAGGTCACGGCCCAGACCAACAGCGGCGGTGACGACTCGTACGCGACCGTCGCCACGGCCGCCGACGTGACGGCCGACGAGTGGGTCGAGATCTCCGGGTCGTACACGCGGCCCGCGGGCCTCACCTCGGTGATCCTCTACTTCGAGGCGTCCGCGATCGACACGGTCCACCCGGGCTTCCTCGTCGACGACGTGCGCGTCACCGGTGCCGCCGGCAGCGGGGACGACTACGTCGAGACCGACCCGACCTTCGTGCCGGGCGGTGCGCTGAACCCGTCCGAGGCGCCCGTCTCGGCCGCGCGCGGCACGACGAAGACGTCCGCGCTCACGTTCGACGACGGCCCGAACGGCGCCACGACGACCGCGCTGCTCGACTTCCTCGAGGAGAACGACGTCAAGGCCACGTTCTGCGTCATCGGCCAGAACGTGCAGGCGCCCGGCGGTGCCGACGTGCTCAAGCGGATCGTGGCCGACGGCCACACGCTGTGCAACCACAGCACCGACTACGCCGGCATGGGCTCGCTGACGAAGGCGCAGGTCGCGGACAAGCTCAAGGCGAACCTGGCGATCATCCGGGACGCGCTGGGCGACCCCGAGGCCGAGGTGCCCTACTTCCGTGCGCCCAACGGCGACTGGGGCCGGACGAACCAGGTCGCGGTCGCGCTCGGCATGCAGCCGCTCGCGGTCGACAACCTGATCTTCGACTGGGACGGCGCCGAGAACGCGGGCGACGAGGCGAAGCTCACGGCCGCGCTGCGCGACGCCATCACGTCCAACCCGGGCGAGATCGTCCTGGTGCACGACGGTGGCGGCGACCGCACGGCGGGCGTCAACGCGGTCAAGACCGTGGTCGCCGAGCTGCTCGCGGACGGCTGGACGTTCACGCTGCCCGCCGGCGGTGCGGCGCCCAAGGGCGTCACGCTCGTCGACACGGACTTCGAGGACGGCACGCCGCAGGGCTGGTCCCCGCGCGACGACGGCAAGGGTGCCCCGACGGTTGCCGTGCAGGACGAGGTCGCGCACGACTCGACGTACGCCGTCCGGGTCTCGGACCGCGTCTCGCAGGGTCAGGGCATCCAGTTCGACGTGACGGACAAGGCCACGCCCGGTGCGTCGTACGACGTCTCGGCGTGGGTCAAGTTCGAGGGCACGCCGGGCGACATGACGCTCTCGTCGCGCACGGTGACGGGTGAGGACTCGGCCGCGTTCTCGAACCTGGTCCAGTTCACGGGTCTGTCGTCGAGCCAGTGGGTCAACGTGACGGGCACGTTCACGATGCCGGCGTTCGACACCGCCGCGGAGATCTACTTCGAGACGAAGTGGGCGCAGGGCGAGGCCGGCAACACCTCGACGTTCGTCGTCGACGACGTCACGGTGAAGTCGACCCCGGTCTCGGAGATCCAGGACCTCACGCCGCTCAAGGACACGGTCACGTTCCCGATGGGTGCGGCCGTCGACTCGCGCGAGATGAACGGCTCGGCGTCCGAGCTGCTGCTCAAGCACTTCAACCAGCTCACGGCCGAGAACTACATGAAGGTCGAGGCCTGGTACTCGGGTGAGGGTGTGGACACGTTCCGCATGCACCCGGAGGCGAAGGCGCTCCTGGACTACGCGCAGGAGAACGAGCTGCGGGTGTACGGGCACGTGCTCGCGTGGCACAGCCAGACGCCGGACTGGTTCTACCGGGACGACGAGGGTGCGCTGCTCGGGCCGGACGCGATGCGTGCGCGCCTGCGTGAGCACATCTTCGCGATCGCCGAGACGATCTCGGACCAGTACGGCCCGTTCGGCTCGCCGACCAACCCGCTCAAGGCGTGGGACGTCGTCAACGAGGTGATCGACGACGGCACCGCCTACGAGGACGGCATGCGCCGCTCCACCTGGTACCAGATCCTCGGCGAGAGCTTCGTGGACTCGGCGTTCGAGTACGCGGACGAGGCGTTCAACGACGTCTACGCGGCCGATGGCGAGGAGCACCCCGTCACGTTGTTCATCAACGACTACAACACCGAGCAGACGGGCAAGCGGGCGCGCTACAAGGCGCTCGTCGAGCGCCTGATCGCGCGGGACGTCCCGATCGACGGCGTGGGTCACCAGTTCCACGTCGCCCTGTCGACGCCGGTCAGCACGCTCGGTGCCGCGATCGACGACTTCGAGGGCATGAAGACGGCGGACGGCCGCGACCTCGTGCAGGCCGTGACCGAGCTCGACGTGTTCGTCGGCTCGCCCGACACCGCGAAGTCCGTCGACCAGGGGTACTACTACCAGGCCGCGTTCGACGCGTTCCGGGCGCACGCCGACGACCTGTTCTCGGTGACGGTCTGGGGCCTGACCGACGGACGGTCGTGGCGGGCGTCGAACAACGGCAAGCCGCTGCTGTTCGACGACTACTTCAAGGCCAAGCCCGCGTACTACGGCGCGGCCGACCAGGAGCTCCCGCCGGCGATCCGCAGCGCGAACGCGTTCGCGGCCGACGCCGAGGGCGACTACGCGGTCGGCTCCGACGAGTGGCGTCGTCTCCCGCTGCACGCGGTGGGCGAGAACGGCCGGTTCCAGCTGCGCTGGACGCCGGACGGTCTGCTGGCCTACGTGGACGTCGACGACGCGTCGGCGGACTCGGGCGACGCGGTGCTGCTCGAGACGCCGGACGGCGTGACGACGATCGCGCGCGGCTCGTCGGGTGCGGTCGAGCGTGCCGGTGGCTGGTCCGTCGTCGCCACGGTGCCGCTGTCAGGCGCCGCCCGCGGCGACGTGGTCGAGCTCGACGTGCGCGTCGTCGACCAGGACACGACGTCGGCGTGGAACACGTCGGGCGTGCTCGGCAGCGTCACGCTCGTCGAGCCGCTGTCGTACACCGAGGTGCCGGCGACCGCGACCGCCCCGACGATCGACGGCGACGTCGACGCGGTGTGGTCCGGTGCGGGCTCGGTCACGACCGAGAAGCCGACGCTGGGCACGGGTGGTGCGCAGGGCACCTTCCGCACGCTGTGGAAGGACAACACGCTGTACCTGCTGGCGGACGTGACCGACCCCGAGGTCGACACGTCGGGCAGCGACCCGTGGACGAAGGACTCCGTCGAGATCTACGTGGACGGCGGGAACTTCAAGAACGGCGCGTACCGCTACGACGACACGCAGATCCGGATCGACGCGACCGGTGCGGTCTCGTTCGGCACGGGCGACGAGGCGTTCCAGCGCAACCGCCTGCAGTCGGCCGTCGTGCCGACGGCGACCGGGTACCGGGTCGAGGCGGCGATCAGCCTCCTCGAGTACGGCGGCCTCGGGACGTTCCACGGCCTGGACGTCCAGGTCAACGACGCCGCGGGCGGCAGCCGGCACGCCATCACCAACTGGGCGGACCCGACGGGCACGGGCTACCAGTCGACGGCCCGCTGGGGCGTCGCCAAGCTGGTCGCCGCGTCCGAGCCGCCGGTCGAGACGGCGCCGGTCGTGGTGACCCACCCGGTCACCACCACGGGCACGCTCGGCTCGACGGTGACGTTCACGGCTGCGGCGACGGGCAACCCGACGCCGACGGTGCAGTGGCAGCGCAAGCTGCCGGGCTCGACGACCTGGGCGAACCTGTCCGGTCGCACGAGCAGCACGCTCACGGTCAAGGCCGTCGCGGTCAACGACCGGGCGAGCTTCCGCGCCGTGTTCACCAACAGCCACGGCACGGCCATCACGCGCACCGCGCAGCTGAAGGTGCAGCGCGTGGCGCCGAAGGTCACGGTGCAGCCGAAGTCGGTGACGGCTCCGGTGCGCTCGGTGGTCAAGGTCACGGCCCAGGCGTCGGGCTACCCGACGCCGGCGGTCCAGTGGGAGCGCAAGCTCCCCGGCTCGTCGTCGTGGACGAAGATCAACGGTGCCACCAAGACCACGGTGAGCGTCTCGCTCACGCCGACGGTCGACGGCGTCCAGGTCCGCGCGGTGTTCAAGAACAGCGCGGGCACGGTCACCACGAAGGCGGCGACGATCACCGCCACGAAGGTCGCCCCGACGATCACGGCGCAGCCGAGGTCGGTGGTGGCGGCACCGGGCACGGTCGCGACGTTCACCGTGGCGGCCACCGCGTACCCCGCGCCGAAGGTGCAGTGGTACGTCCAGCCCAAGGGGTCGACGAAGTGGTTCGCCATCTCGGGTGCCACCAGGACGACGCTGCGGATCAACGCGACCGCGTCGCGTGACGGCTCGACGTTCCGGGCCGTGGTCCACAACGTGGCCGGCACGGTCACGAGCAGGGGAGCGCTGCTGACGCTGCGCTGACCCGACGGGACCGGCGGCGTCGCCGCGGAGCATGGCTGAGCTCCGCGGCGACGCCGCCTCGTCGTTCCCGGGCGGTCCTCGGCGGGTCGGTGCGGTGGCGCGGACCGGTGCAATAGCCTCGCCTCACCGAGCCGGGAGGGGCGTCGCGCATGACCGAGCAGACGACGAGCAGCGAGAAGCCGACCCTGCAGGGTGAGATGCTCACGCTGCGACCGATCCGCGCCGCGGACGCCGCGGCGGTCTGGGAGGTGGTCACCGACCCCGAGGGCAAGCGCCTGACCGGGACCACGGCGACGTTCGCCCGCGAGGACGTCGACCGCTGGTGCGCGACGGTGGCGGACCTGCCGGGCCGGGTCGACCTGGCGATCACGCTGGCGGGTCAGGACGAGTACCTCGGCGAGATCGTGCTGAACGACATCGACGACGTCGTCCGCAGCGCGAACCTGCGGCTCGTGATGCGCCCCGGGTACCGGGGCCGCGGCTACGGCACGGAGGCGATCGAGCTGGTGCTCGGGTTCGCGTTCGACGGGCTGGGGCTGCACCGGGTCGGCCTCGACGTGCTGTCGGTCAACTCCCGCGCGCTGTCGCTGTACGAGAACCTCGGCTTCCGGGTCGAGGGGCGCCGCCGCGACGCCTACCGCGACGGCGACCGGTGGTGCGACGCGATCGACATGGGTCTGCTCGAGGACGAGTACCGCGCGGGCCAGCTGGGCTCGGACCGCTGACACCGCTGCCGCCTCCGACTGGTGGCGCGCCGGGAGCCCCACGACGATGGGGGCATGCGCGCACCTGACGAGCCGCCGGGCCACCCGCGTCGCCGCATGGAGCCCCGCGACCCGGCACCCGGGGACGCGCGGCTGGACGCACGGTCCGTGCGCGTCGGGGAGGCGCACGGGGTCGTGCCGCGCGACCGCGCGTTCTTCGGGCACCCGCTGGGGCTCATGACGCTGTTCGGCACCGAGCTGTGGGAGCGGTTCAGCTACTACGGCATGCGCGCGATCCTGCTGTACTTCCTCACCGACACGATCGCGAACGACGGCCTCGGGCTCGCGGACGACCTCGGCAACGCGGTCGTCGCGGTGTACGGCGCGTCGGTGTACCTGCTGTCCGTCATTGGCGGGTGGCTCGCGGACCGGGTGATCGGCGCGCGGCGCTCGGTGCTGTACGGCGGCGTGGTCATCGCGGCGGGTCACGTGAGCCTCGCGGTCCCCGACTCGCGGTTCTCCTACCTCGGCATCGTGCTGGTGGCGCTCGGCACGGGCCTGCTCAAGCCGAACGTCTCGAGCATGGTCGGCGAGCTGTACTCGCGCGACGACCCGCGCCGCGACTCGGCGTTCTCGATCTTCTACATGGGCATCAACATCGGCTCGCTCCTCGCGCCGATCCTGGTGGGCGTCGCGCGGGAGATCGGCGGGTACCACGCGGGGTTCGCCGTGGCGGCGGTCGGCATGGCGATCGCGCTCGTGTTCTTCGTCGCGGGGCGGGGTCTGCTCGGCGGCGCCGGCGACGAGGCGCCGAACCCGCTCACGGCGGCGGACCGCGGGCCGCTCGTGCGGCTCGTGGGTGCCGTCCTGGTGGGCTGCCTCGTCGCGGTCGGCGTCGCGGCGGCGGTCTCCGGCGGGTTCACGACGACGACGTTCATCGACGCGCTGTCGTACATCGCGCTCGCCGCGCCCGTGGCCACGTTCTGGGTGATGTTCCGCTCGCCGAAGGTCACGCGCGCGGAGCGCACGCGGCTGCGGGCGTACATCCCGCTGTTCGTCGCGGCGATGCTGTTCTGGATGATCTTCGAGCAGGCCGCGAGCACGCTGTCCGAGTACGCACGGGACCGCACGGAGCTCACGATCCTCGGCGTCGAGGTCTCGCCGGCGTTCTTCCAGTCGGTCAACCCCGCCGCGATCATCGTCCTCGCGCCCGTCTTCGCGTGGCTGTGGGTCCGGCTCGAGGACCGGCCGCCGACCGCCGTGAAGTTCGCGATCGGTCTGACGTTCGCGGCGCTGTCGTTCCTGTTCCTCGCTGGCGCGTCCGCGATCGCGGGCGACGGGCGCACACCCTGGTGGGTGCTGGTGCTGGTGTACGTCATCCAGACCGTCGGCGAGCTGTGCCTGTCACCCGTGGGTCTCGCGGCGACGACGCTGCTCGCGCCGCGGGCGTTCCGCGGGCAGGCGATGGCCCTGTGGTTCCTCGCGACGAGCGCGGGCAACGCGATCACCGCACAGGTGGTGCAGGCGACGAGCGACGTGGGCCCGACCGCCTACTTCGGCTGGATCGGCGCCGTGGCGCTCGTGTTCGCGGGTGGGATGTTCGCGATCGCCCCCTGGGTCACGCGGCACATCCGCGAGGGCTCGCGTGAGGAGGACGCCGAGGACGCGACGGTCCTCTAGCGGGCCGGACGGGCCGTGCCGGGTCAGGCCAGCGCGCGGCAGGACGAGCGCTCGACGAGCGCGGTCGGCAGCTGCAGGTGCGTCGGGACGTCCTTGTCGTGCTTGTCGTCGAGCAGGTCGATGAGCAGGTGCAGGGCGCGTGCGCCGATGTCGCGCAGCGGCTGGCTGATCGTCGTGAGGGGCGGCTCGCACAGCGCCGACTCGGGGACGTTGTCGAACCCGATGACCGACAGGTCGTCGGGCACGCGCAGCCCGAGCTCGCGCGCGACCTCGATGGTCCGGATGGCCGAGAGGTCGTTCGCGGCGAAGATCGCGGTCGGGCGGTCGGGCCGGTCGAGCAGCTCACGCGCGGGCTGCGTCGCCGTCTCGGGGCGGAACCCGCCGTTCACGACGAGCGACTCGTCGACCTCCAGGCCCGCGGCCTGCAGCGCGGCGCGGAACCCCGCCTCGCGCAGCCGTGCGGACTCCAGGTCCGGGCGTCCGCCCATGAGGCCGATGCGCCGGTGCCCGAGCGCGACGAGGTGCTCGACCGCCATGACCGCGCCGGCGAAGTTGTCGGAGTCGACCGTCGGCAGGCCGGTGGGCCCCGTGTGCGGGTCGATCGCGACGACCGGGATCACGCTGTGCGCGTCGACGACCGTGGGGGTGACGATGATCGCGCCGTCGATGAGCGTGCCGCCGAGGCGGGACAGGTAGCGCCGCTCCCACCCGACGTCGGTGCGCCGGCCGCCGCCGGAGTAGGCGAGCAGCTCGTACTCGGTCGACCCGATGGCCTCCGACGCGCCCTTGAGCAGCTCGGTGCTGAACGGCTCGAACTCGGCGACGAGGATCCCGACGACGTGCGTGCGGTGCGAGCGCAGGCTGGACGCACCGAG
The DNA here is from genome assembly GCF_006538705.1 of Cellulomonas uda. GTDB lineage: Bacteria > Actinomycetota > Actinomycetes > Actinomycetales > Cellulomonadaceae > Cellulomonas > Cellulomonas uda. The sequence continues at coordinate 44,844 of NZ_BJLP01000010.1, forward strand.
GCTCGCCTCGTACCCGAGGTCGGCGATGACCTGCTGGACCCGGTCCAGGGTGGCCTGCGCGACCCCGTAGCGACCGTTGACGACCTTCGACACGGTCGCCACCGACACGCCCGCTCGGCGGGCGACGTCGGACATCTTGACCCGACCGGAGTGCTCCACGCGGTGACTATATGGCATCGGTTTCATAACGGTGTCGATATCGGTTTCGATAACGATTGACACCCGCCTCGAAACTTTGGCACTCTCGTCGTCGTCCAGGTGGGTCAACGAAGACTGAAGGGACCAGACATGGCACGCATGCGCCGTGCGGGCGCCGGTATCGCGCTCGCGACGACGATCGCTCTCCTTGCCGCTTGCAGCAGCGGGGGCGACACCCCGTCCGGTGACGGCACCACCTCCGGTGGTGGCGCCAAGGGCGAGGCCGTCACGCTCGAGTGGTGGCACAACTCGAACACGGGTGACGGCAAGGTCTACTACGACAAGGTCGCGAAGGACTTCGAGGCCTCGCACGAGGGCGTCACCATCAAGGTGAACGCCATGCAGCACGAGGACATGGTCGACAAGCTGGCGGCCGCCATGCAGTCGGGCGACATGCCCGACATCTACATGGAGCGTGGTGGCGGCGAGCTCGCCGACCACGTCGAGGCGGGCCTGACCAAGGACCTGTCCGAGCCGGCTGCGGACACGATCGCCAAGCTCGGCGGCACCGTCGCGGGCTTCCAGGTCGACGGCAAGACGTACGCGCTGCCGTTCTCGATCGGCGTCGTGGGCTTCTGGTACAACAAGGCACTCTTCGCCGAGGCGGGCATCGAGGCCCCGCCGACGACGTGGGACGAGATGTACGACGCCATCGACAAGCTCAAGGCGAAGAACATCGCGCCGATCTCGGTCGGTGCGGGCGACGGCTGGCCGGCGGCGCACTACTGGTACTACTTCGCGCTGCGCCAGTGCAAGCAGGACGTCCTGACCTCGGCCGTCTCCTCGCTCGACTTCTCCGACCCGTGCTTCGTGCGTGCGGGCGAGTCGCTCAAGGAGCTGCTCGACGCGCAGCCGTTCAACGACGGCTTCCTGTCGACGGTCGCGCAGAAGGGCGCGACGTCCGCGTCCGGCCTGCTCGCCACGGGCAAGGTCGCGATCGAGCTCCAGGGTCACTGGGAGCCCGGCGTGATGCAGGGCATCACCGACGAGATCGGTGAGGCCGGCATCGGCGAGAACCTCGCGTGGTTCGCGTTCCCGGCCGTGACGGGTGGCGAGGGCGACCCCGCCGCGCAGCTCGGTGGCGGTGACGCCTGGGCCGTGTCGCAGGACGCGCCCGACGTCGCGGTCGACTTCGCGTCGTACCTGCTGTCCGACGAGGTCCAGAAGGGCTTCGCGGAGCTCGACATGGGTCTTCCGACCAACGCGAGCGCATCGAAGTACGTGTCCGACGCCGCGCTGGCGAGCCTCCTCGAGGTCCGCGACGCGTCGCCGTTCATCCAGCTGTACTTCGACACGGCCTTCGGTCCGGCGATCGGCGACGCCATGAACGCCAAGATCGTCGACCTGTTCGCCGGTAAGGCCAGCCCGCAGGACATCGTCGACGCCACGCAGGCGGCGGCTGACCTGGAGAAGTGATCGACGTGGCAGACGAAGCGACCGCCCGCCTGGGCGCCCCCGCCTCGCCTGCGACGTCCACCCCGACGGTTCCGGTCACCGGTCGCGCTTCGGCGCGGCCGGTGGCCGGCCGGCCGGGCGGACGCCGCGGGAATGGTGCATCCATCCGCAAGGGCCTCGAGATCACGCTCTTCGTGGCGCCCGCCCTCGCACTCCTCACGCTGTTCGTGGCCGTCCCGATCGCTCGGGCGGTGCAGATCTCCTTCTTCAAGTGGAAGGGGTTCGGCGACTTCGAGAAGTTCGTCGGTCTCGACAACTACCGGCGAGTCCTGGACAACCCCGAGTTCATCGAGGCGTTCCAGCACAACATGATCATCGTGGTGGCCTCGATCGCCATCCAGCTGCCGCTGGGCCTCGCGATCGCGCTGCTGCTCAACCGCAAGATGCGGTTCCAGGGCACCATCCGGACCCTGATCTTCGTGCCGTACGTGATCTCCGAGGTCATCGCGGGTGTCATCTGGTACCAGATGTTCGTCCCGAACGAGGGCCTCCTCGACACCATCCTCGACAAGATCGGGTTGAGCGGACCGCAGCAAGGCTTCCTCGGGACCCTCGAGACCGCGCTTCCCGCGCTCGTGGTCGTCCTGACCTGGAAGTACCTCGGCATGGCGGTCATCCTCTTCCTCGCGGGCCTGCAGGGCGTGCCCGAGGAGCTCTACGAGGCCGCGCAGCTCGACGGCGCCTCCTGGTGGCAGATCCAGCGCCGCATCACGGTGCCCATGCTCGGCCCGACGCTGCGCACGTGGGCGTTCCTGTCGATGATCGGGTCGCTGCAGCTGTTCGACATGGTCTGGGTCCTCACCAGGGGCGGCCCCGCCAACGCGACCAGCACGATGGCCACGTTCCTCATCCAGCAGGGCACGCAGCGGTCCAACTACGGCATCGCCGCCGCTGCCTCCGTGATCCTCTTCGTGGTCGCGCTCGTCCTGGCGCTGACGTACCAGCGCTTCGTCATGAACCGCGACAACACCGTCACGGTCGTCCGTCGGAAGAAGGTCTCCCGATGAGCACCGCACTCGCCGCACCCAAGGGTGCCGCCGCGGCCGCTGCCCAGAAGTCCCGTCGACGGTCGACCAACGCGATGCGCGGCGGAAGCCCGCTGATCTACTTCATCGCGCTGATCGTGATCGCCCTGTCGCTCGGCCCCGTGCTGTACGGCGTGATCTCGGGCTTCCGCAAGAACGGCGACCTGATCCTCAACCCGTCGGGCATGCCGAACCCGTGGATCCTCGACAACTACATCGGGGTCTTCAAGAACCCGCAGTTCTGGACGTACACGGGCAACTCCGTGGCGATCGCGGTGATCACCACCTCGCTCGTCGTGGTCTGCGGCGTCATGGCGGCGTACCCGCTCGCGCGCTACCAGTTCCGCGGCCGTGAGGGCCTGTTCACGGTGTTCGTCGCCGGTCTGCTGTTCCCCGCGACGGTCGGTGTCATCCCGCTGTTCATCCTCATCCGCGACCTCGGCCTGTCGAACACGTGGTGGGGCATCGCCCTGCCGCAGGCGGCGTACGCGCTGCCGCTCACGGTCGTGATCCTGCGTCCGTTCCTGCAGGCGATCCCGAACGAGCTCGAGGAGGCCGCGCAGCTCGACGGCGCGAGCCGGCTGGGGTTCTTCTGGCGGGTGCTGCTGCCGCTGTCGGGGCCGGGCCTCATCACGACCGGCGTGCTGGCGTTCGTCGGCTCGTGGAACGCGTACATGCTGCCGCTGCTGCTGCTGCAGTCCGACAACAAGACCCTGCCGCTGGGCGTCGCCGACTACTCGGCGGAGCACTCGACCGACATCGCGGGCGTGTTCGCGTTCACGTCGGTCGCGATGATCCCGGCGCTGATCTTCTTCCTCGCGATGCAGAAGCGGATCGTCAGCGGCCTCCAGGGCGCGGTCAAGGGCTGAGCCACGATGACGGAGAGCACCATGGCTACCCCTGTGCCCACGACCGGCCCGCCCCCGGCGCCCGAGACGTTCGTCTCGGACGCGGAGCGTGTGGCACGGATCCTCGAGCGGCTCACGCTCGAGCAGAAGCTCGCGCAGATCGTCGGGTTCTGGGAGAAGGGCGACGGCGAGGTCGTCGCACCCCTCCAGGGCGAGTTCACGCGTGACGGCGGTCTCGACGACGCCGTGCGCCACGGGCTCGGCCACCTGACGCGCGTCTACGGCACGCGCCCGGTCGACCCGACCGAGCGTGCCGCCTGGCTCTGGCGCCGGCAGCGCGCGCTCGTCGCGAACGTCGGGATCCCGGCGCTCGTCCACGAGGAGTGCCTGACGGGCCTGTCGGCCTGGCAGGCGGCGACGTTCCCGACGCCCCTCGCGTGGGGCGCCTCGTTCGACCCCGAGCTGGTGGGCCGCATGGCCGACCTGATCGGCGGCTCGATGCGCGCGCTCGGCGTGCACCAGGGCCTCGCCCCGGTGCTCGACGTGATCCGCGACCCCCGCTGGGGCCGGGTCGAGGAGTGCATCGCGGAGGACCCGTACCTCGTCGGCGAGATCGGCACGTCGTACGTGCGTGGCCTGCAGGCCGCGGGCGTGCACGCGACGCTCAAGCACTTCGTCGGCTACTCGGCGTCGCAGTCGGGCCGCAACTTCGGGCCCGTGCACGCGGGTCCGCGGGAGATCGCCGACGTGCTGCTCGTGCCGTTCGAGATGGCGGTCCGGGACGGCGGCGTGCGGTCGGTCATGCACGCGTACACCGAGATCGACGGTGTCCCGACGGCCGCCGACCCGACGCTGCTCACCGACCTGCTCCGCGGGCGGTGGGGGTTCGACGGGGTCGTCGTCGCGGACTACTTCGGCGTCGCGTTCCTCGACATCCTCCACCACGTGGCGGACGGCCTGGGCGAGGCCGCGGGCCTCGCGCTCGCCGCGGGCGTCGACATCGAGCTGCCCACGGGTGACGCGTACCTCGAGCCGCTGGCCGAGGCGATCCGCGCCGGGAAGGTCGACGAGGCGCTCGTCGACCGGGCCGTGACGCGGGCGCTGCTCCAGAAGGCGGAGCTCGGCCTGCTCGACGCGACGTTCGAGGGCGAGCCCCCCGCGGGTGTCGAGCTCGACTCGCCCGCGCACCGGCAGGTCGCCGCGCGGCTCGCGCAGGAGTCGGTCGTGCTCGTCGCGAACGACGGCGTGCTGCCACTGCTGGGCGGATCGCGTCCGACGCCGGCGCGCGTCGCGGTCGTCGGTCCCAACGCCGACCAGCACGAGGCGATGTTCGGGTGCTACTCGTTCGTCAACCACGTGCTCGAGCACCACCCCGAGGTGGAGACGGGCATCGAGGTCCCGACCGTCCTGGCGTCGCTGCGCTCCGAGCTGGTCGGCGTCGACGTCGTCGCCGAGCGGGGCTGCGACGTCGACACCGACGACCGGTCGGGCTTCGCCGCCGCGGTCGAGGCCGCGTCCGGCGCGGACGTCGCGGTGGTCGTCGTCGGCGACCGCGCGGGCCTGTTCGGCCGCGGGACCGTCGGCGAGGGCTGCGACCGGGACGACCTCGAGCTGCCGGGTGTGCAGCGCGAGCTCGTCGAGGCCGTCCTCGGCACGGGCACGCCCGTCGTGCTCGTGCTGCTCACGGGCCGGCCGTACGCGATCGGCTGGGCAGTCGAGCGGTGCGCCGCCGTGGTCCAGGCGTTCTTCCCGGGTGAGGAGGGCGGTCCCGCGGTCGCGGGCGTCCTGTCGGGCCGCGTCAATCCGTCCGGTCGGCTCCCCGTGAGCCTGCCGCGCGCGGCAGGGTCGCAGCCGTACACGTACCTGCACCCGGCGCTGGGCGGCGACGGCGACGTCACCAACCTGCCGTCGCGTCCTGTGCGGCCGTTCGGCTTCGGCCTGTCGTACACCACGTTCGCGTACGACGAGCTCACGGCCGAGTCGGCCGAGGTCGCGACGGACGGGCGCGTACGCGTCGCGGTCCGCGTGACCAACACGGGCGACCGGGACGGTGACGAGGTCGTGCAGCTGTACGCGCACGACGTCGTCGCGAGCGTGACGCGTCCGGTCGCGCAGCTCGTCGGGTTCCGCCGTGTGGCGGTCCCGGCGGGGGAGTCGGTCGTCGTGCGGTTCGACGTCCCGACGACGCGCGTCGCGTTCAGCGGCCGCGACCTGGCCCGCATCGTCGAGCCGGGCGACCTGGAGCTGTGGGTCGGCACGAGTGCGGAACGTGCCGCCTCCACCAGCGTCCGCCTGGTCGGGCCCGTCCACACGGTCGACGACGACGACCGCTGGACGGCCACGGAGGTCCTCGCGCCCTGACCTCCCGGGACGCGAGCCTCCACGGCCCCGCGCCCCGCACCGCCACTCCTCCACGGGCGGTGCGGGGGCGCGGGGCCTCCGCACGTCCGGGGGCGCGGGCCGAGTCGTGGACGCGGGCGCATCCGCGCCGTGGGACGGACGTAGGCTCTCGGGCAGCGCACCTGCCCCCGCCGCGATCGACCGGTGCTGACCCGAGGTGCGTGACGAAGGAGTGAACACGATGAGCCGTCCGCTGCGCTCTCGGACCTCGACCCACGGTCGCAACATGGCCGGTGCCCGCGCGCTGTGGCGCGCGACCGGCATGGGCTCCGAGGACTTCGGCAAGCCGATCGTCGCGATCGCGAACTCGTACACGCAGTTCGTCCCCGGGCACGTGCACCTCAAGGACATGGGCGACCTGGTCGCGGGCGCGATCCGCGAGGCCGGCGGCGTGGCCAAGGAGTTCAACACCATCGCCGTGGACGACGGCATCGCGATGGGCCACGCGGGGATGCTGTACTCGCTGCCCAGCCGCGACCTGATCGCCGACTCGGTCGAGTACATGGTCAACGCGCACTGCGCGGACGCGCTCGTGTGCATCTCCAACTGCGACAAGATCACGCCCGGCATGCTCAACGCGGCGCTGCGGCTGAACATCCCGGTGATCTTCGTGTCCGGCGGGCCCATGGAGGCCGGCAAGGCCGTCGTGGCGGACGGTGTGGCGGCCACGCCGCTCAACCTCATCAACGCGATCAACTACTCGGCCGACGACAACGTCTCGGACAAGGCGCTCGACGCCGTCGAGGAGAACGCCTGCCCGACCTGCGGGTCGTGCTCGGGCATGTTCACGGCGAACTCGATGAACTGCCTCACCGAGGCCCTGGGCCTGTCGCTGCCGGGCAACGGCTCGACCCTCGCGACGCACGCGGCTCGTCGGGACCTGTTCCTGGAGGCCGGACGCACGATCGTCGACCTGGCCCGCCGCTACTACGAGGACGAGGACGACACCGCGGCGCCGCGCGGCATCGCGACGAAGGCGGCGTTCGGCAACGCGATGGCGCTCGACGTCGCGATGGGCGGCTCGACGAACACCGTCCTGCACATCCTCGCCGCCGCGCAGGAGGCGGAGGTCGACTTCACGCTCGCGGACATCGACGCGATCTCGCGCCGTGTGCCGTGTCTGGCGAAGGTCGCGCCGAACCACCCGAGCTTCCACATGGAGGACGTGCACCGCGCCGGCGGCATCCCCGCGCTGCTGGGCGAGCTCGACCGCGGCGGCCTGCTGGACCACGACGTGACGAGCGTGCACACCCCGACGCTGCGCGCCTGGCTCGACGACTGGGACATCCGCGGCGGCAAGGCCACGGACCGTGCGCGCGAGCTGTTCCTCGCGGCCCCCGGCGGCGTGCGGACCACGCAGGCCTTCTCGACGACGAACGTGTGGGCGTCGCTCGACACGGACCAGGCGAACGGCTGCATCCGCGACGTCGCCCACGCGTACACGGTCGAGGGCGGGCTCGCGGTGCTGCGCGGCAACCTCGCCGACGACGGCGCGATCATCAAGACCGCGGGCATCGACCCCGACGTCTTCCACTTCGTCGGGACCGCGCTGGTGTGCGAGTCGCAGGACGAGGCGGTCGAGAAGATCCTCACCAAGCAGGTCCAGCCCGGCCACGTGGTGGTCGTGCGGTACGAGGGCCCTGCGGGCGGCCCGGGCATGCAGGAGATGCTGTACCCGACGTCGTTCATCAAGGGCCGCGGCCTGGGCAAGGTCTGCGCGCTCATCACGGACGGCCGGTTCTCGGGCGGCTCGTCGGGCATCTCGGTCGGTCACGTCTCGCCCGAGGCCGCGGCCGGCGGCACGATCGGCCTGGTCGAGGACGGCGACGAGATCGAGATCGACGTCGAGTCGCGCCTCATCCGCGTCAACGTGCCCGACGAGGTGCTCGCGGAGCGCCGCGCCAAGATGGAGGCCTCGGAGACCCCGTGGCAGCCGAAGGACCGCGACCGCTACGTGTCCCCGGCGCTCCAGGCGTACGCCGCGATGGCGACCTCCGCCGACCGCGGCGCCGTCCGCGACGTCACGCGCCTGCGCCGCGGCTGACCCGCTCCGGCTGCGACGCACGCCGGGCACGTCGACCCCGGGCGACCTCGGTCGCGAGCGCGTCGAGCGGCTGGGCGAGCGGTGCGAGCGGGTCGACGAGCTCGTCGAGCCACGCGCGCACGTCGGCGAGCCCCTCGTGGTCGAGCCCGTAGATCCGTCGCGTGCCCTCGGTCCGCACGGTCAGCAGGCCGGCCTCGCGGAGCACACCGAGGTGCTGCGACACGGCGGGCTGCGACACGGGCCGCACGGGCTGCACGCGGCGCACGAGCTCGCCGACCGACTGCTCCTGCGCCGCGACGAGGCGCAGGAGCACCCGGCGCAGCGGGTGGCCGAGCGCGTCGAGCGCCGCCTCGGCCGGGAGCGGGCGGGCGTTCACTCGGTCGGCGTCTCCCCGGTCGGTGTCTCCTCCGTGGACGGCTGCGAGGGGTCGACGGTGTAGAAGGTGACGGTCCGCTCCCCGGCCGCCTGCATGTCCCGGGCGTCCTCGCCCGCCGCGACCGCGGCCGCGGTCCATCCCTGGGCGGACGTTCGCACGAACGCCCTGCCGTCGGCCGTCAGTGCGTACCCGGCGCCGTCGTCGGGGTCGACGGGCTCGCCCGTGTCCAGGTGCAGGCCCAGACCGAGCAGCGCGAGGTCCCACCCGACACCGACCGCACCCGGGCCGTACTGCGTCCAGAACTCGGGGTCGACGGGCGCCTCGTGGCGGAGCTCGAGACGCGTCCGGTCGCCGGTGCCGTCGTCGACCGGCGTGAGCTCGACCTCGACCCACGAGACCTGCGGCCCCATCTCCCACGTGAGCGCGAGCAGCCGCGGCGCGTCGCACCGCTCGACCACGCCCGACGCGTTCCCCGTGAGCGAGTAGCGCCCGCCGACGCGCAGGTCACCGCTGACGGGCAGGAACCACCGGGGGATGCGCTGCGGGTCGGTGAGCGCGTCCCACAGGTCGGCCGGGTCGGTGGCGTACGTCCGGCGGGCGACCGCGACGCGCGTCGGCGCACCGGCACGCTCACCGGTGCGTACCTCGCGCGTGACGAGCCCCGCGGTGGCGATCGGATCGACCGAGATGGTCATGGCGAACCCCTTTCATAAGCAGAGCCTTATAGTTGCACGCTCCGCCGCGCGACGGAAGGGGCCGGTGCCCGGTCGGCCGGGCTTCACGTGCTCGTCACGGGCCGCTCGCCCGCGCGTCCGCGAGGCGTCGGTTTCGTCCGGTTCGCTCGGGTCATGACCTCCTCACGCATGCGGACCCCCGGACGTGCGGGCCGCCGAGCCGCGACCGTCGCCGTCCTCACGACGGCCCTCGTGTCGATCCTGGTGAGCGCGCCCGCGCACGCGACGGGCGGCGACCACGACGAGCCGGCCCTCGGTGACCGGGACCCGCGGTCGGCGGTCACCTGGACCACCGAGCCCACGCTCGTGGCGCACGCCACGCTGTCGGCCGACCACCTCGAGCCCGGGCCGCCCTCGGGTGCCCAGGCGACGCCCGCCAACGGTCGTCGCGGACCGTTCGCGGGACAGGTGATCCCCGGCTTCTCCGCCGTGGTGGACGCCGGCGACGGGTCGTTCTGGGCGCAGCCCGACAACGGGTTCGGCAGCAAGGCGAACTCGGCGGACTTCCTGCTGCGGATCTACCGCATCACGCCGCGGTGGGAGACGGCGCGCGCAGGTGCGGGCGACGTGCGGGTCGACGGGTTCGTTCAGCTGCGTGACCCCGACCGCCGGATCGGCTTCCCGATCGTCAACGGCGACACCGCGCAGCGGTACCTGACGGGCGCGGACTTCGACATCGAGTCGCTCGTGCAGGCCCGGGACGGCTCGTTCTGGATCGGTGAGGAGTTCGGGCCGTTCCTGCTGCACGTCGACCGCACCGGCCGGCTCCTGAGCGCGCCCGTGCCCATGCCGGGCGTGCGCTCGCCCCAGAGCCCCGACCTCGAGCCGGGCGAGACGCCGCGTCTGCCCGCGAGCCGCGGGTTCGAGGCGATGGCCGGCTCGCCGGACGGTCGCTACCTCTACCCGATCACCGAGGGCGCGTTCGTCGACGACCCGCTGCAGCGGCGGCGCACGGTCGCGCAGTTCGACACGCAGCGCGGTCGGTACACAGGCCGCACCTGGTCGTACGAGACCGACCGTGACGCGAACGTCGTGGGCGACGCGTTCGCGACGAGCGCGCACGAGCTGCTCGTCGTCGAGCGCGACGACTTCGAGGGTGCGGCAGCCGTGACGAAGCGCGTCTACCGCGTGGACCTGCGCCGCGCAGAGCGGGACGGGTTCCTGGCGAAGGAGCTGGTGCTCGACGCGCTCGACGTCGCGAACCCGCACGGGCTCGACGCGGACGGCGGGTACGGCACGGGTGACCCGTGGTCGCTGCCGGTGCAGTCGTTCGAGACGGTCGTGCAGCTGCGCGACGGGCGGCTGCTGATCGCGAACGACAACAACTACCCGGGCAACGCCGCCCGCCGGCCCGGCACGCCCGACGACACCGAGCTCGCGATCGTCGAGCTGCGGCGGGAGCGCGTGCGCAGCCACCCGGTCACGGTCATCGGTCACCGCGGCGCGAGCGGCTACCGCCCGGAGCACACGCTCGCGTCCTACGAGCTCGCCATCCGGCAGTGCGCCGACTACATCGAGCCCGACGTCGTCGCGACGAAGGACGGCGTGCTCGTCGCGCGGCACGAGAACGAGATCAGCGGGACGACGGACGTCGCCCACCGGCCCGAGCTGGCCGACCGCCGCACCACCAAGGTGATCGACGGCCGCTCGGTCACGGGGTGGTTCACGGAGGATCTGACGCTCGCCGAGCTGCGCTCGCTGCGCGCGGTCGAGCGGCTTCCGCAGCTCCGTCCCGGCAGCGCCGCGTTCGACGGGCGCTACGAGGTGCCGACGCTCGACGAGGTGCTCGACCTCGCGCGGCGGTCGGTCTCGTGCGCGGGCCGGCAGGTCGGGGTGTACCCCGAGACCAAGCACCCGACGTACTTCGCGTCGATCGGCCTGCCGCTCGAGGGTCGGCTGCTGAGCGCGCTGCGGGCGGCCGGGCTGGACCGGCCCGACGCGCCCGTCGTCGTGCAGAGCTTCGAGACGGGCAACCTGCGCTGGCTCGCGCGCCGGACGCAGGTCCCGCTGGTGCAGCTCGTCGACTGCTCGGGCGCGCCGTACGACCTGGTCGCGGCCGGCGACCCGCGCACGTACGCCGACCTCGTGACGCGCACCGGGCTGCGGGAGGTCGCCCGCTACGCCGACGGCGTCGGGCTGTGCAAGGACCGCGTGATCCCGCGCACGCCGGACGGCAGGCTCGCGCGGCCCACGTCGGTGGTCCGTGACGCGCACCGCGAGCACCTGACCGTGCACGCGTGGACGTTCCGCCGCGAGAACACGTTCCTGCCGACGGACCTGCGTCGCGGCGACGACCCCGCGAGCACGGGCGACCTCGCGGCCGAGGTGCGCGCGTTCGTCGGGGCTGGCGTCGACGGGCTGTTCAGCGACAACCCGGACGTCGCGGTCGCGGCGCTCGGCGCCCGCCCGTAGCGCGCCCGCCCGTAGCGCGCCCCGCCCGTAGCGCGCCCTGCCCATAGCGCGCTGCGGGCTCCGCTCCTACGGTGGGCGCATGACCGATCTGGATGCACCCGACGTCAAGCCGCGGTCGCGGCAGGTCACCGACGGGATCGAGGCGACGGCGGCGCGCGGCATGCTGCGCGCCGTCGGCATGGGCGACGAGGACTTCGCGAAGCCGCAGATCGGCGTCGCGAGCTCGTGGAACGAGATCACGCCGTGCAACCTCTCGCTCGACCGGCTCGCCAAGGCGGTCAAGGCGGGCGTGCACGCCGGCGGCGGCTACCCGCTCGAGTTCGGCACCATCTCGGTCTCGGACGGCATCTCGATGGGCCACGAGGGCATGCACTTCTCGCTCGTGAGCCGCGACGTGATCGCCGACTCGGTCGAGACGGTGATGATGGCCGAGCGGCTCGACGGCTCGGTGCTCCTGGCGGGGTGCGACAAGTCGCTGCCCGGCATGCTCATGGCCGCGGCGCGGCTCGACCTCGCGTCGGTGTTCCTGTACGCGGGCTCGATCATGCCGGGCTGGGTCAAGCTCTCGGACGGCACCGAGAAGGACGTGACGATCATCGACGCGTTCGAGGCCGTCGGCGCGTGCGCGCGCGGTCTCATGAGCCGCGAGGACCTCGACCGCATCGAGCGTGCGATCTGCCCGGGCGAGGGCGCGTGCGGCGGGATGTACACCGCCAACACGATGGCGTCGGTCGCCGAGGCGATGGGCATGTCGCTGCCGGGCTCGGCCGCGCCGCCGTCGGCGGACCGGCGCCGCGACCAGTTCGCGCAGCGGTCGGGGGAGGCGGTCGTCGAGCTGCTGCGCCGCGGGATCACCGCGCGCCAGATCATGACGAAGGACGCGTTCGAGAACGCCATCGCGGTCGTCATGGCGTTCGGCGGCTCGACCAACGCGGTGCTGCACCTGCTCGCGATCGCGCACGAGGCCGAGGTCGACCTCACCCTCGACGACTTCTCGCGCATCGCGCGTCGCGTCCCGCACCTGGGCGACCTCAAGCCGTTCGGCCGGTACGTCATGAACGACGTCGACCGCGTGGGCGGTGTGCCGGTGGTCATGAAGGCGCTGCTGGACGCGGGCCTGCTGCACGGCGACTGCCTGACGGTCACGGGCCGCACGGTCGCCGAGAACCTCGCCGACCTCGACCCGCCCGACCCCGACGGCAAGATCCTGCGTGCGCTCGACGACCCGATCCATCGCACGGGCGGCATCACGATCCTGTCGGGCTCGCTCGCGCCGGACGGCGCGGTGGTCAAGTCCGCGGGCTTCGACTCGGACGTGTTCGAGGGCACCGCGCGCGTGTTCGAGCGTGAGCGCGGGGCGCTCGACGCGCTCGAGGACGGCACCATCCAGGCGGGCGACGTCGTCGTGATCCGCTACGAGGGCCCCAAGGGCGGGCCCGGCATGCGCGAGATGCTCGCCATCACGGGCGCGATCAAGGGTGCGGGGCTGGGCAAGGACGTGCTGCTCGTGACCGACGGCCGGTTCTCGGGCGGCACGACGGGACTGTGCGTCGGGCACATCGCGCCCGAGGCGGTCGACGCCGGCCCGATCGCGTTCGTGCGCGACGGTGACCGCATCCGGCTCGACGTCGCGCACGCGCGTCTCGACCTCCTCGTGGACGACGACGAGCTGGCGCACCGCCGCGAGGGCTGGGCACCCCTGCCGCCGCGGTACACCCGCGGTGTCCTGGCGAAGTACGCCAAGCTCGTGCAGTCCGCGAGCCGCGGCGCGGTCCTGTCCTGACGGCGGGGGCACGGGAGCGGAGCGGGCCGACGAGATCGGGCGGCCGGCGCGCGTGCTGCCTACGGTGAGGCATGGGTTTCACGCAGCAGGACGCGCCGTGGTGGACGCGGGCCGTCGTCTACCAGGTCTACCCGCGCTCGTTCCAGGACTCGGACGGCGACGGCGTCGGTGACCTGCGCGGCGTCCTGCAGCGCCTGGACTACCTGGCCGAGCTCGGGGTCGACGTGGTGTGGTTCTCGCCGGTCTTCCGCAGCCCGCAGGACGACAACGGCTACGACATCAGCGACTACCAGGACGTCGACCCGCTGTTCGGGACGCTCGCGGACCTGGACGAGGTGATCGCGGCGCTGCACGCGCGCGGCATCAAGGTGCTGATGGACCTCGTCGTGAACCACACGTCCGACGAGCACCCGTGGTTCGTCGAGTCGCGCTCGTCGTCGGACAACCCGAAGCGCGACTGGTACTGGTGGCGGCCCGCGCGTCCCGGCATGGAACCCGGCACCCCGGGCGCGGAGCCGACCAACTGGGCGAGCTTCTTCTCGGGGCCCGCGTGGGAGTGGGACGAGGCGACGGGGGAGTACTACCTGCACCTGTTCAGCCGCAAGCAGCCCGACCTCAACTGGGAGAACCCGCAGGTCCGCCACGCCGTGTACGCGATGATGCGCTGGTGGCTCGACCGCGGGGTCGACGGCTTCCGGATGGACGTCATCAACCTCGTCTCGAAGGCCGTGCACGACGACGGCTCGCTGCCCGACGGGATCACCCACGACGGCCGGCTGGGCGACGGCAGCCCGTTCTACACGAGCGGCCCGCGCGTCCACGAGTTCCTCGCCGAGATGCACCGCGAGGTGTTCGCGGGACGCGACGGCGCGTTCCTGACGGTCGGCGAGACGCCCGGCGTCACGCTCGAGGACGCGCAGCTGTTCACCGACCCGGAGCGCCGCGAGGTCGACATGGTGTTCCAGTTCGAGCACGTCGGGCTCGACCACGGCCCCGGGGGGAAGTTCGACCCGCGCCCGCTGCGGCTGACCGACCTCAAGGCGAGCTTCGGCCGCTGGCAGGCGGGCCTCGCCCAGCGCGGCTGGAACTCGCTGTACTGGGACAACCACGACCAGCCGCGCATCGTCTCGCGGTGGGGCGACGACGGCGCCTGGCGCCGCGAGTCGGCGACCATGCTCGCGACGCTGCTGCACCTGCACCGCGGGACGCCGTACATCTACCAGGGCGAGGAGCTCGGGATGACGAACGCGCACCTGACGTCGTTCGACGGCTACCGCGACATCGAGACGTTGAACCACCTCGCCCAGGCGCGCCGCTACCGCACGGACGACGAGCTGCTCGCGGCGTTCGCGGCCATGAGCCGCGACAACGCACGGACGCCGGTGCAGTGGGACGCCACCCCGCACGCCGGCTTCACCACCGGCACCCCGTGGATCGACGTCAACCCGAACCACGTCACCGTGAACGCGGCGGCCGAGCGGGCGGACCCGCGCTCGGTGTTCCACCACTACCGCCGCCTCGTCGAGCTGCGGCACACCGAGCCCGCGGTCGCGCTGGGCGACTTCACGATGCTCCTCGCGGACGACGAGGCCGTGTACGCGTTCACCCGGCGGCTCGACGACGTCGAGCTGCTCGTGCTCGGGAACGTCTCGGGCGACGAGCAGCTCGCGCTGGTCGACCCCGGGTGGACGGACGCGCAGGTGCTGCTCGGCAACTACGACGACGCGCGGGTGGTCGAGACGCCGGTGCGGCTGCGTCCGTGGGAGGCGCTCGTCGTGCGGCGCACCGTCTCTGCGGGCGGGACGGGGCTCGGCGGGGACGGCCGACCCGCGTAGGTTCCCGGCATGGGGAAGGTCCACGAGAGCATCGACGGGCGGCTGCGGGCGTTCATCGAACGTCAGCACGTCTTCTTCGTCGCGACCGCGCCGAGCGGGCCGGGCGGTCACGTCAACGTCTCGCCCAAGGGGATCGGCGGGACGTTCGCCGTGCTCGACGAGCACACGGTCGCGTACGTGGACGTCACGGCCTCGGGCGCCGAGACGATCGCACACCTGCGTGACAACGGCCGCATCACGATCATGTTCTGCGCGTTCGAGGGGCCGCCGAACATCGTCCGCCTGCACGGCCGGGGGCGGTTCGTGACGCTCTACGACGAGGGCTTCGACGCGCTGCTCGCCCGGTTCGACGGCGGGCTCGACGAGTCGCGAGGGGTGCGGGCGGTCGTCGTCGTGGACGTCGAGCGCGTCTCCGACTCGTGCGGCTACGGCGTCCCGCTCCTGTCGTACGAGGGCGAGCGGGACCTGCTGCCGGCGCACATGGCCCGCAAGGGCGTGCAGGTCCGGGCGGACTACCGGCGCCTGAAGAACCGCACGAGCGTGGACGGGCTCCCGGCGTTCGACATGGACCCCGACGCCGTCGAGGACGCCGCGGCGGGCTGAGCCCCTATCGGGTGGTCCGCGCGGTCACCCGCGCGTTCGCCCTCGGCGGTGCGTGCCGGGCCGGTACTGTGCGCAGGGCGTGCCCCGACCGTGCGGCACCGACGAGGGGGCAGGCATGGCGTTCACGGGTGCGCTCGCGATCTCGACGCGCGCGCTGCGCAAGACGTACCGGCGCCGCGGCGTCCGGCACGTCGCGGTCGAGGGGCTCGACCTGGACGTCCCGGTCGGTGGCGTGCACGCGTTCCTCGGGCCGAACGGCGCGGGCAAGACCACGACGATCCGCATGCTGCTGGGCCTCGTGCGCCCCGACTCCGGCACGATGCGCCTGTTCGACGAGCCCGTGCCCGAGCGGCTGCCGCACGTCGTCGGCCGCGTGGGCGCGATCGTCGAGCAGCCGAAGTTCTTCCCGACGATGTCCGCACGCCGCAACCTGCGCCTGCTGAGCGGCGCGATCGGCGCCGAGCCCCGGCTGGTCGACACCGTGCTCGAGGAGGTCGGGCTCGCCGACCGGGCCCGCGACCCCTACCGCACGTACTCGCTCGGCATGAAGCAGCGGCTCGCGATCGCGGCCACCCTGCTCAAGGACCCGGACCTGCTGATCTTCGACGAGCCGACCAACGGGCTCGACCCCGCCGGGATCCGGGAGGTCCGTCAGACCATGCGCACGCTCGCCGCCCGCGGCACGACCGTGCTCGTCTCGAGCCACATCCTCGCGGAGGTCGAGCAGGTCGCGGACACCGTGTCGATCGTCGCGCGCGGCCGGCTGGTCGCGCAGGGGCGCGTCGCCGAGCTCATCGGCTCACGGTCGCAGGGCGGCGTGCGCGTCGGCATCGAGGTGCCCGGCACCGCGGGCGCCGTGCTCGAGGCGCAGGGCTGGACCGTGCGCCGCGACGGGCGGCACCTGCTCGTCGACGGCGCGCCCGGCGCCGCGCGCATCACCGAGGTGCTGGCGCGCGAGGGGCTGTTCGTCGACGAGCTCGTCCCGGTGCGTGCCGACCTCGAGTCGGTGTTCCTCGACCTCACGGCCGGGCAGGGACCGGGGACGCACCCGCCGGACGACGGGCGGGACGCGGCACCGACGGGTCGTCGCGCGGCGGGGGGTGCGGCATGAGCCGGCTGGTGACGACCGAGGTCGCGCGGTGGTTCGCGCGGACCATGCTGTGGCTGGTGAGCGCCGCGACCGTCGCGCTCATGGTGCTCGGGCCGCTCGGCGCGTACAACGGCTCACGCGAGGCGAGCGCGGCCGACCGTGCGCTCGCGCAGCAGCAGGTCGACGCGTACGAGCCGCCCGCCCAGGAGGACGTGGACGCGTGCCTCGCGGACGAGGCGCGCGAGCGCGAGGCGCAGGGCGACCCGACGATCGAGTTCCAGTGCGAGTGGACGCCCACGGTCGAGGACTTCCTGCCGTGGCGGCAGTACTGGGACACCGAGGGCGCGTCGATCGTGTGGGGCGTCGCGTCGTTCCTGGCGCTCGCCGCCCTGCTCGCCGGCGCCTCGTTCGTCGCGGCGGAGTTCAGCACGGGCGCGATCGGGAACTGGCTCACGTTCGCCCCGCGCCGCGGCCGCGTGCTGGCGAGCAAGCTCGTCGCGACCGTCGTGGGCTTCGCCCCCACCGCCGTGCTGGCCGTGACCCTGCTCGTCGGCGGCACGTGGGGCGCGTTCGCGGCGCACGACGCGCTGCACAACCCGAACCCTCCGCAGGGGTCGGGGGGCAGCGGGTTCACGCTCGCGGACGCCGCCGCGGCGGGCGGCAGGATCGCGGTGCTCGGGGTCGCGTTCGCGGTGCTCGGCGCCGCGCTCGGGTTCCTCCTGCGGCATACCGCGGCGGTGCTCGGTGCGGTGCTCGCGTGGGGCGTCGTCGTCGAGGGGATCGGTGCGGGTCTCGCGCCGCGCGCGCGGCCCTGGCTGCTGCAGACCAACATCGACGCCTGGGTCCGCGACGGCACGCAGTGGTACGAGGACGTGTGCGGGTTCGACGCCGAGACCGGCGGCCAGTCCTGCACGTCGATCACGCACACGGTGTCGGCGGGGCACGGCGCGGCCGTGCTCGGCGGTCTCGTGCTCGTCGTCGTGGTGCTCGCGGCGGTCGTGTTCCGCCGGCGCGACGTGTCCTGACGCCCCGGGCTGCTCCGGGCGGGCTGCTCCGGACGGGCGAACGTGGCGGCGTGCCCTCGGGACCGCGTGCCGTCGTGTCGTTGCAGGAGGGGACGACGAGCGCAGGAGGCCCGATCATCGGCACGCACGGGGACGGCCCCGCGATCTCGACGCGTGCGCTGCGCAAGACGTTCCGGAGGTTCGACCTCTCGCAGGTCGTGGCGGTCGAGGGTCTCGACCTCGAGGTGCCCGCGGGCGGCGTGCACGGGTTCCTGGGCCCGAACGGCTCGGGCAAGACGACGACGATCCGCATGCTGCTCGGTCTCGCGCGTCCGGACTCGGGCGAGATCCGGCTGTTCGGCGAGCCGGTGCCGCAGCGGCTGCCGGCCGTGGTGGCACGCGTCGGCGCGATCGTCGAGCAGCCGAAGTTCGTGCCGAGCTTCTCGGGGCGTCGCAACCTCGAGGTGCTCGCGTCCGCGATCGACGTGCCGCGCACGCGCGTCGACGAGGTCCTCGACCAGGTCGACCTGCGCGAGCGCGCCCGCGACCCGTTCCGGCGGTTCTCGCTCGGCATGAAGCAGCGCCTCGCGATCGCGGCGACGCTCCTCAAGGACCCGGACCTGCTGATCTTCGACGAGCCGACCAACGGCCTCGACCCCGCGGGCATCCGCGACGTCCGCGCCACCATGCGGCGCCTCGGCGACGAGGGCCGGACCGTGCTCGTGTCCAGCCACATCCTCGCGGAGGTGCAGCAGGTGGCGGACACTGTGTCGATCGTGGCGCGCGGTCGGTCGGTGGCGAGCGGGTCCGTCGCCGAGCTGGTCCGGGGCCGCGGCCAGGTGCGCGTCGTCGTGCGCGACGTCCCGGCGGCCCACGCGCTGCTCACCGCACGCGGGTGGCGCGTGACGCGCGAGGGCGGGGCGCTGCTCGTCGCGGGCGTCCCGGACCCGGCGCTCGTCAACGAGACGCTCGCACGCGAGGGGCTGTTCGCGTCCGAGGTCGGGACCGTGCGCGACGACCTCGAGTCGGTCTTCCTCGAGCTCACCGCGCACGTGGGCACGGGCGGGACGGACCGGGTGCCCGGGGTCGCGCAGGTGCGCCCGTGAGCCCGCTGCTGCGCGCCGAGCTCCTGCGCGTGCGTTCGCGCGCGGTCGTGTGGGGGACCGCGGTGGTGCTCGTGGTCGCCGCGCTCGGCTTCGTCGTCGCGGCGTGGGACGACACGCGCCCGCCGTCGGCCGGCGCGCTCGCCCAGGCGCGGGAGGAGCTGGCCACCGCGACCGCCCGGTGGGAGTCGGACCACGCAGGATGGGTCGAGGTGTGCGAGCAGACCGCCGAGCGTGACGGCGAGGACCTGCACGTGCTGTGCGACCCGCTGCGCACCCCGCCGACCCTCGAGCAGGTGCTGCCGTACCGCCCCGCGCTGGTGGAGACCCTCGAGCACCGGTACCCGCCGATGGCGGTCGTGGTGCTCGTCGGCCTCCTGGTGATGGGGGTGACGCTGGTGACCGCGGACTTCGGCTCGGGTGCGATGGGGACCTGGCTGACGTTCGCGCCGCGCCGCGGGCGCGTGCTGGTCAGCCGGCTCGTGGCCGCGCTCGCGGCGGCCGTGCCGGTGGCGCTCGTCGCGCTCGGGACGGCGCTGGTCGGGATCGTGGCGGTCGTCGCGGTCAACGGGGCGACCGGCGACGCCGGGGGTGCTGCCGGCGTGGTCGCGGTCGCGACGGCGCGCGCGCTCGCCGCGGGGCTGTGGGCGGTCGCGGTCGGGGTGGGGCTGGCGTTTGCGCTGCGGGTCGGTGCGGGGGTCGCGGGGCTCGTGGTGTGGTGGGTCGCGGCGATCGAGAGCGCGCTGCCGCTCCTGGTGCCGGCGGCGCGCGGCGTCACGCTCGCGACGAGCCTGCGCGCGTGGCTCGAGGGCGGGACGACGTACGGCGTCGAGGAGTGCGTGGGCGGCGCCGACGTGCCGCCGGTGTGCGCGGTGGTGGAGCACGTCGTCAGCCCCGTCCAGGGGGCGGCGGCGCTGCTGGTCGCGGCGCTCGTCGTCCTCGGCCTCGGCGCGGTGTCGTTCCGGGTCCGCGACGTGCCCTGAGCGTCCACCAGGTGGACGCGTGCACCACCATGCAAGACGGATGCGGATAGACGTGACAGGCGAACCGACGGAGGCGTAACCTCGCCCTCGTGCAGACGATCCTCGTAGTACTTCCTGAGCGCGCCGGCTGAGGCCAGCAGCACAGGCTTCGTCAGCGCGCGCACCCCTCGCACCGTCGGCCCGTCCGACGCGAGGGGTTTTCTGTTTGCAGGACCAGCCAGTCGAGCACCACACGCAGCACCCACCAGCAGCAGGGAGACACCGATGGTCCAGGGCCCCCACCCGGCACCGCCGCGGATGCCCGTGAGCCCCGCCGTGGTCGGCGCGACCGCGCGTCCCGCGCCCCCGAGCGCGCCCACGCCGGTCGTTCCGTCCGAGCGGGTCGAGCGCGTGACCGAGCAGGTCACGGGCGCGAAGTCGATCGTGCGCTCGCTCGAGGAGGTCGGCGCGGAGGTCGTCTTCGGGATCCCCGGTGGCGCGATCCTGCCGACGTACGACCCGCTCATGGACTCGACCCGCCTGCGGCACATCCTCGTGCGGCACGAGCAGGGTGCGGGCCACGCCGCGACCGGCTACGCGGCCGCGACCGGCCTGGTCGGCGTGTGCATGGCGACGTCGGGCCCGGGCGCGACGAACCTCGTGACGCCCATCGCCGACGCCAACATGGACTCGGTGCCCATGGTCGCGATCACGGGCCAGGTCGGCGCCGCGATGATCGGCACGGACGCGTTCCAGGAGGCCGACATCGTCGGCATCACGCTCCCGATCACCAAGCACAACTACCTCGTCACCGACCCCGCCGACATCCCGCGGGTCATCGCCGAGGCGTTCCACGTCGCCGCGTCCGGGCGGCCCGGGCCCGTGCTCGTCGACATCGCGAAGTCCGCGATGCAGGCGTCCACCACGTTCGCCTGGCCGCAGGAGGTCTCGCTGCCCGGGTACCACCCGGTCACCAAGCCGCACGCCAAGCAGATCCGCGAGGCCGCACGCCTGCTCGCCACGTCGCGGCGCCCGGTGCTGTACGTCGGCGGCGGCGTCATCCGCGCGCGTGCCGCCGAGCAGCTGCGCCGGCTCACCGACGCCTCGGGCGCCCCGGTGGTCACGACGCTCATGGCCCGCGGCGCGCTGCCGGACACGCACCCGCAGCACCTGGGGATGCCCGGCATGCACGGCACGGTCGCGGCCGTCGCCGCGCTGCAGAAGGCCGACCTGATCGTCGCCCTCGGTGCCCGGTTCGACGACCGCGTCACGGGCCTGCTCTCGTCGTTCGCGCCGCACGCGACAGTCGTCCACGCCGACATCGACCCCGCCGAGATCGGCAAGAACAAGGCGGTCGACGTCCCGATCGTCGGCGACCTGCGCGAGGTCCTGACCGACCTGCTCCCGGAGCTCGAGCGCGAGCACGCGCACCACGGCAAGCCGGACCTCGAGGGCTGGTGGCGCCAGCTGGACGCGTGGCGCGAGACGTTCGGGCTGGGCTTCGACGAGCCCTCCGACGGTCACCTCGCACCGCAGCACGTCATCCAGCGCATCGGCGAGCTCACCGGGCCCGAGGCGACGTACGTCGCGGGTGTCGGGCAGCACCAGATGTGGGCCGCGCAGTTCATCAAGTACGAGCGACCGAACTCGTGGCTCAACTCCGGCGGCCTGGGCACCATGGGCTACGCCGTGCCCGCGGCCATGGGCGCCAAGGTCGGCGAGCCGGACCGCACCGTCTGGGCGATCGACGGCGACGGCTGCTTCCAGATGACCAACCAGGAGCTCGCGACCTGCGCGATCAACGACATCCCGATCAAGGTCGCGGTCGTCAACAACTCCTCGCTCGGCATGGTCCGCCAGTGGCAGACGCTGTTCTACGAGTCCCGGTACTCGAACACCGACCTGCACACCGGCCACGGCACCCGCCGCATCCCGGACTTCGTCAAGCTCGCCGACGCGTACGGCTGCGTGGGCCTGCGCTGCGAGACGAAGGCCGACGTGGACGCGACGATCAAGCGCGCCCTCGAGATCGACGACCAGCCCGTCGTCGTCGACTTCACCGTCTCGCGCGACGCGATGGTGTGGCCGATGGTCGCCGCGGGCGTGAGCAACGACGACATCCAGTACGCACGCGGGATCTCCCCGGCGTGGGACCGGGAGGACTGATGAGCCGCCACACCTTGTCCGTGCTCGTCGAGAACAAGCCCGGCGTGCTGACGCGCGTCGCGGGGCTGTTCGCGCGGCGGGCGTTCAACATCCACTCCCTGGCCGTGGGCCCGACGGAGCACGACGAGATCTCGCGGATCACGGTCGTCGTCGACGTCGACGAGCTGCCCCTGGAGCAGGTGACCAAGCAGCTGAACAAGCTGATCAACGTCATCAAGATCGTCGAGCTCGAGGACGCCGCCTCGGTCCAGCGCGAGCTGCTGCTCGTCAAGGTCAAGGCGGACGTCACGCAGCGCACGTCGGTGCTCGAGGTCGTGCAGCTGTTCCGCGCGCACGTCGTCGACGTCGTGCCGGACACGGTCGTCGTCGAGGCGACCGGCTCGCCGGGCAAGCTCGACGCGCTCCTGACGGCCCTGGAGCCGTTCGGCATCCGTGAGATCGTGCAGTCCGGCACCGTGGCCATCGGCCGCGGGTCCCGCTCGATCACGGACCGGGCGCTCGAGCGCGTCACGCGCTCCGCCTGATACACCGTTCCCAGACCTGCCAGTCCGCACGACCCCGCTCGGGACCCCGAGCGACCCCATCTGAAGGAGAGACCCATCGTGGCCGAGCTGTTCTACGACGACGACGCCGACCTGTCGATCATCCAGTCCAAGAAGGTCGCCGTCGTCGGCTACGGCAGCCAGGGGCACGCGCACTCGCTCAACCTGCGCGACTCCGGCGTCGACGTGACCGTCGGTCTGCGCGAGGGCTCCCCGTCGCGGGCGAAGGCCGAGAACCAGGGCCTCGCGGTCGCGTCGGTCGCCGACGCGGTGCGGGACGCGGACGTCGTCGTGATCCTGGCGCCCGACCAGGTCCAGCGGATCGTCTACCGCGACGAGATCGAGCCGAACCTCAAGGACGGCGCCGCGCTCGTCTTCGGCCACGGCTTCAACATCCGCTTCGGCTACATCCAGCCGGCCGCGGGGCACGACGTGCTCATGGTCGCCCCCAAGGGCCCGGGGCACCTGGTGCGCCGCGAGTACGTCGACGGCCGCGGCGTCCCGGTGATCGTCGCCGTGGAGCAGGACGCGTCGGGCGCCGCGTGGGACCTCGCGCTCTCCTACGCCAAGGCGATCGGCGGCCTGCGTGCCGCGGGCATCAAGACGACGTTCACCGAGGAGACCGAGACCGACCTGTTCGGTGAGCAGGCCGTCCTGTGCGGTGGCGTCTCGCAGCTCATCCAGTACGGCTTCGAGACGCTGACCGAGGCGGGCTACCAGCCCGAGGTCGCGTACTTCGAGGTGCTGCACGAGCTCAAGCTGATCGTCGACCTCATCTGGGAGGGCGGCATCACCAAGCAGCGCTGGTCGGTGTCCGACACGGCCGAGTACGGCGACTACGTCTCGGGCCCGCGCGTCATCACGCCGGACGTCAAGGCGAACATGCAGGCCGTGCTCGCCGACATCCAGAACGGCGCGTTCGCCAAGCGCTTCATCGACGACCAGGACGCCGGCGCGCCGGAGTTCAAGGCGCTGCGCGAGAAGGGCCAGAACCACCCGATCGAGCCGGTCGGCCGCGAACTGCGCAAGCTGTTCGCGTGGGTGAAGCCGTCCGACCAGGACTACACCGAGGGCTCGGCCGCGCGCTGACGCCACGTCGACGGACGCCACACGACTGCGCACGCGCGCGGACGTGTGGCGTCCGTCGTCCCAGGGCAGGATGGGCCGCACCAACCGACTCCGGAGGGCAGGTCCATGAGCGAGTACGACGAGGGTGTGGCCGGGCACGCGCAGGTCGCGGCGGACGGCGACCAGCGGATCACGGCGTTCTGGCAGGCGGCGCGCGGCCACGTGGGGTTCGGCAAGCTGGACGGGATCGTGGGCGCCGTGCCGCTCGACGTGGTGCCGCCGCCGTCGTTCTCGTACGGGTCGGGTGCGGAGGCGGACGACGCGGTCCGGGAGGTCCTCGCGGGGGAGCGCTCGCGCACGACGAGCGCGCGTGCGGACTTCGCCGCGGGTGACGACCTGCCGCGGGTCGGTGACCTGGCGATCGTGCTGGACAGCCTGGGCGAGCCGCGCGCGCTGATCCGTACGACGGAGGTCACGGTGACGGACACGGCGGTCGACGAGGCGTACGAGCTGGTGTACCCGACGCACGGTCCGACGCCTCCGGTGGACTGACGGGTCCGCCGCCGCGCGGGTCGGATGGTGAGATGGGTGTCCGGTTGGTGGGACGTCCCGCGTAGGGTGGAGCCATGAGCAGCAACGCCACGCAGATCAGCCTCGCCGTCGTCGCCGGTGACGGGATCGGCACCGAGGTCGTCGAGCAGGGCCTCCTCGTGCTCGACGCGGCACTCGCGGGATCGGGCGTCGGTGTGAGCACCACGGAGTTCGACCTGGGCGCGCGCCGCTGGCACGCGACGGGCGAGACGCTGACGGACGGTGACCTCGAGGCGATCCGTGCGCACGACGCGATCCTCCTGGGCGCGATCGGCGACCCGAGCGTCCCGTCGGGCGTGCTCGAGCGCGGCCTGCTGCTCAAGCTCCGCTTCGCGCTGGACCACTACGTCAACCTGCGCCCGGGCAAGCTGTTCCCCGGCGTGACGAGCCCGCTCGCGGCGCCCGGCGACGTCGACTTCGTCGTGGTGCGCGAGGGCACCGAGGGCCCGTACGTGGGCAACGGCGGCGCGATCCGCGTCGGCACGCCGCACGAGGTCGCCAACGAGGTGAGCGTCAACACGGCGTTCGGCGTCGAGCGCGTGGTCCGTGACGCGTTCGCGCGCGCCGCGGCCCGCCCGCGCAAGAAGCTCACGCTCGTGCACAAGCACAACGTGCTGGTGCACGCGGGTCACCTGTGGCGCCGCACGGTCGAGGCCGTCAACGCCGAGTTCCCGGACGTCACGGTGGACTACCTGCACGTGGACGCCGCGACGATCTTCCTGGTCACGAACCCGAGCCGGTTCGACGTGATCGTCACCGACAACCTGTTCGGCGACATCCTCACCGACCTCGCGGCCGCCGTCACGGGCGGCATCGGCCTCGCGGCCAGCGCCAACATCAACCCGGACCGCACGGCGCCGAGCATGTTCGAGCCCGTGCACGGCTCCGCGCCCGACATCGCCGGCCAGGGCAAGGCGGACCCCACCGCCACCGTGCTCTCGGTCGCGCTCCTGCTGGACCACCTCGGCCTGCGCACCCAGGCGCAGGCCGTCGAGGACGCCGTCGCGGCCGACCTGGCCGAGCGCGGCGCCGCCGAGCGAGTACGGTCGACGGCCGAGGTGGGCAAGGACCTCGCCGCGCGCGTCGCGGGCTGACCTCCCGTCCTGCCGAAGGCCGTCGCTCCCCGTCCCGGGTCCCCGGTGACGGGACGGCCGGTCCGTCCCTGACGTCCGTCGCGCACGCGACGGGCGCGAGGGGCGGTGCGCCAGGCCGCCACCGCCGGGTACCGTCAGACCAGCCCAGGTGAAAGGCCCTCCCATGAGCACCGTCGCTTCCTCCACGTCCGCCGACCTCTTCGAGGTGCACGCGACGACGAGCCCCGTGCCCGACGCCCAGCGCGCCGAGCTGCTGGCCGCGCCGAAGTTCGGCACGGTCTTCACGGACCACATGGCCCGCATCTCCTACACGCAGGGCGAGGGCTGGCACGGCCGGCGCGTCGAGCCCTACGGACCGCTGCAGCTCGACCCGGCGACCGCGGTGCTGCACTACGGCCAGGAGATCTTCGAGGGCCTCAAGGCGTACCGGCACGCCGACGGCTCGGTGTGGACGTTCCGGCCGCACGCCAACGCCGAGCGGTTCGCGCGGTCGGCCGAGCGGCTGGCGCTCCCGCAGCTGTCCGAGGCGGACTTCCTCGGGTCCATCGAGGCGCTCGTGCGCACCGACGCCGCGTGGATCCCCACGGGTGACGAGACCAGCCTGTACCTGCGCCCGTTCATGTACGCCTCGGAGTCGTTCCTCGGGGTGCGGCCCTCGCTCGAGGTCGAGTACCTCGTCATCGCCTCGCCGGTCGGACCGTACTTCTCGGGCGGTGTGAAGCCGGTGGCGATCTGGGTCGACCAGGAGTACCACCGCGCGGGTGCGGGTGGCACGGGCGCCGCGAAGTGCGGCGGCAACTACGCCGCGAGCCTCCTGCCGCAGCAGAACGCGTACGAGCAGGGCTGCGAGCAGGTCTGCTTCCTCGACGCGTCGACCAACACGTACCTCGAGGAGCTCGGGGGCATGAACGTGTTCGTCGTGCGGGCGGACGGCTCGGTCGCCACGCCGCCCGTGTCGGGCTCGATCCTCGAGGGCGTCACGCGCTCGTCGATCCTGCAGCTCCTGACGGACGCAGGGCACGAGGTCTGCGAGGCGCCCCTCGCGCTCGCGGACCTGCGCGCGGGGCTCGAGGACGGCTCGGTCACCGAGGTGTTCGCGTGCGGCACGGCCGCCGTGATCACGCCGATCGGCCGCCTCAAGAGCACCGACTTCGACCTGACCGTCGGGGACGGCGAGGCCGGTGCGGTGACGACGCGGACGCGCGCCGAGCTGACCGACATCCAGTACGGCCGCGCGACCGACCGGCACGGCTGGCTGCACCGCCTGGCCTGACGCGCCGGCGCGCACGACGAGGGGCGTCCCGGCCGGGGCGCCCCTCGCGTCGTGCGGCGACTGGTGTGGGGACCAGTGCGGGGACCAGTGCGGGTCCGAAGGGTGGACCCGGCGCGCGGCGGGCGTGACCGCGGGGCGTGGGGTGTGTCACCATGGCCGCATGTCCCCGTGGACCTCGATTATCGACTAGCGCGTCGGCCCACCCGCCGGCGCGCAGACCTCCCGTACCCCGGGGGGTCTTTTTGTTGGTCCGGGGCCGTCTCACGAGGACGCACCCGTCCGACGAAGCCCGTCCCCGCAGTCCCGCACGCCTGAAGAGAGCACCTCCGTGACCGCACCGACCTCCGACACGACTCTCAGCCCCGCCCTGCCCGCAGGCGCGTTCCAGGTCTACGACACCACGCTGCGTGACGGCGCGCAGCAGGAGGGCATCGCGCTGTCCGTGGCCGACAAGATCGTGGTCGCGGGCCTGCTCGACGAGCTCGGCGTCGGGTTCATCGAGGGCGGCTGGCCCGGTGCGGTGCCCAAGGACACGGAGTTCTTCAAGCGTGCCGCCAAGGAGCTCGACCTGCGCAACGCCGAGCTCGCGGCGTTCGGCGCGACCCGCAAGCCCGGGCAGCGCGCGTCGCAGGATCCGCAGGTGCGTGCGCTCGTGGACTCCGAGGCGCCGGTCGTCGCGCTCGTCGCGAAGAGCGACATCCGGCACGCCGAGCGCGCGCTGCGCACCACGGGCGAGGAGAACCTCGCGATGATCGCCGACTCGGTGTCGTTCCTCGTCGGTGAGGGGCGCCGGGTCGTGGTCGACGCCGAGCACTTCTTCGACGGCTTCCGGTTCGACGCCGCCTACGCGCGCGCGGCCGTGCTGACGGCGTTCGAGGCGGGTGCCGAGGTCGTCGCGCTGTGCGACACCAACGGCGGCATGGTGCCGTCCTGGGTCGCGCAGGTCGTCGCGGACGTGCGCGCGGCCGTCGGGCCCGACGCGGTGCTGGGCATGCACGCGCACAACGACTCGGGGTGCGCGGTGGCGAACACGCTCGCCGCGGTCGAGGCCGGCTGCCGGCACGTGCAGGGCACGGTGAACGGGTACGGCGAGCGCACCGGCAACGCGGACCTGCTCGCCGTCGTCGCGAACCTCGAGCTCAAGTACGGCCTGCCGGTGCTCGCGCGCGACGAGGAGCGGTCGTCGGGACTCGCGGAGCTGACCCGCATCGCCCACGCCATCAGCGAGGTCACCAACATCTCGCCGTTCGCGCGGTCGCCGTACGTGGGCGCGAGCGCGTTCGCGCACAAGGCCGGGCTGCACGCCTCGGCGATCAAGGTCGACCCGGACCTGTACCAGCACACCGACCCGGCGCTCGTCGGCAACGACATGCGCATGCTCGTGTCCGACATGGCCGGCCGCGCGTCGATCGAGCTCAAGGGCCGCGAGCTCGGCTTCGACCTGTCGCAGCGCCCCGAGGTCCTGTCGCGCGTGACCGAGCGCGTCAAGGACGCCGAGGCGCGCGGATACACGTACGAGGCGGCCGACGCGTCGTTCGAGCTGCTGCTCGTCGAGGAGATCGAGGGCGCGCGCCCGCAGTACTTCACCGTCGAGTCGTGGCGCACGATCGTCGAGCGTGCGGGCGGTCGTGGCACGCCCGCGAACGCGGAGGCCACCGTCAAGCTGCACGCGGGTGGTGAGCGGTTCGTCTCCACGGGCGAGGGGAACGGCCCGGTCAACGCGCTCGACCACGCGCTGCGCCAGGCGCTCGTCGGCGTGTACCCCGAGCTCGAGGACTTCGAGCTCATCGACTTCAAGGTCCGCATCCTCGACTCGATGCACGGCACCGACGCCGTCACGCGCGTGCTCATCGAGCACACCGACGGCCAGGCGGTGTGGCAGACGGTGGGCGTCGGGCCGAACCTGCTCGAGGCGTCGTGGGAGGCGCTCACCGACGGGACCATCTGGGGGCTGCGTCGACGCGGGGTCGCCCCGCGCTGACGCGCGTCCGGGGGACGGCGTTAGCGGTGCGGGGCGAAGCGGCCTAGCCTCGGACCAGGCCGCCGGCGCAGGTGGCCTGCGGGCAACGATCAGCCTGGTGGACCGGGCGGGGAAGGACGCGCGTGACGAGCTCCGAGCCGGTCGGTCCGGGCGTCCCACCCGGGCCCGACGAGGGGTCGGGCCGCGGCCGCTGGTGGGTCGTCGCGTCGCTCGTCGTGCTCGCGCTCGTGCTCGTCGCGTTGCTCGTCGCCCAGCCGTGGGCCGACCACGAGACCGAGCCCGTGGTCGTCCCGACCGCCACCGCCGCGGCGTCGAGCGCCGCCGGCACCACGCCCGCGCCGACGCCGACGCCCAGCGCGTCACCGACGGCACCACCCGTCCCGGGAGCCGATGCCGTGTTCGACGACCGCACCATGCGCACCCTGCTCGTCCAGAAGGCCGACCTCGTCGCCGACGTGCCCGCGGCCGCGGACGGCGTGGAGGTCGGCATCGGGATGGGCGAGCTCGCGTGGGGGCTGCCGGAGGGGTCGTCGGTCGAGCCCGCCGAGTGCACCGTGGCCGTGACGGTCGTCGCGGACCCGCCGCCCGGGTTCGTCGCGCGGTCGTACGTGAACGACAAGGTCGACTTCGTGCAGCAGGTGGTGCGCCTCGCCGACCCGGCGGCCGCGCAGGAGGCGTTCCGCGACCTGGTGACGACGGTCGACGGCTGCCCGACGTACTCGCAGGCCAACCCCGGGATGGACGGCGCCACGTGGACCGCGGAGCCGGCGATCGAGGGGCAGGGGGTGTACCCCGCGGTGGTGCAGGAGGTGGTGCACAGCGCCGAGGGCGTCGACGCGCCGTCGTACCGCGGGCACGTCCTCGTCGGGAACACGATCGTGACGTGGACGGCGACCGCGCTCGGCGAGGGTGACCGTGGCGAGCTGCTCGCCTCGCTCGGCACACCCGAGTCGTTGTCGACGATGGTGCAGGAACGCGCGCACGACGCGGTGCAGGCGCTCGGGTGACCGCACCGTCGCCGCGCCTAGGCTGGTGCCGTGACGGACGACGAGCCCACGCTGCACGGTGAGTACAAGGTGGCGGGCGGCAAGCTCGTCACCGTCGACCTGACGGTCCGCGACGGCGTCCTGGCCGACGTCCGCGTCGCCGGAGACTTCTTCCTCGAGCCCGACGAGGCGCTCGCCGAGATCGACGCCGCCCTGACCGGGCTGCCGCGGGACACGACGACGAGCCGGCTCGCCGAGGCGGTGCGCACCCGGCTGGCCGACGCGCAGGACACCGGGCGGCTGCTCGGTCCGGTCGCGATGGTCGGGTTCGACGAGCGTGCGGTGGCGGTCGCGGTGCGCCGCGCTCTCGGGCTGTCCACCACCTGGGAGGACCACACGTTCGAGGTGCTGCGCCCCGGCCCGCTGCCGCCCGCCCTGCACACCGCGCTCGACCAGGTGCTCACCGAGGACCTCGCGGCGGGCCGCCGCGGCCCGACGCTGCGGTTCTGGGAGTGGGACGAGCCCGCGGTGGTCATCGGGTCGTTCCAGTCGCTGCGCAACGAGGTCGACCTCGAGGCCGCCGAGCGCTACGGCATCACCGTGGTGCGCCGGATCTCGGGCGGCGGAGCGATGTTCATGGAGGCGGGCAACTGCATCACGTTCTCGCTCGTCGTGCCCGCGTCGCTCGTCGACGGCATGACGTTCGAGGAGTCCTACGCGTTCCTCAACCAGTGGGTCCTGGGGGCGCTCGCGGACGTGGGCGTGCAGGCCGCGATCACCGGCCTCAACGACATCGCGTCACCCGCGGGCAAGCTGGCCGGGTCCGCGCAGAAGCGCGTCGTCGGCGGCGCGGTGCTGCACCACGTGACGATGTCGTACGACATCGACGCGGCCAAGATGCTCGAGGTCCTGCGCATCGGCCGCGAGAAGGTGTCCGACAAGGGCACGCGCAGCGCCGCGAAGCGCGTCGACCCGGTGCGCTCGCAGACGCACCTGCCGCGCGAGGCGGTCATCGACGCGTTCGAGGCGCACTTCCGCGCGCACTACCCGAGCGTGCCCGGCGAGCTGCGTGCCGACGAGCTCGAGCGCGCCGAGGAGCTGCGCCGTACGAAGTTCGCGGACCCGTCCTGGACCGCCCGCGTGCCGTGACGCGGCGGGCGCCGCGCTGGACGAGCCGCGCTAGACG
>NZ_BJLP01000011.1 GCF_006538705.1 Cellulomonas uda
TCGCGCAACCACGGCGGCAACATCCTGTACCGGATCGCCGCCGGCGCGGACTCGGGTGACCTGCACTGGACCGAGGCACTCATGCGCTCGTTCGACGACCTCGCCGCCGACCCGGCCGCGCCCGCCGGTCCGTTCCAGGCCGTCTCGCTGCACTACTACACGATGTCGGGCTCGTGGGGCGACAAGGGCGACGCCACGGGCTTCAGCACCGACGAGTGGTACACGACGATGGCCAGGGCGCACCGCATGGAGGAGCTGCTCACCCGCCACTCGACGGTGATGGACCGGTACGACCCGCACCGCAAGGTGGGCCTCGTCGTCGACGAGTGGGGCACCTGGTGGAACGTCGAGAAGGGCACCAACCCCGGCTTCCTGTACCAGCAGAACACGCTGCGCGACGCGCTCGTCGCGTCGACCCACCTCGACGCGTTCCACCGGCACGCGGAGCGGGTCGTGATGGCGAACATCGCGCAGACCGTCAACGTGCTGCAGGCGATGATCCTGACGGACCCGGACACCGGCGCGCTCGTGCTCACCCCCACGTACCACGTGTTCGCGATGAACGCCGGGCACCACGACGCCGCAGCCCTCGCCGTGCACCTGCGTGGTGTGCAGACGCGTGTCGTCGACGGGACCGAGCTGCCCCTGGTCTCGGCCTCCGCGTCGGTCAAGGACGACGCCGCACTGGTCTCGCTGTCGAACCTCGACACGGAGAACGACCGCACGGTCGTGCTCGACCTGCGCGGTCGCGACGTCGTCGGGCACGACGCGCGGGTCCTGACCGCGTCCGCCCTCGACGCGCACAACACGCCGCAGCAGCGCGACGCGGTCGCACCGCGGCCTCACGTCGGCGTGCGGCCGCACGCACGCGGGCTCGAGGTCGACGTCCCCGCCCACTCCTACGTCACCGTCAGCCTGGGCTTGCGCTGATGGGGCCGGGCGACCGGCCGCTCACCGTCGTCAACCCGGTCGTCCTCGCGGACGTCCCCGACCCGGACGTCGTCCACGACGGTCGGTACTACTACATGGTCAGCACGACCATGTACTTCGCGCCGAGCGTGCCGATCATGCGCTCGGACGACCTGGTGCACTGGTCGATCGTCGGGTACACCGGCCCGATCCTCGACGACACGGACGCGCTCGCCCTGCGCCACGGCCGCAACGCCTACGGACAGGGCAGCTGGGCCGCGAGCATCAGGTACCACGAGGGGACGTACTACGTCTCGGTCGGGAGCCTGACCACCGACATGACGTACGTCTTCGCCACGCCCAGCATCGAGCACGGGCCGTGGACGAGGTCGGTCCTCGACGGCTACGCCCACGACCAGTCGCTGCTGTTCGACGGCGACGACGTCTTCCTCGTCTACGGCGGGGGAGTGATCGACCTGCGCCGGCTCCGCCGGGGCGACGACGGGACCTTCGCCTGGGACGGTCCGGCGACGCGGCTCGTCGAGCACGCCGACGTCGACCAGAGCAGCGGGCTGCACGCCGAGGGCGCGCACGCGTACAAGATCGCCGGCAGCTACTACGTGTTCATGATCGAGTGGCCGACCGACGGGATCCGCCAGCAGGTCGTGTGGCGCTCGACGTCGTTGACACCGCAGTCCGAGGGCGGTGACTGGGAGGGCAGGGTCGTCCTCGCCCGGGCCGTGCCGGTCGCGGGGCGACAGGGCGACGGCGTCGCCCAGGGCGGCGTCGTCCAGGCGCCCGACGGGCAGTGGTACGCGATGCTGTTCCAGGACGAGGGCCCGCTCGGGCGCTCACCCCAGCTCGCGCGCGTGTCCTGGGACGAGGACGGATGGCCCGTCTACACGCTCGACGCGGGGACGACCGACCCCGGAGCGGCGACGTCCGTGCGAGCGACCGACCTGCTCGTCTCGGACGACTTCGACAACCGCCCCACGCCGGCCGGCTACTGGAGCACCGCGGACCCCGGTGCCCTGACGGCGTCGGACGAGAACGCCTGGAACGGCTCGAGCCTCGGGCTGTCCTGGCAGTGGAACCACAACCCGGACAACCGGTTCTGGTCGCTCACCGACCGGCCCGGCCATCTGCGGCTCACCACCGGCAGCCTCGCGTCGGGCATCCTCGACGCACGCAACACGCTCACCCAGCGCACGTACGGTCCGACGAGCGCCGCGGCGATCTCGCTCGACGTCTCCGGCATGAAGGACGGCGACGTCGCCGGCCTGTCCGCCTACCAGCAGAAGTACGGGTACGTCGCCGTCGAGATGGCCGACGGCGCGCGCCGGCTCGTGATGCGCCGCGCCGACCGGCAGGGGCACGTCGCCTTCACCAGTGCGCCCGTGCCCCTGACGGCCGAGACGGTCCTGCTCCGCGTGGATGTGGACTTCCGAGACGCCGCCGACCGCGCCACGTTCGCGTACTCGCTGGACGGCGCCACCTGGACGCCGATCGGCGACGACCTGGCGATGGAGTACAGCCTCGACCACTTCACCGGGTACCGGTTCGCGATCTTCTGCTACGCCACGGCCGAGACCGGTGGGCACGTGGACGTCGACTGGTTCCGCGCCGGCGACGCCATCGTCGCGAGCGCCTCGGACCGCGCGGCTGTCCCCAGCCTCAGCGAGGGGTAGCCCTCGCCTCCAACCACGACGTGATGGTGGCCAGCTCCGGATGTACGTCGCCCCCGACCTCGCGGACGAACGCGTCGCCGTCCTCGGGGTCGATCGCGAGGTCGAAGCCGTTGAGCCGGTAGAGCAGGAGGACGAGCAGGATCGACAGTCGTTTGTTCCCGTCGACCAGCGGGTGCGAGCGGTTGATCGCCTCGAGCAGGGCCGCAGCCTTGGCGTGGATCCCGACGTATGCCTCTGTGCCCCACACGACCTGGGCCGGGCGTTCGATGGCGGAAGCCAGCGCGCCGACGTCCCGGATGTGCAGCCGCAGCTGCTCGCAGATGTCGAGAGCGTCGGCGAGCTCGGGATAGGCGAGCGGCGTCGAGGTCATCGAGAGAGTCGCTCCAGGAGCTCTCGGTTGCCCTCGATGAGCTCACCGATGATCACCGTGCGCTCGGCCCGGCGGGTGACGGCCGCAGCGCGGTCCCGGATCGCGAGGACGGTGACGTCGTTCATGGAGCGGTGCTCGATCTCGGCCTGCTTACGCAGGGCGGCCAATGTCTCCTCGTCGAGGCGCAGGGTGAGCGTGGGCATGGTGGCGTTCCTTCCTTGCCCTGCCGCCGACGTCGTGTGTGCTCCGGCGGTGGGTCCGGCAGGGCGTGGGCCCGGTAGTGTCGAAGTGAAGCCACTCTAGTGTCACTCTGAAGCCACCCGCAATGGGTATGGCGTCGAGACGGTTGCACCGATCCGGTTGGGCACGCCGAGCGCCTTCGTGAGTCGATCTCGGAGTTTGCTCTTGCGCAGGTCGAAGAACGCGTCGAACTCGGTGATGCCCTCCGGCAGCTCGGCGAGGTCGTTGTCGTTGACGTACGTCTGCGCCCTCTGCGGTGTGGGGAACGCCGAAGAAATCCATTCCGCCGGGAGCATGTCCTGCTTCTCGACGTTCGCGGTGCCCGCCAGCAGTTGGAGGTTCGGCAGCAAGTCGCACAAGTCGATAAAGTGCTCGATCTTGTCCGGGGGCACGCCGACGGCGGCCAGCTTCTTCCGGGTGAATCTCGATCTCGGGAAGATGTGGTCCTCGTGGAACTGCTTGCTCAGGTCGAGGCCCGGGTAGAGTACGGACAGGACCGAGAACGTGCGCTGGCCGCCGTACTTGAGGTTGAGCAGCTCGTCGATCTCCGACGCTTCGAATGACAGCGCCTTCCCGGCAGATGCCATTGCGGCTTCAACCTCAGCAACGGGGAACCCTCCCGCGGCGTGGACTGATAGGACCTCGCGGATGCGCGTGAGCAGCGTGTCCAGTCCGGAACCCCAGACCCCGCGCTTGATCAGCGACCGCGTCACCCAGCCGTGCACGGCGAGGCGATCGGGGGCGTGCTTGGTCGCGTCGAGATAGCCGTCGCCGACACCGCGACGATGCAGGTAGTACGCGAGCGGGATGATCACGCTGCTTGCCGTGAGGTTGCGCTCGTTGTAGCCGAACTGCTGCAGCAGGGTGGCCGCGCGCAGGAGGGCTGAGCGGGTAGCAGGCCACACCGCTTCGACTGCGGCCATGTTTGCCTGTGTGAAGTTCGAGACTTTGAACCGGAGGTCGACGCCCGCGATCGCCAGGGCGGACTTCAGCACGAGGTCCTTGGTGAACGCGAACTGACGTCCGGCGTTGGTGTTGATCTCGCTGACCAGGGAGCGGACTTCTTCGCGTGCGTCGAGGTCCTTCCACTGGTTGGTCGCCATCGATAGCAGCAGGTCGGAGTAGGACAGCGGCGTGCCGCCGCTATTCACTCGGACGAAGATCTCCAAGACCTTGTCGGGGTCTTGGTCCGTGACCAGGAAGTAGTTCATCGGCTTGAGCACGCGGACGGCCTCGTACAAGTCGTAGAGGCGCTGGAAGGCCGATGTGGAGTTCGCGATGCCGCGTGAGTCAAGCTCGTGCATGATCGCGGGACCGGAGTTCGCGAGGTCGAGCACGGCACCGACGCGGAACCAGACATGCGGCTCACCTTCGTTCGGCGCAGCTTCCTTGTCGGTGAAGAACTGCAGGTCGTACCGCAGGCCCAACTCCTCATCCTGGGGATCGTTGGCAATGTTGAGGTAGAGCCGCTTGACCGGGAAGGCATCGGGGCTGCTCCACCACGCGTACTTCTTCTTCTCCGCGAAGCTGCCGTACAGCGCGATGTTGAGCGACGTGAGGCGCTGCTGCCCGTCGAGCACGGCGACGGTCCCCGCGCCGGCCGGCACCGTCGCCTTGCCGGCGTATGGGTTGTCTCGCTCGTGGAAGTGGGTCAGGAACTCGTAGAAGGTGTACGACTGCGCCGTCTGCGGTTGGACTTCCCACAGCAGGAACGACCCAACCGGGTACCCGCGCATGAGGCTGTCGACGAGCCGGATGATCTGCTGCGGGCCCCAGACGAACTCGCGCTGGATCGCCGGCATGAGGTACTCGTGCTTGTGGATCGACGTCAGCATCTCTTCGATGCTCTTGGGCGTCTGGAACGCCATCCCCTGTTCCCTTCGTCGTGCCATGACTGACTATCGCGGTGGGCGACGCCTATCTCCGTCGTCCTCGCAGTTCCTCGGGCAGTGGCTTCTGATGGACGATTACGAGTTCCCGGTTCGGTCGCGTCAGCGCGGTGTAGAGCTGGCCTTGCCGCCCTAAGTTCGGCGGGAAGGCCCATGGCTCGACGACGACGACTCCATCGAACTCCAGCCCGCGCGCGTGGTCCGGGTCGATGACCGTCAGCATTCGGCTGTCGCGCCGCCACCTGGTCACATCGGCACGGTCGGCGATCCAGCCGCGAGCGCGCAGTTCCTCGCGGGTGGGCTCTGGGTCGGTGTCGATGATCGCCACCGTCCCGTGCGGATGCCGGTCGAGCAGGCCGGACGCCTGGGCGACGGCTTCTGGCGACAGTGTCTTGGTCGTCACCACGAGCGGCTCTGGGCCCTCGTTCTGCAGCGACGCCAACTCGCGCTCAGTCTTCGGAAGCAGCTTGTTGGCGAACTGGATGATCGGTCGGGTCGAGCGGTAGCCGCGCTGCAGCCGCACGAGCGGCAGGTCCTCGTCCTCGATCGCGAGCGCCGCCGCGACGTTCTTCCAACTGCCTTCGGTGTGATCCGAGCGGCGCTGGTTCAAGTCGCCCAATAGCGTCCAGTATCCGCCGGCGTTGATCTCGGTCAGTACGGCCCACTCGAGGGGATGCACGTCCTGAGCTTCGTCGACGATCACATGTCCGATGCCCTGCAGTGCGCGCAACGGCTGGACCTGGCCGCCGATATAGGCGAGCAGGGGCTGGAGAGAACGGTCATCCTGGGCGTCGCGAAAGCGTGGCAAGCGTCGCAGGTACTCGCGCCATTCGTGCTCGGTCGTGAGGGGGCGGTCGCCGCCGTTGACGCGAAGCGTCTCGTAGACGTGTTCGACGGCGTCCCGCAGCTTGGCGTATTTGGGCCGACCCGCGCTCGTGATTCGACGCCAGGCCTTGAATGCGAAGTCGGCCAGTTCCTGGCTGACGTCTTGCCAGGAGTAAGAAGGCGGTCCCCAGACGCGATTCTCCGAGCGTCCGGTGAGTTGTTCGAGGAGTTCCTGAAGTGACACGACGATCAGGTCTCGAGTTGCGGGCGCAAGCCGCTCTAGCAGGTGCGCGACGTGGTGCGAGTACTGCCTGGACGGGCCGACGAGCATCACCTTTCCTTCGGGCTTGTCCTGATCCTCGATCGCAGGGCTGACGAGGAACGCTGCGCGATGGGCCGCGATGATCGTCTTGCCGGTGCCGGGTTGCCCTTCGATGATGCAGTTCGTGCGACCCGGCGCTGCGACGACTTCGTACTGGTCGGGCTGCAGGGTGGAGAGTACCGACGCGAGTTGGTCGCTCCGTGGCGCAGCTAGGCGCGCGTGAAGCAAGTCGGCCGCCCTAAGCCCGTCCTTCTCGGGGCTGCCCGGCCCCTTGGCAGACGCTGCCTTCACGGGTTCCGGACCCAGGGGCTGCGTTTTTGCAGCATCGGACTTGCCCGGCGCGGATTGGGCCGCAGGTTTCGTCGACAGGCTGCGCCCGGTTGTGGGCAGCACCGCCCGGGTCGGCGCCGCCGGAATACTGAGGACGCGCCGCCGGAACGGGACACCCGGCGGGTCGTCAACGATCGCCTCGTCGTAGAACTCCGAGATGCCGCCGTTCCTGTGGGCGTACGTGCGGATGACCGCGACCCGTTCGCACAGCGGGTGGTGGGTGCTGCCCCGGAAGAACGTGCACGCGACTCGCGCGGACCAATGAAAAACCTCGACGCCGTCGAGCTCGTAGTGGCCGTCCCCGATGTAGAAGTCCGACCGGCCGTCCAGGTGCTCCGGGTCGGGCCCGACAAGGGCGACTCGACCCACGAACTGCCCGAATCCTCCGACGGGGAGCTTGACCTGGCCTGTCCCGGTCCACAGCGTGTTGCGCGCGCCCTGAGTAGGGATCGGCATGCGGGCTCGACGATCCATCGCCTCCTTGTACTGGTTCTCGGCAGCGCGCTCGTCGGCGAGCTCCTGGGCGTGAGGGTCACTCGCCATCGCTGACCTCCAGAAGGCAGACCGCGAGTGGCTCCAGCCGGATCTCGGGGTGGGCTTGCGCCTCGAGGTCCGCGAGGAGCGCGGCGTGTCGCTCGGTGGCGCGTGCTCGCTGGCTCTCGAACAGTCGAATCGCGGAGGCGTGACGGCCGCGCGAGCGGGCCGTGCGGATGCGCTGCTCGATGGTGCGTACGCGACGGTCGTACTGGTCGGAGAGAACCACCTTGCGCGCCTCGGAGAGCGCGCGAGCCTCGGCGTCCCGCCGGGCCTGCTCCCGGTCGTGTCGGATGTCGAGCAGATCGCGGGCGCGTGAGGCCGGCCTGACCAGGTCCTCGGGTGTTGCCGGCTCTCTGCCCTGTTCGAGCGCGCCCTTCGCGAGACCGGCCAAGACTAGGTCGACAACCTCCGTCGGAGCTTGGCGACCGGTCAGGTCAACGGCCGTGCCCCAGATCTCGTCTCCTCCCCGCGAGGCGGCGAGGGCCTGGCTGAGCACGACCACGTAGGTCCCCGCCGGCGCGACCGCCTCGCGGTCGACGATCCGGATGCTCGCGAATCGTGCTTGCCGGTGCCCGGGGACGTCCACTGCTGACATCACCAGCGGGCTGGTGGCGGTGAGCAGATCGCCCCCGCCGGTGCGGGCCCGTTCCTGGTCGAGGACGAACGTCAGTGGAAGTTCGTTGCGAAGGCCCGCGGTGAGCGGTTCGAGTTCGGCGCGCGACCGGCGACCGGAACGCGCGAGCTGGTCGAGGCGTTCGGCCATCGCGGGGTTCCCGCGCAAGGTCAGCGCCTGCCCGTCGGCGGTGAAGGCCACGCCTTCGGCGCCGTCCGTCTTGGCCCAGTCGTCGAGCAGCAGGCCGAGCTCGCGCTGTCCGACGTAGCGCCCGGTCCGGATGAGGTCGTCCTCGAGCCCCGAGACGTCCACGTCGTTGCTGACCATGAGCGCCGAGGATGCATCCGCGACCTCGCGCAGTCCGGCACGCTGGTTCTCGATCGCTTCGAGAACTCGCTGTACCTTCCGCTCGCGCTCGTCCTCGGTCAGGTCGAAGTCGAAGGCCGCTCGAAGCGCGGGCATCTGCGACTCGATGATCGGTTCGAGCGCTCCGATCGAGGACTCGAAGATCTTGATGCGTTCGAGCACTCGGATGAGGATCCGCTCGTCGATGGTCGCCTCGTTGTAGAAGTTGACGACGAGGATCTTCTCCTCGGGCTGCCCGATGCGGTCGATGCGACCGATGCGCTGCTCGATCTCCATCGGGTTCCACGGAAGGTCGTAGTTGATCACCGCCGAGCAGAACTCGAAGTCCAGACCTTCGCTGGCCACCCGGTTGGCGAGCACGACGTCGTACTCACCTCGGCGGAACGCCGCCATGATGCGACGTCGCTCATCCCGGCGGACGCCTCCGTGCATGATCGCGACCCTCATGTGTGGCGCGAGCCGGTCTCGCAGGTAGGCGAGCGTCGGCTTGGAGAACGTGAACAGCAGGGCGCGGCGGCCTTCGTCGACGAGCGAGGTCAGGATCGGCAGCAGGAGGTCGAACTTGGAGTCGACCTCAGGTGCCAGCGCTTTCGCCGCGGCGATGAGTGCGGCGTGCGGATCCACCTGGACGGCCTGACCGTCGGCGTCGGCGTCGACGATTGCTCCGAATCCGACGGGGTCCAGCACGGCCTTACGCGCCATGGGCAGGCACGCGCTCGCGAGGCGCAGCGGCATCTGCATCGCGAAGTAGACGGGCATGCCGACGGCATTGGCACGAGCCCGACACCAGGCCACGTACTCGTCGTAGAAGGCGGCCTCTTCGGGTGTCCACGTCACCTCGCCCGCCCGGGGTTCGCGGATTGCCTTCCGCTCGTCGACCTCGGCTTTCTTGGTGCGGGTGATAACGGTGGACAGCGAGTTCAAGTCGGCCAGGTGCCGTCGCGCCTCCACGACGTCCGCAGGCGACATCTCTTCCTTCTCGAGCACCTTGCGCAGGAGCGGCACATCGGGCCGACGTGCGAGCACCATGCCGTAGGTGCTGTCGCCGAGGCGGGCGAGCGCCTCCACCCGGTCGGCGGCGGTTGATGTCGGGTCGTTCAACAGCGTCCCGATGCGATGCAGGACGGCGTTCGGCTCGAGGCGAAGCTGGAGGTCCGCGAGGTCGTCGTAGTCCTCCGGTGCGAGCAGCTCGAGCAGGTTGAGCAGGTCTTCCTGTCGGAGGTTGATCGGCGTCGCGGTGAGGAACACCAAGGAGTCAGCCCACTCGGCGAGCTGCGTGCCAAGCTCGTAGCTCTTCGTGTTCGAGTTTCGCATCGAGTGCGCCTCGTCGACGATGACGAGATCGAACGCGGGCGGTGTCGTCGCCAGCTCGGCGAGACCACTCCAGGTGCGCAGACGTTCGAGGGTGCAGATGTACGACTGTCGCTTGGGAAGCCGCCCTTCCCGGAAGCGCTCGAGGAAGCTGGTCAGGCCGGCGGTGTCCAGCTCGGTCAGGTCGAAGCCGAACCGCTCCTCCATCTCCTCCTTCCACTTGCCCAGCAGCGAGGACGGGCAGACGACGAGGACGCGATCGGCCTCGCGTCGAGCCTCCAGTTCTGTCCAGATCAGTCCTGCCTCGATGGTCTTGCCGAGTCCGACCTCGTCCGCGACGAGGAGCCGCGCCTTGCCCGTCTGCAGCAGTTTGAGCACGGGCTTGAACTGGTACGGACGGAACGTGGTCCGGGTCGCGCGGAACGAGTAGAGGGTGTCCGCGAACCTGCCGCGGAGCTTGCTGCGGGTCAGCGTCGCCCCGAAGCGCTCGACGGACGCCGCGCTGCCCCTGACCCAGGTCACGGGGTCGTCGTTCTGAGGCACCGCAGCAAGCTTGCTCTCGAGGACTTGCTCTGACCGCCCGCCGTGGAAGACCGCGTAATTCCACTGCCCGCCGACGAAGCGTCGGCGCCGAATGATGACGTCGACACCGCCGGGCACGGTGATCGCGGACTCTTGCACCGAGAACTTGGGCTTGGGAACATCCGTCGCGGTCGTCCAGTAGTGCTCCGCCCACCCGAAGGCGTGGGCAAGGGGATGGTCGTCCGTCAGCTCGTCAACCGGGAGCGACGTGGCGGCCCCTGAGCCGGTGCCCAGGCCGACCTGCAGCAGAAGTGGCTCGTCGATGCCGTCGAACCAGTACAGGCCGGCGGGCAAGGGAACGTCCGCGTCCCACAGCGCCCGGCACTGGCCGACGTGGTCGATGAGGTCGACGACAGGCTCATCGAGCACCAACGCCCGAGAGAAACGTCCGCGCGACAGCACCGCTGAGACGTCGTCAACGATCGGATGATAGCCGAAGCTCGCAGGTGTAGACCCTGAGTCCACGACTTCTGACCTCCGCTCTGAGGCGTCTCTTGCGTCCGGCTCCACTACGACCTGTCATCGGCTTGGGAGCACTTGACCTGAAGAGGTATCAAGCGGTCAACGGCATCAGGACGCCATCTCCAGTGCCGACTTTCCGGACGCCATGCGCGGCGCCATGCTCTCCATCTGCTCCATCACAAGCGTGATCGCGCCGGGCTGCTTGTCCGGCGGGTACTTGTACTTGACGAGTAGCCGCTTGATCGACGAGCGGAGCTTCGCGCGCACATCATCGCGAACGGTCCAGTCGGTCTTGATGTCGCGGCGCATGACCTCAACCAGCTCGCGAGCGATCTGCGCGAGCACGTCGTCCCCCTGGATCTCGACGGCCGACTCGTTCGCCGCAACCGCGTCGTAGAAGGCGAGCTCGTCTGAGTTGAGCGGGGGCGTGAACTGCTCGCCGCGATGCGCTTCGGCTGCGACCTCCTTCGCGAGCTCGATGAGCTCGGCGATGACCTCAGCCGACGTCAGCTGCTGGTTGGTGTAGCGGTTCATCAGCTCCTTGAGCTTCTCCGAGAACGCGCGGTGCCGGACCAGGCTGTTCTGCGTGACCCGCGCGGACTCTTCGGTGAGCAGATCGCGCAACGCCTCGATCGCCAGGTGCGCATTCTCGGCCTGCTGCGCTCGATGCACGTACTCAGGGCCGAGATCCGACAGCGAGGGCTTGGGAAGGCCCGCGGCCTCGTAGATGTCGACGATCTCGCCGGTCGCGGTAGCGGACGCGACGAGACCCGCGAGCATCCGGCTGATCTCCTCGGGCACGGGCTCGCCGGACGCCTGACGCTCCTGGGCGTCGAACTTGGCCATCCAGACCCTGACCTCTTCGTAGAACTTCGCCGTCCTACGGAGGTCGTCGAGCGTCTCGGAACCGGCCGCGAGCGCCCAGGCCCTGGCGAGCTGGTTCGCCAGTCGGCGGAAGCGGACGCCGAGCGTCTCGTCGCCGTCCGCTACCTGGTTGCCGGCCGTCGCCGGAGAACGCAGGTAGTTGGTGACACCGACGGCGGCCTTGATCCAGCTGCGGGCGTCCGCGCCTATCTGCTCCTGCCACGGGTAGCCCGCGCAGATGGCGTCCAGCGACTCGATGAGAGTCCGCGCCAGTACCGCCGCTTCGTCGATGTTCCGACCGACAGGCTTCTTCTCCTGGTCCCGTTCGGTGTACTCGGCGAGCGCCTTGTTGAGGTTGTCCGCCAACGGCGCGTACGCGACGAGCAGACCGTCGGGCTTGCCGCGGAACGTGCGGTTCACGCGCGCGAGCGTCTGCATCAGCAGCGCGCCCTGCAGGGGGCGATCCAGGTACAGCGTGTGCAGCGGTGGTGCGTCGAAGCCGGTGAGCATCATGTCCTTGACGATGACGATCTGCAGCGGGTCCTCGGCGTCCTTGAGCCGCTTCTGGATGACCTTGTTCTGCGCGTCGCGGCGGACGTGCTTGGCGACGATGCCGGTGTCCGTCGCTGACCCGGAGTAGACGACCTTGATGACGCCCTTGTCGACGGCGTCGTCGTGCCACTCCGGCTTGCGGGCGATGATCTCGTCGTAGAGCTGGGCGCAGATCTCCCGAGTCGCGCCGACGATGAACGCCTTGCCCGGAGACTCCAGGAACGGGCGCATGGCGTCCGACCGCTTCTGCCAATGGGCGAGCAGGTCGTCGGCGAGGGCGGAGACGCGTGCGGGCGCCCCGTAGACCGCGTTGATGACCGCCACCGACTTCTCGATCCGCTCCCGCTCGACCTCGTCGAGCCCCGTCGACGCCTCGTCGGCTGCAGCGTCGAGGTCCTCGTCGGTGACCGTGCCGGCCAACTTCACCGAGATGAGCCTCGGTTCGAAGTACACCTGAACCGTGGCGCCGTCGTCGACGGCGTGCTGCAGGTCGTAGGTGTCGATCGTGTCGCCGAACACGCGCTTGGTGTTTCGATCGGCGAACGAGATCGGAGTACCGGTGAACGCGATGAACGCTGCGTTCGGAAGCGCGTCGCGGATGTGGCGGGCGTAGCCGTCGAGGTCGTCGTAGTGGCTGCGGTGCGCCTCGTCGACGACGACGATGATGTTGCGCCGGTCCGTCAGGAGGGGATGGTCTGCGCCCGCCTTGCGCTCCTCGTCGGTCAGCCCGAACTTCTGCAGGGTCGTGAAGTAGATGCCGCCGGTCGCCCGTGTCGTGAGAGCGTCGCGGAGCTGCCCGCGCGATGTGACGTTGGTGGGGCTTTCGGGGAGCAGTCGCGACCTGTTGAAAGCCTCGAATAGCTGGCTGTCGAGCTCGGTCCGGTCCGTGACGACGACGAGTGTCGGATTCTTCAGCTTGGGCTGCAGCGCGACGAGGTGGGCGTACAGCTCCATCTCCATCGACTTGCCGGAGCCCTGCGTGTGCCAGACGACGCCGGCCTTGCCGTTGCTCTCGACCGCGGTGACGGTCGAGCCGACCGCCTTCGTGACAGCGAAATACTGGTGCGGCTTGGCGATCCGCTTGGCGTACCCGTCGGCGCCCTCGTCGAACGCGACGAAGTTGCGCTGCAGCTGCAGGAACCGCTCGGGGTTGCAGACGCCGTCGATGAGCAGCTCGATCTCCAGGCCGAGGCTGTCGTCCTGCACGTCGACGCCGGGCGTGACGCGACGGCCGTCGTCGTCGACGTTCCACGGCGAGTAGTGGTTGAGCGGCGTGAACGGCGTGCCGTAGCGGGCCGTGATGCCGTCGCTGACGATCGTGAGCACGACGAACCGGAACGCCATCGGGAACTCGCGCAGGTACGTCTCGAGCTGCGCGTGCGCAGCCGACACATCGGCGTGCCGCGAGCCCGCCTTCTTCAGCTCCACCACGACGACCGGCAGACCGTTGAGGTAGAGCACGACGTCAAAGCGACGCTCGTGCTCCACCGAGCGGATGATCATCTGGTTGACGGCCAGCCACTCGTTGTCCTCGACGCGGTGGCTGACGAACCGGATCGTCGGGTTCTGCTCGACGCCGTCGGGGTCGACGTACGTGATGCCGCGGTACCCGTGGACGAGCACCTCGTGCAGCCGGAAGTTCTCTGCGATCGGGTCCTGCGACGCCGGCGACAGCACCTCCGCCAACGCCTGCTCCAGGTATCCCTCCGGCACCAACGGGTTGAGGCGCCGCAGCGCGGCCAGCGCGCGCTCGCGCAGCACGATGTCGTCCCACGACGAGCGGCCGAGCTCGGCGCCTGGCGCGACCTGCGCGCCGGCGAGCGTGTCCCAGCCGTGCTCGGACAGCCGCTCGAGCGCGATGTCCTCCCACTCCGCCTCACTCACCATCAGAGCACCTCCTCCACCCTCTTCTCGGCATCGCGGACCTGAACCTTGCCCGACATCAGCA
Organism: Cellulomonas uda; assembly: GCF_006538705.1. Lineage (GTDB taxonomy): Bacteria > Actinomycetota > Actinomycetes > Actinomycetales > Cellulomonadaceae > Cellulomonas > Cellulomonas uda. The sequence continues at coordinate 13,809 of NZ_BJLP01000011.1, forward strand.
ACGGAAGGAGCTCGTCGCGTGTCGTTGCCACAGCGGCGGATTCGAGAACGGTCTGGGCGGCGAGGTCGTGCAAAGGCCGGACGGTCTCGTTGAACGCGTCGATCCGATCGTCATCTGGCACGGCGACGTTAATCGACTTGAACCGTCCGCGAGAGAGCTCCAGGAACGTTGCGCCATTCGCGTGGGTCAGGAACTCTGGCACGCGGGATCGCATGTCGTGGAAGAGCCACAGTTGGTGCCGCGCTTTCCGCGCGTTCACCACGATGAAGCCCTGGTTTACTGCCACCGGAACCTGCGCGAGGGCGAACGCACCAATCGTCGCCCGTGACGTCATCAAGATCGACCCAGGGGGGTACGTGCTTGACGAGCAAGCGCCGAGCCCCGCGTCCGTGATCGTGCGCGAAGTCTCGGAGAGATAGGGCGCGGAGAGTCGGGTCACGTCAGTCGGCGTGGCCCAACGAACGCCGCCGTCCCAGTACTCCGGCACTCGCGTGGATGGCGTGCCGCCGCCTGACACTTCGGCGATTTCTCCAAACGTCGTCACTCCGGGCTCAACCGCCGCAGACTGGGCGCGCCGGAAGATGGCGTCGGCGAGGCTCTCGATGTTTCGCACCACGCGGTCGTTGGCGGCGATCTTGTCGTCGAGCGCCCCGAGCACCTCAGCAATCGCCCGCTGCTCGTCCCAGCCCGGAGCCGGGATGCGGACAGTGCGCAACGCAGCTTGCCTAATCCCGAGGACGGTCGTACCAGTGGCGTGGCCTCGAAGGCTGGCTTGGACGGGGTCGGACTGAAGTGCGTAGTACAAGTAGCCCGTATCCAGAACGCCGCGCTTGCCGCGCAGACCGAAGATGCGCTGGCCAAGAACGACTGGGTCGTCGCTCGGCACGCGTGCCACTCTGCCGAGGGGCGCCTCGGACGTCAGAAGAACGTCTCCACGAGCGGTTGGGATGCTCATCCAACGTGCCGCGGTCTCGGCATCGACGAAGCGCGCTTCACCCAAGTCCAGGCGTCCAGCCTTCACGAGGAGTGCTGAAGCGACCGGAACACCCGAGTCGGTGAACGCGGATCCGAGCTTGGCGGGCGTCTTTCCGCGGTAGTCGATCAGAACCTCAAGACCGTCGCCGAGGGTCACGTCGTTCATGCGAGCCGCTCCAACTGCTCACGCACTACCTTCTCGAGCGCCGCCGATCCGTCCATTGCATCCAGGAGCTGGGTCCGGAGTCGTTCGAGCCTCGTTTCGAGTTCCTCGTCGTCGTCGTCACCGGCGGCCGAGCCGACGTAGCGGCCCGGCGTGAGCGCGTACCCAGCGGCTTCGATCTCGTTGAGCGGCACGGATCGGCAGAAGCCCGCCACGTCTTCGTAGTCGCTCGCCGCTGACACCACCCCCCGCCACCGGTGGTACGTGTCGCCAATCCGCTTGATGTCCTCGGCCGACAGGTCGCGCTCGGCCCGGTCGACCATGTGGCCGAGCTCGCGGGCGTCGATGAACAGCACCTGTCCGGTGCGGTCAATCGACCCCTGCGCACCCTTGGTCTTGTCCTTGGCGAAGAACCACAGGCACACGGGGATGCCGGTGCTGCGGAACAGCTGCGTCGGCAGGGCAACCATGCAGGAGACGAGGTCCGCCTCGACGATCTGCCGGCGGATGTCGCCCTCACCGTTGGAGTTCGACGACATCGACCCGTTGGCCATCACGACGCCGGCGCGCCCGCCGGGCGCGAGCTTGGACAGGATGTGCTGGATCCACGCGTAGTTCGCGTTGGTGGCGGGCGGAACGCCGTACCGCCACCGCGGGTCCTCGACGTTGCGCGCCCAGTCCTTGATGTTGAACGGTGGGTTCGCCATGACGAAGTCCATGAGGACGTCGGCATGCTGGTCGCGGGCGAAGGTGTCGCCCCACCGGGCGCCCAGGCCCTTGTTGTCGATGCCGTGGATGGCGAGGTTCATCTTCGCCAGCCGCCAGGTCTCCTCGTTGAGCTCCTGGCCGTAGATCGCGACGTTCTTCGGGTCGCCGTCGTGGTCGTGGACGAACTTCTCGGTCTGCACGAACATGCCGCCGGACCCGCAGCACGGGTCGTACACGCGGCCCTCGTGCGGCTCGAGCACCTCGACGATCACCTTGACCACCGACGGTGGCGTGAAGAACTCGCCGCCGCGCTTGCCCTCCGCCCGCGCGAACGCGCCGAGGAAGTACTCGTAAACCTCGCCCATGAGGTCCCGCGCCTTGTGCTCGCCCTGCCGGCTGAACCGGGTGCTGCTGAACAGGTCGACGAGCTCGCCGAGGCGACGCTGGTCGATGTTGTCGCGGTTATAGATACGCGGCAGCGTGCCGACCAGGCTCGGGTTGGCACCCATGACGACGTCCATCGCGTCGTTGACGAGCGAGCCGATCGTCCGGGGCGGCTCGCTGCCGATCGCAGGCTTGCCCTTCGAGTTCTCCGACAGGTACGCCCAGCGCGCCTGCGGCGGCACCACGAACACCCCGTACCCTTGGTACTCCTCGGGGTCGTTGATCAGCTCGGTGATCTGCGACTCGTCGTAGCCCTCGGCGAGGAGGTCGGCGCGGATCGCCTCGCGTCGCTCCTCGTAGGCGTCGGAGACGTACTTGAGGAAGACGAGGCCGAGGATGACATCCTTGTACTGCGAGGCGGAGAGCGAGCCTCGCAGCTTGTCGGCGGCCTTCCAGAGGGTGTCCTTGAGCTCCTTCATCGTGGAGGGAGCGTCAGGTGCGGACTTGGTGCGGGGTGGCATGTCAGCCAGCCTTCCGTGGGGTGGTGGAGACGAGTGCGAGGTCGCCGACGGCGACCCCTTGGACGAGATGGCGTACGAGCTCGTGCGCGGCGACTTCGCGCCGTCGCAGCTCGCGCAGGTAGGTCTCGGCTGCCACCAGCGTGGCCTCGACGTCCTCGACCTGGTTCGGCGCGAGCCGCGGAACCGACCAGGCGCGCCATTCGCCTGCCTGGTCGGGAAGCTGGTTGACCGACTCAGCGAAGGCGTGCGGCCCGATGGCTGCACGTTCCCCGAGTCGAACGATGAAGCTCGGGTAGCGGACGAGCGATCCCCCGATGTCGTCGACGACCGCGTGCGGCCGGGGCGTGGCGGTGACGACCACATCGGAGGGCTCCGTCCGGCGGGCATGGTCGTAGTGCTGAGCCGCGACGAGCGGGTCGATGAACCAGTCGGGATCCGTCGCCACCGCCGACATGACTCGCACCGTGGCGGTCGGCTCCGTGTGTGTCGCGTCGATGCGGGAGCCGTTGATCCGACGCGCGGTCCGCTCGTCGATCATCTGACCGAGCGACCGTGGGGCGGTCGCAAGCTCCGCCTCGGCTGGCGTCACGAGGAGGTCGAAGCCGTCGAGCGGGGCACTCGTGACGAGCGTCGCGGCCGTCACTGCGCCCCGGTGACCGGTGGCAGCACCCGGCAGGCGGGCAGGCGCCATGCCCGCCGGGACCAGCGGGTCACCCGCCGCAGCCCGGTCGTACGGCAGGGCACGGCCGTAGCGATACTGGCGGCGATCCGACTGCTCGAGCGCGCCGATCACGTCGTCGACGACGTCGTCGATCTCGATCTCTCGGCCGGTCAGGTCGGCCAGCAGGATCCGATGCGCCGACTTTCCTGCCCGCAGCACCCACAGTCCGAGCGCCTGGCGGTGGGCGTGCCGCCACATCCCCCGCGGCAACCGCACGGCGGCGACGAGATTGCCGACGGCGAGCGTCGAACGACGTCGCTCGGCGTCGTGACCTCGAAGCCGATCGCAGAGCACCGAAGAGGGGCCGAGAATCACCCCGACACTGCCCGACGCCAGCTCGTCGGCGATGTCGTCGACCCGGTCGAGCACGTCGTCGTCCTGACCGAGAATGGCCGCCACGTGGACGACGCTCTCCGCTGACGACGTCGTGTCGTTGCCGCGGATCGCCAGTAGGCGTCGCGCCGTGCGGTCCCTCGGCTCGACGATCAGCGCGTCCCGGCAGACGGCCTGCAGTGCGTCATGCGGCACGTCGACGGCGAGCGCGCCGTCGCCCAGGTGCTGCCGGCACGCGGTGGCGACGGCCCCGAGGAGGGTCGCCGCATCCTCGGACAGCCCTCGCTCCGCCCGCTGTCGAGACAGCCGGCTCGACGCGAGGCGATCCAGGGCGTCCGAGGGCCCGAACGAGGCGGCGAGCAGCTCATCGACGTACCCCAGCAGCTCCGGCGATGGATCGATGGCTGCGATCTCGGTGGCGAGCATCCGGTCCTGAGGGTCGACGTGGCGGGCGAGCCGCGCGAGGTGGTCCGGCGCGAGCTCGGCCAGGTCTCGGTCGATCCGGCTCCGCAGCGCAAGCAGCGCGACGACGTCGTCGAGCACAGACCCGTCAGGCGGCGTGAGCGCGGGGGCGTCAAGCGCGGCCTGATCGTTGGTCCCTCTGCCGGTGAGCGACAGCCAGCGCATGACCTCGTCGCGGTCGAAGTGCTCGACGCCGCGCAATGAAGCGACGGGTGCCGGGAACGGTGTGGGAGCGCCGTGGACGGTCGGGCGTCGACGCCAGTTGGTGACCGCTTGGCGGGTCACCCCCGCCGCGATCGCCACATCACGCAGAGTCATCGTCGTTTCCATGCTCACCTCCCTCGGCTACCTCGACGATAGACCTACCGGACGCCGCCGCTGTGCGTCCACATGTGTTTAGTGGTCTAAACATGACCCAGCATTGCCGACGGCGCCACCACTTCATCACTCTCGTGACATTCGCTGCGAAAGGAGCAGGCCGAGAGGAAGGAGCGAGGCGATGACCAAGCACGACACGGGCGCCCGGTTCGACGAGACCGGGAGCGCGCTGATCGTCGAGAACCTGTGCATCGACGACGCAGCGGTCATCCGCGAGGCCCAGCGATGGACCACCGGGGTGCGCGGCGAGGCGGTGGCCGACACCGACGAACTCGCGGGCGCCGACGTGACCAACTTTGCGACCGAGGCACTCATGCTCGGAGCGCGTGCGCTCACTGCGACAGCGCAGACGGTCGAGACCCGAGCGCTCGAGCGCATGGTCGCCGACGTCGGAGACCGCACAACGGCTGCGTCCAACGCAGCGGCCGAGCTCACGGCACGGGCCGCGAAGGACGCGACGGACGCCATGGCGAAGGTCACCGAGCACGCCCTCAAGGCGATCGTCGACGCGGACCGCGCGACGCGTGACGAGCTCACGGCGGCCGTCGCCGCGGCGAAGGGGCAGCTCGTGGAGGAGACGCGGCGCCTGTTCGGCGGTGACAGCCCCGAGCTCCTCGAGCGGCTCCAGCCGGTACTCAGCACGTTCGGCACCCAGCTCGAGAAGCACGTGAACGACGGCGCTCGTCAGCTGCTCGAGCAGGCGGCCAAGCAGCTCGACCCCGCCGACCCGACATCGCCGATAGCTCGGCACGCGGCCGGCCTGACCGAGCAGCAGCAGCGACTCGCGGCCCGGCTCGAGGAGCAGAACGCCGAGCTGGGCAGGAAGGTCGACGAGCTCGTGTCCCAGATCAAGGTCCAGGAGGCGCGCGCCCGCCTCGCTCAGGTGACGCCCATCAAGGGCGGGTCGTTCGAGGGCACGCTGCACACGATCCTGCATGACATCGCCGCGGGCCTGGGCGACGAGTACACCGACACGACCACCACCACGGGTGCCCTTCCCCGGAGCAAGAAGGGTGATGGGGTGCTGAGCGTCGGCGGACAGGCCACCAAGGTGGTGCTCGAGATGACGGACTCCTCTCGCACCGCATGGAGCGACTACCTCGACGAGGCCGAGCGGAACCGCGTCGCCCAGGCGTCGCTCGGGGTCGTGCGTAGTCCGGAGCAGAACGCAGGGCTCTCGGTCCGGGTCCTCGGCCCGCGTCGGGTGGTGCTCGCGTTCGACCCCGAGGTGGACGACCCGGAGCTTCTGCGCACCGTGGTCCAGCTGCTGCGCACCGCGGCGATCACGGAGTCGATGCGGTCCGGTGGGGTCGCCGCCGAGATCGTCACCGCGCAGGAACGCATCACGGCCGCTGTCGCGCAGCTCGAGAAGCTGGGCGACATCAAGAAGGCCGCCGCCACGATCGGCAAGCAGGTCACCGCGATCGAGGGCAGCTGCACGACCGTTGCCCAGGCCATGCGCCGACTCCTGGACGAGGCGCTCGCCGCCCTCGCGGGAACCACCAGCGACACGCCGACCGCCCAGCACGCCGACGCGGCGCACGCGGCCTGAGGAGGATGGGGGTGTACGTCACACCCTCACCGCACGAGGGGCATTCGGGAGCTGCCCTCGGCTGCTGCGAGCGCCGCTACCCCGGATCGGTAGTCGGTAGCGACCCCAGGGACCTCCCAAGTGGCGGTCGACGATGACGCGCGCGCTCCCTGGCCGCAGCTAGCTGAAGCGGCTCGCCGCTTGCTTGAGGATCGACGTCGCGACCGATCAGGATCGCGTGCCTCGTCGACCGGAGTTCACGGACCGAGAGCGACATTCGGCGCGTCCCGCCTCTGAGGTCGGATGGCGCACTGGTGCTGACGACGAACGCCCCTGATCTGCGTCTCCGCAAACCAGGGGCGTTCGTCGTCGCTGTCTCAACGAGTGTCCGGAGGGGGACTTGAACCCCCACGCCCTTTCGGGCACTAGCACCTCAAGCTAGCGCGTCTGCCATTCCGCCACCCGGACAGGTGGTCACTGCGGGATCCCGGAGGAGCCCCGCGGTGCGGCAGAAAACATAGCACGGTGCGTCGCCGGGACACGCATCGGCCCCGAGGGGCAGACTCGTCAGCACAGGACGAGAGACGACGACACAGCACGAACCGGGCGGCGCCCCTGACAGGCGGCCCGACGTGCGCGAGGAGGGGTGCCGGATGGCGGAGCCGGGCGTCGGGTTGCAGGGCGCTCGTCCCGCTCGACGGGTCGCCGGGTCGCCCCGCCGGACCCCCCCTCCGCTCGAGCCGGACGCACCCCGCTGGCTGCGCTCGCTCGCGGGGGTGTCGTGGCGGCTGATCGTCGCGGTCATCGCGGTCGGGATGGTGTTCTACGCGACGTCGCAGGTGAAGCTCCTGTTCATCGCGGTGTTCCTGGCCCTGGTGTTCACCGCGGTGCTGCGTCCGCTCGTGGAGTGGTTCAGCAAGGTCATGCCGCGGTTCCTCGCGACCGCGCTCGCGATCATCTCCGGGGTGCTCTTCTTCGCCGGTCTGCTCACGTACGTGGGGTACTCGGTGGCGAACGAGTGGGAGGACCTGTCGAAGCAGTTCAGCGACGGCATCGACCAGATCATCGACTTCCTCGAGAGCGACACGCTGCCGTTCACGATCACGAGCGACCAGATCGCGGGGTGGATCAGCGACGGGCAGAAGTGGCTCCAGGACCACGCCACCGAGCTCGCGGGGCAGGCGGCGTCGCGTGCCGGGTCGGTCGTCGAGGTCTTCACGGCGCTGGCGCTCGCGATCTTCTGCACGGTGTTCTTCCTGGCGCGGGGCCAGGAGATGTGGACGTGGTTCCTCAACCAGCTCCCCGCGCGGTTCCGCGAGGGCTGGATCAAGGCCGGCGGCGCGGGGTGGTACACGTTCTCCGGCTACACGCGCGGCACGGTGATCATCGCCGTGACCGACGGGATGCTCGCGTTCGTCCTCCTGCTGATCCTCGGGGTGCCGCTCGCGGCACCGCTCGCGGTGCTCGTGTTCATCGGCGCGTTCATCCCGCTCGTCGGTGCGCCCGCCGCGATGGTCATCGCGATGATCGTCGCGCTCGCGGCCAACGGGTTCTGGTCGGCGGTGTTCGTCGGCATCGGGATCGCGCTCATCGGACAGTTCGAGGGGCACGTGCTGCAGCCGCTCGTGATGGGCAAGCAGGTGTCGATCCACCCGGTCGTCGTCGCGCTCGCGGTCGCGGGCGGCACGCTCACGGCGGGGATCCTCGGCGCGGTGGTGAGCGTCCCGCTGGTCGCGGTCGCGTGGGCGGTGTTCTCCCGGCTGCGCACGCTCGACCCGCCCATGGAGGCCGACGAGGCCGACGACGAGGTGCGCCCGCAGTCCGACGTCCCGCTGGAGGTCGACGACGAGGCCGCGGCACGCTGAGCGCGCTCAGCGCACCAGGGGGTCGAGCAGCCGGGCCAGGTGGGAGACGTAGTGACCGCCGAACAGCAGCGCGTGCACGCCGACGGGGTAGAGCTGGTGCAGGCCGACGCGTCGCCGCCAGCCGGGCCGTAGCGGACGCTCGTCGTCGTACGCCGCGAGCACGTCGTCGAGGAACGGCAGGCCGAACAGCGCGAGCATCGCCAGGTCGGTCTCCCGGTGCCCGCCGTGCGCGGCGGGGTCGATGAGCGTCGCACCCTGCGCCGTCCACATGACGTTGCCCGCCCACAGGTCGCCGTGCAGCCGCGCGGGAGGCTCGCCGTCGTCCCAGCGGCCCGCCTCCGCGCGGTCGGCGACGCGCAGCAGGTCGTCCAGCACCTCGTCGGGCGCGAACCCGACGAGGTCGCGCGCGAGCGGACGCAGGCGGGCGTGCGCGAGGTGCTCGCCCCAGTGCTCGGCGGCCCCCGCCGGCATGGTCAGCGGCGCCTCGAGCGGACCGAACCACGTGTCGCCCGTCCACCCGTCGGGCGGGACCCCGAACGCGTCCGCGCCCGCGGCGTGCGTGCGCGCGAGCGAGCGCCCCAGGTCCACCGCGGCGGCGCGCGTCGGTGGCACAGCGGCGAGCTGCTCGAGGTCGAGGTGCTCGTCGCCGACGTCCAGCACGCGCACCACGCGCGCCCCGCCGGCGGCGCGCAGCCACTCGAGGCCCGCTGCCTCGCAGCGGAAGAAGCCGGGCGGTGCGCCGGCGCGTGTCTTGCGGAACACGTCGCCGATCCTCTCGCGTCTGCGGCCCGCGCGGCGGATGCTGGGACCGGCAGGTCCGCGACCCGGCCCTCGCCACCGCCCCGGGCACCACCCTCGCCTGAAGGAGCCGACATGATCGTCGCCGTCCCCACCGAGACCAAGAACCGCGAGTACCGCGTGGCGCTGACGCCCGCGGGCGTGCACCACCTCGTGACTGACGGGCACCGGGTCCTCGTGCAGTCCGGCGCCGGCGTGGGCTCCGCGATCGGCGACGACGAGTACCGCGCCGCCGGTGCGGACGTCGTCGGCGACGCCGCGACGGTGTGGGGCGAGGCGGACCTCGTCTGCAAGGTCAAGGAGCCGACGCCGGCCGAGCTCGCGTACCTGCGCGAGGACCTCGTGCTGTTCACCTACCTGCACCTGGCCGCCGACCGCCCCGCGACCGACGCGCTGCTCGCCGCGGGCACGACGGCGATCGCGTACGAGACCGTCCAGCTGCCCGACGGGTCGCTGCCGCTGCTGGCCCCCATGAGCGAGGTCGCCGGCCGGCTCGCGGCGCAGGTCGGCGCGTACCACCTCATGCGCAACGAGGGCGGGGCCGGTGTGCTGCTCGGCGGCGTGCCCGGGGTCGGCCCGGCGCGCGTCGTCGTGCTCGGCGGCGGGACCGTCGGGTGGCACGCGGCGCAGATCGCGCTCGGCATGCGTGCCGACGTCACCGTGCTGGACCTGTCCATGCCGCGGCTGCGGGAGATCGACGCCGCGAGCGCCGGCCGCATCCGCACCCTCGCGTCGAACCGGTGGACGCTCGAGCGCGAGGTCGCCGACGCCGACCTCGTCATCGGTGCGGTGCTGGTGCCCGGGGCGCGCGCGCCCCGCCTCGTACCCGACGAGCTCGTGGCACGCATGCGCCCCGGCTCGGTGCTCGTCGACGTCGCGGTGGACCAGGGCGGGTGCTTCGAGTCCACGCACCCGACGACGCACGACGACCCGACCTACCTCGTCGAGGGCTGCGTGTTCTACTGCGTCGCCAACATGCCCGGTGCGGTGCCCGTGACCTCGACGCGCGCCCTGACCAACGTCACCCTGCCGTACGTGCACGCGCTCGCGTCACGCGGTTGGCGCGCCGCGGTGGCCGACGACGCCGCGCTCGCCAGCGGGCTCACGACGCACGGCGGGCATCTCGTCAACGCCGCGGTCGCCGCCGCGCACGGGTACCCCTCGGTCTCGGTCGCCGACGCGCTCGCCTGAGCCTCGTCGCCGGGCGGTGCCGTCACGTGCGCGCAACGAACGGCGCCTAGTCTCACGCCATGGACGTGGCGGTGGTGGGTGCGACGGGCGACGTCGGGCGGCAGATCTGCACGCAGCTCGTCGAGCGGCGGGTCCTGCCGCCCACCTCGCGGCTCCAGCTGGTCGGACGGCCCGACGGGCGCTCGTCGCGCGCCACGTACGGCCTCGCAGCGGACCTCGTCGACGCCTACGACGAGCACGCGCCGCTGCTCGACGTCGCGCTCGACCCCGCGGACGTCGTCGCCGACGTCGTGGTCGTCGCGGCCGGTCGCACCGCGGGCACCCGGCCCGGCGAGTCGGTCGACCGGCACGCGCTCGCCGCCGACAACGCGCAGGTGTTCGCCACCTACGCCGACGCGCTCGCCCGGCACGGCTCGGGCCGCGAGGTCGTCGTGGTGGTCTCCAACCCCGTCGAGCTGGGGGTCGCGCTGCTCGGGGACGCGTTGGGCCGGCACCGCGTCATCGGCATGGGCGCGTGGCTCGACACGCTGCGGTTCCGCCGCGAGGTCGCCGCGTCGATCGGTGTGCGGCGGCACCGGGTCGGCGGGTTCGCGGTCGGCCAGCACGGCGACGACCTCGTCCCGCTGTGGTCGACCGTGCGGATCGCGGGCCTCGACGTCGCCGAACGTCGCGCCGAGGTCGCCCGCGTGCGGGGACCACGCACGCTCGCGACCTACGCCGACGAGATCGGCGCCGCCAAGCGTGCGCTGAGCACCGCCGCCGTGCAGGACCTCGCGGAGGCGTTCCGGCTGGTCGACACGTGGCCGCCCGACGTGCGGCTCGCCGCGCGCCCTTGGATGACGCAGCAGAGCGGTGCGAAGACCGCGGCCGGCACCGCGAGCGCGACCATCGACCTCGTCGAGACCGTCCTGGACGGGCGCGACACCGTGGTCGCGGGGCAGGTGCTGCTCGACGGTGAGGTCACGCTCGCGGGCGCGCACGTGCACGGGGTGCTCGGTGTGCCCGTGGTGCTCGGCCCCGAGGGGTGGACGCAGGTGCTGCTGCCCGCGCTCGCGGACGACGAGCACGAGCGGCTCGCGGCGGTTGCGCGGCGGATCACGGCGGCTGTGGCGCCGTGGACCGAGCGGGGTTCGGACGAGGAGGTCACGCGATGAGCCAGGACCAGGACGTGCACGACGACCGCTGGGTCGTGTTCGTGCGGGGCGCGAACCGGCCCGGCATGGTCGCGGCCGTGACGGCGGTGTTCGCGACGCGCGGGATCAGCTTCGACGCTCTCGCCACGAGCGACCCGGGGCCGAGCGACGGTCTGGTGACGGTGACGTTCCGCACGACCGAGCGTCGCCAGCACGAGCTCGTGCGTGCCGTCGAGCGCCTCGCGGCCGTCTCGGGCGTCGTCGTGCGCCGGGCCGAGGACCTGGGCGTGCGGGCCGCCGCGGTCTGCCACCTGCCGCGCGAGGTGGCGTTCCGGCCGCCGCCGCACGCCGCGGTGAGCTGGTCGGGGGAGTCGCAGCTCGGCCAGCCCGTGCTCGTGGAGGGGCCGCTCGTCGACGTCGAGCACGTCGTCGCGGCAGCGCAGCGGGCCGGCGCGCTCTCGACCGCGATCGTCATCGAGCCGCCGTCGGCCGTGTGACCCGCCTCGGGCGGGGCCGGACCGCGTCCGACCCCGCCCGAGCCCCGCCCGAGCCCAAGCAGTGCGTCAGGACGCGCGCTCGAGCGTCCGGTGCTCCCCGGCCGGGTGGTGCCCGTGGCGCTTGCCGGGCTTGCCCGGACCGTGGTGACCGGGCTTGCCCGGGCCCTTCACCCCGTTGATCGCGGACGTGTCCTGCGCGAGGCTCGCGGTCGCGTACGCGACCGCCGGCGCCATGATCCCGATGGCCGCACGACTCACGTTCGACAGGTCGTCGTCGGCCGTGTGGTAGTTCGGGTCGTGGCGGATCCCGGCGGTGCCGCCGAACAGCGCGGCCTCCGCGTCCGTCTTGATGTCGTCGGCACCCGTGAAGAGCCCGGACGCGGGCACGCCGTTGACGATGAACGCCTGGTAGTCCGAGCGCCCGGAGAACTCGGTGTCGACCCACGGCTGCCCGATGCCGTCGAAGTAGCCGGTCAGCACCGCCTCGGTCTGCGCGGAGCCTTCCGGGACGTCGACCGGGGCCGGGTAGGTCGACTCGTCGGCGTCGTAGACGCCGACGACGTAGTTCGGCGAGCCGACCATGTCGAAGTTCAGGTACGTCGCGATGCGGTCGAGCTCGCCCGGCTTCGTCGCGAGCTCGTCGACGTACGCCGTCGACCCGATCAGCCCGAGCTCCTCGGCGCCCCACCACGCGAAGCGGACCGTGTTGTGGTGCTTCTTCTGCTTGGCGAGCTGCACCGCGACCTCGAGGAGCACAGCCGACCCGGAGCCGTTGTCGTTGATGCCCGGCCCCTCCTCGACGCCGTCGAGGTGCGCGCCGAGCATCACGACGTTGTCGTCGCGACCCGTCCTGGTCTCCGCGAGGACGTTGAAGCTCGTTCGCTCCTCCTCGTGGAACCGCGTGTCGAGCGTGAGCATCACGTCGCCCTCGGTGACCGCCGCGACGACCGCGAGACCGTCCGCCATGCCCATGCCCGCGACGGGGATCTGCACCAGACCCTCCTCACCGAGCGTGCCGAAGAGCATCTCCTCGACGTTGTTGTAGACGACCAGGCCGACCGCGCCGGCGGCCTGTGCGGTGACGGCCTTCTGGGCGAACGGGCAGCTGCCGCGGCTGACGACCGCGATCGCGCCGACGGTCGCGACGTCGCCCCATGCCTCGGGCGTGCACCCGGTCGGGTCGACGGGCACCGCCGCACGCGCGCGCACGCCGCCGTCGGGGCTGTTCGGGGCGTACTGCATCTGGTCGACCTCGTAGGTCCCGCCCGGCTCGAGCGTGAGGCTCGCGGCGTCGACGACCTCGAGGCCGAACGTGAACGGGTCCCGGTGCGTGCGGTAGCCCGCGCGCTGCAGCGTGCGCTCGACGTACCGCGCGCTCGCCTCGTAGCCGTCGGTGAGCGCCGCCCGGTTGCCGTCGTGGCGGTCGGCGATGCGCTGGAGCTCCTGGAGGTGCCGCCACACCCCGCGGGTCGTGACCTGCTGCGCGAACCGGTCGGGGTCCAGCCGGTGACCGCCGCGGTCGTGCGCGGAGGCCGGTGGTGCGAGAAGTGCGCTCGTGCCGACCACGAGCGCGACCAGGGTGCCCGCGAGGGCTGAGGTACGTCGTCCTGCCACGATGGTGTCCCTTCGTCGCGAGGACGGCGGCCGGTCGACCGCCGTCGGTGTCGCCCGAACGGGTGACACCGAGCCCCACGGTGGCCGATCCTGCCCGACTTGTCACGACATCCGCAGACGTGCGCGCCCGTGCGTCCCGTGCTCGGGCGCGCACGGGGCGGCGTGGGTGATGATGCGGGGCATGAAGCGTGAGCCGCTCGACCCCGAGAACCCGTTCGCCGTCCCGTCGCCCCTGCCGTACGGGCTGCCCGACTACTCCCGCATCCGGACCGAGCACTACCGCCCTGCGGTCGAGTACGCCATGGCCGAGCACCGCGCGCAGGTCGAGATGGTCGCCTCGGACCCGAGCGGACCCACGGTCGAGAACACGCTCGTCGCGCTCGAGCGGGCGGGACGCACCCTGCACCGCGTCCTGACCGCGTTCTACAACCAGTCGAGCGCGGACTCCTCGCCCGAGCTCGACGCGCTCGAGGAGGAGCTCGCCCCACGGCTCGCCGCGCACCGCGACGCGATCCACCTCGACCAGCGGCTGTTCGCGCGGCTCGAGGCGCTCGTCGCGCAGGTCGAGGCGGGCACGCTCACGGTCGAGCCCGATACGGCGTGGCTGCTCGAGCGCACGCACACCGCGTTCGTGCGCGCGGGCGTCCGCCTCGACGCGGCGGCGCAGGAGCGCCTGCGCGCGCTCAACGCCCGGATCACGACGCTCGAGACCGTGTTCGGCCGCGAGGTGCTCGCCGCGACGAACGCCGCGGCCGTGCTCGTCACCGACGAGGCCGAGCTCGACGGCCTGCCCGACGACGCCCGCGCGGCGGCCGCGCGCTCCGCACGCGAGCGGGGCCACGAGTCCGGGTGGCTGCTCGAGCTCCAGCTGCCCACGGCCCAGCCGCAGCTGGTCACCCTGCGCGACCGTGGCCTGCGCGAGCGGCTGCACCGCGCCTCGTCGTCCCGCGGGCTGGCCGGTGAGCACGACACGCGCGCGACGCTGCTGGAGCTCGCCCGGCTGCGCGCCGAGCGTGCGCAGCTGCTCGGCTACCCGCACCACGCCGCGTACGTCGCGGCCGACGCGACGGCGCGCTCCGCCGAGGCGGTGGGGGACATCCTCGGGCGCCTCGCACCGGCGGCCGTCGCGAACGCGCGCCGTGAGGCCGAGGAGCTGACCGCGGCGCTGCACGAGGACCACCCGGGCGCGACGCTGCAGCCCTGGGACTGGGCGTACTACGCCGAGCGGGTCCGCTCGCGCGCCCGGTCGCTGGACGAGACCGCGCTGCGCCCCTACCTGGAGCTCGACCGCGTGCTGCACCAGGGCGTGTTCCGCGCCGCGACCGCGCTGTACGGGCTGACGTTCACCGAGCGCACCGACCTCGTCGGGTACCACCCCGACGTGCGGGTCTTCGAGGTGCACGACGTCGACGGCTCGGGGCTCGGCCTGTTCCTCGCGGACTACTGGACGCGCGAGTCGAAGCGGGGCGGCGCGTGGATGAACAACCTCGTCGACCAGTCGACGCTGCTGGGCGAGCCGCCGGTCGTCGTCAACAACCTCAACATCCCCCAGCCGCCCGACGGCCGGCCGACGCTGCTCGCGTGGGACGAGGTCATCACGATGTTCCACGAGTTCGGGCACGCGCTGCACGGCCTGCTCTCGGCCGTGCGCTACCCGTCGCAGTCCGGCACCGAGGTGCCGCGCGACTTCGTCGAGTACCCGTCGCAGGTCAACGAGATCTGGGCGTGGGAGCCGCAGGTGCTGCAGGCCTTCGCGGTGCACCACGAGACGGGCGAGCCCCTGCCGTCCGCGTGGGTCGAGACGCTGCTCGCGGGTCGCCAGGACGGTGAGGGGTTCAAGACGACCGAGTACCTCGCGGCCGCGCTGCTCGACCAGGCGTGGTACCGCCTCGCGCCCGACGAGGTCCCGACCGACCCCGAGCAGGTCGAGGCGTTCGAGGCGGCCGCGCTCGAGCGTGCGGGCGTGGCGTTCGCACCCGTGCCGCCCCGCTACCGCAGCGCGTACTTCAACCACGTCTTCTCGAGCGGCTACTCCGCCGGCTACTACTCGTACATCTGGTCCGAGGTGCTCGACGCCGACACCGTCGAGTGGTTCCGCGAGAACGGCGGCCTGCGCCGTGAGAACGGCGACGTCTTCCGTGCCCGGCTGCTCGCGCGCGGCGGCTCGATCGACCCGATGGCGGCGTTCCGTGACCTGCGCGGACGCGACCCGCAGATCACCCCGCTGCTCGAGCGCCGCGGCCTGTCCGCCGCGGCGGGCGCGTGAGCCGCGCGGGTACGGTGGGCGGGTGCCCAGCCAGCCTGCTCCGACGTCCTCGACCCTGACGGCCGCCGACGAGGTCGTCGACATCTGCCGCGAGCTCATCCGGTTCGACACGTCGAACTACGGGGACGGGTCGGGGCCGGGGGAGCGGGCGGCAGCGGAGTACACCGCGACGCTGCTGAGCGACGTCGGCATCGAGCCGGAGGTGTTCGAGAGCGCACCCGGCCGCACGTCGCTCGTCGCGCGGATCGAGGGCGTCGACCGCTCGCGGCCCGCGCTCGTCGTGCACGGCCACCTCGACGTGGTGCCCGCGCGCGCGGAGGACTGGAGCGTGCACCCGTTCGCGGGGCACGTGGACGGGGACCTGCTGTGGGGGCGCGGCGCGGTCGACATGAAGGACATGGACGCGATGGTCCTGTCGGTCGTGCGGCAGATGGCTCGCGAGGGCCGCAGGCCCGCGCGCGACGTGGTACTCGCGATGTTCGCCGACGAGGAGGCCGGCGGCACGTACGGCGCACGGTGGGCCGTGGACCACCGCCCCGAGCTGTTCGAGGGCGCGTCCGAGGCCATCAGCGAGGTCGGCGGGTTCTCGGTCACGGTCGGCGACCGCCGGGCCTACCTGGTGCAGACCGCGGAGAAGGGCCTCGCGTGGCTGCGGCTCGTCGCGGAGGGCCGGGCCGGGCACGGCAGCCAGGTCACGCCCGACAACGCCGTCACGCACGTCGCCGAGGCCGTCGCGCGGATCGGGCGGCACGCCTGGCCGCTCGACCTGACGCCCACGGTGCGGGCGCTGCTCGAGGGTGTCGCGGACCTCACCGGCCTGCCGTTCGACCCGGACGACGAGGCGGGCGTCGACGCGCTCGTCGCGGCTCTCGGACCCGCGAGCCGGTTCGTCGGCGCGACGTTGCGGCACACGTCGAACCCGACGCAGCTGACCGCCGGGTACAAGGCGAACGTCGTGCCCGGCCGTGCGGAGGCGGCGGTCGACACGCGGTTCCTGCCCGGCCGCGAGGACGAGTTCTGGGCGACGCTCACCGAGCTCGCCGGGCCGCACGTGCGCGTCGAGAAGATCCACCACGACGTCGCGCTGGAGGCGCCCACGTCGGGTCCGCTCGTCGACGCGATGACGCAGGCGCTGGTCGCGGAGGACCCCGGTGCCGTGGTGCTGCCCTACACGCTGTCGGGCGGCACCGACAACAAGTCGCTGTCCCGGCTCGGGATCACCGGCTACGGGTTCGCGCCGCTTCGTCTGCCGGCGGACCTCGACTTCGCCGGGATGTTCCACGGTGTCGACGAGCGCGTGTCGATCGACGCGCTGCGGTTCGGCACGCGCGTCCTGGACCGCCTGCTCGCCACCTGCTGACACGCCGTCCCGCGTGCCGCGGGCGGCTCAGTCGAGCGTGCTGCGCACGCGCAGGATCTTGCGGCGCAGCCAGACGCGCCGCTCACCACCCTCGTAGAGCACCGTGCGGGCCAGCTCCCAGCGGCCGTACTCGGCCTGCTCGGTGAGCAGCTGACGGGCCTCGTTGCGGCTCGTGCTGCGCGGCAGCGTGATCACGCGGTACTCGTACTGACCGCCCTGAGCGACCCAGTCCCGGCGCCGCGCACGCGTCCCGACCGTCATCCGTCACCTCGTCCCCTGTCGTGGCTGTCGTCGGACGTGCGGCCATTGTGCCCCCTGCGTCGCCGCGATCCACGCACGTGGAGAGATGCGTCACAACCGGTGGGGCGCGGCACCGGGTCCTGCTGCCCTGCCGGGCGACGCGTTGCGGCGGTAGCGTTCGGAGCATGACCGTCGACCCCCGTGCCGCGCTGGACCGATTCATCGCCGCGCTCGAGGCGCACTACAACGCCGTCGTCGCGCGCAAGGGCGAGGACGACCCCGCGGTCGACGACGCCTACGACGTCCTGGCCGACGCGTTCGAGGTGTACGACGACGCGCTCGGCACGATCCACGGGGAGGCCACGCCGTTCTACCTCGCCGAGGAGGAGGACGACGAGGACGAGTACGACGACGACGCGGATGACGACGACGACGACACCGACGACGTCGACGCGGACTTCGACGACGCGGACGACGCGGAGGGTGGCTTCGACGACGAGTACGACGACGAGACCGAGGTCGAGCCCGCCCGCTGACGGCGGACCGTCGGGCGCGGGGTCAGAACCGCTCGGGGTACCCGACCGTCGGCGCGGAGACGTCGTCGAGCGCCTGCTCGATCTCGTCGGGCAGCTCGAGGTCGAGCGACGACAGCGCGCCACGCAGCTGCGCGGACGTGCGCGCCCCGACGACGGCGGCCGCCACACCCTCGCGGCGCGCGAGCCACGCGAGCGCGACCTCGAGTGGCTGGCGCTGCAGCCCGCTCGCGGCGGTGACGACCGCGTCGACCACCGCCGACGCGGAGCCGGTCAGGTACGGACGCACGAAGCCCGCGAGGTGCGGCGACGCCGCGCGTGAGTCCGCCGGGACCGTGCGGCGGTACTTGCCGGTGAGCACGCCGCGGCCCAGCGGGGACCACGCGAGCACGCCGGCCCCGAGCGCCCGCGCCGCCGGCAGCACCTCGCGCTCGATGCCCCGCTCCAGGAGCGAGTACTCCATCTCGACCGCCGCGAGCCCGACGTGGTCGCGCACGTCGTCGAGCAGGCCCGCGAGCCGCGCGACCTGCCAGCCGGGGTGGTTGGCGACCCCCACGTAGCGCGCGCGGCCCGAGAGCACGGCCTGGCGCAGCGCGGACGCGGTCTCCTCCAGCGGCGTGCGCGGGTCCGGCGTCTGCACGAGGAACAGGTCCACGTGGTCGGTACGCAGCCGCGCGAGCGACGCGTCCAGGGACGCGAGCAGGCCGCCGCGGGACGCGTCGACCGTCGGCCCGTCGGCCGTGCGCCGGACGCCCGCCTTGGTGCACAGCACCAGGTCCTCGCGCGGGACGACCGCACCGACCAACGAACCGAGGAGCTCCTCGGCGCCGCCGTCCGCGTACGACGCGGACGTGTCGACGAGCGAGCCGCCCGCGGCCACGAGGTCGCGCAGCAGCTCGGCCGCCTCGTGCTCGTCGGTGTCCCGGCTCCACGTCATCGTGCCCAGGCCGATCCGCGACACGCGCAGGCCCGTCCGGCCCACGTGACGATGCTCCATGGTGCGCCACCCTAGCCCGGCGACCTGCGCGGTGAGGCAGTCGCTCGTCGGGGAGATATCGTGGCGGCCCGTGGCAGAGATCAGCGGGTTCGACGCAATCATCCTGGGTCTGGTGCAAGGGCTCACCGAGTTCCTGCCGGTCTCCTCCAGCGCGCACCTGCGCATCGTGGGTGAGCTGATGGGCGGCGACCCCGGTGCCGCGTTCACCGCGATCACCCAGCTCGGCACCGAGACCGCCGTGCTGCTGTACTTCCGGCACGACATCAAGCGGATCGTGCTCGCCTGGTGGTACGCGCTGCGCGGGCGCTACGGGACGGACCTGCGCTCCCGGCTCGGCGCGCCGCAGGGGCAGGTGCCGGACCACGACGCGCTGATGGCCTGGTTCATCGCGGCCGGGTCGGTGCCGATCGTCGTGCTCGGCTTGCTGTTCCAGGACTCGATCGAGCACACGTTCCGCAACCTGTGGCTCGTCGTCGTGACGCTCGCGGTCTTCGCCCTCGTGCTCGGCTGGGCCGACAAGGTCGGACGGCACTCACGGCCGCTGGAGGAGCTCACCGTGCGCGACGCGGTGAAGTTCGGCTTCTGGCAGGCGCTCGCCCTCGTCCCCGGCGTGTCGCGCTCGGGCGGCACCATCACGGGTGGGCTGCTCATGGGGTACACCCGCGAGGCGGCCGCGCGGTACTCGTTCCTGCTCGCGATCCCCGCGGTGTTCGGCTCGGGCCTCTACCAGCTCGCCAAGTCCGTCGACGACTTCGGCACGGCCGGGACGCCGGGGTTCGGTGCCACGCTGCTGGCGACCCTCGTCGCGTTCGTCGTGGGGTACCTCGTGATCATCGCGTTCCTCAAGATCGTCTCGACGTTCAGCTACCGGCCGTTCGTCTACTACCGCCTGGGCCTGGCCGCGCTCGTCGTCGTGCTGCTGCTCACCGGCGCGGTCGACGCGATGCCGGCCGCGGACGTGACCGCGGGCTGAGCGGGCTCACAGCCAGCCGGAACGCCGGAACGCGCGGTACAGCAGCCCGCACGCGGTAGCCATGACCGTCAGCGCGAACGGGTAGCCGAAGCGCCAGTCCAGCTCCGGCATGTACCGGAAGTTCATGCCGTAGATCCCGGCGACGAGGGTCGGCACCGTGATCATCGCCGCCCACGCGGAGATCTTGCGCATGTCCTCGTTCTGCCGCACCGACACGGTGCTCAGGTGGACGGAGAGCATCGCGTCGAGCAGCCCGTCGTGCGCGGCCAGGTGCGCGTCCACACGGTCGGACCGCTCGCGCACCCGGCGCAGCCACGCGCTCGTCGCCTCGAGGTCCCGCACCGGCCGGTCCGCGGCACGGGCCTCCTGCGCCTCGGCCTCGAGCTCGGGCAGCGCGCTCGTCATCGGGCCCAGCGCGCGGCGCGCCTCGGCGATCTCCCGCTTGAGCCCGTACACCGCTCCCAACGACCCCTCGTCGGAGTCGGCCGTCCGGGACCGGTCGGGTGTCTCGACGACGAGCTGCTCGAGCTGGGCGACCGCGTCACCGAGCCCGGCCTCCACGTCCGCCGCGCGGGTCACGAGCGTCAGGAGGATGGCGGCGAGCACCTGCCGGGTGCCCGTGTCCGGCACCGGCAGCCCGCCGCACAGCTTGTGCGCCGCGGCCCCGAGCACGCCCGCCTCGCCCTGCTCCCACGCCACCACGACCCCGTCCGTGACGACGCACGTGAGCGCTCCGGTGCGCACGTCGCGGGACGCGTCCACGTACGTGACGGTGGGGAGCGTCAGCAGGATCTCGCCCGCGTTCGACCGGTTCACGTGGCCCCGCACGTGCCGACCGGAGTCGTCGAGCGGGCCCGTCGGGCTGGGCCGCAGGTCGGTCAGCGGGTGCTCGTCGAGCATCCGCAGACCCTGCTCGCTCAGCCCGCCGCGACGGGCCTCGTCGCGCAGCGCGGCGCCGTCGGGCACGACGACCCAGGTGAGACCTGCCGCCGGTGCCTCGGGCACCGCTCGCCACCCGCGCTCGTCGCCGGTGTAGACCTGTCGCTCGCCGCTCACGGGCCGATTGTGTCGCGGACCGCACCGCGGCGCTGCGCAGCGGGCGCGTCGGCCCCGTTAGGCTGCGCTGGTGCTCACCTGGCCGGCCCCGCAGATCCCCGAGCTCCCCGGCCACGGCGGCCCCGTACGCGTGCGCGACTCGTCCTCGGGCGAGCTCGTCGTGGCGGCGCCCGGCGAGGACGCGTCGCTGTACGTGTGCGGCATCACGCCGTACGACGCCACGCACCTCGGCCACGCGGCCACGTACGTCGCGTTCGACGTGCTCGGCCGCGCGTGGCGCGACGAGGGCAAGCGCGTGCGGTACGCGTCGAACGTCACCGACGTCGACGACCCGCTCCTCGAGCGCGCGGCCGCGACGGGCGTCGACTGGCGCGCTCTCGCCGACGACCAGGTGGCCCTGTACCGCGAGGACATGACAGCGCTCGGCGTCGTCCCGCCCGACGCGTGGGCGGGCGTCGTCGAGACGATCCCCCCGATCGTCGAGGCGGTCGAGAAGCTCGTCGCGGACGGCGCCGCGTACCGCGTGCCGGCCCCGGACGCGCCCGGCGAGGACGTGTACGCCGACCTGGCGTCCGACGAGCGCTTCGGCACCGTCGCGCACCTGGACGCGGCCACGATGCGCGCGCAGTTCGCCGAGCGCGGGGGAGACCCCGACCGGACCGGCAAGCGTGCGCCGCTCGACCCCCTGCTGTGGCGCGCGGCGCGCGCGGGCGAACCCTCGTGGGACGGCGGGTCGCTCGGCGCGGGCCGGCCCGGCTGGCACATCGAGTGCGCGGTCATCGCGGGGCAGGCGCTCGGCGGCTCGTTCGACGTCGAGGGCGGCGGCTCGGACCTGCTGTTCCCGCACCACGAGATGAGCACCTCGCACCTGCGCCTGCTCGAGGGCGGCACCGGCGGCTGCGTCCACGTGCACGCGGGGATGGTCGGCCTCGACGGCGAGAAGATGAGCAAGTCCCGCGGGAACCTCGTGCTCGTCTCCGCGCTGCGGGCCCGCGGCGTGGACCCGATGGCGATCCGGCTCGCGATCCTCGCGCACCGCTACCGCGACGACTGGGACTGGACCGAGGCGGGCCTCGTCGCCGCGCAGGAGCGGCTCGCCCGCTGGCGCCATGCGATGTCCGGCAACGGCGGTGTGGACGCGGCGCCCGTGCTCGACGCCGTGCGCGCGGCGGTGGCCGACGACCTCGACACCCCGCGCGCGCTGGCCGTGGTGGACGCCTGGGCCGCGCAGACGCTCGCCGGCTCCCGGGACGGGGGCGTGGGGTTCGTCGAAGGCGCCCCGGGCGTCGTCGCACGCACCGTCGACGCCCTGCTCGGCGTGCGCCTGTAGCGACCTGCCCCGCCACCCGACCGGGCCTGCCGGGCGCGACCCGACCGTCGGGTCAGGCGCTGCCCGTGCCCTTGTCGCGGCGGCGCAGGTAGCGCTCGAACTCCTCGGCGATCGCGTCGCCCGACGCCTCGGGCAGGTCGACCGTGTCCTTGGCCTCCTCGAGCTGACGGACGTACTCGCCGATCTCGCCGTCCTCGCCCGCGAGCTCGTCGACCCCGGCCTGCCACGCGGCGGCCTCGTCGGGCAGGTCACCCATCTCGATCGGCTCGCCCAGCACCTCCTCGAGCCGGCGCAGGAGCGCGAGCGTCGCCTTCGGCGACGGCGGGTGCGCGACGTAGTGCGGCACCGCCGCCCACAACGACATCGCGGCCAGACCCCGGGCACCCGCCTCGTGCTGCAGCACCCCGACGATCCCGGTCGGCCCCTCGTACGTGCTCGCCTCGACGCCGAGCAGGTCCCGCACGCCGCGGTCCTCCGACGTCGCGGTCACCGGGATGGGGCGGCTGTGCGGCACGTCGGCCAGGAGCGCACCGACGGTCACGACGGTGTCCACCTCGAGCGTCGCGGCGATGTCGAGCAGCTCGTGGCAGTACCGGCGCCACCGCATCGACGGCTCGATGCCGTGCACGAGCACCACGCGTCGGCCCGAGCGGGGCGCGGTCGCCACGACCACCGCCGTCGTCGGCCACGTGATCTCGCGCGTGCCGTCGTCCCGCAGCGCGACGTGCGGGCGGTTGACCTGGAAGTCGTGGTACTCCTCCGGGTCGAGCTCGTCGACGTGCTCCGCGTGCCACGCGTCGTGCAGGTGCTCCAACGCGTGCGTCGCGGCGCCGCCCGCGTCGTTCCAGCCCTCGAAGGCGGCGAGCAGGACCGTGCGGTCCGCGGGCAGCTCGTGGGAGTCGCTCATCCTTCCAGCGTAGGCCGCGCCGCCCCGGCGGCACGTCCGGCGTACCGCCGGACGGGTGATGCGGGCGCGACCGAGCGCCGGGTCAGCGGCGGCGGCTGCCGGCGATCACGGGTCCCGAGAACAGCGCGATCCCGAGCATGAAGCCGAAGTCGTACCAGTTGCCGTCGTTGTCGACCTCGTAGATCGACACCGTGTCGGTGAACAACGACACGATGAACGTCACCGGCAGGATCATCCCGTGCCACAGGCCCCACCAGAAGTTCGCCCCGCTCGGGCTCTGCCCGGTGTTGGCACCCGCGGCGCACGCACCCACCAGCAGCAGCACCCCTACGGCGACGACCAGCGCCGCTCCCGTTCGTCGGGTCATGGCACCCACCTCCCTGCCCAGTGAACCGCGCGCGAGGCCCCGCGTCGAGGGACCCCGTCGTCGCGCCGGCACGACACGCGGATAGGGTCGGCCACGACGACCGCGAGCCACCCGGACCGTTCGACCTGCTCGCGCCCGCACCCCCATGGAGACGACGTGACCACGCCGCGCACGACCACGCCCGCCGACCCGAGCACGTCCGGGTCGCGCCCGCTGCCGGCGGCCGTGCTGTGGGACATGGACGGCACGCTCATCGACACCGAGCCGCTGTGGATGGCAGCGGAGATCGAGCTCACGTCACGGTTCGGCGTCCCGTGGACGGCGCAGGACGCCACCGAGCTCGTCGGCTCCGCGATGGTGCACTCCGCGGGCGTGCTGCGGGCGCGCGGCGTGGACCTGCCCGTCCCGACGATCGTCGACGAGCTGACCGCGTCCGTGGCGCGCGGCGTCGCGCGGCAGGTCCCGTGGCAGCCCGGCGCGCGCGACGCACTCCAGACGCTGCGTGCCGCCGGCGTCCCGCTCGCGCTCGTCACGTCGTCGTACCGCCCGCTCGCGGACCCGTTCGCGGTCGCGGCCGGCGTGTTCGACGTCGTCGTCGCGGGCGACGACGTGACCCGTCCCAAGCCGGACCCGGAGCCCTACCTCGCGGCGGCGCGCGCGCTCGGCGTCCCCGTCGAGCGGTGCGTCGCGGTCGAGGACTCGCGCTCGGGCATCGCGTCCGCGCTCGCCTCCGGGGCGCGCACCCTCGCGGTCGACGGCGTGCAGCACGTCGCCGACCGCCCCGGCCTGAGCCGCATCCGGTCCCTGCGCGACCTCACGCTGGACGTGCTGCGCGACCTCGCCGCGGGTGCCGTGCTGGAGGTCCCGCCGACCCGCTGACCGCCGGGACGGACGCGACGCGGGTCAGCCGGCCACCTCGGGGGCCACCGCATGCGGCCGCACGCCGGTGGCGCGCTCGACGGCGTCCGGGTCGACCAGCGGGGGAGTGCCGCCGTACTCGGGGCAGTGCGCACGGAACGAGCACCAGTCGCACAGCCGCGAGCGGCGCGTGCGCCAGTCGCCCGCCGCGGCGGCTTCCTGGATGCCCGCCCAGATGGAACGGATGCGGGCCTCGAACGT
Source organism: Cellulomonas uda (assembly GCF_006538705.1). Lineage (GTDB taxonomy): Bacteria > Actinomycetota > Actinomycetes > Actinomycetales > Cellulomonadaceae > Cellulomonas > Cellulomonas uda. Next base: position 38,231 of record NZ_BJLP01000011.1, read on the forward strand.
CAGCATCTCTGGCTCGGTCGGCTCGTGCTGCAGCATCGTCCCGTCGCCCAGGTACTCGAGCTGCAGACGCTTGGGCAGCACCCCGCGCGTGCGCCACAGGACGTACGCGTAGAACCGCATCTGGAACAGCGCCGAGCTCTCGTACCCGGCGCGGGGCGACTTCCCCGTCTTGTAGTCGACGACGCGCACCCAGCCGTTGGGGGCGACGTCGACCCGGTCGACGATGCCGCGCAGCTGCGGCCCGTCCTCGAGGTCGGTGACCACGTACAGCTCACGCTCGGCCGGCTCGAGGCGGCGCGGGTCCTCGAGCGTGAAGTACGTCGCCAGCAGGGCACGGGCGGACTCGAGCCAGCCGGCGAGAGCACCGTCGTCGGCGAACAGCTCGGCCACCTCGGGTGTGCGCTCACGCAGCAGCGCCCACTGCTCGGGCAGGAGCCCGTGCGCGGCCTCCAGCGTGCGGTCCACGGCGGGCAGGCCGAAGAGGTTCTCCAGCACCGCGTGCACGAGCGTGCCGCGCGCGGCAGCGCTGCTGGGCGGCTCGGGCAGACGGTCCACCACACGGAACCGGAACAGCAGCGGGCACTGCAGGAAGTCGCCCGCACGTGACGGCGACAGGCCCGGTCGCGTCGCGGGGCGCGCGGCGGGCGCCTCGTCGGCCGGGGCGGGCGCGGACGGGGCGAGCGACGGCGGGGCGAGCGACGGCGGGGCGGGCGCGGGCGGGGCGAGCGCGGACGGAGCAGATGTCACCCGGCCAGGCTAGGTCGTGGCGCCGACAGGGCCGCACGACGCGCGGGCGGACGGCGCGCCCGGTCCGCCTAGGCTGGTGCGGTGAGCACCCCCGCACCGCCTCGTCGCACCACCCAGGGCTGGGTCATCGGGCACGTCGCGGGCGCACCCGTGATCCTCGCGCCGAGCTGGCTGCTCGCGGTCGCCGTGCTGACGGCGCTGTCGGTGCCCGCCGCCCGCGCCCTGACGGGGCTCGACGGGTCCGCGGTCTGGGTCGTCGCTCTCGCGTTCGTCGTGCTGCTTTTCGTCTCGGTGTTCCTGCATGAGGTCGCGCACGGGCTCGTGGCGCGCGCCCGGGGGCAGCAGCCGCACGAGTTCGTCCTCACGCTCTGGGGCGGGCACACCGCGTTCGGCGGCGCCGCCCCGACACCCGCGACCAACGCGCTCGTCGCGATCGTCGGGCCCGCCGTGAACCTCGCCCTGGGCGCGCTGTTCGGCGTCCTGCTGGTGCTGGACGTCGCGCCGCGCGGCACGGTGGTGTGGGCGCTGCTGTGGTCGGGCGCGGTGACCAACGGGTTCGTCGGGCTGTTCAACCTGCTGCCGGGGCTGCCGCTGGACGGCGGCCGGGTGCTCGAGGCGGTCGTCTGGGCCGTGACCGGCAGCCGGTACACCGGGACGGTCGCGGCCGGCTGGGTGGGCCGGCTCGTCGCGGCGGGCGTGGTCGTGTGGGCCCTGTGGGTGCCCGTGAGCGGCGGCGGGGGCGACGTGCTCGACGTCATGTGGGCCGTCCTCATCGGCGCGTTCCTGTGGGCGGGCGCGTCGGGCGCGATCCGTGGCGCGCGGGCCCAGCGCAACGTCGAGGGCGTGACCGTCGAGTCCGTCGGGCACCGCGCCGTGACCGTGGGCCACGCCGACTCGCTCGCGCACGCGGGCTCGGTGGCGGCGGCCGCCGGCGTGGCCGACGTCGTCGTCCTCGCGCCCGACGGCCGCCCCGCGGCGTACGTGGACCGCGCCGCGGCCGCGAGCGTGCCGCCGCAGGCCGCGGGCACGACACCGGTGACCGCGGTGAGCGTCCCGCTCCCCGTCGGCGCGACGGTCGACGGCACGCTCGTCGGGCAGGAGCTCCTGCGGGACCTCGCGCGCGCCACGCGGCTGTCGCCCGTCGTCGTCGCGCTCGTCGACGGCCGCGTCACCAGCCTGCTGCACGCGAACGAGGTCGTCGCCGCGATCCGTGCGTGACGTGACGTCCCGCAGCGCGACCCCGCGCACCTAGACTCGACCGCCGTGACCACGACCCCCGCGCCCTCCGCCCCCGCCCCTCGGCCGACGGGTGCCGACCTGCGCCGCGGGCCGTTCCGCACCGGCGACCGCGTACAGCTCACCGACCCGCGCGGCCGGCTGCACACCATCACGCTCGCGCCGGACGCGACGTTCCACACCCACAAGGGCTACTTCCGGCACGACGAGCTGATCGGCAGCCCCGAGGGCTCGGTCGTCGTGAGCAGCGGCGGGGTCGAGTACCTCGCCCTGCGCCCGCTGCTCGCGGACCACGTGCTCTCGATGCCGCGTGGCGCCGCGGTGGTCTACCCCAAGGACGCGGGGCAGATCGTCACGATGGCGGACATCTACCCGGGTGCGACGGTCGTCGAGGCCGGCGTCGGCTCGGGCGCCCTGACGATGTCGCTGCTGCGCGCCGTCGGGGACGGCGGTTCGCTGCACTCGATCGAGCGCCGCGAGGACTTCGCGGACATCGCTCGCGGCAACGTCGAAGGGTTCTTCGGCGGGCCGCACCCCGCCTGGCAGCTGTCGATCGGGGACCTCGCGGACGTCCTGCCGCAGGTCGCGGAGCCCGGCAGCGTCGACCGTGTCGTGCTCGACATGCTCGCCCCGTGGGAGAACCTGGCGGCCGTCGCGGACGCGCTCGCGCCCGGTGGCGTGCTCGTCTGCTACGTCGCGACGACGACGCAGCTGTCGCGGCTCGCGGAGGACGTGCGCGCCGACGGGCGCTACACCGAGCCGTCGGCGTGGGAGTCGATGGTGCGCGGGTGGCACCTCGAGGGCCTCGCGGTGCGTCCCGAGCACCGCATGATCGGGCACACCGGATTCCTGCTCACGACGCGCCGGCTCGCCGACGGTGTGGACGCGCCCCTGCGCAAGCGCCGCCCGGCCAAGGGCTCCTACCCGGTCGCGGAGGACGGTGCGCCCGTCGAGGACCCCGCGCTCTGGACGCCCGACGCGCTCGGCGAGCGCGAGACCTCGGCGAAGAAGGTGCGGCGCGCCCAGCGCGACGCGCACCCCGAGCGCCCTCGCCCCTGACGGCGCGTCCCGCTCGGTGTCGGTTACGTCACGGGATGCGGACACGGCCGCATTCGGCCTGCCACGGGCACAGACTGGTGGTTAGGGTGGCGACCCCACGGCAGGTACGCCAGCCGAGGCACGACGCGAGGAGGCCGACATGACCGAACCGGCACCGACGGGACGAGACCTGCAGCGCGAGCTCGCGCTGCTGGCGGCCAAGAACGAGCGTCTCTCGGACGCCCTTCTGGCCGCGCGCGAGCAGATCGTCGAGCTCAAGCGTCAGGTGGACGACCTCGCCAAGCCCCCGGGCACGTACGCCGTGTTCCTCGGCGCGCGCCGGGACGGCTCGGTCGACGTGATCTCCGCCGGGCGCAAGATGCACGTGGGCGCGAGCCCCGCGGTCGACCTCACGCGGCTGCGGCCCGGCCAGGAGGTCATGCTCAACGAGGCGCTCACCGTCGTCGAGGCGGGCGGGTACGAGAACGTGGGCGAGATCGTCACGGTCAAGGAGCTGCTCGGCCAGGGGCGCGCGCTCGTCGTGGGGCGTGGTGACGAGGAGCGCGTGGTGCGCTTCGCCGGGCAGGTGTCCGACGCGGGCGTGCGCGTGGGCGACGCGCTGACGATCGACTCGCGCAGCGGGTTCGTGTTCGAGGTGATCCCGCGGGCCGAGGTCGAGGAGCTCGTCCTCGAGGAGGTCCCGGACATCGAGTACGAGGACATCGGAGGGCTCGGGCCGCAGATCGAGGCGATCAAGGACGCCGTGGAGCTGCCGTTCCTGCACCCCGAGCTGTTCCGCGAGCACGGCCTGCGTCCGCCCAAGGGCGTGCTGCTGTACGGCCCCCCGGGGTGCGGCAAGACGCTCATCGCGAAGGCCGTCGCGCACTCGCTGGCCGCGACGGCGGCGCGGGCTCGCGGCGAGGAGGGGCAGGAGGCGAAGAGCTACTTCCTGAACGTCAAGGGTCCCGAGCTGCTGAACAAGTACGTCGGCGAGACCGAGCGGCACATCCGCCTGATCTTCGCCCGCGCCCGCGAGAAGGCGTCGCAGGGGCACCCGGTCGTCGTGTTCTTCGACGAGATGGAGTCGCTGTTCCGCACGCGCGGCACGGGTGTGTCGTCCGACGTGGAGACGACGATCGTGCCGCAGCTGCTCGCCGAGATCGACGGGGTCGAGCGGCTGGAGAACGTCATCGTCATCGGCGCCTCGAACCGCGAGGACATGATCGACCCCGCGATCCTGCGGCCGGGCCGCCTGGACGTGAAGATCAAGATCGAGCGGCCGGACGCGGAGGGCGCCAAGGAGATCTTCTCCAAGTACCTGACGCCCGACCTGCCGATCCACCCCGAGGACCTGGCCGAGCACGGCGACTCCAAGGCGGCCGCGGTCGAGGCGATGGTCGCGCGCGTCGTCGAGCGCATGTACTCCGAGTCCGACGAGAACCGGTTCCTCGAGGTCACGTACGCCTCGGGCGACAAGGAGGTCCTGTACTTCAAGGACTTCAACTCGGGCGCGATGATCCAGAACGTCGTGGACCGCGCCAAGAAGCAGGCGATCAAGGACCTGCTCGCGACGGGCCAGCGGGGGATCCGGGTCGAGCACCTCCTGGCGGCGTGCGTCGACGAGTTCAAGGAGAACGAGGACCTGCCGAACACGACGAACCCCGACGACTGGGCACGCATCTCCGGCAAGAAGGGCGAGCGCATCGTCTTCATCCGGACGATCGTGCAGGGCAAGAAGGGCACCGACGGCTCGCGCACGATCGAGACGGTCACCAGCACGGGGCAGTACCTCTAGTCGAGCGGGTCTCGCACGGCGCCCGGCCGGGCGGCCCGGTCCGCGGACCAGGTCGTCCGGCCGGCGCGCGCCGTCCTAGGGTGGGCGGCGTGACCGTGCGCCGCGTGATGGGGATCGAGACCGAGTACGGCGTGCTGCAGCCGGGCAAGCCCATGGCCAACCCGATGCTCCTGTCGAGCCACGTCGTCGCGGTGCACGCCGCGGCGCGCGGGGCCGGCCGCACCAAGGCGCGCTGGGACTACGACGACGAGGACCCGCTCATGGACGCGCGCGGGTTCCACCTGCAGCGCGCCGCGGCGCACCCCTCGCTGCTCACGGACGACCCGGCGCGTCCGGCGCCGTCGGGGGACGGGCCCCAGGAGCTCGAACGGCCCGAGGTCGAGGAGTACGAGGACCCGGGCGCGGCGAACGTCATCCTCTCGAACGGCGCCCGCCTGTACGTCGACCACGCGCACCCCGAGTACTCCTCGCCCGAGGTCACCAACCCGCGCGACGCGGTCGTGTGGGACCGCGCGGGCGAGCAGGTCATGCTCGCGTCGGTGCGCGCGCTCGCGTCGGTCCCGGCACTGCCCGACGTCGCGCTGTACAAGAACAACGTCGACGGCAAGGGCGCGACGTACGGCACGCACGAGAACTACCTCGTCGACCGCGCGGTGCCGTTCGTGGACCTCGCGGCGCGCCTCATCCCGTTCTTCGTGACCCGGCAGGTGTTCACCGGGGCGGGCCGCGTCGGCATCGGGCAGCGGGGCGAGCGCGCGGGCTTCCAGCTGTCGCAGCGCGCGGACTACGTCGAGGCCGAGATCGGCCTGGAGACGACGCTGCGCCGCCCGATCGTCAACACGCGCGACGAGCCGCACGCGGACCCGACGCGTTGGCGTCGCCTGCACGTGATCGTCGGGGACGCGACGATGCTCGAGGCCGCGACGTACGTGCGGCTGGGCACGACGTCGCTGGTGCTGTGGCTGGTCGAGCGCGCGGTCGCCGAGGGCGGCGCGGGCGGGGCGCTCGCCGCGGTCGACCGGCTGGCGCTGCGGGACCCGGTCGCGGCGGTGCACCAGGTCAGCCACGACACGACGCTGACCGCGCGCGTCGAGCTCGCGGACGGACGCCGGCTCACCGCGCTCGAGGTGCAGCGCGAGTACCTCGGTGCGGTGCGCACCGCGCTCGACCACGTGGGCGCACCGCTCGACGACGACACGCGTGACGTGCTGACGCGCTGGGAGTCGCTGCTCGACCGGCTCAGGACGGACCCGTCGTCGTGCGCGCGCGAGGTCGAGTGGCTGGCCAAGCTGCGGCTGCTCGAGGGCATGCGTCGGCGCGAGGACCTGCCCTGGGACCACCCGCGGCTCGCCGCGGTCGACCTGCAGTGGTCCGACGTGCGCCCCGAGCGCGGGCTGTACCACCGGCTGCGCGCGGCGGGCGCGGTCGAGGTGCTGGTGACGCCGCAGGAGGTCGAGCGTGCGGTCGCGCACGCGCCGACGGACACGCGCGCGTTCTTCCGCGGCGAGGCGGTCGCGCGGTACGGCGACCAGGTCTCGGCCGCGTCCTGGGACTCCGTCGTGTTCGACGTGCCGGGTGCGGCGACGCTCCAGCGGGTCCCGATGCGCGACCCGCTGCGCGGCACGCAGGCGCACGTGGGCGCGCTGCTCGACGCGAGCCCGGACGCGGCGTCGCTGCTGGCGGCCCTCGGCGCCTGAACGCCGCGTCGCGGTCGGTCAGCGCAGGCGGGCCACGTAGCGTGTCGCCTCGCGCGCGTCGCGCAGCCGTCGCTCGTACGTCACGCCCACGACCGTGAGCGCGACGCCCCCGACGAACAGCAGCGGCCACCAGCCGACGTGCGACACGACGGACGCGCCCGCGGCGACGAGCTGCAGCGCGACCTCGGCCGCGAGCACGACGCCACCGACCACGAGGGGCGCCTGCAGCCGCCGGCTCGCGCCGAGCAGCACGGCGGTGACCCCGCCGAGGACGACGACACCCCACCGCCACGGGGCGGGGGCCACCTGCAGACCGACGAGCGCGGGCGCCAGGACGAGCGCGCACGGGCCGCCGAGCGCGGGCCAGGACCGCGCTCGCTCGTCGTGCGCGAGCCACGTGCCGCCGACGCAGCCCGCGAGCAGCCCCCCGACCGCGAGGACGCCGTCGACGGGCAGCGGCCCCGCGCCGGCCACGCCGGCGAGGGTGGCGAGCCCGAGCAGCGTGAGTCCCTGCGCGGTCGCGACGGCACGTCCCCGGCGGACGCCGACGAGCGCGAGCGCGGTGCCGAGCACCGCGACCACCACCAGGCGCAGGACCGCGACCGGCGTCACCGCGTCGGCCAGGGCCGTGGCGGCGACGACCAGGCTCGGCCAGGTCGCGACGAGGACGGTGGCCCACGCACCGGCGAGCACGGCGGGACGCGGTGCGCCCGCGCGGTGCCCCGCGAGCGCCGCGAGGCCGAGCGCGAGCGCCGCGCCGAGGCCCCAGACCTCCGCGTCCCCGCCCTCGACCAGCGCCGTGGCGGCGCGTCGCACAGGCCCGAGCACGACGAGCAGCGCGACGCAGCCCGCGAGCGTGCGCGCCGCGGTGCGTGCACCCGTGGCGCCGCGCGCGAGGTGGCACGCGAGCGCGGCGACGCCCGCGAGCGCGACCGTCAGCCACCCGGTGCGGTCCAGGCGCACGGACCCCACGACCACGGGGTCCAGCACGAGCGCGGGCGGCAGCCCGACCAGCAGCACGCCGGCGCCGAGGAGTGCGGCGCCCGAGTGCCTGACGTCGCCGGGACGCGTCGGCGTCTGCCGCTGCGCGCGCCGCAGCCGGCGGGCTCCCACGCCGACGAGCACGAGGCCCAGCGGCGCGGCGTAGGCCTCGGGGACGCCGACCTCGCGCGCCACGAGGCCGGTCCAGGACGCGACCACGGCCAGTCCCAGCGCCCACCACCGCAGCGGACGCCGGTCGGGTGCGAGGGCGACGACACCGGCCGTCGCGGCGAGGAGCGCGAGCTCGAGCGTGACGACGCCCCGGGTCGGTGCCGAGAGCAGGGCGAGCACCGCGACCACCGCGCCGCTGACCTCGACCGCCAGGCGGAAGCCGATCCGCTCACCGTCCAGCGCCCGCGCGGCGAGCGCCCCGGCGCACGCGAGCACGCACACGACGAGCGAGGTCGTGCCGCGGCCGGGCGTGCCTGCGGCGAGGTGCGCGGAGACCACCGCGGCGGACGCCGCGGGCAGGACGAGCGTCGCGGCGGCGACCCGGGGCAGCGCACCGACCCGGCCGCGGCCCAGCGCGGCGAGGGCGAGCGCCTGCACCGCGGCGACCGCGGGCAGGACGACGAACGGGGCGCGCGCGCCCTCGTCGGCCCAGGACGCGAACGCGGCGAGCCAGGTGAGTCCCTGGACGGTCGCCGCGACGGGGAGCAGCGCCGTGCGGTGGGGGCGCGGGACGGCACGCAGCAGCACGAGGGTCACGACGACCACGCCCAGGAGGGTCGCCGCGACGAGCGCCGCGTCGCGAGGGTCGGCCCCGCCGAGTCGCAGGGCGGTCGCGGCGGCTCCCGTCGCGAGCAGGGCTGTGACGCACGAGACCGCGGCGCGTACGACGCGTCCGCCGGCCCGCGCGACCACGGTGACGACGACCGCCGAGGTGAGCAGGGCGACGAGGAGCGCGGCCAGCCCGGCGTCGCGCTCGCCGGACGTCCCCGCACCCGCGGCACCGGGCAGCGCCGCGACGAGCGCCGCGGACGCCGCGACCACGGCGAGCGTGCGCGTGTGGGTGCGCCAGGGGCGCGGCAGCGGGACGACGAGCGCGACGAGAGCGAGGGCGACGAAACCACCGACCGCGCTCTGGACGTCGTCGGCGAGCAGCGCGACACCCTCGAGCGCCGCCACGCACGTCAGTGCGGCCGCGACGTGCCGCAGCGGGCGTGAGATCCGCACGCCGAGCGCGGCGGCGAGCAGCACCGTGCTCAGCATCGTCACCGCGGCGGACGCGACGGAGCCGTCGGTGAACCGCGCGGGGTCGAGCACGGCCGCCGTGGCCGCGACCGCGAGCACGCCGCACTCCGGCACGGCCAGCACACCCGCGGTCACCGCGGCCGCGACCGCGGCGACGGTCGCCGTCGGGGCGACCCGGGCCGCCGTGGTGCCGGTACCGGGCGCGGGCCGCTCGGCAGGTCCCCGCACGGCCGACGGCAGGACGTCCGCTCGCAGCACGGCCACCGCCAGGGCGGCCACGGCGCCGACGGCCGCAGCGGCCGGTGCCGACCACACGACCACCGACCCCGAGACCGCGGGGGCGGCGACCGCGGCCGAGAGCGCCGCGAGCGCGCCCGAGGCGCCGGCCCAGGCACGTGCCGGGGTGCCGCGGGTCAGGACGGCCTGCGCGGCGAGCGCGACGAGGCACGCGAGCACGAGTGCGGTGACCAGCGCGCCACCCGCGGCGCCACCGCCGTGCGCGGCGGACCGCAGCGCGACCAGCTGGACGACGGCGAGCAGCGAGGCGAGCGCGACGGCGGCACCCGAGAGCACGCGACGCTCGGCGACGCGCGCCCGGACCGTCGGCAGGTGTCGCGCGGACGTGAGCGCGAACGCCAGCAGCAGCGCGCCGAGCGCCCCCGCGGCCGTGCGGGAGGCCGCGGCGAGCGGCAGGGGAGCGGACGGCACGAGGAGCGCCGCGGCGACGGTCGCGCTGCGCAGGTCGGCGCGCGCGCCGTAGACCGCGAGCACGGCGCCGCACGCGAGCAGCCCGAGCCCGCCGACGAGCCACCCGGGAGCCGCACCGAGCAGTCCCGTGGCCCACAGCGCCCACACGTCGAGCGTGAGCAGCGCCGAACCGAGGGCGCCGACCGCCTCGGCCGAGACCCGCAGCCCGCGTCGGCGCAGCACGACCGCGAGGGTCAGGACACCCGCGGTGCCGAGCGCGACGACGCCCGCACGTGCGGCGAGGGTCAGCAGGTCCCAGGTGAACACGAGGAACACGAGGCTCGCGACCGCGAGCAGCGCCGCACCGAGCGTGACCAGCACGGTCTGCACGGGCCATGCGGCGCGCGTCGGCCGCGGCGGGTGGGCGGGCGGCGCGGGTCGAGCTGCAGGGGACGGCGGTGGGGGCGGCGGAGGGGGAACCGTGCGGGGGCCGTCCGGGACGCGGTACGGCTCGCCCGGGCTCGGCACGGGGTCGTGGACGCGCGCCTCGACCGCGGCGCCGGTGGGCACCGCGCCGGCGCGTCGCACGCCGTCGACCACGGTGCGCTGATGGGCGAGCGCCGCGGCGGCCGCTCGGGACGCCTCCCACACGGCCGCGCCGGCCGCGCCCGCGAGGTCGAGACCGCACCCCGGGCACCTGGCTCCCGCGAGGCCGGTCCCGCACCCGGGGCAGCGGGACGGGTCGAGCAGCAGGTGGCGAGCCTGCGCGAGCACGTCGTCACGCGGTCGGGGCACGGGCGGGTGGGTCATGGAGGGCATCATGACAGCAGTCGTCGGCGCCGGGCGCGTCTCGCGCACGCGTCACCCGGGGCAGTCGCCTCCGGCTTGGGCCTAGGGTGGGCGCAGGAGCACCAAGCGACGCCGAGGAGGTCCTCATGGCAGGTCAGGAGCGGATCAACCCGCGCCGGGACGACGACGAGCCGGTCGACGACGCGCCCGAGCCGGTCGCACCCGCCGCGCAGGGCCGGGACGCCGAGGTCGACGCGCTGCTCGACGAGATCGACGACGTGCTCGAGCAGAACGCGGAGCAGTTCGTGCGGGGCTTCGTCCAGAAGGGTGGTCAGTGAACGTCCATGACGCACCCTGACCCGCTCGCGTCGGGCCGGCTCCCGGCCGCGTTCATGACCCCGGGCTCGTCGTCGTTCGTCGACTTCCTCGCGGCTCACGCACCCTCGCTCCTGCCCGGCAACCGTCCGCTCGTCGGGGCCGAGCAGGTCCACGCGCCGCACGGCACGACGATCGTGTCGGTCGTGTGCTCGGGCGGCATCGTGATGGCGGGCGACCGTCGCGCGACGATGGGCTCGATGATCGCGAGCCGCGAGATCGAGAAGGTGTTCCCGGCCGACGAGTACTCGGCGGTCGGCATCGCCGGGACCGCGGGCCTCGCGGTCGAGCTCGTCCGGCTGTTCCAGCTCGAGCTCGAGCACTACGAGAAGATCGAGGGCAGCCTCCTGTCCCTCGACGGCAAGGCGAACCGGCTGTCGACGATGATCCGCGGCAACCTGGGCCTCGCGCTGCAGGGCCTGGCCGTCGTGCCGCTGTTCGGCGGGTTCGACCTCGAGCGCGGCATCGGCCGGATCTTCTCGTACGACGTGACGGGCGGCCGGTACGAGGAGCACGACCACCACGCGGTCGGGTCGGGCTCGGTGTTCGCGCGCGGCTCGTTGAAGAAGCTGTGGCGGCCCGGGCTGGCGCCGGCCGAGGCGGTGCGCGTCGCGGTCGAGGCCCTCGTCGACGCCGCGGACGACGACTCCGCGACCGGCGGTCCGGACACGACCCGCCGCATCTGGCCGGTCGTCGCGACCGTGACCGAGTCCGGCTACCTGCGGGTGCCGGACGCCGAGCTCGAGCAGGTCGCCGAGGCCGTCGTCGCGGAACGCCGCGCACTGCACGCACGAGGGGGTGAGCGCGCGTGAGCATGCCGTTCTACGTCTCGCCCGAGCAGCTCATGAAGGACCGCGCGGACTACGCGCGCAAGGGCATCGCGCGCGGGCGCAGCGTCGTCGTGGTCCAGTACGACGAGGGCATCGCGTTCGCGACCGAGAACGCCTCACGCGCGCTGCACAAGGTCTCGGAGATCTACGACCGCATCGCGTTCGCGGCGGTCGGCAAGTACAACGAGTTCGAGAACCTGCGCGTCGCGGGCGTGCGGTACGCCGACCTGCGCGGGTACTCCTACGACCGCGAGGACGTCACGGCCCGCGCGCTCGCCAACGCGTACACCCAGACGCTCGGCACGGTGTTCACCACCGAGTCGAAGCCGCTCGAGGTCGAGCTCGTCGTCGCCGAGGTGGGCCGCACCGCGGAGGGCGACCAGATCTACCGCCTGACGTACGACGGCTCGGTCGCCGACGAGCACGGCTGGGTGGTCATGGGTGGGCAGGCCGAGCGGCTGGGCACGCTCGTGGGCGACGCGTGGCGGCCGGGGATGACGCTGCCGCAGGTGCTGCAGCTCGCGGTGCGTGCGCTGGGCTCGCCGGCCGACGACGGCGGCGAGCAGCGCGCGATCCCCGCGGCACAGCTCGAGGTCGCCGTGCTGGACCGGACCCGTCCGCGCCGCGCGTTCCGCCGCCTGGCGGGGCCGCTGCTGGAGGACCTGCTGGAGGGCTGATGGACAAGCGGATCTTCGGCCTCGAGACGGAGTACGGCGTCACGTGCGCCGCGACGGACGGGCGGGGGCTGTCGGCCGACGAGGTCGCGCGGTACCTGTTCCGCAAGGTCGTGGCGTGGGGACGCTCGTCGAACGTGTTCCTGCGCAACGGGTCGCGGCTGTACCTGGACGTGGGCTCGCACCCCGAGTACGCGACCGCGGAGTGCGACGACGTGCGCCAGCTCGTCACGCACGACCGTGCGGGTGAGCGCATCCTCGAGGGGCTCGTCGCGGACGCGCAGCAGCGGCTCGAGCACGAGGGGCTGCCGGGCACCATCCACCTGTTCAAGAACAACACCGACTCGGCCGGCAACTCCTACGGCTGCCACGAGAACTACCTCGTGCGCCGGCAGGGCGACTTCGCGCGGCTGTCGGACGTGCTGGTCCCGTTCCTCATCACACGCCAGGTGCTGACGGGCGCGGGCAAGGTCCTCGCGACCCCGCGCGGCGCGGTGTACTGCCTGTCGCAGCGCGCCGACCACATCTGGGAGGCCGTCTCGAGCGCGACCACGCGTTCGCGCCCCATCATCAACACGCGCGACGAGCCGCACGCGGACGCCGAGCACTTCCGGCGCCTGCACGTGATCGTCGGCGACTCCTCGATGTCGGAGTCCACGACGATGCTCAAGGTCGGCGCGACCGACCTCGTCCTGCGCCTGATCGAGGCCGGCATCCCGATCCGTGACCTGTCGCTCGAGAACCCCATCCGCGCGATCCGCGAGATCAGCCACGACATGGCGGGCACCGCGCCGGTCACGCTCGCGAACGGGCGCACGGTCACCGCGCTCGACCTGCAGGAGGAGTACCTGGCGCGCGTCAGCGACTTCGTCGCGCAGCGCGGCGGCGGGTCGCCGCAGGACAAGCAGGTCCTCGAGCTGTGGGGGCGCGGGCTGCACGCGCTGCGCACGGGCGACCTGTCGCTCGTCGAGCGCGAGCTCGACTGGGTGATCAAGTACCGGCTGATCGAGCGCTACCGGGCGAAGCACGACCTGCCGCTGTCGGACGTGCGGGTGCAGCGGCTCGACCTGGCCTACCACGACATCTCGCGCACCGAGGGCCTGTACAACCTGCTGGCGGCCAAGGGGCTCGTCGAGCGGCTGACGACCGACCTCGAGGTGTTCGAGGCGACGAGCGTCCCGCCGCAGACGACGCGCGCCAAGCTGCGCGGCGACTTCGTGCGTGCCGCGCAGGAGGCGCGTCGTGACTACACGGTCGACTGGGTGCACCTCAAGCTCAACGACCAGGCGCAGCGCACCGTGCTGTGCAAGGACCCGTTCCGCAACGTCGACGAGCGTGTCGAGAGGCTCATCGAGTCGATGTGACGTCCCGCGCGCTGGTCGGGCCCACCGGGTGGACGCCGTAGAGTGTCGGCCGGCCACCGCCGGGTGAGCCGCGGGCGGAACGCGGTGGCAGCAGCGGGCGGACGGGCGACGACGAGAGGACGACGGCAGGTGCGAGGACTGCGAGGCGCACTGGCCGCCGCGTGCGTGGCGACGCTCGCCCTGGCCGGGTGCTCGGACCCCGAGCAGGTCCCGCCGGACGTCGTCGTCACGGGTGACGCGGGTGTCGCACCCACGCTGACGTACGTCGCGCCGCTGCAGGTCACCGAGACGTACCGCGAGACCGTGTGGCAGGGGACCGGACCCGCGCTCGTCGACGGCGACCCCATCCTCATCGACTACTGGCTCGAGAACGCCTCGGACGCGACGCTCGTGCGCGACAGCTTCTCGGGCAGCCCCCGCTCGCAGGTCCTCACGCGCGCCGACCTGGGCGCTGACCTGTACGAGACGCTCAGCGGCCAGCGCGTCGGGGCGCGGCTGCTGCAGGTCGCGCCCGCGTCCGAGCGCGGTGACGAGTACCCGACCGCGACGGTCGTCGACGTGCTGCCGACCCGCGCGGAGGGCAGCGCGGTCGAGCCGCTCGAGGGGTTCCCGGCGGTCGGCGAGACGAAGAGCGGCGCGCCGACGTTCACGCCCGTGGAGTCCAAGCCGCCGGCGACCCTGCGCGTGCAACCCGTGCTGCGGGGCACCGGTCGTCAGGTGGTCGCGAGCGACACGGTGACCGTGCAGTTCACCGGCTGGGCGTGGACGACGGGCGAGGAGTTCGACTCGACGTGGTCGTCGGGCGGTCTGCCCCTGTCGTTCTCGCTGCAGGACGTGCCGGCGTGGCAGGAGGGCCTCGTCGACCAGCCGGTCGGCAGCCGCGTCATGCTCATCGTGCCGCCGTCGTACGCGCTCGGTGTGACCCAGAGCGAGGAGCTCTCGGGTCAGACCGTCGTGTTCGTCGTGGACATCCTCAACGCCCGCACCCCCGGAGGGACCGCCCCGTGAGCCTCGCCCTGCGCGTCATCCCGTGCCTCGACGTCGACGCCGGCCGCGTCGTCAAGGGCGTGAACTTCGAGAACCTGCGCGACGCGGGTGACCCGGTCGAGCTCGCGCACCGGTACGACGCGGAGGGTGCCGACGAGCTGACGTTCCTGGACGTGTCCGCCTCGTCGGGCAACCGCGAGACGACGTACGACGTGGTGCGCAGGACGGCCGAGGAGGTGTTCGTCCCGCTGACCGTGGGCGGGGGCGTGCGCTCGGCCGACGACGTGGACCGGCTGCTGCGCGCGGGCGCGGACAAGGTCGGGGTGAACACCGCGGCGATCGCCCGCCCCGAGCTCATCGGCGAGATCGCCGACCGGTTCGGCTCGCAGGTGCTCGTGCTGTCGGTCGACGCGCGGCGGGTGACCGGTGACGTGCGCACGGACTCGGGGTACGAGGTCACCACGCACGGCGGCCGGCGCGGCACCGGGATCGACGCGGTCGCGTGGGCCGCGCGCGCCGCGGAGCTGGGCGCGGGGGAGATCCTGCTCAACTCGATGGACGCCGACGGCACCACGTCGGGCTTCGACCTCGAGATGCTGCGCGACGTGCGGGCCCAGGTCCGGGTGCCGCTCATCGCGAGCGGCGGGGCGGGCACGCCGCAGCACTTCGTCGAGGCCGCGCGGGCGGGTGCCGACGCGGTGCTCGCCGCGAGCGTGTTCCACTTCGGCACGCTCACGGTCGGTGACGTGAAGCAGGCGCTGCGCGAGGCGGGCATCACCGTCCGCTGACGCGTCGGGGCGCGCGGACGCCGGGTCGTCAGGGGAGCGGGAGCGCCCGCGCGAGCGCGGCGACGTCCGCCTCCTCGCCCTGCACGACGAGGTCCGTCGCGGCACCGCGTCCCGAGACCCACAGCAGCAGGTCGCCCGCACCGCCCCGGACGACGACCGTGCCGTGGTCGCCGCGCGGCTTGCGCACCCGGGCGCGCGGACCGTCGGGGCGCACGAGGACGAGCCCGACGGGGACGCGCAGCGTGCGGGCGCGGGCGAACCGGGTCGCGTCGTGCCACAGCGCGTCGACGAGGGCGGGGTCCAGCGGGCGCTCGTGCGCCACGCCGTCGCCGCGGCGCACGTCCTCGCCGTGCACGTAGAGCTCGACCCGGTTCGCGGCGTCGCCCGCGAGGGCCAGGGGGTGCCAGCGCGACGGCCCCGCCTCGACGCGGTCGACGAGCGCGGCGTAGCCGGCGTCGTGCATCGCGGTGTCGGCGAGCTCGGCGACCGCGCGCTCGGCCACGTCCGTGAGCCGCGGCGCGGCGATCCCGAGGCCGACGCGCGCCGAGCTCTCACGCAGCACGACGTGCGCCGCCAGGTGCCGGGCCTGCCATCCGTCGCACAGCGTCGGCGCGTCCGGCGGGACGGCCCGCAGGGCCTCGACGAGGTCGGCGCGCAGCACGGGATGCCAGGTCATGCGCGTCATCGTGCCACCGGTCCGGGCGCCTCGCGTGGTGAGCGCTGCCCCGGGCAAGCTGTCGGACGTCCGTGAGACGATGACCGTCCCCCTCCTCCCCACCGGAAGGCCTTCGCCATGCCTGCGCCCCGCTCGTCGTCGACGCCGACGCAGTCCGGGGCGATGCGCCTGACGGGGTCGACCTCGCGGCGTGCGGTCACGCTCGTCTGGCGGGGGATGCGGGCCCACCCGTGGACGTACGTCGCCGCCGTGGGCACGTCGGCGGTGTTCGGTGCCACCACGGTCGTGCTCAGCCGCGCCCTCGGCTGGGCGACGGACGACGTGGTGGTCCCCGCGCTCGCCGGCGACGAGGCCGCGCAGGGGCGCATCTGGTGGGCGGGCGGCGTCGTCGCGCTCGTCGCGGTGACCCTCGCGCTCGGTGTCGCGGGCCGGCGCATCTTCGCCGGCATCGGCTACGCGCAGATCCAGGAGGACCACCGCCTGCGCGTCACCCGCCAGTACCTGCGGCTGCCCATGTCGTGGCACCGCCGGCACCCGACGGGCCAGCTGCTGTCCAACGCGGGTGCGGACGTCGAGGCCGCGACGTCGGTGTTCAACCCGTTGCCGTTCGCGCTCGGCGTCGTGGTGATGCTCGTCGTCGCGACCGTCGCGCTGCTGCGCACCGACGTGTGGCTCGCGCTGGCGGCGCTCCTGGTCGTGCCCCTCGCGATCGTGGCGAACGCCTGGTTCCAGCGCCGCATGTCGCCCGCGATCACGCACGCGCAGCAGCTGCGTGCCGAGGTCGCGGACGTCGCGCACGAGAGCTTCGAGGCCGCGCTGCTGGTCACGTCGCTCGGCACGCAGGCGCGTGAGGAGCGGCGCTTCGCGGAGCGGTCCGGCGCGCTCGCCGACGCGAACGTGCGGGTCGGCGTGGTGCGTGCCTTCTTCGACCCGGTGATCGACCTGCTGCCGAACGTCGGGACGCTCGCGGTCCTCGTCGTCGGGACGTGGCGCGTCGCCGAGGGCGACATCGGCACGGGCGACGTCGTCGCCGCGGCGTACCTCCTGACGCTGCTCGCGGTACCGGTCCGCGCGTTCGGCTGGGTGCTGGGCGAGGTGCCCCGCGCGCTCGTCGGCTACGACCGTGTCGCGCGCGTGGTCGACAGCCGTGGCGCACTGCCCGAGGGCGACGCCCCCTGGGCCGGCACCGGCGCGGGCGCGCGCGTCACGTTCGACCACGTGACGCGGCGCGTGGAGACCGCTCAGGGACCGCTCACGCTCGTGGACGACGTCGACCTCGACGTCGAACCCGGGCGGGTGGTCGCCGTCGTCGGCCCGACGGGTGCGGGCAAGACGAGCCTGGTCGCGCTCGTGTCACGGCTCGCGGACCCGGACGTCGGCGCGGTGCGCGTCGACGGGGTGGACCTGCGGGACCTGGCGCCCGACGCGCTGGCCGCGCACGTCGCGCTCGTCGCGCAGCACGCGTTCGTGTTCGAGGACACCGTGCGTGGCAACGTGACGCTCGCGGACGCCGACGACCCCGCGGCGCCCTCCGACGACGAGGTGTGGGACGCGCTGCGCGTCGCGCGCGTCGACGGCGTGGTCCGCGAGCTGCCCGGCGGGCTCGACGCGCACCTCGGTGAGCGCGGTGCGAACCTGTCCGGCGGCCAGCGGCAGCGGCTCGCGCTCGCGCGTGCGCTCGTGCGCCGGCCGCGTGTGCTCGTCCTCGACGACGCGACCTCGGCCGTCGACCCCCGGGTCGAGCTGGAGATCCTGCGCGGGCTGCGCGGCGCGGCCGGCCGCCAGGGCCCGACCGTCCTGCTGGTGGCGTACCGCATGTCCTCGGTGCTGCTGGCCGACGAGGTCGTGCACCTCGACGGCGGGCGGGTCGTCGACCGCGGGACGCACGCGGAGCTGCTGGCGCGCGACCCGGGCTACCGCGACCTCGCGACCGCGTACGAGCGCGAGAGCGAGCGTCGCGCCGCGCAGGACTGGGACGACGCACCCGACGACGAGCAGGGTGACGGCCGGTCGGCACCGGCTCCCGGACGGGACGAGCTCGACGAGGTGGACGCACGATGACGACGGCCCCGGCTGACGGCCCGACGCGCGGGCACGCGATGGCGCCCGCCTCCACGCTGGGCGTGCTCGCGACCCTGCGGCGCGGCGTCGAGGTCTCGCCGCGCCTCGTCGAGGGTCTCGGCCTGACCGTCGTGCTCGCGACGTTCGCGGCCGTGGGCCGGGTGCTCGTGCCCGTGGCCGTGCAGCAGACGATCGACACGGGCATTCTCGCCGAGGGTGGTCCGGACGTCCGGCGGGTCGCGGTGCTCGCGGCCGTCGCGGCGCTCGGGCTCGTGCTCGGTGCCCTGTGCTCGGCGGCGGTGAACATCCGCCTGTTCCGCTCGAGCGAGGCCGGCCTGCTGCAGCTGCGCACGCGCGCGTTCCGGCACGTGCACGACCTGTCGGTGCTCACCCGGGGCACGGAGCGCCGGGGCAGCCTCGTCTCGCGGGTCACCTCGGACGTGGACACGATCTCGCTGTTCGTGCAGTGGGGCGGGATCATGCTGCTCGTCTCGGTGCTGCAGATCATCGTCGCGACCGTGCTCATGGCGGTCTACTCGTGGCAGCTCGCGCTGCTGGTCTGGCTGGGCTTCGTGCCGCTCGTCATCGCGCTGCAGCCGCTGCAGAAGCGCGTGAACGCGCGCTACTCGACCGTGCGCGAGAAGTACGGCGCGATGCTCGGTGCGGTGTCCGAGTCCGTCGTCGGGGCCGAGACGATCCGTGCGTACGGCGTCGCGGCGCGCACGCAGCGGGCGACCGACGCCGCGATCCGAGCGACACGGCGCGCGATGGTGCGGGCGCAGACCCTCGTCGCGGCGGTGTTCTCCTCGGGTGTCCTGACCGCCAACCTCGTGCTCGCTCTCGTCGTCGTCGCCGGCACGTCGCTCGGCGTCGCGGGGGACCTGACGCCGGGCCGGCTGCTCGCGTTTCTGTTCCTCGTGCAGCTGTTCACCGGGCCGGTGCAGATGGCCACGGAGATCCTCAACGAGCTGCAGAACGCGGTCGCGGGCTGGCGGCGCGTGCTCGGCGTGCTCGAGACGCCCGTCGAGATCGCGGACCCCGTCGACGGCGCGACGAGCGCGCGCGGTCCCGCGCACGTCGAGCTGCGCGGCGTGGGCTTCGCGTACCCGGACGGCCCGCCGGTGCTGCACGGCGTGGACGTGACCGTCCCCGCGGGGACGTCGCTCGCCGTGGTCGGTGCCACCGGCTCGGGCAAGACGACGATCGCGCGGCTCGTCGCGCGGCTCGTCGACCCGACGCACGGCCAGGTGCTGCTCGACGGCACGGACCTGCGCGCCGTGCGGCACGCCGACCTGCGCCGCCGCGTCGTGCTGGTGCCCCAGGAAGGGTTCCTGTTCGACGGCACCCTCGCGGAGAACATCGCGTACGGCCTGCGTCGCGACGACGACCCCGCGTGGGCGCCGCCGGCCGACGACCCCCGCGTGCGGGACGCCGTCGACGCGCTCGGGCTCGGGCCCTGGGTCGACGAGCTGGGCGCCGGGCTCGACACGCCCGTCGGTCAGCGCGGCGAGTCCCTGTCGGCGGGTGAGCGCCAGCTCGTCGCGCTCGCGCGGGCGTACCTCGCCGACGCCGACCTGCTGCTGCTCGACGAGGCGACCTCGGCGGTCGACCCGGCCACCGAGGTGCGGCTCGCGCGTGCGCTCGCCGGCCTGACGGCGGGGCGCACGACCATCACGATCGCGCACCGGCTGTCGACGGCCGAGGCCGCGGACGCCGTGCTCGTCGTCGACTCGGGGCGGGTGGTCGAGCACGGCCCGCACGACGCGCTGCTCGTCGCCGGCGGGCTGTACGCGACCATGCACGGGGCGTGGGTCTCGCAGACGCGCTGACGCGTCCCGACGCCCGTGGACGCACCGCCGACGGCGTGCGGCGCGGTGGACGCGGCCCCGGGCGGGCGGCCCGGGCGTGGCAGGATTCTCCGGTGCCCACCCTGGACCCCGCAGTCGCGTCGCGTCTCAAGCGCGACGACCACGGCCTCGTCGCCGCGATCGTGCAGCAGCACGACACGCGCGAGGTGCTCATGCTCGGCTGGATGGACGACGAGGCGCTGCGCCGCACGCTCACGTCCGGTCGCGTGACCTTCTGGTCCCGCTCGCGCCAGGAGTACTGGCGGAAGGGCGACACGTCCGGCCACGTGCAGCACGTGCGGGGGGTGCGCATCGACTGCGACGGCGACGCGCTGCTCGTCGAGGTCGACCAGGTCGGCGCCGCGTGCCACACCGGCGCCCGCACGTGCTTCGACGCGGGTGGCCCGCTGCCCGTGACGGTCGACGAGGCGGAGGACGGACGATGAGCGCCGGGACCTCGCCGACGCCGGACACCGCCCCGCAGGTCCCGTGGGGCACCACCTGGCCGACGCTCGACGGTTTCCGTGACCTCGCGCGCGACCGGCGCGTCGTGCCGGTCGTGCGCCGTCTGCTCGCGGACGACGTGACGCCGGTCGGCCTCTACCGCACGCTCGCGGCCGGGCGCCCCGGCACGTTCGTCCTCGAGTCCGCCGAGGCGGACGGGACGTGGGCGCGCTGGTCGTTCGTCGGCGTGCGGTCCCGCGCCACGCTCACGGTGCGCGACGGCCAGGCGGTGTGGACGGGCGACGTCCCGGTCGGAGTCCCGACGAGCGGCGACGTGCTCGACGTCCTCGGAGACACCCTCGACGTGCTGCGCACACCGGTCCTGCCCGGCCTGCCGCCGCTGACCGGTGGGCTCGTCGGCGCGCTCGGGTGGGACGTGGTGCACCACTGGGAGCCGACGTTGCCGCGCAAGGCCCCCGAGGAGCTGGACGTCCCCGAGGTCACGCTGCTGCTCGCGACCGATCTCGCGGTCGTCGACCACCAGGACGGGTCGGTGTGGCTCGTCGCGAACGCCATCAACTTCGACGACACCGACGAGCGCGTCGACGAGGCGTACGCGGACGCGGTGGCGCGGCTCGACGCGATGCAGGGCTCGCTGCTGCACCCGGCGCCGTCCGCGGTCGCCGTGCTCACCGACGCACCCGAGCCCGAGCTGCGGTTCCGCACGACGCGCGAGGAGTTCGACCAGGCCGTGCGCTTCGGCAAGGACGCGATCCGCGACGGCGAGGTGTTCCAGGTCGTCATCTCCCAGCGCCTCGACCTCGACTGCCCGGCCGAGCCGCTCGACGTGTACCGCGTGCTGCGCACCATCAACCCCAGCCCGTACATGTACTACCTGCAGCTGCAGGACGCGGACGGGCACGACTTCGCGGTCGTCGGGTCGAGCCCCGAGACGCTCGTGAAGGTCGACGACGGGCACGTCACGACGTTCCCGATCGCCGGCTCACGGCCGCGCGGCGCGACGCCGGAGGAGGACCGCGCGCTGGCCGACGAGGTGCTCGCCGACCCCAAGGAGCGCGCGGAGCACATCATGCTCGTCGACCTCTCGCGCAACGACATGGTCAAGGTGTGCGAGCCGACGAGCGTCGAGGTCGTGGAGTTCATGGCGGTGCGCCGGTTCTCGCACATCATGCACATCACCTCCACGGTCGTCGGGCGCCTGCGTGCCGGGGCGACCGCGCTGGCCACCCTCATGGCGACGTTCCCGGCGGGCACGCTCTCGGGTGCGCCCAAGCCCCGGGCGATCGCGCTCATCGACGAGGTCGAGCCGGCCCGCCGCGGCATCTACGGCGGGACGGTCGGGTACTTCGACTTCGCGGGCAACATGGACATGGCCATCGCGATCCGCACGGCGCTGATCCGCGACGGGCGCGCGTCCGTGCAGGCCGGCGGCGGGATCGTCGCGGACTCCGTGCCCGAGCTCGAGTACCTCGAGTCCCGGAACAAGGCGCAGGCCGCGGTGCGCGCCGTCCAGGTCGCGTCCCGCCTGCGACGCGCGGATGTCTGACCGTTCCCGTCGTCCGGGCCGCGGGCGCGCCGCCGTGCTCCTGCTGCTCGCGGCCGCGCTGACCGGGCTCACGGCGCTCGTCCCGTGGCTCACCGTCGAGACCGTGACCGTGCTCGGCGAGCCTCGCACCGTCACGGTGGCCGGCTCGTCGGCCGCGCCGTCGCTCGTCGCCGTCACGCTCGTGCTGCTCGCGGCCGCGGGTGCCGCCGCGCTCGTCGGGCGCGCCGGACGGTGGGTCGTGGTGGGCGTGGTCGCGCTGGCCGGTGCGCTCGTCGTCGTCGACGGCGTCGGGGTGCTGCGGTCGCCCGGTTCCGCGGCCGCCCCGAGCGTCGCCGACGAGCTCGGGGTCGAGCGCGTGGTCGAGGACGTCGCGGTCTCGGCCTGGCCGTGGGTCGCCGTGGTCGTCGGGGCGCTGGTCGTGCTGCTCGCGGTCTGGCTCGCGCGGGCGAGCGCCTCGTGGGCCGTCGGCCGCCGCCACGAGGGCGCGTCGACGACCGTGCCCGCCGGCGGTGCCGCGCCCGCGCCGCTCGACGAGCGTGACCAGTGGGACGCGCTGACCCGCGGCGACGACCCGACCGACGGTCCGGACGGGCCCGGGCGGCAAGGCCCCTGACGCGGCGCGGCGAACCCTTTCGCGTGGTCCGCACGCCTCCGCCGGGTGACTGCCGGGCTGTGGTCCGCGTCGCAGCGGACGTGCCGGGGCGCGAGGTCGGGCGCACGCTAGGGTGAGCGGCGAACCTCGTACGGAAGGGTCGACGATGGCCGACAACACCCTCGCGCACCGCGCGCAGAACCCCACGACCACCGAGGCGGTGCACCTGCCGCCGACGGCCCCGCCGACGAACCACGGCCACACCGTGGCGGCCTGGACCACCACGTGGGTCGTGGTCGGTGGCGCCGTCATCGCCGCGCTGGCGATGGTCTTCGCGCAGGTGTGGCTCTTCTGGGTCGGAATCGGTGTGTGCGTGCTCGGCCTGGTCGGCGGCAAGGTCCTCCAGGTCCTCGGCTACGGCCAGGGTGGTGCCGCGACGCTCGCTCGCCAGAAGGCGCGCGGGGGCCACTGATCCGATGACCTCCTCCGTGCCGCCCGCGCCCGACGAGCCGCGCGACCCGTCCGCGCCGTCCGAGCCGCTCGAGCCGTCCGCGCCCGCCGAGCCGGGTGCGGACGCGCCGTCGTCGGCACAGGAGGACGGCGGCACGGGCGCGATCGAGCCGGACGCGACGGGGTACACCCCGCCGTCGTACGAGGCTCCGCCCGCGTACGTCGCGCGGCCGGCCTACGAACCGCCCGCGACGTTCGGCGTGCCCTCGGGCGCGACCCCCGCGTCCGCGGTATCGCCGCCGTCGTCCGACGAGCCCGATGGCCCCGCCGAGGGCACGCCGGCCGGGAGCACGCCGGCCGAGAACGCGCCCGTCCCCCCGGCTGCGCAATCGGGCGGGCCGGAGGTGCCGCTGTACGGCACGCCGCCGGAGCCCGCGGACAACCCCTATGCGGCCCCGCCCGCATACGGCACGCCGCCGGCCGCACCGCCCGCCTACGGCGGCGCGCCCTCCTACGGCACCCCGCCGGCGGGCCCCGCGTACGGTGCGTCGCAGGGCCCGTACGGGGCGTGGCCCACCGACCCCTACGCGACCCCGCCGCGGACGTCGAGCCCGCAGGCGACCTGGTCGCTCGTGCTCGGGATCCTCGGCATCGTCCTGGCGTGCGGGTGCTCGTTCGTCGGCTTCGCCGCCGCGGTGCCCGCGATCCTGCTCGGCAACCGCGTCAAGTCGGACGCGGCGCGCGGCCTCGTCGTCGCGAACGTCTCGGTCGCGCGTGCGGGTGTGATCCTCGGCTGGGTGGGCGTGGGTCTCGCGCTCCTGCGCACGCTCGGCTACCTCGCCTCCGTCACCCAGAACTCGATGTAGCGGTCGCCATGGACGCGCCGGTCGTCGATCCCCACGTCGCCGCGACACCCGCTCCGGCGCGTCGTCGGCGCGCCTGGCGGGGGCCCGCGCTGGCCGCCGGGGTCGTGCTCGTCGGGACCGCCGCCGTCGCACTGCGGGACCCGCACGTGTCCGGGAGCTACGGGTACTGCCCGCTCTACGCGGCCACGGGCCTGTTCTGCCCGGCCTGCGGCGGGCTGCGCGCGACGCACGACCTCGCGCACGGCGACCTCGCGGCCGCGTGGTCCATGAACCCGCTGTGGGTCGCCCTCGTCCCCGTCGTCGTGGCTCTGTGGGTCTGGTGGGCCGTGCGCGTCGCGCGCGGGCGGGCGGCGCCCCTGCTGCCGTCCTGGTCGGCGTGGCTGTTCCTCACGCTGCTCGCCGTGTTCGGCGTGCTGCGCAACCTGCCCGGCCTCGAGGCGCTCGCCCCCTGACCGCCTCGTCCTGCGCGGAGAACGGGGTCCGGCCTGGCAGAGTTACCCCAGCACGTCCGACACCCGCACCACGACCGACTGGAGCACCGCGATGAGCACGCCCGACCAGCCGACCGAGCCGCAGCAGCCGAGCGAGCCGGCGTCGCCGTACGCGCCCCCGCCCGCGGGGTCGTCGGGAGAGCAGACGTCGCAGCCCACGCCGGCCGCCGACCAGCCGCCGGCGTACGGGCAGCCGCCGGCCTACGGGCAGCCGCCCGCGGACCAGCCGCCCTCGTACGGGCAGCCCCCGGCGTACGGCCAGCAGCCCTACGGCCAGGCTCCGGCGTACGGCCAGCAGCCGTACGGGCAGGCTCCGGCGTACGGCCAGCAGCCGTACGGCCAGGCCCCCGCGTACGGCCAGCAGCCCTACGGCCAGGCTCCGGCGTACGGGGGGTACCCCGGGTACGCCCCGGGCGCCTACCCCAAGAACAGCCTCGGGGTGTGGTCGCTCGTGCTCGGCATCGCGAGCATCGTGCTGTGCGGTCTCTTCTCGGGCATCCCGGCGATCATCATCGGCAACAACGCGAAGCGCGCGGTCGCCGCGGGGGAGGCCGACAACGCCAGCCTCGCGACGGGGGGCGTGGTGACGGGCTGGATCGGCACGATCCTCTCCGTGGTCGGGGTCGCGTTCTTCCTGCTCCTCGTGATCGTGGCGCCCGACAGCACGGTCCGGACCTACTGACCACGCCCGCGGGGGACCCGGTCCACCAGTCGGGCCGTGGTCCGGGTCACTCCGCGGCGCCTCTACGATGACCGGGGGAGGGCCTCGCACGGCGGTGCGGCGGCGGGTCCACCCGGGACGCGAACGAGGGGTGTGGTGGCCATGAGCGTGCTCGACGAGATCGTCGCGGGGGTCCGGGAGGACCTCGCGGCCCGGGAGGCGCGCACTCCGCTCGCCGAGGTCAAGGAGCTCGCGGCGCGCCGCGAGTCGGCCGTCGACGCGGTGGCGCGTCTGCGCGTCGAGGACGCGGTGACCGTCATCGCCGAGGTGAAGCGCTCGAGCCCGTCGAAGGGTGCGCTCGCGCAGATCTCCGACCCGGCGGCGCTGGCCGCGGAGTACGAGAAGGGTGGCGCGGCCGCGATCTCGGTGCTGACCGAGGAGCGTCGCTTCAACGGCTCGCTCGCGGACCTCGACGCGGTACGGGCGCGGGTCGACATCCCGGTGCTGCGCAAGGACTTCATCGTCACGCCGTACCAGGTGTGGGAGGCGCGTGCGCACGGGGCGGACGTGTGCCTGCTCATCGTCGCGGCGCTGGAGCAGACCGTGCTCGAGTCGCTCGTCGAGCGGGTCCACTCGCTCGGGATGACGGCGCTGGTCGAGGTGCACGACGAGGACGAGGTCGCGCGCGCGGTCGACGCGGGCGCCCGGGTCATCGGCGTCAACGCCCGTGACCTGCGCTCGCTCGAGGTGGACCGCGGCACGTTCGCCCGCGTCGCGCCCCGGATCCCGTCCGACATCGTGAAGATCGCCGAGTCCGGCGTGCGCGGCCCGCACGACGTCGTCGACTACGCGCGCGCCGGCGCCGACGCGGTGCTCGTCGGCGAGGCCCTCGTGACGGACGACGCCCCGCGGCAGTCGGTCGCGGACCTCGTCGCGGCCGGCGCCCACCCGTCCCTGCGTGCGGTGCGCCAGTGACCGGCCTCGACAGCGGCCGTCCGCTGGTCCCCGGCCAGGAGCCCCGGCTCGGGTCGCTCGCGACGCACGTCGGCCCGTACTGGGGTGACTTCGGTGGGCGGTACGTGCCGGAGGCGCTCATCGCGGCGCTCGACGAGCTCGACACCGCCTATCACAAGGCGCTCGCCGACCCGGCGTTCGGTGCCGAGCTCGCCCGCCTGCACCGCACGTACACCGGGCGCCCCAGCCCGCTGACGGAGGTGCCGCGGTTCGCGGCGCACGTCGGTGGCGGCGCGCGCGTGTTCCTCAAGCGTGAGGACCTCAACCACACCGGCTCGCACAAGATCAACAACGTGCTCGGCCAGGCGCTGCTCGTGAAGCGTCTGGGCAAGACGCGCGTGATCGCGGAGACGGGTGCCGGGCAGCACGGCGTCGCCACCGCGACCGCCGCGGCGCTCCTGGGCCTGGAGTGCACGGTGTACATGGGCGAGGAGGACACGCGCCGCCAGGCGCTCAACGTCGCCCGGATGCGGCTGCTCGGTGCCGAGGTCGTCCCGGTGACGATCGGCACGCGCACGCTGAAGGACGCGATCAACGAGGCGCTGCGCGACTGGGTCGCGAACGTCGAGACGACGCACTACCTGCTCGGCACGGTCACGGGCCCGCACCCGTTCCCGGAGATGGTGCGCGACTTCCACAAGCTCATCGGCGAGGAGGCGCGCGCCCAGCTTCTCGGCGAGATCGGGCGACTGCCCGACGCCGTCGTCGCGTGCGTGGGGGGCGGGTCGAACGCGATGGGGATCTTCAACGCGTTCCTGGACGACGCCGACGTGCGGCTGTTCGGCTTCGAGGCGGGCGGACGCGGCCTGGGTCCCGGCGACCACGCGGCGCGGTTCTCGGGCGGGGCCCCAGGCGTGCTGCACGGCGCGCGCTCGTACCTGCTGCAGGACGAGGACGGGCAGACCGTCCCCAGCCACTCGGTCTCCGCCGGCCTCGACTACCCGAGCGTCGGCCCCGAGCACTCGTGGCTGCACGACATCGGCCGCGCGACGTACCTGCCGGTCTCGGACGTCGAGGCCATGGACGCGTTCCGGCTGCTGTGCCGCACCGAGGGGATCATCCCCGCGATCGAGTCCGCGCACGCCCTGGCCGGGGCGATCCAGCTCGGTGCGCAGGCGGCGCAGTGGTCCGACGAGCCCGTGCTCCTGGTGAACCTGTCGGGGCGCGGCGACAAGGACGTGGCCACGGCCGCGCGGTGGTTCGGCCTGCTGGACGCGGGCGACGAGAGCGAGGGAGACCGGTGAGCGGCGGACGGACGACGAGCCCAGCACCCACCAGCCCGGTGCCCACGAGCGCGGGCGCCACGACGGGGCCGCTGCTCGACGGTCTCGCGGCCCAGGGCCGCGCGGCGCTCGTCGGCTACCTCCCGGTCGGCTACCCGTCGGTGGCCGGCTCGGTCCAGGCGGTGCGCACGATGGTCGACGCGGGTGCCGACGTGGTCGAGCTCGGCATGCCGTACACCGACCCGGTGATGGACGGCCCGGTCATCCAGCGCGCCGTCGACCACGCGCTGCGCGGCGGGACGCGTGTGCGCGACACGCTCACGGCCGTCGAGCAGGTCGCGGGCCGCGGCGCCCCGGTGCTCGTGATGACGTACTGGAACCTCGTGCTGCGCTACGGCGTCGAGGCGTTCGCACGCGACCTCGCGGCGGCGGGCGGCGCGGGCCTCATCACGCCGGACCTCGTGCCCGACGAGGCCGGCGCGTGGATCGCGGCGTCCGACGAGCACGGTCTGGACCGGGTCTTCCTGGTCGCCCCCAGCTCGACGCCCGAGCGCCTCGCGAGCACGGTGGCCGCCTCCCGCGGCTTCGTCTACGCGGCCTCGACCATGGGCGTGACCGGGGAGCGCGCCACGGTCGGCTCGCGCGCCGAGCAGCTCGTCGCGGACACGCGCGCGGCGGGTGCGGACCGCGTGTGCGTCGGCCTGGGTGTCTCGCGCCCCGAGCAGGCGGCCCAGGTCGCCTCGTACGCCGACGGTGTGATCGTCGGCTCGGCACTGGTCCGCTCGCTGCTGGACGTGCCCGACGAGGCGACGGGTCTGGACCGGCTCGCGGAGGTCACGGCCGCCCTCGCCGCGGGGGTGCGCTCGGCCGAGCGTCCCGCCGGGGCGTCGCGGTGAGCGCCGCGTCGCTCGTCCTGGCCGCGCCCGCGGGCGGGCTCGTCGACGGCGTGCGCGCCGCGATCCCGAGCCCGTCGCAGGGTGTGTGGTACCTGGGGCCGCTGCCGCTGCGCGCGTACGCGATCGCGATCCTGCTGGGCATCGTCGCGGCGGTCCTCCTCACGCAGCGCCGGTGGGAGGAGCGTGGCGGCGACCGGGACCAGGTCGTCGAGATCGCGTTCTGGGCGGTGCCGTTCGGGATCGTCGGCGGCCGGATCTACCACCTGGTGACGTCGCCCGACGCGTACTTCGGTGAGGGCGGCGACCCGTGGAAGGCGTTCGCGATCTGGGAGGGCGGGCTCGGCATCTGGGGCGCGGTCGCGCTCGGCGCGGTCGGCGCGTGGATCGGGTGCCGGCGTCAGGGGGTGCGGCTCGCGCCGTTCGCTGACGCGCTCGCCCCCGGTCTGCTGGTCGCCCAGGCGATCGGGCGGCTCGGCAACTGGTTCAACCAGGAGCTGTTCGGCGGTCCGACGACGCTGCCCTGGGGCCTGCGCGTCGACGACTCGGTCGCCGAGACGGCGGGGTACGCGGCGGGGACGCTGTTCCACCCGACGTTCCTGTACGAGCTGCTCTGGAACCTGGCCGGTGCCGCGCTGCTGGTGTGGGCGGACCGCAGGTTCCGCCTCGGGCACGGCCGCGTGTTCTGGCTGTACGTCGTCGTGTACACCTCGGGCCGCGTCTGGATCGAGGCGCTGCGCATCGACCCTGCGCACGGCTTCCTCGGCCTGCGCCTCAACGTCTGGACGTCCATCCTGGTGGGCGTCGGAGCGCTGGTAGCGTTCGTGGTGGTCGGGCGTCGGCATCCCGGACGCGACACGACCGTCCTGCTGGATCCGTCGCCGGAACCCTCCGAGCAGCAGATCTCCCAGCAGGAGGACGTCCCACAGGACGCGGGCACCGACTCGGCGGCCGTCCCTGTGGACGACGAGGACGGTCATCCGGCCCGTTGACGACGGGACCGGACCGGCCCCGCACGTGGCCGATCTCTATGATCCGAGTCACACAGGGCGATGCGGCCACCCGTCGAGGCGGGTTGTATCGTCGCCCACCACAAGGGCCGACGACGTCCCGATCCCCCCAAGTTCGTGCGAGCCCCGGTCCGGCCGGGGCACTGTGAGGACGGTAGCGATGACGTCGCCCAGCGGTCTGCCGAGCACGTCGCTCGACCACGCGGCGTACCCCCTGTACGACCCGTCGGCTGAGCACGACGCCTGCGGCTTCGCGTTCGTCGCGACGCTGCGCGGGACGCCCGGGCGCGACATCGTCGACGCCGGGCTGACCGCGCTGCTCAACCTGGACCACCGCGGCGCCGTGGGTGCCGAGGAGGACTCCGGCGACGGCGCCGGCATCCTCACCCAGATCCCCGACGCGTTCCTGCGGGACGTGGTCGACGCGGAGCTGCCCCCGGTCGGCTACTACGCGATCGGCATGGCGTTCCTGCCGCAGGACGAGGCCGAGCGCACCGCGGCGGTCGCCGCGATCGAGGCGGTCGCCGCCGAGGAGAAGCTCGACGTGCTGGCGTGGCGCGACGTCGTCGTGACCGCGGACCTGGTCGGTCCCACGGCGCGCGCGTCGATGCCGGTGTTCCGCCAGCTCGTCGTCGCGGACCCGTCGCGCGAGCTCGCCGGCATCGACCTCGACCGTCGGGCGTACCGCCTGCGCAAGCGGGCCGAGCGGGAGCACGGGGTGTACTTCGCGTCGCTCTCGGCGCGCACGATCACCTACAAGGGCATGCTGACCACGGCGCAGCTCGAGCCGTTCTTCGCGGACCTGTCCGACCCGCGCTACGCCTCCGAGATCGCGCTGGTCCACTCACGGTTCTCGACGAACACGTTCCCGTCGTGGGAGCTCGCGCAGCCGTTCCGGATGATCGCGCACAACGGCGAGATCAACACCGTCCGCGGCAACCGCAACTGGATGGCGGCGCGCGAGGGCATGCTCGCGTCCGACGAGCTCGGCGACCTGACGCCGCTGCTGCCGGTGTGCACGCCCGGCGGCTCGGACTCCGGCAGCTTCGACGAGGTGCTCGAGCTGCTGCACCTGTCGGGCCGCTCGCTCCCGCACTCGGTGATGATGATGATCCCCGAGCCGTGGGAGAACCACGCGCAGATGGACCCCGCGACGCGGGCGTTCTTCGAGTACCACTCGACGCTCATGGAGCCGTGGGACGGCCCCGCCGCGATGACGTTCACCGACGGCACGCTCATCGGCGCGGTGCAGGACCGCAACGGTCTGCGTCCTGGTCGCTACTGGGTGACCGAGGACGGGCTCGTCGTGTGCGCGTCGGAGTCGGGCGTGCTCGACATCGACCCCGCGTCGGTCGTCGCCAAGGGGCGCCTCGAGCCGGGGCTGTTCTTCCTCGTCGACACCGGCCAGGGCCGGATCATCGCGGACGCCGAGGTGATGTCCCAGCTCGCCGCGCAGCGGCCGTACGCGCAGTGGGTCGAGGAGAACTCGGTCTACCTCGAGCAGCTCCCGGAGCGCGAGCACGTCGCGCACTCGGCCGCCTCGGTGCGCCGCCGCCAGCGTGCGTTCGGGTACACGGAGGAGGAGCTCAAGATCCTCCTGACGCCCATGGCAGCGACGGGCGCCGAGCCGCTCGGCGCGATGGGCTCGGACACGCCGGTCGCGGTGCTCTCGCAGCGCCCGCGGATGCTGTTCGACTACTTCACGCAGATGTTCGCGCAGGTGACGAACCCGCCGCTGGACGCGATCCGTGAGGAGCTCGTCACCGCGATCGGCGGCGCGATCGGCCCGGAGCCGAACCTGCTGGCCGACGGGCCCGAGCACGCGCGCAAGCTCGTCCTGCCGTTCCCGGTGCTGGACAACGACCAGCTCGCCAAGATCGTGCACGTCGACAAGGAGCCCCGGCACGGGTTCCGCACGACGACGATCCGCGGCCTGTACCGGGCGTCCGGCGGGGGAGCGGCGCTCGAGGCCCGCCTCGAGGAGATCTTCGCCGAGGTCGACCGCGCGGTCGCCGAGGGCGTGAGCTTCGTCGTGCTGTCCGACCGCAACTCGGACGCCGAGCTGGCGCCGATCCCGTCGCTGCTGCTCCTGAGCGCGGTGCACCACCACACGCTGCGCCGTCACACGCGCACGCAGATCTCGCTCGTCGTCGAGGCGGGCGACGTGCGCGAGGTGCACCACGTCGCGCTGCTCATCGGGTTCGGCGCGGCCGCGGTGAACCCCTACCTCGCGATGGAGACGGTCGAGGACCTGTCGCGGCACGGCTACCTCGGCGAGGTCACGCCCGAGAAGGCCGTCAAGAACCTCATCAAGGCGCTCGGCAAGGGCGTCCTGAAGGTCATGTCGAAGATGGGCATCTCCACGATCGCGTCCTACCGCGGTGCGCAGGTGTTCGAGGCGATCGGTCTGTCCCAGGCGCTCGTCGACCGGTACTTCACGGGCACGACGAGCCGGCTCGGCGGCATCGGGCTGGACGTCATCGCGGCCGAGGTCGCCGCGCGGCACGCCGACGCGTACCCGGCGTCCGGCAACCGCCAGCCGCACCAGCGGCTCGCGGTCGGCGGCGAGTACCAGTGGCGTCGCGACGGCGAGGACCACCTGTTCGACCCGGAGACGGTCTTCCGCCTGCAGCACTCGACGCGCACGCGCCAGATGGACGTGTTCCGCCAGTACACGCAGCGCGTCGACGACCAGGCGAAGCGGCTGATGACGCTGCGCGGTCTGCTCGCCTTCAAGGAGGGCGTGCGCGAGCCCGTCCCGCTCGACGAGGTCGAGCCCGTCAGCGCGATCGTCAAGCGGTTCAGCACGGGCGCGATGTCCTACGGCTCGATCTCGGCCGAGGCGCACGAGACGCTCGCGATCGCCATGAACCGCCTCGGCGCGAAGTCCAACACGGGCGAGGGTGGCGAGGACCCGGAGCGGCTGCACGACCCGGAGCGGCGCTCCGCGATCAAGCAGATCGCCTCGGGCCGGTTCGGCGTGACGTCGGAGTACCTGACCAACGCGGACGACATCCAGATCAAGCTCGCGCAGGGCGCGAAGCCCGGCGAGGGCGGTCAGCTGCCGGGTCACAAGGTGTACCCGTGGGTCGCCAAGACGCGGCACTCGACGCCCGGCGTGGGACTCATCTCGCCGCCGCCGCACCACGACATCTACTCGATCGAGGACCTCGCGCAGCTCATCCACGACGCGAAGAACGCGAACCCGCGCGCCCGGATCCACACCAAGCTCGTCTCCGAGTTCGGCGTGGGCACGATCGCCGCGGGCGTCGCCAAGGCGCACTCGGACGTCATCCTCATCTCGGGTCATGACGGTGGCACGGGTGCGAGCCCGCTCACGTCGCTCAAGCACGCGGGGACGCCGTGGGAGATCGGCCTGGCCGAGACGCAGCAGACGCTCGTCCTCAACGACCTGCGTGACCGCGTCGTCGTCCAGGTCGACGGGCAGCTCAAGACCGGCCGTGACGTCGTGATCGGCGCGCTGCTCGGCGCGGAGGAGTTCGGCTTCGCGACCGCTCCGCTCGTCGTGTCCGGCTGCGTCATGATGCGCGTCTGCCACCTCGACACCTGTCCGGTGGGCGTCGCGACGCAGAACCCGGAGCTGCGCGCGCGGTTCACGGGCAAGCCCGAGTTCGTCGAGGCGTTCTTCGAGTTCATCGCGACCGAGGTGCGCGAGCACCTGGCCGCGCTCGGTTTCCGCACGCTGGAGGAGGCCGTCGGCCACGTCGAGCTGCTCGAGACGCGCACGGCGATCGAGCACTGGAAGGCCGAGGGCCTCGACCTGGAGCCCGTGCTCGCGGTGCCTCAGCCCAAGCCGGGCTCGGCGCTGCACCACACCAAGAACCAGGACCACGGCCTGGAGCGCGCGCTCGACAACCGGCTCATCGCGCTGTCGGCGGACGCGCTGGAGCGCCGCGAGCCCGTGCGGATCTCGCTGCCCGTGCGCAACGTCAACCGCACGGTCGGCACGATGCTCGGGCACGAGGTCACGCGCCGCTTCGGCGGCGAGGGCCTGCCCGACGACACGATCGACGTCACGCTCACGGGCTCGGCCGGCCAGTCGTTCGGCGCGTTCGTCCCGCGCGGGATCACGCTGCGGCTGTTCGGCGACGCGAACGACTACGTCGGCAAGGGCCTGTCGGGTGGCCGCGTCATCGTGCGGCCCGACCGCAGCGCGGTGCTCTCGTCGAGCCACAACGTGATCGCGGGCAACGTGATCGGCTACGGCGCGACGTCCGGCGAGGTGTTCCTGAGAGGCCTGACCGGCGAGCGGTTCGCGGTGCGCAACTCCGGCGCGACGCTCGTCGTCGAGGGTGTGGGCGACCACGCGTGCGAGTACATGACCGGCGGGACCGTCGTCGTGCTCGGACGCACGGGCCGCAACTTCGGCGCCGGCATGTCGGGTGGCACCGCGTACGTACTCGACCTGCAGACCGAGCTCGTCAACACCGACGCGGTCCGCACGGGCGAGCTCTCCCTCGCACCGCTCGACGACGAGGACGCCGCGGTCGTCGGCGACCTGCTGCACCGCTACGCCGAGGAGACCGGCTCGCCGGTCGCGGCCGAGCTGCTCGAGGGTGACTGGCGCTCACGCTTCACCCGTGTCCTGCCCACCGAGTTCTCGCGCGTCCGGCGTGCGCTCGCGCAGGCCGAGGCCGACGGCCTCGACCCGACGGCGCCCGGCGTGTGGGACCAGATCCTGGAGGTGGCGCGTGGCTGACCCCCGTGGCTTCCTGAAGGTGCGCGAGCGCGAGCTCCCGCCGAACCGCCCCGTCGAGGTGCGCCTGCGCGACTGGAAGGACGTGCACGCCCACCTGCAGGACGGCCAGCCCTTCCTCAAGGAGCAGGCCGGCCGCTGCATGGACTGCGGCATCCCGTTCTGCCACAACGGCTGCCCGCTCGGGAACCTCATCCCCGAGTGGAACGACCTCGTGTGGCGCGGGCAGTGGGCGGACGCGATCCAGCGCCTGCACGCGACCAACAACTTCCCGGAGTTCACCGGGCGCATCTGCCCGGCGCCGTGCGAGTCGTCGTGCGTGCTGGGCATCAACCAGCCGCCCGTGACGATCAAGAACGTCGAGGTCTCGATCATCGACGAGGCCTTCGCGCGCGGGCTCGTGACGCCGCAGGTGCCGCAGCGCCTGACCGGTCACACGGTGGCGGTCGTCGGGTCCGGCCCGGCCGGTCTGGCCGCCGCGCAGCAGCTCACGCGCGCCGGTCACACCGTCGCGGTGTACGAGCGCGACGACGCCGTCGGCGGACTCCTGCGGTACGGCGTGCCGGACTTCAAGCTCGAGAAGGTCCACATCGACCGTCGCGTCGCGCAGATGGAGGCCGAGGGCACGCGGTTCCGGCCCAACGTCGAGATCGGCCGCGACGTGACGTGGGCGCAGCTGCAGGCCCGTTACGACGCGATCGTGATCGCCACCGGTGCGACCGTGCCGCGCGAGCTGCGCGTGCCGGGCACCGAGCTGGACGGCGTGATGTTCGCGATGGACTTCCTGCACCCGGCGAACGCCGCGGCGGCTGGCAGGACCGTCGAGGGTCAGGTCACGGCCGAGGGCAAGCACGTCGTCATCATCGGCGGCGGCGACACGGGCTCGGACTGCCTCGGCACCGCGCTGCGCCAGGGCGCTGCGTCGGTCACGACGCTCGCGATCGGCAAGAAGCCGCCGACGGACCGGCCCGCGCACCAGCCGTGGCCCACGGACCCGATCCTGTTCGAGGTGTCGTCGTCGCACGAGGAGGGTGGCGAGCGCGCCTACCTCGCCTCGACGGTCGGCTTCCTGCCCGACGAGACGGGCACGCGCGTCGCGGGCCTGCGCCTGGCGACCACGGAGTACCTGCCCGACGGTCGCCGCGTCCCGACGGCCGGGACCGAGCGGGACATCCCGGCGGACCTCGTGCTGGTCGCGATGGGCTTCACCGGGCCCGAGACGCAGGCCGTCGTCGAGCAGCTCGGCGTCGAGATCACGCCGCGCGGCACGTTCGCCCGGACCGACGACTTCGCGACCGCCGTGCCGGGCGTGTTCGTCGCGGGGGACGCGGGCCGCGGCCAGTCGCTCGTCGTGTGGGCGATCGCGGAGGGCCGCGCCGCGGCCGCCGCGGTGGACACGTATCTGTCCGGTGCGACCGAGCTGCCGCGCCCCGTCGAGGCCGACACGGTGGCGCTGCGACCCTGAACCCCACCCCCAGCCCGGCGAGTCGTCCAGACACGCCGGGTCCACTACCGGGACGCCGCCCTGACCTGTCAGGACGTTCGGACCGGCCAGACATACCCGAAAGGCATAGGCTCGCCTTCATGCGTAGAGCAAAGATCGTCTGCACCCTCGGCCCGGCCACGGAGTCGCTCGACATGATCCAGGCGCTGGTCGACGCCGGCATGGACGTCGCGCGCATCAACCGCAGCCACGGCGAGCCCGAGGAGCACGCCAAGGTCATCCAGAACGTCCGCGCCGCCGCGCAGGCCTCGGGCCGGTCGGTCGCCGTGCTCGTGGACCTGCAGGGTCCGAAGATCCGTCTCGGCCGCTTCATCGAGGGCGGTCACGACGTGGCCGTCGGCGACACGCTGGTCATCACGACCGACGACGTCGAGGGCACCAAGGACCGCGTCTCCACGACGTTCAAGGGCCTGCCGGGCGACGTGAAGCCGGGCGACCCGATCCTCATCGACGACGGCAAGGTGCTCGTGCGCGTCGTCGAGGTCGACGGGACGGACGTCGTCACGCGCGTCGAGGTGCCGGGCCGTGTCTCCAACAACAAGGGCCTCAACCTGCCCGGCGTCGCCGTGTCGGTGCCCGCGCTGAGCGAGAAGGACGAGACCGACCTGCGCTGGGGCCTGGCGCAGGGCGCGGACTTCATCGCGCTGTCCTTCGTGCGCAACGCCGCGGACTACGACCGCGTGCGCCAGATCATGGAGGAGGAGGGCCGGGTCGCCCCGGTCATCGCCAAGATCGAGAAGCCGCAGGCGGTCGAGAACCTCGCCGAGATCGTCCAGGCGTTCGACGGCATCATGGTCGCCCGCGGTGACCTGGGCGTCGAGCTGCCGCTCGAGCAGGTGCCGCTCGTCCAGAAGCGTGCGGTCGAGCTCGCCCGCCGCAACGCGAAGCCGGTCATCGTCGCGACGCAGGTGCTCGAGTCGATGACGACGAACCCGCGGCCCACCCGCGCCGAGGCGTCCGACTGTGCCAACGCCGTCCTCGACGGTGCCGACGCGGTCATGCTCTCGGGCGAGACCAGCGTGGGCGACTACCCGATCGAGACGGTGCGCACCATGGCGCGCATCATCGAGGCGACCGAGCAGCTCGGCCGTGAGCGCATCGCGCCGCTCGGCTCCACGCCGCACACGCGTGGTGGTGCGATCACCCGCGCCGCCGCCGAGATCGGCGAGCGGATCGGCGTGAAATACCTCGTGACGTTCACGCAGTCCGGTGACTCGGCACGTCGCATGTCGCGCCTGCGCTCGCCCATCCCGCTCCTCGCGTTCACGCCGGTCGAGTCGGTGCGCAACGTCCTGTCGCTGTCGTGGGGCACCCAGACGTACCAGGTGCCGCAGGTCGCGAGCACCGACGAGATGGTCGACCAGGTCGACAAGACGCTGCAGGCGCAGGGTCTCGCCGAGACGGGCGACTACGTGGTGGTCGTCTCCGGGGCGCCCGTGGGCGTCGTCGGGTCGACGAACTCGATCGTCGTGCACAAGATCGGCGACGAGTCCGACCGCGTCGCCTGACCGGTCGCAGCCTGACGCCGGCCCGCCGCGCCGCCCTTCACGGGTGGTCGCGGCGGG
>NZ_BJLP01000012.1 GCF_006538705.1 Cellulomonas uda
GGCGGGGTTGCGCCGGCCGTAGCGGGTTTCGTGCTCGGCCGGTGAGGTTGGTCGGGCATCGCCCTGGGGCGTCGGTGGTCGGACCCGCCGACGGGATCGGCGACGGCGGTCTCGCGGTCGTCGGTGTTCGCCCGCGTAGCACGAGGAGCGGAGGGTCACGCGCTGCGCTGTTCGTCGCGCGGGAGGAGGACCGTTGCCGAGGCGGCGGGGACGACGAGGGTGTCGGGGCCGTCGTAGCGGACGGGGTCCCATGCCGCGGCGACGACGAGGGGGACGTCGGGCGCGAGGGGGACGGCGTGCTCGGTGGTGTCGAGGTTGACCAGGACGTGCGCGTCGCCGCGGCGCAGGTCGAGCAGTCCGTGCCAGGGTCCGTCGGCGTCGTCGGGTCCGGACCAGGTGAGGACGGTGTCGGCGAGGTCGCCGGAGGCGAGGTCGGGTGACGAGCGGCGCAGCGCGATGAGGGTGCGGTACCACTCGAGCAGCCGGGCGTGGTCGTCGTGCGTGCGCTCGGTGCGGTCCAGCACGGCGGCGTCGCGGGTCGCCGGGTCCTGCGGGTCCGGGACCTCGATGTCGTGCCCGTACAGCGCGGCCCAGCCGTGGCCCGCGAACTCGCGGCGCCGGCCCTCGCGGACCGCGTCGCCGAGGTCGTGGTCGGTGTACGAGGTGAAGAAGGGGAACGGGCGGCGTGTGCCCCACTCCTCGCCCATGAACAGCATGGGGGTGAACGGCGAGAGCAGCAGGAGCGCGGCCTCGCACGCGAGGAGGCCGGGACTCAGCCAGGCGGACGGGCGGTCGCCGATCGCGCGGTTGCCGACCTGGTCGTGGTCCTGGACGAACACCACGAACCGGTGGCCGTCGGTGCCGTCGGGGACGGGGCGGCCCCAGTCGCGGTCCCGGAAGGTGGAGTAGCCGCCGTCGTGGACGAACACGCGCGTGAGCGCCTGGCGCAGCGTCGCGGGGGAGCCGAAGTCCACGTAGTAGCCGTGCCGCTCGCCGGTGACGAGCGCGTGGATCGCGTGGTGCACGTCGTCGGCCCACTGTGCCGTCATGCCCCAGCCGCCCTCGCTGGTCGGCGTGACCGAGACGACGTCGTTGAGGTCCGTCTCGGCGACGAGGGACAGCGGCCGGCCGAGCTCGGTGGCGAGCGCCGCGACCTCGTCGGACAGCTCGGACAGCAGGTGCCGGTCCGAGTCGTCGCGCAGCTCGTGGACCGCGTCGAGGCGCAGCGCGTCGACGTGGAAGTCGCGCAGCCAGCGCAGCGCCGACCCGATCAGCCAGGCTCGCACCTCGGCGGACCCGGGCTGGTCGAGGTTGATCGCGGAGCCCCACGGCGTGTGGTGCGCGTCCGTCCAGTACGGCCCGAACTCGCCCACGTACGCACCGGCGGGGCCGAGGTGGTTGTGCACGACGTCGAGGCAGACCGCGAGGCCGTGCGCGTGCGCCGCGTCGACGAAGCGCTGCAGTGCCGCCGGCCCTCCGTACGCCTCGTGCACCGCCCAGGGGCCCACGCCGTCGTAGCCCCAGCCGCGGTCCCCGTCGAACGGTGCGACCGGCATGAGCTCCACGACGTCGACGCCGAGGGAGACGAGGTCCTCGAGGTGCTCGCACGCCGCGTCGAGCGTGCCCTCGTCGGTGAACGTCCCGACGTGCAGTTCGTACAGCACGCGACCGCGAACGTCGACGCCGGCCCAGCCGTCGTCGGTCCAGGTGAACCGCGCGGTGTCGAACACGCGGCTCGGCCCGTGCACGCCTGCGGGCTGCCACGCGCTGCGCGGGTCGGGGCGCGCCGGGCCGCCGTCGAGCGAGAACGCGTAGTCGGTGCCGTGCGGGAGGTCCCGGTCGTCGTGCCACCAGCCGTCGGGGGACCGCGTGAGCGCCCGGACCTCGCGCGGCGTGTCGTCAGGTCCGACGAGCACGTCGACCCGGGCGGCATCGGGCGCCCATACCGCCGCGCGCACGTCAGTCCTCCCGCACCAGCAGTGCGACGGGCAGCCGCTCGAGGACGCCCGCGACCGGTGTCACCCCGCCCTCGGTGGTGCGCCCGGTGAGCACGTCACGCCACGTGCCCGGCGGGACCGCGACCGTGTGGTCCGCCCAGCCGCCGAGCCGGTCGACGGACGCCGCGAGCCGCGTCGCGACGACCGTCACGCGCGGCTCGTCGGCGACCGTGCGCGCGTACGTCACGGTGTGGCCCGACGAGTGCGCGAGCGGCACGTACCCGGCCTCGGGTCCGACGAACGCCTCGGGCAGGTCCCGGCGCACTCGCAGGGCCCGCGACGTGACGAGCAGCTTCTCGTCGGACAGGTCACGGGGCCCGGCGCCCGAGTCGAGCCGCTCGAGACGTTCGACCAGCGGTTCGAGCTCGACGAAGCGTCGGTTGTCCGGGTCGACGAGCGTGGGGGAGTCGACCTCGGTGCCCTGGTACACGTCCGGGACGCCCGGGAGCGTGAGCTGCACGAGCTTGGTCCCGAGCACGGCCGCACGCACCGCCGCGCGCGAGCGCTGCTCCCAGTCGGTGAGCAGCGCGACGACCTCCGGGTCGCCCAGCGCGCGCGTCGCGAGGTCGACGATCGCGGCCTCGTACGCCTCGTCGGGCGCGGTCCACCACGTGTGCGTCTTCGCCTCGCGCAGCGACTTCGTGAGGTACTCCACGAGGCGCTCGCGCGCGATCGGTCCGTCGGGGGTCCACGTGCCTGCGAGCGTCTGCCACACCCACTGCTCGGCGCGCCCGTCGACGCGTGCGCTGCGCGCGGACGCCGTCGCGCCCCGCACCGCGAGGACCAGCCGCGACCACTCCGCGGGCAGCTCGCTCAGCACGCCGAGCCGCGCGCGGGTGTCCTCGCTGCGCTTCGTGTCGTGCGTCGACAACGTCGTCATGGCGAGCGGCGCGGCGACCTGCTGCCGCGCGGCCCACGCCGCGAGGTCGGTGGGGGTGAGCGCGAACCGCGACGGCTCGCCGCCCACCTCGCACAGCCCGACGAGCTGCGTCCAGCGGTAGTACGCGGTGTCCTCCACGCCCTTGGCCGTGACCGCACCGCACGTCTGCTGGAACCGCACGACGAGCTCGTCGCGCCGCTCGCCGCGCGTGCGTCCCGCACTACCGACCTCGCGCCCGAGCAGGAGGTCGACCAGCACGTCCATGGTGGCGTGCCGCTCGGTCGACATGCGTCCGCGCGCGACGGTGGCGGCGCGCTCGAGCGCGGTGACCGAGTCGGACGGGACGACCTCGCCCGGCACGACGTACGCGCGGTACCGGTCGAACGCGACGAGCAGCTCGACGAGACACTCGTGCAGCGCACGCCACGTGTGGTCGCGCAGGCGCAGGTCGTCCGCGCAGATGCTCGCCGCGAGCGTCGTGAGGCGGTACACCTCGGCGTAGAGCGGGCCGTCGACCACCTCGCGCTTGGCCTGCTCGACCACGCGCTCGTAGTCGTCGGACGCCTCGCCCGTGAGCCGGTGCATGAGCGCGCCGAGCGGGGCCGCGCCGCCCGGGTCGACGAACGTCTGCTGGATGCGCCACAGCGCGTCGTAGCCCGTGGTCCCCGCGGTGTCCCAGTCGGCGGGCAGCTCCTCGTCGC
Organism: Cellulomonas uda; assembly: GCF_006538705.1. Taxonomy (GTDB): domain Bacteria; phylum Actinomycetota; class Actinomycetes; order Actinomycetales; family Cellulomonadaceae; genus Cellulomonas; species Cellulomonas uda. The sequence continues at coordinate 3,579 of NZ_BJLP01000012.1, forward strand.
CCTCGAGGATCTTCTCGACGACGACCCACGCGCCCCCGCTCGCCTCACGCAGCCGCGCGAGGTACCCCGCGGGGTCGGCGAGGCCGTCGGGGTGGTCGACGCGCAGACCGTCGAGCACACCCTCCTCGAGCAGGTCGAGCACCAGCCGGTGCGTCGCGTAGAACACGTCCGGGTCCTCGACCCGCACCGCGACGAGCGTGCCGACGTCGAAGAACCGGCGGTAGTTGAGCTCCTCGTCGGCCACGCGCCAGTACGCGAGCCGGTAGTGCTGGCGCTCGAGCAGCTCGGTGAGCGGCAGCTGCTCGGTGCCTGCTCGGACCGGGAACACGTGGTCGTGGTACCGCAGCACGGTGCTCGGCCCGCGTCCCGGCACGTCGGCCGTCGTGAGCTCGAGCTCACCGCGTGCGAGCACCGCGCCGATCCGGTCGCCGAGCACGGGCATGAGCACCGCTCCGTCGCCCGCGGACCAGTCCACGTCGAACCACGCCGCGTACGGCGACCGGGCGCCGTCCTCGAGCACCGACCACAGGGCGGCGTTGTGCCACACGGGCGTCGGCACCGCCATGTGGTTCGGCACGATGTCCAGCACGAGGCCCAACCCGGCGGCGTGCGCGGTGTCCGCGAGCCGACGCAGCCCGTCGATCCCGCCCAGGACGGGAGAGACCTCGTCGTGCGCGACGACGTCGTAGCCGTGCGTCGAGCCCGGGGCGGCCGTCAGGACCGGCGACAGGTACACGTGCGACACCCCGAGCGACGCGAGGTACGGGACCCGCTCCGCGACGTCGTCGAACGTGAGGTCCGCGCCGAGCTGGACGCGGTACGTCGAGACCGGCACAGGTCGGCCGGGTGCGACCAACCGGCGCGCGGGCGTCTGCCGCGTGTCCGTCACGCGTCGCCCTCGTGCGCGGTGCCCGACGACGAGCGCGCCGAGGGACGCCGCGTGCTGCGGCGCTTCGGCTCGGTCCGCGTCGGGGTGACCTTCGCCGACTCGCGCGCGGCCTCCGCGATCGCACCCGAGCCGGACGCCGCCGGGATCGGGGTGACCGGCGGGCGCGTGAGCACGACCATCGAGTGCCGCGCGAGCGCGAGCTCCTCGCCCGGCGCCGCGGTGTCGCCCGGGTCCACCTGCGAGTCCGTGTCCAGCACCGCGGTCCACTGCTCGCCGTACTCGGAGTCGGGGATCGTGAACGACGTGGGCTCGGGCGACCCGTTGAACAGGATGAGGAACGAGTCGTCGACGATCTGCTCACCGCGCACGTCCGGCTCGGCGATCGCGTCGCCGTTGAGGAAGACCATCACCGCACGTGCGCTCGAGCTGTTCCACTCCTCGTCGGCCATGTGCTCGCCCGAGGGTGAGAGCCACGCGATGTCCCGCAGCTCCGACTCGCCGCCGTGGTCGGGTGCCCCCGCGAAGAACCGGCGACGCCGGAACACGGGGTGCTCCTGGCGCAGCTGTACGACGCGACGGGCGAACGCCAGGAGCGCGGTCCGCTCCTCGTCCAGGTCCCAGTCCACCCACGACAGCTCGTTGTCCTGGCAGTACACGTTGTTGTTGCCCTGCTGCGTGCGCCCGAGCTCGTCGCCGTGCGCGAGCATCGGGATGCCCTGCGACAGCAGGAGCGTCGCGAGGAAGTTGCGCTGCTGGCGGCCGCGGAGCTTGTTCACCGCGTCGTCGTCGGTCGGACCCTCGACCCCGCAGTTCCACGACCGGTTCCAACCCTCGCCGTCCCGGTTGTCCTCGCCGTTCGCCTCGTTGTGCTTCTCGTTGTAGGAGACGAGGTCGCGCAGCGTGAAGCCGTCGTGCGCGGTGACGAAGTTGACGCTCGCGATCGGCCGGCGGCCGGTGTGCTCGTACAGGTCCGACGAGCCCGACAGGCGGCTCGCGAACTCGCCGAGCGTCGACGGCTCACCCCGCCAGAAGTCACGCACCGTGTCGCGGTACTTGCCGTTCCACTCCGACCACAGCGGAGGGAACCCGCCCACCTGGTAGCCGCCGTCGCCGACGTCCCACGGCTCCGCGATGAGCTTGACGCGCGAGATCACCGGGTCCTGGTGCACCAGGTCGAAGAACGCCGACAGGCGGTCGACCTCGTGGAACTGGCGGGCCAGGGTCGCCGCGAGGTCGAACCGGAACCCGTCGACGTGCATCTCCGTCACCCAGTACCGCAGCGAGTCCATGATCAGCTGGAGCACGTGCGGCGAGCGCATGAGCAGGGAGTTGCCCGTGCCCGTCGTGTCGAAGTAGTGCTCCTTGGCGTCGTCGACGAGCCGGTAGTAGTTGGCGTTGTCGATCCCGCGGAAGCTCAGCGTGGGGCCCAGGTGGTTGCCCTCGGCGGTGTGGTTGTAGACGACGTCGAGGATGACCTCGATGTTCGCGGCGTGCAGCTCGCGGACCATCGCCTTGAACTCCTGGACCTGCTGACCGGGCTGCCCGAACGCCGCGTACGCGTTGTGCGGCGCGAAGAAGCCGATCGTGTTGTAGCCCCAGTAGTTCGACAGCCCCTTGGCCTGCAGCGAGGGGTCGTTGACGAACTGGTGCACCGGCATCAGCTCGATGGCGGTCACGCCGAGCTGCGTGAGGTGCTCGATGACCGCCGGGTGCCCGAGCGCGGCGTACGTCCCGCGCAGCTCCTCCGGGACCGCGGGGTGCTGCTTGGTCAGCCCGCGCACGTGCGCCTCGTAGATCACCGACTCGTGGTACTCGTGCTGCGGCGGGCGGTCGTGCCCCCAGTCGAAGAACGGGTTGACGACCACCGACAGCATCGTGTGCGCGGCCGAGTCGTCCTCGTTGCGCTGCGCGGGGTCGTCGAACCGGTACGAGTACAGCGACGCGTCGCCGTCGACCTGGCCGTGGATCGCCTTGGCGTACGGGTCGAGCAGCAGCTTCGACGGGTCGCAGCGGTGGCCGTTCTCCGGGTCGTACGGTCCGTGCACGCGGTAGCCGTACAGCTGACCGGGTTGCACGGCGGGCAGGTAGCCGTGCCACACGAACGCGTCGACCTCCACGAGGTCGACGCGGCGTTCCGTGCCGTCGGGGTCGATCAGGCAGAGCTCGACACGCTCCGCGACCTCCGAGAACAGCGCGAAGTTCGTGCCAGCCCCGTTGTAGGTGGCGCCGAGGGGGTAGGGGCGTCCGGGCCAGATGAGCATGCGACCCAGCGTGCCAGCGTCGGCGCAGGTCGGCGCGGTGAAACAGCGGGAGGCACGTCACACCTGCGCGTCCCGGAGTCCCCGGTGCCCCGCCGTGCCGACTGAACGCCCGCGCTCAGTGCACGAGCGCGGGTGCGCCGAGCGTGCGCTCGACCGCCCGACGCACCACCGCGGCGTCGTCGTCGCCGCGCGCGCGCCAGCCCATCTGCTCGACCGCGCCGTTGCCGCGCCGCCGCACGTGCGCGAGCTGGCGCTCGACCGCCTCGAGGTCGCCGTTCTCGACGAGCGCGTCCCGCACGTGGTCGACGAGCTGGTCCACGACGTCCATCGCGGGCGCCGGACGCCACGTCAGCGGGCTCACGAGGTCGCCGGACAGCCCCGAGCGCGCCGCGCGCCACGCCGCCGTGCGCAACAGCTCGGCGCGCACCGGGTGCTCGTCGCGCGGGCTGCGCACCGCCGTGTCCGCGAGCGCGCGCACGAGCGCGGCCTGCAGCGCCGCGTCACCCGCGTCCAGGCACACGTCCGCGATGCGCACCTCGACGGTGGGGTAGCGCTGGGACAGGCGGGCGTCGAAGTACAGCATGCCGTCGTCGAGGATCGTGCCGGACGCGAGCAGCGACTCGACGACCTCGCGGTACGTCGCCGCGTCGCCGAACGGGGCGGTCGGGCCCGCGGTGGGCCAGCGACCCCACACCTGCGAGCGGTACGACGCGTACCCGCTCGCCACGCCCTGCCAGGACGGGCTGTTCGCCGAGAGCGCCAGGAGCACCGACGTCCACGGGCGCAGGTGGTCCAGCACGACCACGCCCTCGTCGTCGTCGGACACGCTCACGTGCACGTGGCACCCGCACGTGAGCTGCTCACGTGCCGTCAGCCCGAACCGTGCGCGGATCTCCTGCGCGCGCCGGTCGGGGATCACGGTGGGGTCGACCGCCTGCGGCGCGGTGCCGAGCGCGGCGATCCGCACACCGGCGGCCTGCGCGACGGAGTCGACGCGCTCACGTCCCGCCCGGACCTGGTCGAGCAGCTCGTCCAGGTCCGTGCACGGGTGCGTGGACGTCTCGACCTGCTCGCTCTTGAACTCCTTCTCGACGTCGCCGCCGGGCACCGCGGTGCTCGTGAGCTCGCGGGCGGCGATGCCGAGCACCGCCGGCGACTGCGCTGCCGGCTCGCCCTCGGGCGTGACCAGCAGGTACTCCTCCTCGACTCCCATGGTTCGCACGCGGCAAGTCTCGGGTCAGATCGTCGTCGCGGCGACCCGAACGGCCGCATGCGGGCGGGTGACGGGCGCGTCCACCTGACGGGCGACACGCGCGAGCGCGACCACGGCACGCATACGCGCTGACCAGGCACGTCGCACAGTGTGACGTGGGCCACACCGTCGTGCGGTGGACAGGTTGCCCGAAGTGTCCGTTAGCGTCACATGTGTTCCGCACGGGGCCGGCAGGACGACCACGGTCACCCGCCCGCCCCCGTGCACCGGCGCCACCGCTGCCGTCGAACGGCACCGGTGGGCCACCCTCCGGTCGTCGTGCCAGACCGACGGAGGGGGCCCCACATGACCACCACGTTCGACCGGCTCGTGCTCGAGCCACGGCGCACCGACGAACCGCTCGCGCGCCCGACGCGCTCCACCGAGACGCAGGCGGCCCAGAGCCCCTCGCTCGTCCTCATGGTCCTGCTCGCGAGCGCGGGCATCGTCGTCTACGCCGTCTTCCTGCTCAACCCGGACAACCGCGGCGACTGGCTGCCCTACAGCATGGTCATCGCCGCCGAGACGGTGCTCGTCGTCCACGCGCTCCTCGCGATGTGGACCGTCCTGTCCGCGGGCCACGACCCGCGCGGCTTCACGTTCCACCACGCGCAGGACCGCCTGTACGACGTCGCCGAGATCATGCGCGACCGGGTCGAGAACCGACCGCAGGACTGGCAGGTGTACCTCGCCGACCGGCCCGTCACCATCGACGTGCTCATCACGACGTACGGCGAGGACCTCGACACGATCCGCAGGACCGTGACCGCCGCGGTGGCCATGCAGGGCCGCCACCGCACCTGGGTGCTCGACGACGGCCGGTCCGACGAGGTGCGGGACCTGGCCGCCGAGCTCGGCGCGCGCTACGTGCGCCGGCTGTCCAGCAACGGCGCCAAGGCCGGGAACATCAACCACGCGCTGTCCATCGCGCGCGGTGACCTGTTCGCCGTGCTCGACGCCGACTTCGTCCCGCACCCGACGTTCCTGCACGAGACCGTGCCGTTCTTCGCCGACGACCAGGTCGCGTTCGTCCAGACGCCGCAGACGTACGGCAACCTGCACACCGTCATCTCGAAGGGCGCCGCGTACATGCAGGCGGTCTTCTACCGGTACATCCAGCCCGGCCGGAACCGGTTCAACGCCGCGTTCTGCGTCGGCACCAACGTGGTGTTCCGGCGCGCGGCGATCGACTCGGTCGGGGGGATCTACTCCGACTCCAAGTCCGAGGACGTGTGGACCTCGCTCATGCTCCACGAGAAGGGCTGGCGCACGGTGTACATCCCGGACGCGCTCGCGGTCGGCGACACCCCCGAGACCATCGAGGCGTACTCCAAGCAGCAGCTGCGCTGGGCGACCGGTGGATTCGAGATCATGCTCACGCACAACCCGCTCTCGCGGCGTCACCCGCTCACCCTCGACCAGCGCCTGCAGTACACCGTGACCGCGACGCACTACCTCACGGGCATCGCACCGCTGCTCCTGCTGCTCGTCCCACCGCTGCAGATCTACTTCGACCTGACCCCGATGAACCTCACCATCACGCCGCTGACCTGGGTGCTGTACTACGCGGGCTTCTACGTGATGCAGATCTTCCTGGCGTTCTACACGCTCGGGTCGTTCCGCTGGCAGGTCCTGCTGCTCGCCTCGGTGTCGTTCCCCATCTACACGCGCGCGCTGGTCAACGCGCTGCTGCGCCGCGACCAGGCATGGCACGTCACCGGGTCGAAGGGCGCGTACCGCTCGCCCTTCGCGTTCATCACCACGCAGGTGCTGTTCTTCGAGCTCCTCGCCATCACGACCGCCGTGGGGATCTGGAAGGACGTCTCCAACGGGTACCCGAGCCTCGCGGTCGCGTGGAACGCGACCAACACGCTCATCCTCGGCGGGTTCGTCGTGACCGCGTGGCGCGAGGGACGCGCCGGACGGCGGGCCGCGCGCGAGCACGCGGCGGCCGAGCGAGACATGCACGTGCGCGAGGGCTCCCTCGCGCTGACGACGGGAGGTGCGGCATGACCTGGCGCGTGCGGTTCAAGCTCTTCGCGGGGACGGTCCTCGTGCTGCTCGTGGCGGCCTACGCCACGTACCACGTGAACGAGACGCGCGGCACGGCCGTCAGCGACTCGGCGCAGATCCTCGGGGAGACGTACGTCGTCGGCACCCCGTACGCCGGCCTCGTCGTCGCGCAGAAGGTCGCCGTCGGCGACGTCGTGTCCGAGGGCGACCCGCTGTTCGTCATCGACTCCGCCGCGCTCGACCGCGACCTGTCGCTCGGCACGGTGAGCACCGCGGGGCAGGCGACCACGATCGACGTCGACGGCAACCTCGTCGTCCTCGCGACGCAGGACGGCACCGTCACGGACGTCGCCGCGCAGTCCGGCACGTTCGTCTCCGCCGCGGACCACCTGGCGACCGTGCAGATCGCCGGGTCGCTGTACGTGCAGGCCGAGTACACGCTCACGCCCAAGGAGTACGCCCGCGTCCCGGAGGACGCCGCGGTGACGATCGAGCTTCCCAGCACCGCGACCCTGCGCGGCACCGTCGAGCGGGTGCAGGTCACCACGGTCGGCGGCAAGGCGCTCGCGCTCGTCACGGTCGGGTCCGACGAGCTGGTCGACGGCGAGGAGAACGGCCTGGTCGGGTCCGGGACCCCCGTGACCGCGAGCATCTCCCTGCGCAACGACGGGGTGGTGACGACCGTCTCGCACGCCGTGACCACCTACGTCCGGGGGGTGTTCGGGTGACGCGGCGCTGGTGGCTCGTCCTCGCGCTCGTCGCCCTGGTCGCGGTCGTCACGGGGGGTGTCGCGGCCCTCGTGAGCGACCGGGACCGCGCCGCGGCGACCAGCGGCGGCGCACCCGGCCCGCCGGACGCGCGCGTCCCCGCGCTCGACACTGCGGCGCTCGTCGCCGACGTCCCCGCGCGTGACGTGGCACGGCTCCCCACCGCGCGCGTCGCGGACGGGGTGCTGCCGCAGACGAACCGCTGGTACAGCGGCCTGGTGTTCGGCGACGAGCCCGTGTTCGCCCAGCCCCTGTCGTTCCAGCTCACCGACGCGGGCTTCACGCTCGGGCTGCCGAAGCCCGTCGCGACGGAGAAGACGATCGCGGGACCGCACGTCCCCGCGCTCACCGTCGACGTCGGCGCGGCGTCCGCCGTCGTCAGCGCGGCCGACCCCGTCGCGGTGACGATCGACCTGCTGGACGAGGCGGGTGAGGTGCTCGGGCACGTCGCGCTCGCGGAGGGCTCGCCCGTCGTGACGTTCACGGCCGCACGCGACGTCACCGTCCGGACCGACGGCGGACTGACGGCGACGCCCGACGGCCCGGCCGCCGCGCAGGGCGACGTGGCGGGAGCGGTGTGGGCGCTCGCGGCGCCCGGCTTCGACGCGGGTGCCACCACGCTCGCCCGCGGGGAGGTCGCGGGCTGGTACGCCCTGCCGGACGGGGCGAGCGCGGCGGCGCAGGACGCGTTGGCGGCCGCAGCCCGGCACCCGGTGGAGTCCGTCGACGTGACCTACGGCGTCGACGACGAGCACGCCCGCACCACCCTCACGTACCGGACCCGCGGCGGGGCCGGCGCCTACGTGCTGTCCCCGCACCACCGCGCGGGTGACCAGCCCGCGCGCACCGGATGCGGGCTGGGGGAGTACGCGTCCGTCGGCGGGCCGCTCGAGCTGTGCGCGGGCTCGGTGCTGTCCGCGTACGCGCCGACGGTCGCCCCCGCGGGTGTCCCGGACGTCCGCGGGGCGTCCGACGAGCAGCGCAGCGCGATCCTGGCCGCACTCGAGCAGGACGTCGCCGCCACGCCCGCCTTCCCGTCCGACACCTACTTCGGTGGCAAGGCGCTGTTCCGTGCCGCCACGCTCGTCGTGCTGGGCGAGCAGCTCGGCGCGGACGACGTGGTCGCCGACCTGCGGGCCACGACGGCCGACGCGCTGCGCGAGTGGGCGCAGTCCGACGGCTGCACGCAGCGCGACGCGCGCTGCTTCGTCTACGACCCGACGGCCCGCGCCGCCGTCGGCCTGCAGGCGTCGTTCGGCTCCGACGAGCTCAACGATCACCACTTCCACCACGGCTACCTCCTGGCGGCCGCGGGCCTGCTCGCGGCCGACGACCCCGCGCTCGCCGACGACCTCGGTGTGCTCGACCTGCTCGCGGCCGACGTCGCCAACCCCACGGCGAGCGACGAGCTCCCGCAGCTGCGCTCGTTCGACCCGTACGCGGGTCACTCCTGGGCCTCGGGACCCTCGCAGTTCGCCGACGGCAACAACCAGGAGTCCAGCTCCGAGGCGGTCAACGCGTGGAACGGCCTCGGGCTGTGGGCCCGCGCGACGGGTCAGGACGCGCTGCTGGTGGAGGCGACGTGGCTCGCCTCGACCGAGTCCCTGGCGGCGCGTACCTACTGGACCGCGCCGGACCTGGCGTGGGCGCCGGGGTTCACGCACCAGGTCGTCTCGCTCGTGTGGGGCGGCAAGCGTGACTACGCCACCTGGTTCAGCCCCGAGCCGGCCGCGATCCTCGGTATCCAGCTCATCCCGATGGGCCCGGCACAGCGGGCGCTCGCCACCGACGTGGACCCGCAGCGGATCCGCGCGGCCGTGGACGAGGGGGGTGCGGACGGGACGGCGACCACGTTCGGCGGCTACCTGCTCGCGTACCTCGCGCTCGCAGGTCCCGACGACGCCGCCACGGCGTGGGAGCGCCTGCGCGCGGTCCCCGACGACGCGATCGACGACGGCACGTCACGCGCTGCGCTGCTCGCCTTCGTCGCCGCGCTCGGCTGACGGCTCGACCTCTGCCTCGACCGACGGTGGTCCACTCGGCGGACCCTTCTCCCAGGACGCGACCGGACCCGGCACGACGACGAAGGAGGGGTGGGCGCGCAGTCGGGCGGCGCGCAGCGCGTGCGCGGCCGCGGGGTCCCGCACGTCGAGCTTGGCGAGCAGGTGCGCGCGCTCGTACGCGAGCTGGCCCTCGGTCACGACGAGCAGCGTCGCCACGTCGCGCGGCAGCTCGGCGTGCCGGCGCACGGCGATCCGCGTCCGGTCGAACCGGTAGCCGCGCGCGTCCGCCTCGTCGGCCAGCGCCTCGAGGTACGTCCCGACCGCGGCCAGCGGCACCGGGGCGGCGCGGAACCGCTCGAGCTGCGGGTGGCGGCCGTAACCGCCCTCGGGCCGCCGCAGGGCCGCCTGCGCGAGGAGACCCTCGCGCCAGCAGGCGACCAGGCCCACGCGGTCGAGGTGCTCGGGGTGCACCGACCAGAGCCTCACGACCCGCCCCCGACCACGTGCGCGAGGATCAGGCCCTGCGTGACCGCGAAACCCGCGACCAGGTTGAGCCACAGGAAGCGCCGCCAGCCGCGGTTGGCGCTCTCGCACTCCTCGTCGGTCACGTCCCGGAACGGCGCGACGGACACGAGGTAGGCGACGGGCACCGCGGCCGCCAGCGCGGTGGGCCAGCCCGCGGTGAGCAGGAGCACCGCGGCGAGCCCGTAGCCCGCCATGGCGAGGCGCACCGTGCGGCGTGCCCCCAGGACGGTCGCGACCGAGCCGATCCCCGCCCCGCGGTCGGCGCGCACGTCCTGCACCGCACCGAAGGCGTGCGACGCGCAGCCCCACGCGGTGAACGCCAGGAGCGTCGCGACGACGGGCCACGTCCAGGCCCCGCCGGCCGCGGCGACGCCCACCACCGCGGGTCCGACGAAGTGGCTCGCGGACGTCACCGAGTCGACGCCCGGCCGTTCCTTGAACCGCAGCCGCGGTGCGGAGTAGGCGACGACCGTGAACACGCACACAGCGAGCGGGACGAGCGCCCACGGATGCCCCGCGACGACGGCCAGCACGGCGAGCGCGACGAGGAACGGCGCGTTGCTCGCGACCGCGGCGACCACCGTCGTGCGGTGCCACCGCGTGTCCAGCACGACGCCCTCGACCCCACCCTTGCGGGGGTTCGCGAGGTCCGACTCGTGGTCCCACACGTCGTTCAGCCCGTACATCAGCAGGTTGTACGGCACCAGGAAGTACAGCGTCCCGACGACGAGCAGGGCGTCGACCGCGCCGCCCGCGAGCAGGTACCCGGCGGCGAACGGGTACGCGGTGTTGATCCAGCTCAGCGGACGCGAGGACCCCAGCACCTGGCGGAGCCCGGCGAGCGCCTCGCTCCCGGGGGTGGTGGCGCGGGGGGTCACGGCGGTCACGCGCGGGCCTCCGTGGTCCGTCGGTCGGTGGTGAGCGCGAGCAGGGACGGCAGCGCGAGCGCCGCCGCGAGCGGCCAGGCGAGGTCCTCGACCGGGGCGCGGCCCACGCGGGGCCCGAGCAGCGCGGCCTCGTCGTAGCGGAACAGGTCGGCGGCGATCATCAGCGAGTCGAACACCACGGTCAGCAGGCACAGCGCGGCCGCGGTCAGTCCCAGCACCGCGAGCAGCCGCGCGGGGCGTCGGCCGCGGCGCGGCTCGGTCGCCACCGCCCACGCGGCGACGGCGGCGCACGCCACGACCACGCCGACCCCGAGCCCCGCGTACGTCATGACGCGACCTCGCGCGGACGGGCGTCGTCGGACGGCACGTGCGCACCCGCGTCGGTGAGCGGCCCGTCGTCGTCGCGGCGCGAGCGCCGGGGTGCGCCGCCGACGAGCCGCTCGGCCCCGCCGGCCGCGACGAGCGTGACGTACGCGAAGAACACGACGAACACCACCTCCTCGAGCGGCAGGTGCGGCGCGAGCCACACACCGAGCAGAGCGGGGGAGTCACCCCGCCCGTAGAACCCGGCCCGGATCGCGACGACGTCCCACAGCAGCAGCAGCGCCGCGGCGGCCGACCCGACGGCGACCGTACGCGCGCGCGACCGCGGGTGCCACAGCGCGAGCCGCCAGCGTCGGTCGAGGAGCGCGACACCGGCGCCGGCCGCGAGCAGGCACAGCAGGTACGCACCCCTCATGCGGCGACCTCGCGCAGCCGCGCGGGGACCGGCAGAGGTCCCGTGGACGTGTCGCCGCGCAGCCGCTTGACGACGAGCTCGGCGCTGATGAGGCACATCGGCAGCCCGATCCCGGGCACCGTCGACCCGCCCGCGTACAGCAGCCCCGCGACCCGGCGGGACGCGTTGCGCCCGCGGAAGAACGCGCTCTGGCGCAGCGTGTGTGCCGGCCCGAGCGCGCTGCCGCTCCACGACGAGAGGTCGCGTGCGAAGTCGGCGGGCCCGACCGTCCGGCGCACGACGACGCGCGAGGCGAGGTCCGGCACCTGCGCCCAGTCGGCGAGCGTGGCGATCGCGGCGTCCGCGACGGCCTCGACGGCCGCGTCGCCCGAGCCCGCGATCCCGCCGGCGCCGATGGTCGGGTCGGCGGGCACGGGGACGAGCAGGAACAGGGTCTCGTGGTCGTCGGGGGCGACGCCGGGGTCGGTGCGCGAGGGGGTGCAGACGTAGAACGAGGCCGGGTCGGGCACGCGACGGCCCGCGCCGAAGATCGCGTCGAAGTTCGCGTGCCAGTCCCGGGTGAAGGCGAGCGTGTGGTGCGCGAGGGCCGGGAGACGACCGCGCACGCCCAGGTGCACGAGGACGGTGCCGAAGCCGGGGTCGCGCGAGTCCCACCACCGCTCGGGGTACGTCGCGAGCTCGGGCGGCAGGATCCGCGTCTCGAGGTCGTGCAGGTCGCCCGCACCGACGACGACGTCCGCGGCGAGCCGCTCACCGTCGGCGAGGTCCACGCCGACCACCCGGGCCCGGACCCCGCGGCGACCGCGCTCCGGGACGGTGGCGACGCCGGTGACCCGCGTGCCGGTGCGGACGCGCACGCCGGCGGCGGTCGCGGTGCGCACGAGCGCGTCGACGACCGCGCCGAAGCCCCCGCGCGGGTACAGCACGCCTGCCTCGAGGTCGGCGTGGCTCATGAGGTGGTACAGCGACGGTGCGCGGTCGGGCGACGTGCCCAGGAACACGGCCGGGTAGCCGAGCACCTGACGGGCGCGATCGTCGGCGAAGCGCGCGGCGACGAACCGTTCGAGCGACGTGCCGAGGAGCCGGGCCAGCCGGGGGGCGCGTCGGACGACGTCACGCCCGACGAGCCCGCGCGGGCTCGCGAACGTCGTGTACAGGAAGTGCCGCAACGCGAGGTCGTACGCCTCGCGCGACGAGCGCAGGTACGCGTCGAGCCGCGCGCTCGAACCGGGCTCGAGTGCCTCGAACGCCTCGTGCGCGCGGCCCGTGCGCACGTCGACGGCCGGGGCACCGCCCTCGCCCTCGCGCGGCTCGAACAGGACCCGGTAGGCCGGGTCCAGGCGGACCAGGTCGAGCTCGTCCTCGGCGCTCGTGCCGCACAGCCGGAAGAAGTGGTCGAAGACCTCGGGCATGAGGTACCACGACGGCCCGAGGTCGAACGTGAACCCCTCGTGCTGCCACGTCGCCGCGCGCCCACCCACGTGGTGCTGCTGCTCGACCACCTCGACGTCGTAGCCCTCGCGCGCGAGCAGCGCCGCGGTCGCGAGCCCCGCGACACCGGCGCCGATCACCACCGCGCGCCGGCCGGCCCCGCTCATCGCCACCCCGCGGGCAGCAGCGTGCGGGCGACCACGAGCGCCTTGGTCGGTGCGGGCACACGGACCCGCTCGGCCGCGATCCGCTCCGCGGGGGTCGCGCGCAGGCGGGCCGACAGCGCGGCGAACAGGTCGTGCGCAGCCCGCACCCCGCGCCGGCTGGACCGGGGGAGCGCGGCGACTCCCGCGGCGGCGGCGGCCAGGTCGGCGTCGACGTCGTCGAGGAGCGCGTCGCGCTGCGCGTCCGTCAGCGCGTGGGGGTCCAGCCCGGGCACGTACGCGCGCCCGAGGTCGTCCCGGTCGGCGGCGAGGTCACGCAGGAAGTTGACCTTCTGGAACGCGGCGCCCAGGCGGCTCGCGGCCGGCGCCAGGCGCTCGTAGCCGTGCGCGCGCGTGTCGTCGTCAGCGTCGGGGGCGGCGACGAACACCCGCAGGCACATGAGCCCCACCACCTCGGCGGACCCGTGCACGTATGTCGCGTAGGAACGCTCGTCGTGACGCGAGGCGTGCAGGTCGGTGCGCATCGAGGCGAAGAAGGGGCGCACGAGGTCCGGCCCGATGCCGTGCTCGCGGGCCGTGCGGGCGAACGCGTGCACGACGAGGTCGGTCGAGAAGCCGGTGCGCAGCGCCGTCAGCGTCTGCTCCTCGAGCGCGTCGAGGTAGGCGGCACGCTCCTCGACCGTGAGCGCCAGGTCGGGGGCGTCGACGATCTCGTCGGCCACGCGCACGAGCGCGTAGATGACGCGGACGTGACCCCGCACGGGCTCGCGCAGCAGGCGCGTGGCACGGCCGAACGACGTCGAGTACTCGCCGACGACCGTCGACGCGGCGGTCGCGGCGGCGTGCGCGTAGCGCTCCGCCCCGCCGTGCGGGACCTGCGCTCGAGCCGAGCCGCGCGTCATGCCGCGACCCGCGGGTCGTCGACGACGAGGGCGAGCAGGGCCGCGAGGACGTCGTCGGGCAGCCCGGCGTCGCGCGCGACCTCGCGCGCGGCCTCCAGGTGCTGGGCCGCGAGGTCCTCGACGAACGCGCGCGACCCGCACCGCACCAACGCGACGCGTGCGGCGAGCGCGCGCTCGGCGGTCAGCGCGGGGTCTCCCAGGGCGGCCGCGACCACAGGCCAGGAGTCGGTCGTGCGGGCGTGGGCGATCAGCGCGGTCACCTTGCCCTCGCGCAGATCGCCGATCGCGCTCTTGCCCGTCACGTGCTCGTCGCCGAAGACGCCGAGCAGGTCGTCGTGGAGCTGGAACGCCACCCCGACGAGGCGGCCGGCACGGTCGAGCGCCGCGACGACGTCGGCATCCGCCCCCGCGAGCAGGGCGCCCGCGCGCAGGGGCAGCGCGAAGGAGTATGCGGCGGTCTTGAGCTCGGCGACCTGGAGCGCGTCCCCGACGGTCGGCCGGTCCACGCGCAGCGCGAGCCGCACGTCCGCGAGCTCGCCCGCCGCGGACAGCGCGACCGTCTCGTCGAGCAGGTCGAGCAGAGCCGTGACCACCCGGGTCGGGGCGGGCGCGGTGGCGAACGCGCGGGTCGCCGCGACGAGCGCGAGGTCACCCGCGAGGATCGCCGCGGCGCGCCCGTACCCGTGGGCCGCGCCCCCGTCGGCGCCGGCGGACCGGGCGCGGGCCGTGAACGTCCCGGCCACGTTGGGCCGCCCGCGGCGCACGTCGTCGCCGTCGATGACGTCGTCGTGCACGACGAAGGCGGCGTGCAGCAGCTCCACGGCGTCGGCGACGTGCGTGGCGGCGCGGACGTCGGTGCCGCCGAACGCGCGGTACGCCGCGTGCACGAGGTGGGGGCGCACGCCGCGCCCGCCGCGGGTCGCGTCGCCCGCGGCCGTCCAGAGTGCCTGTGCGTGACCGTCGTGAGCGAGCACGCCGGGGCCCGCACGGAAGGCGTCGAGCGGTCGCCGCTCGGTCGTGGTGGGCGCGCTCGCCGCAGGTGCGGGGGAGGCCGGGACCGTGCTGGGCGCCGTGCTCGTCGCCGGGCTCGCTGCCGTGGAGCTCGGTGCGGTCGCCGTCGTCGCGACCGTCGTCGCGCTCATGACGGGGCCGGTACGTGGTGCGGGCGCGCGCGGCGCGCGAGGTGTGGCGTCACGTCGACTCCGTCCCGAGGCGATCTCGCTAGCCTCGCTAGTTACTTGAGAGACTAGTATGACTGCCATGCCCGAGACCGCAACCCCAGAGCACTACTGGTACGGCGAGGACCCCTCGCCCGCCGAGATGCTCGAGGCGTTGCGCGCGTTCCGCCGGGCCGACGCGGCCATGCGCCGCCGCACGGCCGCCGACATGGCCATGAACGAGACGGACCTGCGCGCGCTCCAGGTCGTCATCGCGCGCGAGCTCGACGGTCGCTCGACGAGCCCCCACCACCTCGCGGACGTCCTCCAGATCTCGACCGCGTCGACCACCAAGCTGGTCGACCGGCTCACGCGCTCGGGTCACCTGGTGCGCGAGGCGCACCCGACCGACCGGCGCGGGGTCGTCGTCCGCGCGACGCCGCACGCGCACGACGAGGTGCACGAGAGGCTCGCCGGGATGCATGCGCGCATGGCCGGGGTCGCCGACGACGTCCCGCGCGCCGCGCGCCCGGCAGTGGTGGCATTCCTGCGCGAGATGACGGCCGTCCTCGACGACGACGAGCCGATCGCGCCGCTCACCACCGCTCCCACGGCGGTCGACGGCGACGCCTGAGAACCGCGCGACGCGGGGCCCGGCCCGGGCTCGTCAGGCGGGCGCGGGGCCCGTCGAGGCGCGCACGACGAGCTCCGTCGGGACGACGACGTGCTCGGGCGTGCTCGGTGCGGCACCGGGTGCGGCCGCGGCGATGGCGTGCTCGATCGCACGCGCGGCCGCGCGGCCCTTGGCCGCCAGGTCCTGGCGGACCGTGGTCAGCGGCGGGACGACCGTGCGGCTCAGGGCGCTGTCGTCGTAGCCGACGACCGACACGTCGCCGGGCACGTCCAGACCGAGCTCGCCCGCCACACGCACCACCGCCCACGCCACCAGGTCGGAGAAGCAGAGCACCGCGGTCGGGCGGTCGGGGAGCGTGAGTGCGGTGCGGGCGGCCTCGAGCGCGTCCGCCTCCAGGTTGTCCTCCATGTGGACCGCCACCACGTCGGCACCTGCCGGGCCCAGGGCGCTCATCCAGCCTTCGACGCGCTCGCGCGAGACGAGCCCGACGCCGGCGGTGGCGGGGTCGGGTGCGACCCCGGGCTGCTCGCCCCACGCGGTCGTCAGGAGCGCGACCCGCCGGTGGCCCAGGTCGAGCACGTGCTGCGCGGCGGCGCGTGCTCCCGGACGGTCGTCGAGCAGGACGCTCGAGGCGCGCTCGACCGTCGGTGCCTGGTCGACGAAGACCAGGGGCAAGGACCGGCGCTCGAGCCAGTCGAACGCGGTGGTGTCCGTGACGCACGCGTACACGAGGGCGGCGTCCATGGGGACGTCGCGTGCCGCGTCCCGGATCGCTGCGCTCTTGGCGGGCAGGAGCGCGAGCGCGAGGCCGGTGGGTGCGAGCTCCTCCGCGACCGAGGCGAAGAACTCGGCGGCGATGGGGTCGCGGAACGCGTTCGCGGGCGACTGCGTGAACAGCACCCCCACGGTGCCCGACGAGCCCCGGGCGAGGATCCGGGCTGCGGGGTCCGGGCCCACGTACCCGAGCTCGTCCGCCGCCGCCAACACCTTGGCCCGTAGCTCGGCGGAGAGCTGGTCGGGCCGGGAGAACGCGTTCGAGACCGTCATGCGGCTCACGCCGACCTTGTCGGCGATCGTCTGCAGCGTGACCCGCCCCACGCTCGTCTCCTGTCGTCCCGGCCCCGCGTCCCGCGCGAGGTCCCGGACGTCAGGGTAGGCGACGCCGGCGCCGGTCAACGGACGAGCGCGGAGCGGTCCGCCGGTGCGATCGCGTCCGCGAGCCGGTGCAGCGACCGGGCGCCGCGACGGCGGACGGCGAGCACGCCGCCGTGCACGCCGGAGTCGGCGGAGCGCCGGTGCGCGACGGGGCCGGTGGTCGGTGCGTCGGGCACCACGGGGGCGTCCGGGAGGGCGCTGCGCGACTGCGTCAGGGTCGCGCGGCGCGAGTGGAGCAGGGCGAGAGGCGGCTGGCTCAGGTACACGGTCGTTCCCCTTCTGTACCGGTCAAGTGACGGCTTCGACGCTACGCCTTCGGTCTGTACCGGTCAAGAGATATCTGCGCCGAATGTCGGACCGCCTCCGCTCGGCCTCGCGTCACGGCATCGGCCCTGGTCCGGCCGGGTCCGACATCACCCGCGCGGGCGCCGCGAAGGGGATGGACGCGTTCCCGCGGGGGTCTAGGGTGGCTCGGGTGGTCCGTGCGGTGAGTGGCGTGAGTGGGCATGGCGCGAGTGGGCATGGCGTGAGTGGGCATGGCGTGAGTGGGCATGACATGAGGGGGCATGACGTGGGCGACGAGGCGACAGGCGCGGCGGGGGAGTCGGCGCGCGGTCGGCGTACCCGCCGGGACGTCATCCGCGAGGTCGTGCTCGTCGTCGGCCTCTACGTCGCGTACTCGGCCACGCGCCTGGCCGCCAGCGGGTCGTGGGACGTCGCCAAGGGGCACGCCCGAGGGATCCTGGACGTCGAGCGAAGGCTCCACATCGACGTCGAGCTCGCGCTCAACACGTGGACCTCGCAGCACCAGTGGTTCGAGATCGCGACGTCGTACTGGTACCAGTCGATGCACTACCTCGTGACGCCCACCGTGCTCGTCGTGCTCTTCCTGCGCCGTCCCTTGCTCTACCGTCCCGCGCGCACCGCCCTCATGGGGGCGACGTTCCTCGCGCTGTTCGGCTACTTCTTCTTCCCCACGGCCCCGCCGCGCCTGCTCGGCGAGTACGTCGACACGGTGTCCGAGACCTCCCGGTGGGGATGGTGGCCCTCGGCCGCCGAGCAGGCCGCGAGCGGCGCGAGCTCCGTGACCAACCAGGTGGCGGCGATGCCCTCCATGCACGTCGGCTGGGCGGTCTGGGTGAGCGCCGTGCTGTGCGTCCTCGTGCGGCCGCTGTGGGCGAAGATCGCGGTCTGGGGCTACGCGGTCACGACCACGCTCGTCGTCATGCTCACCGGCAACCACTGGATCCTCGACGCGGTCGCGGGCGCGGCGATCGTCCTCGGGTGCTGGTGGTTCGCCGGTCACCGCTACGGGCTGTGGGCGCCACGCGCGCAGGTCGACGCCGAGCTCGACGAGCTCGTCGGCGCCGCACCGGCCGTGCGGCCGCCGACCTCCGCCACCGACGACGGCCTGGCACTCGCAGGCGCGGCGGAGCCGGTGCCCCCCGCCTCGGGGCGCGACGACGGCGAGCCGGACGCTGCCCGTCCCTGACGGCGCGGTCCCTGACGGAGCGGTCCCTGACTAGTCGGCTCCCCACGGCGGACCCGGGGTCAAGTCCGGACAGGCCGCCCACAACGTCCCCGGCATGGCATAGCGTGCTGCCGGACGACGACGCAGGCCGCAGCCCCCGGGCGCACGGCCCGCGCACGCCCTGATCGCTTGCCCCCACGCGGAGGTGGACCCATGACGGAACCCGCAGCCGGTGCTCCCGCACCCCTGGCGCCGCCCCTCGAGCTCGAGGCGCCTGCCCCGCTCGCGCCCGTCGCCCAGACGCAGGCGCCGGCCATGGCGCCCCGGGTCGACGAGGCGGCGTTGCCCGGCCTGGACTCCAAGGTCGAGTCGTACCTGGCCGGCCTCGCGGCCGCGCAGGCGGGCTCGCCCGAGTTCGCCGCCAAGGCCGAGGACGTGCGGACCATGGGCGACGCGGACATCCGCGCGGCCGCCGAGACGTCGAACCGCCTGCTGCAGATGCCCGTCAAGGAGCTGCGCGACGGGGGCGTGTCCGGGACCTCCCAGGTGAGCAGGTCGCTGCTCGACCTGCGACGCACGGTCGAGGAGCTCGACCCGTCCGAGGCCAGCCTGGGCAAGAAGATCCTCGGCTTCCTGCCGTTCGGCGACAGCATCACCGACTACTTCCGGCGCTACGAGAGCGCGCAGAAGCAGATCGACGCGATCGTCAACGCGCTCTACAACGGCCAGGACGAGCTCCGCAAGGACAACGCCGCGCTCAACCTCGAGAAGCAGCACCTGTGGGCCACCATGGCGCGGCTCAACCAGTACGTCTACGTCGCGGAGAAGCTCGACGCGCAGCTGTCCGCGATGGTCGTCGAGGTCGAGCGCACCGACCCGCAGCGGGCGAAGTCCCTGCGCGAGGACGTGCTGTTCTACGTCCGTCAGAAGCACCAGGACCTGCTCACGCAGCTCGCGGTGTCGATCCAGGGCTACCTGGCGACCGACATCATCCTCAAGAACAACGGCGAGCTCATCAAGGGCGTGGACCGGGCGACGACGACGACGGTGGCGGCCCTGCGCACCGCCGTCCTCGTCGCGCAGGCGCTCAACAACCAGAAGCTCGTGCTCGACCAGATCGGCGCGCTCAACGCGACGACGACCGGGATGATCGCGTCCACCTCGAAGCTCCTGCGCGAGCAGTCGGTCGCGATCCAGGAGCAGGCCGCGAGCTCGACGCTGGGGCTGCCGCAGCTGCAGCAGTCGTTCAACGACATCTACGCGACCATGGACGCGATCGACGGCTTCAAGGTCAAGGCGCTCGACTCGATGGCCGCCACCATCGGCGTGCTCGAGACCGAGACCACCAAGGCGCGGTCGTACCTCGACCGCGTGCAGCAGTCCGACCGGACGGGTGCTGCCGGCGGCTCGCTCGACCTGGCCTGAGGCGTCGATGGGGTGGTGGGGTGACCTCGTCGGCCGGGTGCGCGGGCGTGCCGGCGACGGCCCCGAGCCCGCACCCATGCCCGCGGCGCCGACGTCCACGCAGATCGTCGAGGCGGTGCACGCGGTCGAGCGGGACGTCGAGGGCCGCGTGCCCGCCGCGGTGACCGCGCGCGTGCACCGGATCGCGCGCGTCGTGGAGGACATGGCACCCCGGCTCGACCGGCTCGGCATCGGGAGCCGCCAGGCGCACACGGTCGTCGCGACCGCGACGAGCTACCTGCCCGAGGCGGTCGGGGCCTACCTGCGGCTGCCGCGCGACTTCGCCGACCGGCGGGTGGTCGCGCAGGGCAAGACGTCGCTCATGCTCCTGTGCGACCAGCTCGACCTGCTCGGGACGACGCTGTCGCAGATCTCCGACGCGGTCTCGCGTCAGGACGCGCGCGCGCTCGTCGCGCACGGGCAGTTCCTCGCCGAGAAGTTCGGCACCTCGTCGCTCGAGGTGCCGCCCGGCGGACCGGCGGTGGCGTCATGAGCGCGGACGCGCTGCGCACCGCCCTCGACGACCTGGTCGCGGCGGGCGTGACCGCCGGGCTCGCGGTCGGGGAGGTGCGCGACGAGGGTGCGCGGCTCGCCGCGGCTGTGGCCGAGGCGGTCCCCGGGGCCCCCGAGACGTGGGCGTCGGCCGTCGGGCAGGACGGCCTGACGGCCTTCTTCACCGCGGCGTCGAGCGCGCGGCGGTGGCGGTCGTCGCCCACCGACCTGCTCGAGCGGCTCGTCGGGGACGGCTCGCCGCACGCGGCCGGGTACGCACGGGCGCTGGCCGGCGTGACGTCCGCCGCGTGCGACCTCGGGGACGCCCCGCTCGACGTCATCGCGCGCGCGTCCACCACCGCCGCCGTGCACCTGGCCGCGGCCCGGACCGCCGTCCCGGACGCACCCGCGCCGCCCACTCCCGTCCCGTCGGCCGCTCCCACTCCGTCGGCCGCACCGGACCGGTCCGCGTCGCCCGACGGTGCGCCCGCGGTCGTGGACCGAGCGCCGACCGGCGGCAGCGGGTCCGCGGCGACCGCGACCCTCGGCACGGCGGTCGCCCCCGAGCCGGAGCCGGACCCGCGCACGCTCGAGGAGCTGCTGGCGGACCTCGACGCGCTCATCGGCCTGCGGCGCGTCAAGCGCGAGATCCGTGAGCAGGCGCAGCTGCTGCGCGTCGAGAAGCTGCGCACCGACGCCGGGCTGACCGCGCCGACGATCACGCGGCACCTCGTGTTCGTCGGGAACCCGGGAACCGGCAAGACGACGGTCGCGCGCCTCGTCGCCGGCATCTACCGGGCGCTCGGGCTCCTCTCCAAGGGGCACCTCGTCGAGGTGGACCGCTCCGAGCTCGTCGGCGGCTACCTCGGCCAGACGGCGCACAAGACCTCGCAGGTCGTGGCCGACGCGGTCGGGGGAGTGCTGTTCGTCGACGAGGCGTACTCCCTCACGGGCGACCAGTACGGCGAGGAAGCCGTCAACACGCTCGTCAAGGACATGGAGGACCACCGCGACGACCTCGTGGTGATCGTCGCGGGGTACCCGGGCCCGATGGGGCGCTTCCTCGCGACGAACCCCGGGCTCGAGAGCCGGTTCTCCACGACGATCACGTTCGACGACTACTCCGACGACGAGCTCACCCGCATCTTCGAGCTCGCGGCGACCCGGTCCGACTTCGCGCCCGCGCCCGCGACGCTCGAGCGCTTCCGCGGCGTCGCGGCGGCCCAGCTGCGCGACGAGGGGTTCGGCAACGGGCGGTGGGCGCGCAACATGCTCGACAAGGCCGTGCTGCGCCACGCGTGGCGGTTGCGGGACGTGGCGGCGCCGTCGGTCGACGAGCTGCGCACGTTGCTGCCCGAGGACCTGGTCGATCGGCCCGACGACGGGCCCGACGAGGACTCGGCCGAGACGACCGGAGCCGAGAGCACGACGGTCGCGAGCGCGACGCCCGAGAGCACGACGCCCGAGAGCACGACGCCCGAGAGCACGACGGTCGAGAGCGCCGTCCTGACGCAGGAGCCGCACCCGGCGCCGCACGACGCGCCCACCGCGGGGACCGACGACGAAGAGGAGCCCGCGTGACCCCGACGCCCGCCCCGGCCCCAGCGCCGCCCGCCCGTCCCGTTCCCGCGACTCCCGCGGCGGCGTCCGCGCGGACGGGGCGCCTGCGTCGCACCCCGGCGCGACTGCGCCTCGCCGCCGCGGTCGCGGTCGTCGCGTGCGCCCTCGTCGCGGTCGGCGGGCTGCTCGTCGGCCTCGTGCAGGCCGACGCGCTGCGCTCGGCGGCGGACGACACCGCGCAGCAGGTGCGCACGCTCGACGTCCGCAACGACCTGGTCGCCGCGGACGCGACCGCGACGAACGCGTTCCTGGTCGGCGGCCGCGAGCCGGTGGCACAGCGCGAGCGGTACGACGTGTCCCTGGCGTCGGCGACGAGCGGGCTCACGGCTGTCGCGGGCGCCGACCAGCGCGACGCCGAGCGCCTGCCGGGCGTCAGCACGTCCGTCGCGACGTACAGCGGGCTCGTCGAGCAGGCCCGCGCGAACAACCGGCAGGGGTTCCCGGTGGGCGCGGCGTACCTCGAGACGGCCTCGCAGGAGCTGCGCGCCGAGGCGTTGCCGGGCCTGGACGAGGTCGTGTCCGCGAACGCCTCGAGCGTCACCGACGCGTTCCAGGTCGCCGGCCGCGCGACGCTCGTGCTGCTCGTCCTGCTGGTCGCGCTCGCCGCGCTCGTCGTCGTGCAGGTCTGGCTCGCGTCCCGCACGCACCGTCGGCTGAACCTCGGGCTCGTCCTGTCGACCGTGGTGCTGCTGGTCGCGGGCTTCCTGCTCGGGTCGAACCTGGACGGCGGGTCGCGCACAGCGAACGACGTGCAGGACGGTGCGTACGGGCAGACGGTCGCGGTCGCGCGCGCGTACTCGCTCGCGAACGACGCGAAGGCGGCGGAGTCGTTCACGCTGATCAAGCGGGGTTCGGGTCAGGCGTACGAGGAGTCGTACCAGGCGAGCGTGGACGCGGCCTCGGAGCTGCTTCGTGGCGTCGGTGGCCAGGTCCAGGCGACGTTCGACGCCTGGGCGGCCACGCACGACGAGATCCGCGGGCTCGACGACGGTGGGGACTGGGACGGCGCGGTCGCGCTCGCCACCTCGTCGGAGCCGGGCAGCCCGAACGCGCAGTTCGACGCGTTCGCCCAGGAGGCGCAGACCGCCACGGCGGACTCGAGCGCCCAGGCCCAGTCGGACCTCGAGCACGCCGCCTCGGCCTCGGAGCGCACCGCCTGGCTCGCGCTCATCGCGGGTCTGCTGGCCGCCGGGGCCGCGGTGTGGGGCTTCGCCCCGCGACTGAAGGAGTACCGCTGATGACGACGACGCGCGCACCCCGGACGACGGCTCGCCGCGCCGCGCGCAGGCTCGCGCTGCTCGCGGCGGGCGCACTGGTGCTCGCGGGCTGCACCGCCACCCCGGAGGCGGCCACCGGTGACCCCACGGTCGAGGCGGTGGCGTCGGCCGCGCCGGGGCCGCGGGCCGCTGCGGTGACGTGCGAGGACCTGACGGCGTCCTACGACCCCGGAGCGGACGGCGCGAAGATCTCGGGCAAGAAGCACGTGCAGGCGATCAAGGAGCGCGGCTCGCTGGTCGTCGGCGTCTCGGCGGACACGTTGCTCATGGGCAGCCGCAACCCCATCACGGGTGAGATCGAGGGCTTCGACATCGACATGCTGAAGGCGGTCTCGACCGCGATCTTCGGGTCGCCCGACCACCTGCAGTTCCGTGTCATCACCTCGGGTCAGCGCCTCGACGTGCTCAAGAACCACGAGGTCGACCTGGTGGCGCGCGCGTTCTCGATCACGTGCGAGCGCTGGGACGAGATCGCGTTCAGCGCGGAGTACTTCCACTCGGGGCAGAAGGTGCTGGTCCCGCTCGACTCGACGGCGCGCGGGGTCGCGGACCTCGACGGAGCGCGCGTGTGCGCACCCGAGGGGACCACGACGATCGAGCGGCTCGCGGACTTCCCCGAGGTCGAGGCCGTCGGCGCGCAGACGCACACGCAGTGCCTGGTGCTCTTCCAGCAGGGCAAGGTCGACGCGATCACCGGCGACGACACGATCCTGGCCGGCTTCGCCGCGCAGGACCCGTACGCGAAGGTCGTGGGCGAGGCGATCAGCGACGAGCCGTACGGCATCGGTGTCGCCGCGGACCAGGTCGACCTGGTCCGGTACGTCAACGCGGTGCTCGACGAGGTCAAGGCCGACGGCCGCTGGGCGCAGTCGTACGAGCGCTGGCTGGGTGCGCTCGGGGACGCGCCCGCGCCGCCCGGGTCGGTGTACGGGCGTTCGGCGGGCTCGTCGTGACACCCGCCGGGACGGTGGACCCGCCGGTCGCCCCGGGCCGCCTCGGTGAGGCGATCCCGGCCGCGGACCTGCTGACGTACCTCGCGGCGCTCGAGCGGTGGGCCGCGGACCGTCGCGCCGAGCTCGACCGGCTGGACGCGGTGTCGCGGCAGACGGACACACCCGACGCGTTCACCGGGGACGTCGTGCTCGCCATGACCATGTGGCAGGCGATCCGCGGACGGCTGGACCGGCTCGTCGAGGTCTGGGACTCCGGTCGGGCCGACGTGCTCGCGCGTGAGCAGATGTCCCAGCTCGTGTGGGGGCGGCTGGACGCGGGCGGCTCGTCCGCGCTCGTCTCGCTCGTCGAGGCGGTGACGCTGTGCGACGCGATGATCGACCAGCTGCGTGACCGCCTCGCGTTCGACCCCGGCGCCGCGGACGAGGCGGCGCGCCTGCGGGCGGTGCGCGCCGCGGTGGTGCGGTGCGAGGACCTGGCGTCCGACGAGGACGCGCTGCGCCTCGTGCGTGACCTGCGCGCGAGGGAGCAGGGCATCACGGCCCAGGCGGCGCGCGGCGCCGACGTCGCGGGTCCGCTCGCGGAGCTGGAGACCGCGGTCGCACGCGCGGAGCGCGACCTGATCGTCGACGTCTCGCAGCGGCGGACGCTCGCCCGCCAGCGCACCGACGCGGCCGCGCTGCGCGACGCGCTCGAGGACCGTGAGCCCACGCTGCACGCGCTCGCCGACCGGTGCCGGCGCGAGGTCGTCGACCCGCCGCTGCTCGCCGTGCCCGACGTCTCGCGGCTCGGCGACGTGCCGCCGACCCGCGCCGAGGTGGACGCGTTCGTCGAGCGGCTGCGGACGGTGCAGCGCGCGTTCGACGCGGTCGCCGAGGCGTACGGGCGTCCGCTGCGCGAGCGCGCCGAGCTGCGCTACCAGCTCGAGCGCCTGCGGGCGGTGGCGGACGCGAACGGCCGCAGCGCGTCGCCCACGGTCCGCTCGGGGTACGACGAGGCGCGCGACGCCGTCGAGCGCACGCCGTGCGACGTGGTGCTCGCCCGCTTCCTCGTCGAGCAGTTCGAGTTCCTCACCCGCGACCTGCCCGTGCACGGGCCGAAGGGAGCCGCGCGATGACCGCCTGCACCGAACCGGGCTGCACCGGGACGTACGAGGACGGCTACTGCGACGTCTGCGGGTCTCCGCAAGCGCCGACGGCTCCCGCCGGGACGGGGGTGACGGCGGCGCCGGTCGCCGCGGGTGCGTCCGCGACGTCGCTGCTCGGCACGGGCATCGCGGGGACCGCCACGTCGCCCCGCGGCGGCGCGGCGGCGGGCGAGGACCCCGACGCCGAGCGGTCCACGCGCACCGGCCGGACCAGCTCGAGCAGGCTCGCGACCGCGGCGCTGGGCTCGGCGCGCACCGCCGCGACCGGCTCGCGCGCCACCCGGCGCCTCGGCACGGGGTCCACCCGGCTGCGCGGCGCGCGGCTGGGTGCGGGCCTGACGACCGTCCCCTCGGCCCCGGTGCGCGACCCGCTGCAGGTCGTCATGGCCGACCCGCAGGTCCCCGAGCGCAAGCGGTTCTGCCCGTCCTGCGGCGCGCCCGTCGGCCGGGAGCGTGACGGTGTGCCGGGGCGGACCAAGGGGTTCTGCCCGCAGTGTGGGTCGGGCTTCGACTTCGACCCGCGCCTGGTGCCGGGCGACCTGGTCGGCGGGCAGTACGAGGTCGTCGGCTGCCTCGCGCACGGTGGGCTCGGCTGGATCTACCTCGCGCGGGACCAGAACGTGTCCGGACGGTGGGTCGTGCTCAAGGGCCTGCTGAACGCGGGGGACGCGGACGCCTACGCGGCCGCGATCGCCGAGCGGCAGTTCCTCGCGGAGGTCGAGCACCCGCTGATCGTCGAGATCTACAACTTCGTGATGCACGACGGCGCGGGCTACACCGTCATGGAGTACGTGGGGGGCACGTCACTCAAGGAGATGCTGACGGCACGCCGGGAGGCGAACGCCGGCGTGAACGACCCGCTGCCGGTCGCGCACGCCGTCGCCCTCGTGCTCGAGGTGCTGCCCGCGTTCGCGTACCTGCACGACGTCGGGCTGCTGTACTGCGACTTCAAGCCCGACAACGTGATCCAGCAGGGTGACGCGGTCAAGCTGATCGACATGGGCGGTGTGCGCCGCGTCGACGACCTCGACTCGGCGATCTTCGGCACGATCGGCTACCAGGCGCCCGAGGTGGGCGAGGTCGGCCCTTCGGTCGCGTCCGACGTCTACACGATCGGCCGCACGCTCGTGTCGCTCGTGATCGACTTCCGCGGCAACACGACGACCTACGCGGCCTCGCTGCCGGCCGTCGCCGACACGCCCGTGTTCGCGACGTACGACTCGTTCTACCGCCTCGTCGCGAAGGCGTGCGCCCCGGACCCGTCGGACCGGTTCGCGACCGTCGACGAGCTGCGCACGCAGCTGCTGGGCGTGCTGCGCGAGGTCGTCGCGGCCGACCGGGGACCGGGCCACCCGGCGCTGCACTCGGCGGCGTCCGTGCTGTTCGACGCGCCGACGACCGACGGTCCGCATGCTCCGCTGCGGTGGGACGAGCTGCCGACGCTCAAGGTCGACGCGTCCGACCCGGCGGCCTCCTGGCTCGCCGGTGTGAGCGTCGCGGACCCGCACCAGCGCATCGAGGCGCTCGGCGAGGCCCCCGAGGAGAGCGTCGAGGTCCGGCTCGCGCGGGCGCGCGCCGGGATCGAGGCCGGCGAGCCGGAGGTGGTCCGTGCGGCGCTCGCGCAGGTGCTCGACGCCGACCCGTGGGAGTGGCGCGCGGTCTGGCTCGACGGCCTCGCGCAGCTCGCCGCGGGTGACCCCGTCGCGGCCCGGGCGTCGTTCAACGCCGTGTACGGGCAGGTCCCGGGCGAGCTCGCGCCGAAGCTGGCGCTCGCCGTGGCGTGCGAGCTGTCCGACGAGCCCGAGATCGCCGAGCAGCTCTACGTCATCTGCGCGCGCTCGGACGCCAACTACACGGCCGTCTCCGCGTTCGGGCTGGCGCGGGTGCGGCGGGCCGCGGGCGACCTGGACGGCGCGCTCGCCGCGCTCGACCTCGTGACCGCGACCCGCAGCTCGTTCGCGGAGGCCCGCGTGCAGCGGGCGCAGCTGCTGACCACGTCGGACCGCGGCGTGCCGGCCCTCGCGGAGGCGCTCGCCGGGCTCGAGCGCGTGACGGTCGAGCCGCAGCAGCGTGTGGACCTGCGGATCGAGGTGTTCACCGCCGCGCTCGCCGAGGTCGAGCGCAGCGGCGCGAAGCCGACCCTGCGGATCGCGGACGTGCCGGTGGACGACGCGACGCTGCGCGACGCGCTCGAGGCCGCCTACCGCGAGTCCGCCGCGCTCGCGCCGTCGCGCGACGCCCGGATCGCCCTCGTCGACCGGGCCAACGCGGTGCGGCGGTGGACGGCGTGGTGAGCGGGACGACGAGCGCCGTGACGTGCACCGGCTGCGGGGGAGCGCTGCACCCCGACGACCGCTTCTGCGAGGCGTGCGGGACGCCCGTGGGCGCCGGCACCGGACGGGACCGGCCCGACGACGAGGCCGGGAGCCTGCCTCCGGTCCCGGCACCGCCCGCCGCGAAGGTCGCGGACGAGGACGGAGACGACGTGCCGCCGGCCGGCGGGGCGCCGGTGTGCCGCGCGTGCGGCGGGAGGGTCGCGACGGACGGCTACTGCGAGGAGTGCGGCACCCCGGCGGCCTCCGAGCGGGACCACTTCGCGCAGAGCCCCTCGTCCTGGGTCGGCGGCGTGTGCGACCGGGGCGTGCGGCACGCGCGCAACGAGGACGCGATGGCGCTGGCCGCGTCCGGCGGCTTCGCGGCGCTCGTGGTGTGCGACGGCGTGTCCACGGCGCCCGGCTCCGACGTCGCGAGCCTCGCGGCGGCCGGTGCGGCGCTCGACGTGCTCGTCGCGGGTGGGCCTGAGGGGGCCGCGAGAGTGACGGGGACGGTTGCGGCACGTCAGGCGGCGTGGTCGTCGCTGCTGGGACGCGCGGCGGTCGCGGCGGACGACGCGGTGGCGGCGAGCGCCCCCGGCGCGGAGCCCGAGCACGCACCCTCGTGCACGTTCGTGGCCGCGGTGGTCGACGACGCGCTGCTCGTCGTCGGCTGGCTCGGCGACTCGCGCGTGTACTGGCTCCCCGACGACGGGACACCCGAGCAGCTGACGGCCGACGACTCGGGTGCCGGCGAGCTCATGGCGCGCGGCGTCCCGCGCGCGGCGGCGGAGGCGTCACCGCAGGCGCACGCGATCACGCGCTGGCTCGGCCCGGACGCCGAGGACGTGACGGCGCGCACCACCGCGGCGACGGTCGACGGACCCGGCTGGGTGCTCGTGTGCTCCGACGGGCTGTGGAACTACTGCTCCCCGGCGCCGGACGTCGCGCTGCTCGTGCGCGAGCACGCCGCGGCGGCCGGTGCGGACCCCACCGCGACCGCGGCCGCGCTCGTCGCCTGGGCGAACGCGCAGGGCGGCCGCGACAACGTCACGGCCGCGCTGGCCCGGGTCGGCTAGCCTCGAGCCAGCGCCCGAGGCCCAGCCGCCGGCACCCCGAACGCACACCGACGAAGGATTGAGCGTGGCCGTCTTCACTGCCGAGGTCTTCCAGAACGAGTTCCTGCCCCAGGGCAGCACGGACGTGCACGCGATCGTCACGCTGACGAGCCAGGGCGCCGGGTCCGCGGACACCGCGTCGGGCGCCGTGGCCGAGATCATCATGGTCGACACGTCCGGCTCGATGAGCGGGCGCAACATGGACGCCGCGAAGCACGCGGCGCAGGTCGCGGTGGACCAGATCCCGGACGGCACGTGGTTCGCGATCGTCGGGGGCAGCCACGTCGCGCAGCGCGTGTTCCCGTACCCGAACGCGGTCCGGGACATGGTGCAGATGGAGCCGGGCGCGCGCTTCGAGGCGAAGCGGGCGATCGCGTCGTTGCAGCCGTCGGGCGGCACCGCGATGAGCACGTGGCTCGCGCTGGCCGACCGGCTCTTCGCGACGGTCCCGCACGTGCCGCAGCGGCACGCGATCCTGCTGACCGACGGCAAGAACGAGTCGGAGCCGCGGCAGGCGCTGTCGGGGGTCGTGCGCGCGGTCACGGGTCACTTCCAGTGCGACGCGCGCGGTGTGGGCGCGAACTGGCAGGTCGACGAGCTGCGCGAGATCGCCACGGCGCTGCTCGGCACGGTGGACCTCATCGCGGACCCCGACGACATCGCCGCCGACTTCCGGGACCTGGTGCAGCGCTCCATGGCGCGGGGCATCGCGGACGCGGAACTGCGGGTGTGGGCCCCCCAGGGCGCCCAGGTGCTGTTCGTCCGGCAGGTGTCGCCGACGGTCGAGGACCTCACCGCCCGCCGTCGCGAGGTCAACCCGCTCACGGGGGCGTACCCGACGGGCTCGTGGGGCGACGAGTCCCGCGACTACCACGTGGCGGTCCGCGTCCCTTCCAAGCCGGTGGGCTCGGAGCAGCTCGCGGCGCGCGTGCAGATCGCGGTGGGCGGCGAGGTGCTCTCGTCCGGCCTGGTGAAGGCACGCTGGTCCGACGACGACTCGCTCACGGCTCGGATCAGCCCGGAGGTCGCGCACTACACGGGCCAGGCGGAGCTCGCGAGCGCGATCCAGGAGGGCCTCGCGGCGAAGGCGGCCGGCGACGAGGCGACCGCGACGGTGAAGCTGGGGCGTGCGGTGCAGCTCGCCCAGGAGACGGGCAACGACGAGGCGACGAGCCGGCTGCGGCGGGTCGTCGAGATCGAGGACCCGGAGCAGGGCACCGTGCGCCTCAAGCGCAACACCGACCGGCTCGACGAGATGGCGCTCGACACGGCGTCGACCAAGACGACCCGGGTGCGCCGGTGAGCACGGTCCGTTGCCCCGAGGGGCACCCGTCGACGTCGACCGACTACTGCGACGTGTGCGGCGCCCCGATCTCTTCCGCCGGTGCGTCCACACCGGCCGCGGCGGGCCCGTCGCCCTCCGCCGGGCCGACGACGTGCCCGCACTGCCAGTCGCCCGCGGCGGCGGGTGCGCTGTTCTGCGAGAACTGCGGCTACGACTTCACGACGGGCGCGACCCCCGCGCCCCTGGTCCCGCCCGCGGGCGTGGCCTCGACGTCCTCGCCCTCGGCCGCGACGGGTGAGCAGCCCGCGGTGGAGGCGACCGAGGCCCGGGCGCAGGAGCCCGCGACCGACCCCGCGACCGGTGCCTCTCCGGGGCCCGGCCCGGCGTCCGCGGGCGGCGGGCTGCCGACTCCGGCACCGGACGGCCCCGACTCGTGGGTGGCCGAGGTCTGGATCGACCCCGACTGGTACGCGCTCCAGTCGCCCGAGGACCCGATGCCGTCCGCGGGGCTGCCCGTGCTCGTCCCGCTGCGCACGCGCAGCGCGCTCGTCGGACGTCCGTCGGTGTCGCGCAACATCCACCCGACGATCGACTGCGGCGCGGACTCGGGGGTGTCGCGCCGGCACTGCCAGCTCAACACCGACGGCACGCGCTGGTGGGTCGAGGACCTGCAGTCCTCGAACGGCACGTACGTGGCGCGCGTGGGTGAGCCGCTTCCGCAGGCCCCGATCCCGGTGGGTCAGCGCTACGAGCTGGCGGACGGCGACCGCGTGTACGTCGGCGCGTGGACGCGGATCGTCGTGCGGCTCGCGCTGCCGGGCGAGGTCTGAGCCGCAGCGCTCGGGCGTCGACCTAGCCGCGGTCCGAGCCGCGGATGCGGTCGGCCACGGCCGCCTCGACCTCGGGGCGCAGCGACTGCGCGAACGTGCGCGTGAGGTGGCCGTGGTCGAAGTACACGATCGCGCCGCCGACGACGTCGTGGCACCGGCCGTCCCAGCAGAGCACGTGGTCGAGGTCGAGCACCGAGACGAGGCCGCTCGCGTCGTCGGCCGCGGCCTCGGCGAGCGGGTCCGGCTCGATCGCGACGTCCACACGCGCGTCGTCGTGACGAAGTACGCACGCGCCGGGTCGGCGGCGGTGAGCGACGCGCTCCACCACAGCGACGCGAGCGTCACGGCCGCGACGACGACGCCCGCGACGGCCCGGCGTCGACCGGTGCGGCGCGCGACGAGCGCGGCGGCGGCCAGCAGCAGCGGCCACACGACGTAGAACTGCTCCTCGACGCCGAGCGACCAGAAGTGCTGCGCCGGGCTGGGGGTGGCGTCCGCCGCCAGGTAGTCCGTGGCCTGCTCGGCGAGCTGCCAGTTCTCCTGGATCAGGGTCGCGGCGAGCAGCTCGCGGGCGGCCTGCGTCAGCAGGTGGCTCGGCAGGAGCACGACGCTCGCGACGGTGGTCACCGCCAGGACCGTCGCGGCCGCGGGCAGCAGGCGCCGCACGCGGCGGGCCCAGAACGCCGCCAGACCGCGCAGGTCGGTCGGTGGGTGGCGCAGCAGGTGCGAGGTGATGAGGAAGCCCGACACGACGAAGAACACGTCGACGCCCACGTACCCGCCGGGCAGCGCCTGCGGCCAGGCGTGGAAGACGACGACCGCCGCGACCGCGACCGCGCGCAGCACCTGGATGTCGCGCCGCGCGGGCGCGGCACGGCGCTCGCGCGGCGTCCGGTCGGAGCCGGCGGCCGCGGGCGGCCGGGGGAGCGTGGTCGTCGAGGTCATGAGCTCGGCTCGCGGGGAAGGGGACGGCTTGCGGGGCCGGTGCCGGGTGTCGGCGACGGACCAGGGTAGGCGGACGGGCGCGTCCAGCGCGCCGCGGGCGCCGCACGCGCGCGGCGACACGCCGGGAGATCCGCGTGATCCTGCGGATCGGGCCCGGGCGCCGGGAGCCAGTTGGACTCTGACGCGAAGACTCGGATAAAGTCTGGGACGCACACGGAACGCCGGTGAGAAACCGGGGGACGTGCAGCGCGGACGTGGCTCAGTGGTAGAGCATCACCTTGCCAAGGTGAGGGTCGCGGGTTCGAATCCCGTCGTCCGCTCGGAGACATCCTTTCGGCTCAGGCCGCTGAGGACTGCGGTCTCAGGGTGGAGTGGCCGAGAGGCGAGGCAGCGGCCTGCAAAGCCGTATACGTGGGTTCGAATCCCATCTCCACCTCGCAGCAACACACCCCCGGGCGATTGGCGCAGCGGTAGCGCGCTTCCCTGACACGGAAGAGGTCACTGGTTCGATCCCAGTATCGCCCACCAGCCAAGGCCCCAGGTCATCGACCTGGGGCCTTCGTCGTACCCGGGCTCGTGGCACCCAGGCTCGTCGTGCTCGAGCCCGTCGTGCCGGCTGAGGCAGCCGGTGCCGACGCCCCGTCGTCGGTCGGTGCGCCGTCGCTCGTCTGGAAGACGCCGGTGAACGAGACCGGTGAGCCCTGCGCCGCGGTGAACGGCACGTCGCGGTGGTCTCCCGAGACCGGGGGACCGCTCAGCACGGCGTACGTGACGCGCCGCGGCTCGATGCTCACCTCGAGGACCGAGCCGCGGATCCGCAGCGGGAACCGCAGCCGCCGACCACGCGTCGGGAGCATCGGGTTGAAGCGCGTGCCGCGCCACCGGTAGCCGGCGAAGCCCTGGACGAGCGCCATCCACGTCCCGCCCGCCGACGCGACGTGCACGCCGTCGCCCAGGTTGCCGGCGGTCCGACCTCGCGCTCGTGCTCCGCGACGACCACCGCGCGACCCACCGTGCGTGCCTGGTGGAGCGTGAGGCTCGCGCGGTCCGCGAGGAGGGAGCACTCCTGCGCGCCGTAGTGGTACGCGAGCCACTTCGTGAGCCGCCCGGGCGGGAGCGTGATGCCGCGGGACGCGAGGAAGTCGTGGACGCCGGTCTCGCGTGTCTTGCCGTCCACCGCCGACGCGTAGTCGGCGCGCTCGTCGAAGCGCGGCAGGTCCGTGCCGTGGTCCGTGTCCCACTCGGCGAGGAGCTCGTCGAACATGGACTTCCACGCCGCCGCGTGCACGGTGCGTGTGGTCGTGAGGACCCCGTCGAGGTCGAGGAGCACCGCGTCGAAGTCGCGAGGGGTGACGGGCGAGGGTATCGATCCTCCGCGGCCGGCGCCCAGCACACCCGGCTGGCCGTTCAGCCGGCTCGGGGCGCCGCTCGCTCCGAGCGTTCTCTCGCGAGCCGCAGGCGTCAACCGGGCGCCCGACCAGCCGCTCGACGCTCCCGGACGCCCCGACCCGGGCGTGAGTGCGGCGGTTACCGTGTGCGCGTGCCCGAGTCCGCAGCCCACGCCCGGTTCGCCGGCCTGCGGCTGCGCGGGCTCGTCGAGTGCGTCGACGTGCGCCTGCAGCCCGAGCGGCTCGCGGAGCCCGGCTGGTGGGCGCTCGTCGGCGAGTTCGAGGGGCGCGTGCGCGCATGGCGGTTCGAGGAGGCGGACACCGCGCCCGCGGGCGGTGGCGCGGGGTGGGTCGGCCCGCGTGCGGCGGACTGGGTGAGCTCGCTCACGCGGGAGGAGTACGTGCGGGCCGTCGAGTCCGTCCGCGCGCATGTCCGTGAGGGCGACGTCTACCAGGCGAACGTCTGCCGGGTGCTCTGCGCCGAGCTCGGGTCCGCCGACGACGAGCCTGACGCGGCCGCTCTCGCGGACGTCCTGGCGGCCGGCAACCCGGCGCCGTACGCCGGCTACGTGCACGTCCCGCGGGGGAGTGTCGGGGACGGGGGCACGGACCGCTTGGACGGGCACCGGGACGACGAGGGGGTGTGGGTCGTGACCGCGTCACCCGAGCTGTTCCTGAGGGTCGAGGACGGCGTCGTGACCTCCGCGCCGATCAAGGGCACCGCGACGACCCGCGACGGGCTGACCCCCAAGGACGTCGCGGAGAACGTCATGATCACCGACCTCGTCCGCAACGACCTGCAGCGGGTCTGCGAGCCGGGGACGGTCGAGGTCACGACGCTCCTGGGGGTCGAGGAGCACCCGGGCCTCGTGCACCTCGTGTCGACCGTGCGCGGGACGCTCGCGGCACCGCACCGCGGGTCCGGCGCGCTGTGGCCCGCGCTGCTGGAGGCGACGTTCCCGCCCGGCTCGGTGGCGGGCGCGCCCAAGTCGTCGGCGCTGCGCGTCATCGACGAGGTGGAGCCCGTGGCGCGCGGGCCGTACTGCGGTTTCGTCGGGTGGGTGCACGTGGCGCCGGACGGTGGGGTCCGCGCGGAGCTGGCGGTGGGGATCCGGACGTTCTGGTGGGAGCCGGACGCCGACGGGCGAGGCCGGTTGCGGTTCGGCACGGGCGCGGGCATCACGTGGGGGAGCGACGCGCGCGCCGAGTGGGCCGAGACCGAGCTCAAGGCCGCGCGGCTCGTCGCACTCGCGTCCCGGGACGCAGGTCCGGGGATGTCAGACTGACGCCATGAGCGTCGTGATCTGGGCGGACGGTCGACTGCACGCACCCACGGACCGCATCCTCACGGGCGTGGACCACGGCGTGACCGTGGGCGACGGCGTGTTCGAGACGTGCGCGGTCTACGGCGGTCGCGCGTTCGCGCTCACCCGCCACCTGCGGCGTCTCGCCCGCTCCGCGACGGGGCTGGGCCTGCCCGTGCCCGACGAGGACGCCGTGCGCGAGGCCGTCGCCGCGGTGCTGGCCGCCGCGCCCGACGCCGGTCGCCTGCGGCTGACCTACACCGGCGGTCCGGGTCCGCTCGGGTCGCACCGCGACGAGCCCGACGCGCAGCGCCCGACCCTCGTCGCGCTCGCCGGGCCGGCCACACGCGCCGCGACCAGCCGGGTGGTGCGGGTGCCGTGGGTGCGCAACGAGCGGTCGGCGGTCGCCGGGCTGAAGACGACGTCGTACGCGGAGAACGTCGTGGCGCTCGCCG
Source organism: Cellulomonas uda (assembly GCF_006538705.1). Classification (GTDB taxonomy): domain Bacteria; phylum Actinomycetota; class Actinomycetes; order Actinomycetales; family Cellulomonadaceae; genus Cellulomonas; species Cellulomonas uda. The sequence continues at coordinate 38,417 of NZ_BJLP01000012.1, forward strand.
AGGCGCACCGCCGCGGCGCCGACGAGGCGGTTCTCGCCAACACCGTCGGCCTGCTGTGCGAGGGGACGGGGTCGAACGTCGTCGTGGAGCGCGACGGCGAGCTCGTGACGCCGCCGCTGTCGAGCGGGTGCCTCGCCGGGATCACGCGCGAGCTGCTGCTCGAGTGGGCCGGCGAGGCCGGTCTGCCGGTGCGGGAGGCCGTCGACGGCGAGCTGCGCTACGAGATCCTCGACGAGGTGCTGGCCGGCCGGGCGCACCTGACGCTGACGGGTTCGATCCGCAACGTGTCGCCCGTGGTCGCGCTCGACGAGCGGGACGTCACCGCGGGGCCGCTCTCGCTCGCGGCCGCCGACCTGTTCCAGGCACGCGCGCTCGACGACCTCGACCCGTGACCGTGGGGCCGGCCCGCGACCGGCGTCGGCACGGCCCCGGACAGCACGAGAGCCGGCCCCGTCGACGGCGACGGGACCGGCGTGATGCTCGGGATGGTCAGGCGGTGAGCAGCGCGGCGATGAACGCCGAGATCTCCGCCTCCATGCCGAGATCTCCGCCTCCATGCGGTCGCTCTCCGCACCCAGCGGCACCAGCTCCTCGGTGCGGGCGAGGAACCGGACGATGGGGTCGCTCGGGGCGGCGAGCAGCGCGCTGCCCTCCACCCCGCTCAACGACACGAGCGCGTAGTCGGGATCCTCGTCCCGCCACACCTGGACGTCGCCACTTCCGGCAGGCGCCTCGGACGACGCGTGCATGCCCATGGAGAGCAGCTCGCGGCCGATGAGCCAGGTCGACATGGTGTGCGGGCCGGTGAAGACCGCGCGCACCGTGTACGGGTCCGTGGTCCGGAAGGAGAGCTCAGCGCTCACCGGGATGACGCTCGCGTCACTCCCGATCAGCTGCATGGCGACGACCTCGACGACGTCATACGACGAATGCGTCATCGGGTCCCCTCTTCTCGTTACGTGGGCTGTTCGTCCCATCATGGCAGTGCGATTGCCCGATTGGACCTGAAGTGCACCCAGGTTCACCCGGTGGGACGTGTGGTGAACGTGCTCACCGGGTCCGAGGATGCCCCCGACACCTCGCGTTCGGCCACCCCTTCGTGTGGTCGCGTCCTTGTTCCCTGCACGATCGGTCGGTCCGGGCGCGGACTTGAGGCCCGGGCGCACACTTTTTCGGTCGATTTCTGCCGGGCCGTCCCGGTGTGCGTGGCGGGGACCGTCGGCGCGGCGCCGTCCGGGCCGTGCGGCGGTCCCGCATCACCCGTCCGGGGGGTCGAGGACGTGCCCGACCCGCGGGTGGGACCCTGCGCCGGGCCCGGTTCGGAATCTGTGCGCATCCCGGGTAGCATTCCGTCTGCGCCGCTCACGGGTGGTGCACGTCGGCCCTGCCGGCGGACGGGCGATTGGCTCAGTGGTAGAGCGCCTCGTTCACACCGAGGAGGTCACTGGTTCGAACCCAGTATCGCCCACCACCACATCGACGAAGGCCGCCGCGAGGCGGCCTTCGTCGTCCCTGGCCGCTGTCGCGCCGTGGCGATGCGCGCGAGGTCGGCGACCTGCGCAGGTAGCATCGACGGGTCCGCTGCCCGGCGGAGTCCCACGTCGCGCGGGTGACCGCGCGAGCTCCCGAGGAAGGCCACCACCCCGTGCCTGATCAGATCGCCCTCACCGTCGACGGAACCGCGACCACGGTGCAGGCGGGCACGACGGGCACGGACCTCTTCGGTGACCGCAAGGACGTCGTCGTCGTACGCGTGGACGGCGAGCTGCGCGACCTGCACCTGCCGCTGCCCGAGGGCGCGAAGGTCGTCGAGCCGGTGAGCGTGCACGAGCCCGACGGGCTGGCCGTGCTGCGGCACAGCGCGGCGCACGTGCTCGCGCAGGCCGTCCAGGAGGTCAACCCGACCGCCAAGCTGGGCATCGGCCCGCCGATCACCGACGGCTTCTACTACGACTTCGACGTCGAGACCCCGTTCACCCCCGAGGACCTGCGCGCGCTCGAGAAGGTCATGTCGCGCATCGTCAAGGAGGGGCAGACCTTCCGTCGCTGGGACGTGACCGAGGAGCAGGCCCGCGAGGTGCTCGCGGACGAGCCGTTCAAGCTCGAGCTCATCGGCCTCAAGGGCGACCCGGGCGCGGCGGACGGTGCGAGCGTCGAGGTCGGCCTCGGCGGGCTGTCGATCTACCAGAACGTGCGCGGCGCCGGCCGGGAGAGCGAGACGGTCGTCTGGCAGGACCTGTGCCGCGGCCCGCACCTGCCGAGCACCCGGCTGATCGGCAACGGCTTCCAGCTCATGCGGTCGGCCGCGGCCTACTGGCGCGGCAGCGAGAAGAACCCGCAGCTGCAGCGCGTGTACGGCACCGCGTGGCCCAGCAAGGACGAGCTCAAGGCGCACCTGGACCGGCTCGCCGAGGCGGAGCGACGCGACCACCGCCGGCTCGGCAACGAGCTCGACCTGTTCTCGTTCCCCGACGAGATCGGCTCGGGCCTGGCCGTGTTCCACCCCAAGGGCGGGATCGTGCGCATGGAGATGGAGGAGTACTCGCGCCGTCGGCACGTCGAGGCGGGCTACTCGTTCGTCAACAGCCCGCACATCACCAAGGCCAAGCTGTTCCACACCTCGCGTCACCTCGAGTGGTACGCGGACGGCATGTACCCCCCGATGAAGCTCGACACCGAGTTCCACGAGGACGGCACGGTCAAGCGTGAGGGCCAGGACTACTACCTCAAGCCCATGAACTGCCCGATGCACAACCTCGTGTACCGCTCGCGCGGGCGCTCGTACCGAGAGCTGCCGCTGCGGCTGTTCGAGTTCGGGACCGTGTACCGCTACGAGAAGTCCGGCGTCGTGCACGGCCTGACCCGCGCGCGCGGCTTCACCCAGGACGACGCGCACATCTACACCACGCGTGAGCAGATGCGCGAGGAGCTCGGCTCGCTGCTGACCTTCGTGCTCGAGCTGCTGCGCGACTACGGCCTCGACGACTTCTACCTCGAGCTGTCGACCCGCGACCCCGAGAAGTCGGTGGGCGACGACGCGACCTGGCACGAGGCGACCGAGACCCTGCGCGAGGTCGCCACGGCGTCCGGGCTGCACCTGGTCGACGACCCGGGCGGCGCCGCGTTCTACGGCCCGAAGATCTCGGTGCAGGTCAAGGACGCGATCGGCCGCACCTGGCAGCTCTCGACCATCCAGCTCGACTTCTTCGAGCCGGAGCTGTTCGAGCTCGAGTACACGGCTCCCGACGGGTCGCGCCAGCGTCCCGTGATGATCCACCGCGCGCTGTTCGGCTCGATCGAGCGCTTCTTCGGCATCCTCGTCGAGCACTACGCGGGCGCGTTCCCGGCGTGGCTCGCACCCGTCCAGGTGCTCGCGGTGCCGGTCGCGGAGCCGTTCGAGGGCTACCTCGACGACCTCGTCGCGCAGCTGCGCGCGCAGGGGATCCGCGCGGAGGTGGACCGTTCCGACGACCGCTTCGGCAAGAAGATCCGCAACGCGAGCACGCAGAAGATCCCGTTCGTGCTCATCGCGGGCGGCGAGGACGTCGAGGCGGGTGCGGTCTCGTTCCGCTACCGCGACGGCCGCCAGGAGAACGGGGTGCCGGTGGCCGAGGCGGTCGAGCGGATCGTCGCCGCGGTCCGCGACCACACGCAGGTCTGAGCCGTGGCTGACGACCGGCACCGTCCGGACGCCGGCGTGACGGGTCCCGAGCTCGTCGACGCGCGCGATCTCGCCGGCGAGCCGGACGGCTTCCAGCGGCTGTGGACCCCGCACCGCATGGCGTACATCGGCGGGGAGAACAAGCCCGTCGACGCCGCCGCGGGGCCCGGCTGCCCGTTCTGCCGCATCCCCACGCAGGACGACGAGCAGGGTCTCGTCGTCGCGCGCGGGCAGCGGGCGTACGTGGTCATGAACCTGTACCCGTACAACCCGGGCCACGTGCTCGTGTGCCCGTACCGCCACGTGCCGGACTACACCGACCTCACGGACGACGAGCTCGCGGAGGTCGGGTCGCTCACGCAGACGGCGATGCGCGTGCTGCGCGCGGTGATGTCGCCCAGCGGGTTCAACCTGGGGATGAACCAGGGCGACGTCGCGGGGGCCGGCATCGCGGCGCACCTGCACCAGCACGTCGTGCCGCGGTGGGACGGCGACTCGAACTTCCTGCCCGTCGTGGGCCGCAGCCGGGCCCTGCCCGAGCTGCTCGCCGACACGCGGGCGCGGCTCGCCGCCGCGTGGCCCCAGCCGTCCACCACCGGGAGATGACCGCGTGCTGAACCGACTCCGCGGGGCCATGACCCGCCTGTTCACGCCCGTCGCGCGGGTGCTGCTGCGCGCGGGAGTCTCGCCCGACGCCGTGACGGTCACGGGCACGCTCGTCGTCGTGGTCACCGCCCTGTGGGCGTTCCCCACCGGCCACTTCCTCGCCGGGTCGCTCGTCATCGCGGTGTTCGCGCTGACCGACTCGCTCGACGGCGTCATGGCCCGGCAGGCGGGTCGATCGGGTCCGTGGGGTGCGTTCCTCGACTCGACGCTCGACCGGTTCGGGGACGCCGCGATCTTCGGCGGGATCGTGCTGTGGGGCTTCGGGGTCGGTGACGACGAGCTGACCGCCACGCTCGCGCTCGCCGCGCTCGTGCTCGGGTCCGTCGTGCCCTACGCCCGGGCGCGGGCCGAGGGGCTGGGCATGAACGGCTCGGGCGGCATCGCCGAGCGCGCGGACCGGTTGCTGCTCGTGCTCGGCGCGACCGGCCTGGTCGGGTTCGGTCTGCCCGTCGTCGTCCTCACCGTGGTGCTCGGCCTCCTCACGGTCGCCTCCGCCGTGACCGTGGTGCAGCGCATGGCCAAGGTGCGCCGGCAGGCGCGCGCGCTCGAGGTCGCGCCGTCCGACGGCGCCGCGGGGGCCGGCGCGTGAGGCTCGACGTCGGGGCGCTCTACGCGTTCGCGTGGCGGCACGCGCACCGCGTGCCGGGACCGGTGCTGCGGGGCGCCGCGAACCTGGGCGCCGACGTCACCTGGTGGCGGCACGGTGACGGGGTGCGGCGGCTGGAGAAGAACCTCGCGCGCGTGCGCCCCGAGCTCGACGCGGCACAGCTGCGCCGGCTGTCGCGCGCCGCGATGCGGTCCTACCTGCGCTACTTCGTCGAGGCGTTCTCGCTGGGCGGCTCCACCGGCGACCAGATCGACGCGCGCGTGCGCGCGGTCGGGCTCGACGCGATCCGGGACCACGTCGCGCAGGGGCGCGCCGTGGTGCTCGCGCTCGGGCACCTGGGGAACTGGGACCTCGCGGGGGCGTGGGCGACGCGCAACGTCGCGCACGTCACGACCGTCGCCGAGCGGCTCGAGCCGCCGCAGGTCTACGAGGAGTTCCTGCGGTTCCGCGAGGGCCTCGGTATGAGGATCCTCGCGCTGGGTGACGGCGACGTGTTCCGCGAGCTGCTGCGCGTCGCGCGCGCGCCGCAGGGCGGCATCGTCCCGCTGCTCGCGGACCGTGACCTGACGCACCGCGGCGTCGAGGTCGACCTGTTCGGCCACCGGGCGCGCGTCGCGGCCGGACCGGCCGCGCTGTCGCTCGCGTCCGGGGCGCCGCTGTTCGCGACGGCGATCACGTACGAGCGGCTGCGCGGTGAGCGCCGACGGCGCGCCGGGACCCCGTGGGGTCTGCGCATCGACTTCGTGCCCGTGGAGCCCGTGAGCCGCGACGTGCCGCGCGCCGAGCAGGTGCGGGTCCTGACGCAGGCGTGGGTGGACCGCCTCGCGGAGTGCCTGCACCGGCGCCCGCAGGACTGGCACATGCTCCAGCGCGTGTTCGTCGAGGACCTCGACCCCGAGCGGTACGCGGCCACGCGGCGGCGGGCCGGGGAGCTCGACGAGCGGGTGGAGGCGTCATGACCGCGCCCGCGACGCGCGCGCTGCGCGTGGGCATCGTCTGCCCCTACTCGTACGACGTGCCCGGCGGGGTGCAGTTCCACGTCCGGGACCTCGCGGAGGCGCTGCTCTCGCGGGGTCACGCGGTCGAGGTGCTCGCTCCTGCCGACGACGACACCCCGGTGCCCGACTACCTCACGGCCGCGGGCCGGGCCGTCCCCGTCCGCTACAACGGCTCCGTCGCGCGCCTCACGTTCGGCCCCGTGACCGCCGCACGCACCCGCAAGTGGCTCGAGCAGGGCCGGTTCGACGTGCTGCACCTGCACGAGCCGGTGACGCCGAGCCTGTCGATGCTGGCGCTGTGGATCGCGGACGGCCCCGTCGTCGCGACGTTCCACACCTCGACCGTGCGCTCGCGCTCGCTGCAGGTGGCGTTCCCGCTCGTGCGGCAGTCGCTCGAGAAGATCTCCGCGCGCATCGCGGTCTCGGAGGACGCGCGCCGCACGCTCGTCGACCACCTCGGCGGTGACGCCGTGGTCATCCCGAACGGCGTGTACGTGGACACGTTCGAAGCGGCCGAGCCCGACCCGCGCTGGACCGGGTCGCCGCAGGCGCCCACGATCGCGTTCCTCGGCCGGCTCGACGAGCCGCGCAAGGGCCTGGGCGTCCTGCTCGGCGCGGTGCGGGAGGTCCTCGCGCACGTGCCCGGTGCGCGGTTCCTCGTCGCGGGCCGCGGTGAGACGGGGCAGGAGCAGGCGCGCGAGGTGCTGGGGGACCGGGCCGGTGCGGTCGAGTTCCTCGGCGGGGTGTCCGACGACGACAAGGCCAGGCTGCTCGCGTCGGTCGACGTGTACGTCGCCCCGCAGACCGGGGGGGAGAGCTTCGGTATCGTGCTGGTCGAGGCGATGAGCGCGGGCGCCACCGTCGTCGCGAGCGACCTGGGCGCGTTCTCGCGCGTGCTCGACGACGGGGCGGCCGGCGTGCTGTTCCGGACGGGCGACAGCGACGACCTGGCCCGCACGCTCGTGCGGGTGCTCGCGGACGCGGACCTGCGCACGCTCGTCGAGGCGCACGCGCGTGCCGTGGTCCGCCGGTACGACTGGTCCGCGGTGACGGACCAGGTGCTCGCCGTGTACGAGATGGCCGTCGCCGGAGGGCATGCGCCCGTGGGCGAGGACCCGTCCTCGCTGCGCGGCGCGCGGCTCATGGAGCTGCGCCGCAACCGGGGTGAGGCCCGATGAGGTGGTCCGAGGTCGCGGGCGTCGTCGTCGTGGTGCTCGCCGTGCTGGTGTGGTCGGTGTGGGTCGCGGCGTCCCGGCTCGACCGGCTGCACCGCAAGGTGGGTGCGTCGCGCAGCGTCGTGCAGGCGCAGCTCGTCCGGCGCGCGACGGTGGCCGCCGAGCTCGCGACGTCGGGCCTGCTGGACCCGGTCTCGTCGGTCCTCGTGGGGGAGGCCGCGTGGTCGGCGCTCGCCGCGGACAGCGCGGTCGCGCGCCCCGACGCACCGCCCGAGCTGCTCGCGCTGCTGCTGTCGGACCCGCGGTCGAGCGGTGAGCGTGCCCTGTCGTCGCCCACGGAGGGCGCCCTGGCGACGGTCGAGGAGCTGCGCGACGAGCGCGGCGAGGTGGAGAGCGAGCTGAGCGCGACGCTGCGCGCGGTGCTCGACGACCCGGACGAGATCGCCGCGATGCGCGCCGTCCCGGGCGGTGACGAGCTCCTCGACGCCCTGAGCTCGGCCTGGTACCGGGCGGAGATCGCTCGTCGGTTCCACAACGAGGCGGTGCTGCAGGCGCAGCGCGTGCGCCGGGGGCGGTTCGTGCGGCTCCTGCGGCTCGCGGGGCACGCGCCCGAGCCGCGCACGCTGGAGCTCGACGACGCGTGGCCGGAGGCGCTCGCGCGGCCCGGCGTCGGCTGACCACGCAGCGGCGCCGGGGCGTACCGCGCGTGAGACGTGCGGGCGGGTGCCGGTGCGCCACGCACTAGGATGGCCGGGTCGGTCCGTCGTGGTGCCCGTCCTCGTGTGGACGTCCCGCCCACGCGCGACGGCACCCCCCGACCGCACACCCCGTGACCGCACTTTCCACCTGCGAGGCTCGACGTGACCAGCGACACCAGCCAGCCCACCCCCACGAGCGACGCGGCCGGCGTCGTCGGCACCGCGCGCGTCAAGCGCGGCATGGCCGAGATGCTCAAGGGCGGCGTCATCATGGACGTCGTCACCGCGGAGCAGGCGAAGATCGCCGAGGACGCGGGCGCCGTCGCCGTCATGGCGCTCGAGCGCGTGCCGGCGGACATCCGCGCGCAGGGTGGCGTGGCGCGCATGAGCGACCCGGACCTGATCGACGGCATCATCGAGGCCGTCTCGATCCCGGTCATGGCCAAGGCGCGCATCGGGCACTTCGTCGAGGCGCAGGTGCTGCAGAGCCTCGGAGTCGACTACGTCGACGAGTCCGAGGTCCTCACACCCGCGGACTACGCCCACCACATCGACAAGTGGGCGTTCACGGTGCCGTTCGTGTGCGGTGCGACCAACCTGGGCGAGGCGCTGCGCCGCATCACCGAGGGCGCGGCGATGATCCGCTCCAAGGGCGAGGCGGGCACGGGCGACGTGTCCAACGCGACGACCCACATGCGCACGCTGCGCGACGAGATCCGCCGCCTCACCTCGCTGCCCGAGGACGAGCTGTACCTCGCCGCCAAGGAGCTGCAGGCCCCGTACGAGCTCGTCAAGGAGGTCGCGACCGCGGGCAAGCTCCCGGTGGTGCTGTTCACCGCGGGTGGCATCGCGACGCCCGCGGACGCGGCCATGATGATGCAGCTCGGTGCTGAGGGCGTGTTCGTCGGCTCGGGCATCTTCAAGTCGGGCAACCCGGCCGAGCGCGCCGCGGCGATCGTCAAGGCGACGACGTTCTACGACGACCCGGACGTCATCGCGAAGGTCTCGCGCGGCCTCGGCGAGGCGATGGTCGGCATCAACGTCGACGACGTGCCGGTGCCGCACCGCCTGGCCGAGCGGGGCTGGTGACCTCACCGGGTTCGACGAGGGCCGCGGGCGACGAGGAGCCCGCGGCCCTCGTCGTGCCCGCCGGCCCGCCGGCCGACGACGCCGGGGACCCGGACGGCGGCGGCACCGGACCGGACCACGCGCTCGGTCCGGAGTGGACCCGCGGTGCGGACGGGATGCTGTCGCGCACCGCGGCGCGTGTGATCCTGCTCGACGAGCACGACCGCGTGCTGCTGATCCGGGGGCACGACGCGGACCAGCCGGAGCGGTCGTGGTGGTTCACGGTCGGTGGCGGGATCGACGCGGGGGAGTCCGCGCGCGAGGCGGCGGTGCGCGAGGTGCGCGAGGAGACGGGCATCGTGCTGGCCGACGACGCGCTCGTCGGTCCGGTGCTGACGCGCTCGGCGATCTTCGACTTCTTCTTCGAGCACTGCCGGCAGGACGAGGAGATCTTCCTCGCGCGCGTGCCGGCGTCGTCGTTCGTCGCGGAGGACCGCTCGGGCTGGACCGCGCTCGAGCAGGACGTGATCGACGAGCTGCGGTGGTGGTCGCTGGCCGACCTGGCCGCCGTCGAGATCGAGGTGTTCCCCGAGGGGCTCGCGACGCTCGTCGCGGGCCTGCTGCCGCAGTGGGACGGCGAGACGCGCCACCTGGGCCTCGCGCGGGAGTGAGGGTCGCCCGTGCGGGTGACCGTACTGGTCGGTAACCTGCGCGTGACCTGAACCGCCTACCGTCGGAGCATGCCGACCCTCTCGCCGACCTCGCCCGCGCGCGCGATCCCGCGCAGCGGCATCCGGACGCTCATGGAGCTCGCGCTGCGCGACCCCGACGCGCTCCACCTCGAGATCGGCGAACCCGACGCGACACCCCCCGCGCACGTCCTCGACGCGGTCGCGCGGGCCGGCCGCGACGGGCGGCTCGGCTACACCTCGAGCCTGGGACTCGACGAGCTGCGGGAGGCCGGCGCGGAGCGGATCGCCCGACGGTCCGGCGCGCGCGCCGACGCGTCCTCGGTCGTCGTGACGCACGGCGCGATGAACGGGCTCGCGACCGTGATGACCGCGCTGCTCGGGCCGGGCGACGAGGTGCTGCTGCCCGACCCCACGTTCCCGAACTGGGCGATGGCGGCGCGCGCGTGCGCGGCGGTGCCGACGACCTACCCGGCGCACGCCCGGGAGGGCTTCGTCCCGCGGGTCGAGGACGTCGAGGCTGCGATCACGCCCCGCACGCGGGCGCTCGTCGTCTGCTCGCCCAACAACCCGACGGGCGCGGTCTACCCGGCCGCGACGCTCGAGGCGCTCGTCGAGCTCGCACGCCGGCACGACCTGTGGGTCCTGTCCGACGAGTGCTACGAGGCGATCACCTTCGACACCCCGCACGTGAGCCCCGCGGCGTTCGACACCGACGGGCGCGTGCTCGTCTTCCACTCGATGTCGAAGACGTACGCCATGACGGGATGGCGGATCGGTCTCGCGCACCTGCCCGACCCGGAGCTCGTCGAGATCGTCGGGCACGTCGCGGAGGCGACGCTCGCGTGCCCGTCGGCGGGCGGGCAGCACGCCGCGCTCGCCGCCCTCACCGGCTCCCAGGAGTGGGTGCACGACGCGGTCGAGTCGTACTGGGACCGGCGCGACGCCGCGGTGCGGCTGCTGACCGCGCGCGGGCTGCGGTTCAGCGAGCCCGACGGCGCGTTCTACCTCATGGTCGACGTGGGCACGCCCGACACCGACGCGTTCGCGACCCGCCTGCTCGCTCGACGGCACGTCGCGGTCGCGCCCGGTTCCACGTTCGGCCGCGGCGCGCAGCGCATGGTGCGCGTGAGCCTGGCGGCGCCGCGCGACCGCATGCTCGAGGGCCTGTCCCGGCTCGCGGACGAGGTGCGCCCGGCGGCCGGCAGCGCGGTGCGTGCCGCAGCGGCCCGCTGACGGCGCGACCCCAGGGCCGCCGCGCGGTGGAGGCGGCGGGCGTGAGCGCACGCGCCGAGCGGCGCCGGGGGCGACCTAGGATCGCCGGGTGACTGTCACCGTCGGTGTCCTGGCCCTGCAGGGGGACGTGCGCGAGCACGCGCACGCGCTCGAGTCCGAGGGCGCACGTGCGGTCCCCGTGCGTCGCACCTGCGAGCTCGACGCGGTCGACGCGCTCGTCATCCCCGGTGGGGAGTCGACGACGATCGACAAGCTCCTGCGCGCGTTCGACCTGTTCGAGCCGGTGCGTGCGCGGCTGCGCGGCGGGATGCCCGCGTACGGCTCGTGCGCGGGCATGATCCTGCTCGCCGACCGGGTGCTCGGCGGGATCGAGGGGCAGCAGACGCTCGGTGGCGTGGACATCACGGTGCGGCGCAACGCGTTCGGGCGTCAGGTCGACTCGTTCGAGACCGACCTCGCGATCGAGGGCGTCGAGGACGGTCCGCTGCACGCGGTCTTCATCCGCGCGCCGTGGGTCGAGGAGGTCGGCCCGGCGGCCTCGGTGGTCGGGCGCGTCGAGTCGGGGCCGGCCGCCGGTAGGATCGTCGCGGTCCGCCAGGGACCGCTGCTCGTGACCTCCTTCCATCCCGAGGTGACCGGCGACACCCGGGTGCACCGTCTCTTCGTCCAGATCGTCCTCGACACCCAGGGGTAACGAGCGCATGTCGGGTCACTCCAAGTGGGCCACCACGAAGCACAAGAAGGCCGTGATCGACGCGAAGCGCGGCAAGCTCTTCGCGAAGCTGATCAAGAACATCGAGGTGGCCGCCCGCACGGGCGGTGGTGACCCCGCGGGCAACCCCACGCTGTTCGACGCCATCCAGAAGGCCAAGAAGTCGTCCGTCCCGAACGACAACATCGACCGGGCGGTCAAGCGCGGCTCGGGCCAGGAGGCCGGCGGCGCGGACTACCAGACGATCATGTACGAGGGCTACGGCCCCGGTGGGGTCGCGGTGCTCGTCGAGTGCCTCACCGACAACCGCAACCGCGCGGCGTCCGACGTCCGCGTGGCGTTCACCCGCAACGGCGGCCAGATGGCCGACCCGGGCTCGGTCGCGTACATCTTCAGCCGCAAGGGCGTCGTCGTCGTGCCCCAGGAGGGCACCGACGAGGAGGCGGTCATGGAGGCGGTCCTCGAGGCGGGCGGCGAGGAGGTCAACGACCTCGGCGAGTCCTTCGAGGTGCTGAGCGAGGCGACCGACCTCGTGCCCGTGCGGACGGCGCTGCAGGAGGCGGGCATCGACTACGACTCCGCCGACGTGGTGTGGTGGCCGTCGACGCAGATCGAGGTCGACGCCGAGGGTGCGCGCAAGATCCTGCGCCTGATCGACGCGCTCGAGGACTCCGACGACGTGCAGAACGTCTACGCGAACTTCGACGCCTCCGACGAGGTCATGGCCGAGCTCGAGGACGACTGAGCCGGCCGGACGCGGACCGTCCGAGCACGCGACGAGGGGCGCGTCACCTGCGGGTGACGCGCCCCTCGCGCGTCCCGGGCGGGCACCGACGCGTCGCGGCGAGCGGCGTGGGCGACTCGCGGTCGCGGGTGCCGGGGGAGCCCGCGGCGGGGTGCGACGATGCGCTCGTGCGAGTCCTCGGTGTCGACCCCGGCCTGACGCGGTGCGGCCTCGGCGTGGTCGACGGCCTGCCGGGGCGCCGCGTGCAGCTCGTCGCGGTGGGCGTGGCGACGTCCGCGCCGACGCTCGACGTGGACCAGCGGCTGCTCGTGATCGAGCGGCGGATCGAGGAGTGGCTCGAGGAGCACGCGCCCGACACGGTCGCCGTCGAGCGGGTGTTCGCGCAGCACAACGTCCGGACGGTCATGGGCACCGCGCAGGTCGCCGGGCTCGCGATGGTCGCCGCCGCGCGTCGGCGCATCCCCGTCGCGCTGCACACACCGTCCGAGGTGAAGGCCGCGGTGACGGGCAGCGGTCGTGCGGACAAGCCGCAGGTGCAGACGATGGTCGCGCGTCTCCTGCGGCTCGAGGCGGTGCCCCGGCCCGCGGACGCGGCGGACGCGCTGGCGCTCGCGATCTGCCACCTGTGGCGGCCGGCCGGCGCGCTGGGCGCGCCGGAGCGCCCCGGGTCGGCCCTGACCCCGGCGCAGCGCGCCTGGGCCGCGGCGGAGCAGGCGGCGCGGCGCTAGCGTGTCGTTCGTACAGATGTTCGCCCCTGTGGGAGAGTGGCCCGGGCAGGCCGTCCCGACGACCAGCGGACGGCCGTGACGACGAGGGAGGGCGCGTGATCGCCTCGGTGCGCGGGACGGTGCTCGCGGTGCGGCTGGACTCGGCGGTGGTCGAGGTCGGGGGCGTCGGGATGCTCGTGCAGGCGACCCCCGCCACGCTCGCGCAGCTGCGTGTCGGGCAGGAGTCGACGTTGCACACCTCGCTCGTCGTGCGGGAGGACTCGCTCACCCTGTTCGGCTTCGCGGACGACGACGAGCGCGAGGTGTTCGAGACGGTGCAGACGGTCAGCGGGGTCGGCCCGCGCCTGGCGCTGGCGATGCTCGCGGTGCACACGCCGGACGGGTTGCGCCGGGCGGTCGCCGACGAGGACCTCAAGGCGCTCGAGCGCGTGCCCGGCATCGGCCGCAAGGGCGCGCAGCGCATCGTGCTCGAGCTCAAGGACCGGCTCGGCGCCCCGGCCCCGGCCGTGGTGGGCGGGCAGCCGCAGGCCACCGTGCCCACCGGGGACGACCGGCGCCAGCAGGTCGTCGACGCGCTCGTCGGCCTCGGCTGGAACGCCAAGGTCGCCGAGCAGGCCGTCGAGTCCGTGCTCGAGGATGTCGAGGGCCCGCTGCGCGCCGACGAGGTGCCGGGGGTGCTGCGGGCGGCGCTGCGGAGCCTGGGTGGTGGCCGTGGCTGACCGGGACGACGAGCGCTCCGACGTCGAGCTCGTCACGGAGCGGTTCCCCGCGGAGTCGCTCGTGCACGCGGGCGCGGACGACCTGGAGCGGGCCGCGGAGGCGGCCCTGCGCCCGAGGCGACTCGCGGAGTTCGTCGGGCAGCGGGTGGTGCGCGAGCAGCTGTCCGTGGTGCTCGACGCCGCCCGGGGACGGGGGAGGGCACCCGACCACGTTCTCCTGTCCGGTCCGCCCGGGCTGGGCAAGACGACGCTCGCGATGATCGTCGCCGCCGAGCTCGGCGCGTCGCTGCGGGTCACGAGCGGCCCGGCGATCCAGCACGCGGGCGACCTGGCGGCCGTGCTGTCCTCGCTCGAGGAGGGCGAGGTGCTGTTCCTCGACGAGATCCACCGCATCGCGCGGCCCGCGGAGGAGCTGCTGTACGTCGCGATGGAGGACTTCCGGGTGGACGTGGTCGTCGGCAAGGGTGCGGGCGCGTCCGCGATCCCCCTGTCGCTCCCGCCGTTCACGGTGGTCGGCGCGACGACGCGTGCGGGTCTCCTGCCCGCACCGCTGCGCGACCGGTTCGGCTTCACGGGCCACCTCGACTTCTACGACGCCGACGAGCTCGAGCAGGTGCTGCTGCGCTCGGCCGGGCTGCTGGGCGTGCAGCTCGCGGGCGCCGCGGCACGCGAGATCGCGTCGCGCTCGCGTGGCACCCCCCGCATCGCGAACCGGCTCCTGCGCCGCGTGCGCGACTGGGCCGAGGTGCGCGGCGACGGGACGCTGAGCCTGGCGGCGGCGCGCGCGGCGCTCGAGGTGTACGAGGTCGACGAGCGCGGCCTGGACCGGCTGGACCGCTCGGTGCTCGAGGCGCTGTGCCTGCGGTTCGGCGGCGGACCGGTCGGGCTGACGACGCTGGCCGTCGCCGTGGGCGAGGAGCCCGAGACGGTCGAGACGGTCGCCGAGCCGTTCCTGGTGCGTGAGGGCCTCGTGGGCCGGACGCCGCGCGGCCGGGTCGCGCTGCCGGCAGCCTGGTCCCACCTGGGCCTGACGCCACCGCAGGACCCGGGGACGCTGTTCGCGTGACGGTCGGCGTGGGCAGTTCGTCCCAGCCGTGCCCGGATGACGGCCGCGTGTGAGAGGCTCCCCGCGGTGCGGGAACGCCCGCACCTGGACGTGCGTTGGAGCGCTGGGCGGCTACGCCTAGACTGCCCCGGACACGATCGAACGTGAGGACCCCGCTGTGACTCTGCTCAACGCCGCGCCTGCCGCCGATACCGCGGCCGCCACCACCGGTGGTGGCGGCTACTCGATGTTCCTGCTCCTCGCCCTCCTGGTGGGCGCGTTCTGGTTCATGTCCCGCAAGAGCCGCAAGCAGCAGCGCGCGCAGCAGGAGTTCCGCAGCACCCTCCAGCCCGGCGACGAGGTCATGACCGCGTCCGGGATGATGGGCGTCGTCGTCGAGGTCGAGGACGATACGATCACGCTGGAGTCGACCCCGGGCAGCCGCACGCGCTGGGTCCGCGCCGCGATCGCCAAGAAGGTCGAGGCGCCCGTCGCCGACGACCAGCCGTCCGACGAGGACGGCACCGAGGACGACGAGCCCGCCGACCGACTCGACGACGAGCCGATCGACGTGCCCGACGACCTGTCGTCGCTGCCGCCGTCCCGCGGCGACGACGACACCGACCGGAAGTAGTCCCGCGGTCCGACGAGCGGTTCGTCGGACCCAGTCCCCACCGGTCGCACGCGCGACCGGTGCGCGCACGAGAGAAGAACTCCGTTGGCCCCACCCACACGCCGCCGCCGGCCGGTCCGCACGCTGATCACGCTCGTGGTCCTCATGCTCCTGCCGTTCATCGCGGTCTTCATCGGAACGAAGACGTCCGACGCGACCTGGACGCCCAAGCTCGCCCTCGACCTCGAGGGCGGTACGCAGATCATCCTGACCCCGGTGACCACCGACGGCCGGCAGCCGACCTCGGAGGACATCACCCAGGCGATCAACGTCATCCGGCAGCGCGTCGACGGCTCCGGTGTCGCCGAGGCGGAGATCTCCAGCCAGGGCGGCAACAACATCGTCGTCGCGATCCCCGGCAAGGCGTCCGAGGAGACCATCGCGGCCGTGAGCCGGTCGTCGCACATGGAGTTCCGCCCGGTGCTCGTCGAGGACTACGCGATCACCGCGCAGCCGTCGGCCGACCCGAGCGTCGACCCGAGTGCCGGTCCCAGCGCCGACCCGAGCGCCGAGCCGACATCGGCGCCCACCGCGGGCGAGTCCGCCGAGCCGTCGCCGACGCAGTCGAGCGACACGACGGCCGACGCGACCGACGACGAGAGCGCGCCCGCCACGGCCGAGCCCACCGAGCAGCCGACCGCGCAGCCGAGCGACGCCGCCTCGCAGGAGCCGTCGCCGGCCGCGACCGCGCCGAGCGAGCCGACGTCGGCGAGCGACAAGGCGTACTGGGTCACGGACGAGGTCCAGGCCCAGTTCGACGCGCTCGACTGCACGGACCCGGCGAACCTCGCCGGCGGTGTCTCGGGCGACCCGGACAAGGCGTTCGTCGCGTGCGGCGTCGACTCCGACGGCAACAGCTCGATGCTGAAGTACATCCTCGGCCCGGTCGAGATCGACGGTTCCGAGATCTCGTCCGCGGGCTCCGGCCTCGAGACCCTCGCGAACGGCGCCATCGGCAGCCGCTGGATCGTGAACATGGAGTTCACGTCCAAGGGCGCCAAGGAGTTCTCGGACGTCACGACGCGACTGGCGTCGCTCACGACGCCGCAGAACCAGTTCGCGATGGTGCTGGACGGCCTCGTGATCTCGGCACCGAGCGTCGACAAGACGATCCCGAACGGCAAGGCGCAGATCTCGGGCAGCTTCAACCAGACGACCGCCGCGTCGCTCGCGAACCGCCTGAGCTTCGGCTCGCTGCCGCTCAACTTCGAGGTGCAGTCGGAGCAGCAGATCTCCGCGACGCTCGGCACCGAGCAGCTCCAGAAGGGTCTGCTCGCGGGTGTCATCGGCCTGCTGCTCGTCGTCGTGTACTCGCTGATCCAGTACCGCGCGCTCGGCCTGCTGACCGTCGCGTCGCTGATCGTCGCCGCGACGCTGACGTTCGGTGTGATCGCGTTGCTCTCGTGGACGCAGGGTTACCGCCTGTCGCTCCCCGGCGTCGCGGGTCTGATCGTGGCGATCGGTATCACCGCGGACTCGTTCATCGTGTACTTCGAGCGCATCCGTGACGAGCTGCGTGAGGGCCGCACGCTCGGTGCCGCGGTCGAGCGGGGCTGGGCGCGTGCCCGCCGCACGATCCTGGCGTCCGACGCGGTGAACCTCATCGCGGCGATCGTCCTGTACTTCCTCGCCGTCGGTGGCGTGCGAGGGTTCGCGTTCACGCTGGGCCTGACCACGGTCATCGACGTCATCGTCGTGTTCCTGTTCACGCACCCGGTGATGGAGCTCATCGCCAAGACGAGGTTCTTCAACGAGGGCCACGCGGCATCCGGCCTCGACCCGCGCCGCCTCGGTGTGCCGGGGACGCGTTACGTCGGCCGCGGCAAGGTCGCGATGGGCCGGCGCGAGGACACCGAGCCCGGCGAGGGCTCGCTGGCCGCCGAGGTCCGGACGCCTGTCGCGTCCGGTGTCGGTGGCCGCGGGGACGGGCTGACGATCGCGCAGCGCAAGGCGGCCGAGCGTGCGGCGCAGCAGCGCCTCGCGCAGGACCCGGTCGCTGACGCACCGACCGACGACGCGACCGGCGACGCGCCGGCCGAGGGGAGCGAGCGCTGATGGCCGTCGGATTCGCCCAGTGGGGCAACGACCTGTACACGGGCCGCCGTTCGTACGACATCGTCGGCCACCGCCGGGCCTTCTACCTGGCGTCGGCGATCCTCGTGCTGATCTCGGGGTTCCTGCTCGTGAAGCCGGGGCTCAACCCCGGGATCGAGTTCCGCGGGGGCTCGGAGTTCGTCGTCTCGGGCATCGAGGGCGAGCGCGACCAGCAGCTCGCGATCGACACCGTGCTCGCGGTCGCGTCGCAGGAGTCGCCCGAGGTGACCAACCTCGGAGGGGATTCGCTGCGCATCCAGGTCGCCGAGCTCACGGACGCCGAGCTCAAGGAGGTCGCCTCGGCGCTGCAGGCCGCGTTCGACGTCTCGCAGGACGAGATCACGACGCAGTTCGTCGGCCCGACCTGGGGCGCTGACGTGTCCAGCAAGGCCATCAGCGGCATCGTCGTGTTCCTGGTGTTCGTCTCGGTCGTGATGACGGCGTACTTCCGGAACTGGCGCATGGCGCTGGCCGCGCTCATCGCGCTCATCCACGACCTGGTGATCACGGTCGGCCTGTACGCGGGTGTCGGCTGGGAGGTCACGCCCGCGACGGTGATCGGCTTCCTGACGATCCTCGGGTACTCGATCTACGACACCGTCGTGGTGTTCGACAAGGTGCGGGAGAACACCGCCGACACGCTCGACCAGACGCGGTTCACGTACGCGGAGAAGGCCAACCTCGCGGTCAACCAGACGCTGGTGCGGTCGATCAACACCTCCGTCGTCGCGCTGCTGCCGGTGTCCGCGATCCTCTTCGTCGGCGCGTTCATCCTCGGTGCGGGCACGCTGCGCGACATCGCGCTCGCGCTCTTCGTCGGCATGCTCGTCGGCGCGTACTCGTCGATCTTCCTCGCGACGCCGCTCGAGGTGAGCCTGCGCGAGCGCGAGCCGCGCATCAAGGCGCACACCGCCAAGGTCCTCGCCTCGCGCGTCCCCGGAGCGGAGGGTGAGGCCGTCGCGGCGGCGTCGACCGTCCGTGCCGTGGGCCAGCTCCGGGCGGGCGCGCACCAGGGACAGGCCGCGCAGCCGAAGCGGCGCAAGCGCTCGCGATGAGTGATCTCGTCACCGGTGACCCGGCCCGCGACGCCGTCGCGCGCCGGGTCACCGAGCTCGTCCGGCTCGTCCCCGACTACCCGCAGCCGGGAGTGCTGTTCCGCGACATCACGCCGTTGCTCGCCGACGCGCGCGCGTTCGCGGACGTCGTGGCGGCCATGGCGTCGGTGGCGGGTCAGGTCGACCTCGTGGCGGGCATGGAGGCTCGCGGCTTCCTGCTCGCCGGTCCGGTCGCGACCGCGCTCGGCGCGGGCCTCGTGCCTGTCCGCAAGGCCGGTAAGCTGCCCGGCCCGACCGCGTCGGCCACGTACGCGCTCGAGTACGGCGAGGCCGAGATCGAGATCCACCCGGCGACCATCACCCCCGGTGCGCGGGTGCTCGTCGTGGACGACGTGCTCGCCACGGGCGGCACGGCCGCCGCGACGGTCGGGCTGCTGCGCTCCTGCGGCGCGGACGTCGTCGGCCTGTCGTTCCTCGTGGAGCTCGCGGGTCTGGGCGGGCGTGCGCACCTGCCCGGGCTGTCCGTCGACACGGTGCTCACCGTCGACTGAGACGACGTCCGGGCTCACCGCGGGCACGCGAGCGCACACGGTGAGCCCGCCGGCACGGGTCCCTCGGCGGGCCCTCGCGCGGACGACCCGTCGTGCGGACGTAGACTCGTGCGATCCAGCGTGAGCAGCACGGAGGGAGACCGGGTGGCCGAGGACCTCGTCGCGCCCGCCACGGGCGATCGGTCGCCGTCAGCCGCGGCCCAGCCCACCGGGTCGGCGCCAGCGACCGGGGAGCAGTCCGGCTCGTCGGCGTCGCGGGTGCGCGCGCGTCTGACCCGGTTCGGCGGGACCCGAGGTCCCGCGTACCCCGCGCTCGAGCCCGTCCTGCAGGCCGCGCGAGCGAACCACCCGAAGGCCGACCTCGGCACCGTCGAGCGTGCGTACGTCGTGGCCGAGCGCGCGCACCGCGGCCAGCTCCGCAAGAGCGGCGACCCGTACATCACGCACCCGGTCGCTGTCGCGACGATCCTCGCCGAGCTCGGCATGACCCCGTCCACGCTCGTCGCGGCTCTGCTGCACGACACGGTCGAGGACACCGAGTACTCCCTCGAGCAGCTGCGGCGCGAGTTCGGCCCCGAGGTCGCGATGCTCGTCGACGGCGTGACGAAGCTCGACAAGGTCACTTATGGCGACGCGGCGCAGGCGGAGACGGTCCGCAAGATGGTCGTCGCGATGGCCCACGACATCCGCGTCCTGGTCATCAAGCTCGCCGACCGCCTCCACAACGCGCGGACCTGGAAGTTCGTCCCCGCCGCGTCGGCCGAGAAGAAGGCGCGCGAGACGCTCGAGATCTACGCCCCGCTCGCGCACCGGCTCGGCATGAACACGATCAAGTGGGAGCTCGAGGACCTGTCGTTCGCGACGCTCTACCCGAAGGTCTACGACGAGATCGTGCACCTCGTCGCCGAGCGCGCGCCCGCGCGCGAGGAGTACCTGGCGGTCGTGCGGGACCAGGTCGGCGCGGACCTGCGCGCCGCGAAGATCAAGGCGACCGTGACGGGCCGGCCGAAGCACTACTACTCGATCTACCAGAAGATGATCGTGCGCGGCCGCGACTTCGCCGACATCTACGACCTGGTGGGCGTGCGCGTCCTGGTCGACACGGTCCGTGACTGCTACGCGGCGCTCGGCGCGCTGCACGCGCGGTGGAACCCGGTCCCCGGCCGGTTCAAGGACTACATCGCGATGCCCAAGTTCAACCTGTACCAGTCGCTGCACACCACGGTGATCGGGCCGGGCGGCAAGCCCGTCGAGATCCAGATCCGCACGCACGACATGCACCGGCGCGCGGAGTACGGCGTCGCCGCGCACTGGAAGTACAAGGAGAACGCGAAGAGCAACGGCGGCACGCAGACCGAGGCGCCCGGCGGCGGTGACATGGCGTGGCTGCGCCAGCTCGTCGACTGGCAGCGCGAGACGGCCGACCCGACCGAGTTCCTCGACTCGCTGCGGTTCGAGATCGCCGGCTCCGAGGTGTACGTGTTCACGCCGAAGGGTGACGTCATCGCCCTGCCGCAAGGCTCGACGCCCGTCGACTTCGCCTACGCGGTGCACACCGAGGTCGGGCACCGCACGATGGGCGCGCGCGTCAACGGGCGGCTCGTCCCGCTGGACTCCACGCTCGAGAACGGCGACGTCGTCGACGTCTTCACCTCGAAGTCCGAGACCGCCGGCCCTAGCCGCGACTGGCTGGGCTTCGTCAAGAGCCCGCGTGCCCGCAACAAGATCCGCCAGTGGTTCTCCAAGGAGCGCCGCGAGGAGGCCATCGAGCACGGCAAGGACTCGATCGCCAAGGCGATGCGCAAGCAGAACCTGCCCATGCAGCGCCTGCTCTCGCACGAGTCCCTCGTCGCCCTCGCGTCCGAGATGCGGTTCGCGGACGTCTCCGCGCTCTACGCCGCCGTCGGCGAGGGCCAGGTCGCCGCGTCGACCGTCGTGCAGCGCCTCGTGCAGGCGCTCGGCGGGGAGACGGGCGCCGAGGAGGACCTCGCCGAGACCGCGCGCCCCGGCCCGACCGCGCGGCGTGTGCGCACGGGCGACCCCGGTGTCGTGGTCCGTGGCGTCGACGACGTGTGGGTCAAGCTCGCGAAGTGCTGCACCCCTGTGCCGGGTGACGACATCGTGGGGTTCGTGACGCGTGGCGCGGGCGTGAGCGTGCACCGCGCCGACTGCATCAACGTCGAACAGCTCCGCCAGCAGCCCGAGCGCATGCTCGACGTCGAGTGGAGCCACACCTCGTCGTCGCTGTTCCTGGTGCAGATCCAGGTCGAGGCGCTCGACCGGGCGCGGCTGCTCTCGGACGTCACACGGGTCCTGTCGGACCACCACGTCAACATCCTGTCGGCGTCGGTCTCGACGTCGCGCGACCGGGTGGCGATGTCGCGGTTCGTGTTCGAGATGGCCGAGCCCTCGCACCTCGCGTCGGTCCTCGCGGCGGTGCGCAAGATCGAGGGCGTGTTCGACGTCTACCGCATCACCGGGGCCCGGCCCGACGACGCGCTGCGCTGAGGTTCGCCGCGCGCCACGCCGAGGGACGCGACCCGCCGGCCCGCGTCCTCGAGTGCGCCGAACGCGCGTCGCACGTGCCGGCGCCCCGTCATGGCGGCGAGGCGCGCACGCACCTCCTGCAGGTCCACCCCGCACGAGGCGAGCGCCACGAGCCGCTCGACGGCCGCGGCACCCTCCACCCAGCGCGCGACGTCCGCGCCGGTCCGCACGGGTGAGGTGACGGGGACTCCCGCGACGAGGACGACGTCGCCCTGCGCGAAGACGGTCTCCGCGCTCGCGCGGTCCGGCCGCGCGTCCGGCCGTCGCACGCCGACCGGCACCAGGACGCACGCCCGGGCCGGGGCCCGACCCCCCGCGTGCACCCAGGCAGCGGCGTCCCGGCCGAGCACGCCGTGCCGGGGGAGCGCCGGTGCGAGCGCCTGCGCGCGGTCGTCCGGCTCGGGCGGACGCTCGGTGGTGACGGCGACGTCGTCGGTCAGCGCGACGAGCACGCCGTCGAGCTGCATGCCCACCCACTCCCCGGGCGGCAGGTCGCCGCGGCGCACGAGGCGCGGGAGGACGCACGGGGCGGGAAGCAGCGAGAGGGCGTCGGCCATCCCGTGAGGATGCCCGACGCCCTCCGGCGGCGTGCGCGCGCCTGTGGACAGACGCGACCGGTCAGCCGCGCGCGTCCTGCGCGGCGCGCTGCACCTGCTCGAGCCAGGCCCGACGCGCGTCGAGCGCGGCCTGCGCCTCGTCGATGCGGCGCTGGTCCTTGGCGGCCTTCGCCTTCTCCAGGTCGGCCTCGAGGCCCGCGATCGCCTGCTCGAGCTGCGCGGCCGCGCCCTCGGCACGGGCGCGCGTCTCAGGGTTGGACCGCGTCCACTGCTTCTGCTCCGCCTCGCGGATCGCGGTCTCGACCGCCCGCAGCCGTCCCTCGACGCGCTGGATGTCGGCACGCGGCACCTTGCCCGCGGCCTCCCAGCGGTCCTGGATGCCGCGGATCGCCGCCTTCGCCGCGCCGAGGTCCGTCACGGGGAGCAGTGCCTCGGCCTCGACGAGGATGGCCTCCTTGACCTCGAGGTTCGCCCGGAACTCCGCGTCGGTCGCCGCGTTCTGCGCGTCACGGGCCGCGAAGAACGCGTCCTGCGCCGCGCGGAACCGCGCCCACAGCGCGTCGTCGTCGGCACGGCTCGCGCGGCCCGCGCTCTTCCACTGCGTCATGAGGTCGCGGAAGGCACCCGCGGTCGCGCCCCAGTCGGTGCTCGACTGCAGCCGCTCGGCCTCGTCGACGAGGCGCTCCTTGGCGGCCTTCGCCTGCGCGTTCGACTGCTCGAGCTGCGCGAAGAAGTGCCGACGCTCACGGTCGAACGTGGTGCGCGCGTGGCTGAACCGCTTCCACAGCGCCTCCTCGGTCGGCCGGTCCAGCCTCGGGCCGGAACGCTGCGCGTCCTTCCACTGGTCGAGGAGCGCCCGCAGCTGCTCACCCGCGGGGCGCCACTGGATGCGGCCGGGGTCGGTGGCGGCGATCCGCTCGGCCTGCTCGACGATCGCCGTGCGGGCCTCCACCGCCGCCGCGCGGGCGGCCTGGCGCTCGGCCTCGGCCTGGGCGCGGCGCTCGGCGGCGACGCCGCGCAACGCGTCGAGACGCGCGCGCAGCCCGTCGAGGTCGCCCACCGCGGCCGGCTCGGCGGTCTCCTCCGTGAGCTTGGCGAGCGTCTGGTCGATCTCCTTGACCGACAGGTCCGTCGCCCCCAGGCGCGCCTCGAACAGCGCGACCTTCGCCTGCAGGTCGAGGAACCGGCGCACGTACAGCGCGAGCGCCTCCTGCGCCGTCGCGCCCGGGAACTGGCCCACGACGCGCTCACCCGACGCCTCGCGCACCGTCACGGTGCCCTCCGCGTCGACCGAGCCGAACGTCGCGGCGTGCGCGGCCTCGGCGGCATCGACCGGAGGCACCGGTGCGACGGCCGGGCCGGCCGCCGCGGGGGCGGCGGGCGTCGCGACCGGGGGCCGGGGGAGCGGACGGGCGCTGGGCTTGACCGAGGCCGGCGTGGGCCGCGGCGTCGGAGCCGGAGCGGCGCCGGCCTCCGGAGCGGCGGTCTCGTCGGCTGCGGGCTCGACAGGGGTGTCGTCGGTGGGCGCCGCCTCGGTGACGGGTGCCTCGTCGGATGCCGCCTCGTCGGCCGGCGCGTCGACGACCTCGGCGGGCTCGGGCGTCGCGTCCACGTGCGTCTCGGCTTCGGGAGCGTCCTGCTGCGGCGTCTCGACCTGCTCGGCGGCGGCGTCGGCCGTGCTCGGGGCCGACTGGTCCGGGGTCTGCGTCACTGGATCTTCACTCCCTTGATGATGACGTCGGACACGGGAGAGCCGTCGGTCGACCCGTCCGCAGTGCCCGCGTCGGCGATGGCCGTGACGACGTCCAGACCGGACGTCACCTTGCCGAACACGGTGTAGCCACCCGCCCCGTCGGACGGGATCCTGCTGTCGTCGTAGACGATGAAGAACTGCGAGCCCATCGAGCTGCCGTTGCCGCTCTGCCGCGCCATGGCGATGGTGCCCGCGGGGTACTGCTCGTCGGCGGGGGCGTTCTCGACCGGACCCCACGAGTACCCGGGTCCGCCCATGCCGGTGCCCTCGGGGTCGCCGCACTGCAGGACGTAGATGCCGTCCGTGGTGAGGCGGTGGCACTTCGTGCCGTCGAAGAACCCGTCCTGCGCGAGCGTCACGAAGTTCGCGACCGCCTGGGGTGCCGCGGCGCCGTCGAGGCTGATGCCGAGCGCGCCCTGGCCGAGCGTGATCTCGCCGGTCCACGTGCGGTCCTCGGCGAGCGCCGGGGCGGGGACGAGGTCGGAGTTCGTCGGCTCGCCGGTCGGTGCGCCCGCGGTGGCGGCCGGCGAGACCGGATCGGTCGGGGACCCGGCGGTGTCGTCGGACCCACCGGCGACGACCGCGGCGACGACGCCGATCACGACGACCAGCGCCCCGACGACCGCCCCCGCGACGATGCGCTGGCGGCGCTGGCGCGCCCTGGCCTCGGCCTGCCGTGCCTGCCACTTCTCGAACCGGCGGCGCTCGTACTCGCGCTCGCGCTTGTTGGACACCCGCTTGTTGGACACCCGCACTCCTCGCGTGACTGTCGATGCACCGTACGAGCGGACGTCTCCCGCACCGTCGCACTGTGGAACCCCGGACAGTCTAGGCAGGTGACAGGGGTGTGCGATCCGCACGCCGCGCGCTGGGACGGCGTCCGGGTGACACGCGCTGGTCCCGGCGGCCGCGGCGCGCGTCGCCCGGCCGTCCGCGGGGCGTCTAGCCTGCCTCTCGTGGAGCTCCTGACGGTCCTGTCCCCGGTGTTCGGTGCCCGCACGAGCGTGCTCGTCGCGGACGACGGTGCGTGCGTCGTCGTGGACGCGGGCGCGCTCGTCGCCGACGCGGTCGCCGCGCTCGTCGAGGAGCGGGGCCTCGCCCCGCAGGGTGTGCTCGTCACCCACGGCCACGCGGACCACGTGTGGGACGCCGGACCGCTCGCTCGGCGGCTCGGCGTCGCCGTGCACGTCCACGCGCGCGACGCGTACCGGCTCGCGGACCCGTTCGGCACGCTCGGCGTGCTCGGGGGAGCGTCGCACTACCCGGCCGGCCCGCTCGCGCAGGCCCTGGCCGCGGTCGGGGCCGACCCGGCGGCGTTCGAGCGTCCGGACGACCTGCGGACGTTCGGCACGCCGCGCGGTGCGGCCCCCGACGACGCGGGGGAGCGCGACGAGGACGTGCGGCTCGAGCTCGGGTCGATCGCCGTCGTGGCCCGGCACGCGCCCGGCCACACCGAGGGCTCCACGCTCTACCTCGTCGACGGCCTCGCGTTCACGGGCGACGTGCTGTTCGCGGGGACCGTCGGGCGCACCGACCTGCCGGGCGGCGACCAGGCGGTCATGACCCGCACGCTGCGGGACGTCGTCGCGCGCCTCGACCCGGCGACGCAGGTCGTGCCGGGGCACGGCCCGACGAGCGAGATGCGTCGGGAGCTGGCGACCAACCCGTTCCTCGCGGCGCGCTGACCGCACCGCGCCGAGCGGGTGCGCGCGTCTGGGAGGATCGGGGCATGGCGCGACCGACACCCCTGTCCGGATTCCCCGAGTGGCTGCCCGAGGGGCGCATCGTGGAGCAGCACGTGCTCGACGTCCTGCGGCGCACGTTCGAGCTGCACGGGTTCGCGGGCATCGAGACGCGGGCGGTCGAGCCGCTCGACCAGCTGCTGCGCAAGGGCGAGACGTCCAAGGAGGTGTACGTGCTGCGCCGGCTCCAGGAGGAGCCCGACGCGGCGCCGGAGCGCGCGGGCCAGCTCGGCCTGCACTTCGACCTCACCGTGCCGTTCGCGCGGTACGTGCTGGAGAACGCCGGCCACCTGGCGTTCCCGTTCCGCCGCTATCAGATCCAGAAGGTGTGGCGCGGCGAGCGGCCGCAGGACGGCCGGTTCCGCGAGTTCGTGCAGGCCGACATCGACGTCGTCGGCGCGGGGTCGCTGCCGTACCACTACGAGGTGGAGCTCCCGCTCGTGATGGCGGAGGCGCTCACCGCGCTGCGGGAGATCGGGCTGCCGCCCGTGCGCATCCTCGTGAACAACCGCAAGGTCGCCGAGGGGTTCTACCGCGGGATCGGTCTGACGGACGTCGAGGGCGTCCTGCGCAGCATCGACAAGCTCGACAAGATCGGCGCGGACGCGGTGGCCGGGCTGCTGGTCGCGGAGACGGGTGCCGGCGAGGACCAGGCGCGTGCGTGCCTGAGGCTCGCCGGGATCAGCGGGACCGACGAGGACGTCGTCGACCGGGTGCGCGAGCTCGCCGTCGAGGTGGGCGCGCAGCACGAGCTGCTCGACGAGGGTCTGGGCGAGCTCGGGCAGCTGGTGCGCGCGGCACAGGACCGAGCCCCCGGCGTCGTCGTCGCCGACCTGAAGATCGCGCGCGGGCTCGACTACTACACGGGCTCCGTCTACGAGACGGTGCTCGTCGGGCACGAGCAGCTCGGTTCGATCTGCTCGGGGGGCCGCTACGACACGCTCGCGTCCGACGGGGCGACGACGTACCCGGGTGTCGGCCTGTCGATCGGCGTCTCGCGGCTGGTGTCGCGCCTGCTGGGGGCCGGTCTCGTGCGCGCGACGCGTGCGGTGCCGTCCGCGGTGCTCGTCGCGGTCGCCACGGAGGAGGACCGGCACCGGTCGGACGCGGTCGCCTCCGCGCTGCGTGCGCGGGGCATCCCGGTCGAGGTCGCGCCGTCGGCGGCGAAGTTCGGCAAGCAGATCCGCCACGCGGACCGCCGGGGGATCCCCTTCGTGTGGTTCCCCGGGCCCGCCGAGGCGGGAGGGACCGCGGACGAGGTCAAGGACATCCGCTCGGGCGAGCAGGTGCCGGCGGACGCCGCGACGTGGTCGCCGCCCGCCGAGGACCTGCTCCCGCGCGTGGTCGCCGCGTCGGCGCAGGACTGAGCGCCCCCGCACCGGCCGTCGCACGGCCGTGACCGACCGGTCGTGACCGTCTGGTCTTGATCGCCATGCGTACGTGTGTTCGAATCGACGCGTGCGGTGGGACGGTCAGAAGCTGGAGCAGGACGCCGGCGTGCTCCCCGGGCTGGAGCTCGCGG
Source organism: Cellulomonas uda (assembly GCF_006538705.1). Classification (GTDB taxonomy): domain Bacteria; phylum Actinomycetota; class Actinomycetes; order Actinomycetales; family Cellulomonadaceae; genus Cellulomonas; species Cellulomonas uda. The sequence continues at coordinate 65,658 of NZ_BJLP01000012.1, forward strand.
GACTCGTGCGGACGGTCCGCACGCCCGAGTTCGCGGGCGTCACGTTCCACGAGATCCACGCGCGGACGGCGCTGTCGCACGTGCCCGCCGCGTCGCAGGTCCCGTTCCGGTGGACCGTGAACCCCATGCGCGGCTGCCTGCACCGGTGCGTGTACTGCTTCGCGCGGGGCACCCACCGGTACCTGGACCTCGACGCGGGCGAGGACTTCGACACGCAGATCGTCGTCAAGACCAACGTGGCCGACGTCCTGCACGCCGAGCTCCAGCGGCCCTCGTGGACCCGCGAGCACGTCGCGCTGGGCACCAACACCGACCCGTACCAGCGGGCCGAGGGTCGCTACCGCCTCATGCCGGGCGTCATCGACGCGCTGGTCGGCTCGGGCACGCCGTTCTCGATCCTCACGAAGGGCACGCTCCTGCGCCGTGACCTGCCCCTGCTCGCGGACGCGGACGTCCCCGTGTCGCTCGCGGTGTCCGTCGCGGTCCTGGACGACGAGCTGCAGCAGCGACTCGAGCCCGGCACGCCGACCGCGCGCGCCCGGCTCGACCTCGTGCGCGCGATCCGCGACGCGGGGCTGCCCGTGCACGTCATGGTCGCCCCGGTGCTGCCGTGGCTCACGGACTCGACCGACCACCTCGACCGCCTCTTCGCGCAGGTCGCGCAGGCCGGTGCGCAGCGCGCGACCGTCCTGCCGCTGCACCTGCGGCCCGGCGCGCGCGAGTGGTTCACCGCGTGGCTCGAGCGCGAGCGTCCCGACCTCGTCGCCGCGTACCGGCGGGTGTACGGGGACGGGTCGTACGCGCACCGGGAGTACCGGCAGTGGCTCGCGCGGCGGGTGGCCCCCCTGCTGGCCCGCCACGGACTCGACCGTCCCGACGGTCAGGCCGCAGGCGGTCTGCGCTGGGGGCGTCGCGAGGCGCTCGCGCACGACGCCGCCGCCCAGGTGCAGCCCAGCCTGTTCTGACCGCACGAGCCGCGGGTGCCGGCCGCGGATATCCGGGCGGGCCGGGGCGTCGCGCGCAACTATGATCGTCGGGGCCCCCCAGGGGGCCGCAGACCCCGATCCCTGAACCGAAGGACCTTCCGTGCTGCGCACCCACACCGCCGGCTCGCTGCGGGCCGAGCACATCGGCTCCACCGTCACCCTCACGGGCTGGGTGGACCGCCGGCGCGATCACGGCGGCGTCGCCTTCGTGGACCTGCGGGACGCGTCGGGGATCGCCCAGGTCGTGATCCGGGACGAGGCCGTGGCGCACGGTCTGCGCTCGGAGTACGTCCTGCAGGTCACCGGTGAGGTCGGCCGTCGGCCCGAGGGGAACGAGAACGCGAACCTCGCGACGGGTGAGGTCGAGGTCGTCGCGACCGAGGTCGTGGTCCTCAACGAGTCCGCGCCGCTGCCGTTCCAGGTCTCGTCGTCGCTCGACGAGCAGGTGGGCGAGGAGGCGCGGCTCAAGCACCGCTACCTCGACCTGCGTCGCCCCGCTCCCGCGCGCGCCCTGCGCCTGCGCGCCCAGGCCAACCGTGCCGCTCGCGCCGTGCTCGACGCGCACGAGTTCGTCGAGATCGAGACGCCCACGCTCACGCGCTCGACCCCCGAGGGTGCGCGTGACTTCCTGGTGCCCGCGCGCCTGTCGCCCGGCAGCTGGTACGCGCTGCCGCAGTCGCCGCAGCTGTTCAAGCAGCTCCTCATGGTCGCCGGCATGGAGCGCTACTACCAGATCGCCCGCTGCTACCGGGACGAGGACTTCCGCGCCGACCGGCAGCCCGAGTTCACGCAGCTCGACGTCGAGATGAGCTTCGTCGAGCAGGACGACGTGATCGCGCTGGCCGAGGAGGTGCTGGTCGCGCTGTGGCGCCTGGTCGACGTCGAGATCCCGACGCCGATCCGCCGGATGACGTTCGCCGAGGCGATGGAGAAGTACGGGACCGACAAGCCGGACCTGCGTTTCGGTCTCGAGCTCACCGAGCTCACGGAGTACTTCCGCGACACCCCGTTCCGGGTGTTCCAGGCGCCGTACGTGGGCGCCGTCGTCCAGCCGGGTGGTGCCGCGACGCCGCGCCGCGGGTTCGACGCGTGGCAGGAGTGGGCCAAGCAGCGCGGCGCCAAGGGCCTCGCGTACGTGACGGTCGGCGAGGACGGCGAGCTCGGCGGGCCGGTCGCCAAGAACATCACCGACGACGAGCGCGCCGGGCTCGCGGCGGCCACGGGGGCGCAGCCCGGTGACGCGATCTTCTTCGCGGCGGGCAAGCAGTCCGAGGCCCGCGCGCTGCTCGGTGCCGCGCGGCTCGAGATCGGCCGCCGCGGCGGGCTGATCGACGAGTCGCAGTGGTCGTTCGTGTGGGTCGTCGACGCGCCGCTGTTCAAGCCCACGGGCGAGGACGACGACGTCGCGGTCGGCGGGGGCGCCTGGACCGCGGTGCACCACGCGTTCACGTCGCCCACGCCCGAGTGGATCGACACGTTCGAGCAGGACCCAGGCCAGGCGCTCGCGTACGCGTACGACATCGTGTGCAACGGCAACGAGATCGGCGGCGGGTCGATCCGTATCCACCGTCGCGACGTGCAGCAGCGCGTCTTCGAGGTCATGGGCATCGGCCCGGACGAGGCGCAGGAGAAGTTCGGCTTCCTGCTCGACGCGTTCCAGTTCGGCGCCCCGCCGCACGGCGGGATCGCGTTCGGCTGGGACCGCATCGTCGCGCTGCTCACCGCATCGGAGTCGATCCGCGAGGTCATCGCGTTCCCGAAGTCGGGTGGCGGCTACGACCCGCTGACGCAGGCGCCCGCACCCATCACGCCCGAGCAGCGCCGTGAGGCGGGCGTCGACGCGAAGCCGAAGGCGGCTGCCCAGGTGGCCGAGCCGTCCGCCTGAGCCGCGCGCCCTGGACGACGGGGCCCGGTCCGTCGACGACGGCCGGGCCCCGTCGTCGTCGTGGTGACCGTGCGGCGCCGTCCAGCCCCGTGCAGCCTCCTCACCACCGGGTCGGGGGCGGCCCGGCGTCGTCGGAGAACGAGGCGTGCCGGGTGGGTGGCTCGACCGCGGGTACGGTCGGCGGCGGTCGGCGTGCAGCACGCAGCGCGCGGCAGGTGCTCCACCAGCAGGCGGCGGCGAGTGCTGGTGTCGACAGCAGCGCGGTGAACCACGAGAGCGCGTCGCCCGACTCGGGGCTGGACGCACCTGACACGACGTACCGCACGTAGGCCATGAGGACGACGAACCCGGCGACGGACGCGGCCGTCCACGCGGCGATCGCCGTCGGCGAGCCTGCGCGCGGTGGTCGTGACGCCGTCGCGGCGCTCGGGTCGGTCACCGGCATCGTCGTCCCGCTCTCAGTGCGTGATCGCCAGGCGCGCGTGCACGCGCCTGGCCCACCGCGGTGCCCACCAGTTGGCCTCGCCGAGCACCGTCATCGTCGCGGGGACGAGCACGAGCCGGACGACCGTCGCGTCGATGAGGACCGCGACGGCGAGCGCGAAGCCGACCTCCTTGATGACGAGCAGCTGCCCCGCCATGAAGCCGGCGAACACCAGGATGATGATCGCCGCGGCGGACGTGATGATCCGGCCGGAGCGCTGCAGGCCGAGTCGCACGGCGTCGTCGGTCGAGCGGCCCTGGTCGTGCAGCTCCTTGATGCGGGAGATCAAGAAGACCTCGTAGTCCATCGCGAGCCCGAAGCCGAACGCGAGGACGAGCGCGAGCACGTACGTCTCGATGCCGCCGGTCGAGATGAAGCCCAGCAGGTCGTCGAGATGGCCGTCCTGGAACGCCCACACGAGGACGCCCACGGACGCCGCGAGCGAGAGCGCGTTGGTCAGCAGGGCCTTGACGGGGAGCACGACGGACCCGGTCATGAGGAACAGCAGCAGCAGGGTCGCGACGACGACGATGAGCACGGCGAGCGGGGCGTCCTCCTGGAGCGCCGCGACGAAGTCGATCTGGAACGCGGCCTGGCCGGTCACCCAGGTGGGGAACCCCGGGTCGAGCGACCGGATCTCGGTGACGACGTCGCGCGCGACGCTCCCGCCGGCGTCGGCGGAGTCCGGGCGGACGCCGATCACGACGTACGGACCCGACGCGGTGGGCGGGTCGACCGACGCGACACCGTCGAGGGCGGCGAGCTCCTGCGCCCAGGTGCCGCCGGCCTCGAGCGACGTCTCGGCGACGACCGTGACCGCGGGTGACGCCGCGGCGGGGTACTCGCGGGCCAGCGTCTCGACGAACTGCCGCTGCGTGCTCGCGGGCGGCAGGAGGCCCGTGGTCGAGCTGCGCAGCTCGAGGTGGGTGAGCGGCAGCGCGAGGACGAGCAGGACGAGCACGGCGCCGCCGAGGAACCGCCACGGGTGGCGCTGCACGCGCTCGGCGAGCCGCGAGAACGCGCCCTCCTCGCTCGCGGTGTCCACGGTGCGGGCGAGGACCGCGCGCACGCCGGGGACGCGGGACAGCAGCCCCGGGCGCAGGAGGCGTCGACCGGTGAGCGTCAGGAGCGCGGGGACGAGGGTGAGCGCGGTGGCGACCGCGATGAGCACGACGGCCACGCCACCGGCGCCGATGGCCCGCAGGATGTCGGGGGTGAACACCAGGAGCGCGCTGATGGCGATCGCGACGGTCACGGCGGAGAACGCGACCGTGCGCCCGGCGGTCGCCATCGTCCGCTCGACGGCGGCCGCGACGGCGCCGTCGCCGCGGCGACGCCGTGCTGCCCGTCCGCCGTCGTCGTCGACGAGGCGGTGCAGCTCCTCGCGGAAGCGCGACACGATCAGGAGCCCGTAGTCGATCGAGAGGCCGAGACCGAGCACGGTGACGACGTTGACGACCGACGAGTCGACGTCCATGACGTGGCTGAGGCCGAGCACGGCGGCGAGCCCGCCCGCGATCGAGGCGAGCGCGCCGGCCATGGGCATCGCGGCGGCGAGGAAGCCGCCGAACACGAGCACCATGACGACGAGTGCGAGCGGCAGCGTCACGGCCTCACCGGTGCGCAGGTCCTGGCGGACCTGCGAGGTGACCTCCTGGACGATCAGCCGTGACCCGCCGACGACGCCGGTGGCGTCGGGTGCGACCTCGCGCAGGTCGTCCGGCACCCGGTCCAGCCGCCGGACCACCGCGTCGAGCGCGGCGTCGCGTTCCGTCGGCCGCAGCGCGGGGTCCAGGTCCACGACGACGAGGAACCCGTCGCCCGACCGCGCGAGCAGCGGCGCGGCCGCAGGGTTCTCGACCCCGCCGGGCAGCGCGACCGGGTCGATCACGGACTCGACACCGGGGATCGCCCCGAGGTCGCGGCGTGGTGCCTCGAGCGCGGCGCCGAGCCCCGTGTCGGTGGGGTCCACCCCCGAGACCACGAGCGTGACGGACGTCCCGCCGTCCTGCGACGCGTAGAGCAGGTCGCGCCCCTGGACGCTCTCGGAGCGCGGGACGGTGGGCTCTCCGGTGCTCACGCGGTCGAACACGGACTCGCCCTGGACACCGACGACCGCGAACGCGTAGCCGAGCGCGGCGAGGACGAGCCACACGACGACGACGGTGCGGGGACGGTGCGCGACGAGGCGGCCGAGTCGGGCGAACACGGCGCCATGCTCGCAGGTCCAGGGACGGGCGCGCACACCAGCGCGCCGCGCTGTGGACGAGGGGGTGCCGGCGCGCGACCCCGAGCGTCGGCCGGCGCACCCGCCCGGACGCGTGGGCGCCGCGACGTACGCTGCGCGCATGGACCTGTTCGACGCGGTGAGCTCGACGGCCGCCGGCGTCCCCGCGCCGTCGGCGAGGGCTCCCCTCGCCGTGCGGATGCGCCCGCGCTCGCTCGAGGAGGTCGCCGGCCAGTCGCACCTGCTCGTCCCCGGGTCGCCGCTGCGCCGGCTGGTGGAGCCCGCGGGGGACTCGGAGCGCCGGGCCGCGCCGTCGTCCGTCGTGCTGTGGGGCCCTCCGGGCACGGGCAAGACGACGCTCGCGTACCTGGTCGCCGCGACGTCGGGCCGCCGGTTCGTCGAGCTGTCCGCGGTGACGGCGGGCGTGAAGGACGTGCGGCAGGTCGTGGACGACGCGCGGCGCCGGCTCGCCGCGGGCGGGGACGAGACCGTCCTGTTCATCGACGAGGTGCACCGGTTCACCAAGGCCCAGCAGGACGCGCTGCTGCCGAGCGTCGAGAACCGGTGGGTCACCCTCGTCGCGGCGACCACGGAGAACCCGTCCTTCTCCGTGAACTCGCCGCTGCTGTCGCGCTCCCTGCTGCTCACCCTCCAGCCGCTGGGCGTCGAGGACGTGCGGGCGCTCGTGCGGCGGGCGGTGGCCGACGAGCGTGGTCTCGCCGGGAGCGTCGAGCTCGCCGAGGAGGCCGAGGAGCACCTGCTGCGGCTGGCGGGGGGCGACGCGCGCAAGGCGCTGACGATCCTCGAGGCCGCCGCGGGCGCGGCGCTGAGCGACGACGAGCGCGTCCCCGCCACCGACCCGGACACCGCTGGCCAGCCGGTCCCCGTGCCGGTCGACCTCGCGACCGTCGAGCGGGCGATCGACGTCGCGGCGGTGCGCTACGACCGGGACGGCGACCAGCACTACGACGTCATCAGCGCGTTCATCAAGTCGATGCGCGGCTCGGACGTGGACGCCTCGCTGCACTACCTCGCGCGGATGATCGCCGCGGGGGAGGACCCGCGGTTCATCGCGCGGCGCATCGTCATCGCGGCCGCCGAGGACGTCGGCATGGCGGACCCGAGCGCGCTGCAGACCGCGGTCGCCGCGGCGCAGGCCGTGCAGCTCATCGGCATGCCCGAGGCGCGGATCGTGCTCGCCGAGGCGGTCGTGCACCTCGCGACGGCGCCGAAGTCGAACGCGGCGTACGTGGGGGTGGACCGTGCGCTGGCGGACGTGCGGGCGGGGCGCCTCGGTTCCGTGCCGACGCACCTGCGCGACGCGCACTACCCGGGTGCGAAGCAGCACGGCCACGGTCAGGGGTACGTGTACGCGCACGACGAGCCGCACGGCGTGGCCGCGCAGCAGTACCTGCCCGACGAGCTCGTCGGCTCCCGGTACTACGAGCCGACCGACCGCGGGTACGAGCGCCAGGTCGCGGACCGCCTCGACCGGATCCGCCAGATCCTCGGGCCGTGACGCACCTCCCAGGGGCGGATTCGTCGTGGCGTGCTCCCGCCGGGTAAGGTTGTCCGGTCATGTGCGCCGCCGTGCCCTCGGCGGGCGTCGTACAGGACCACCCTGGGGCCTTAGCCAGGACGCCGCAGCGGCAGCAGAGCGCGGTCGCGTCCCTCGAAGGTCGGCCCCACGCCGACGGACCACCGTCCGTCGGGCGTGACGTCAACGAACACGACAGGAAGTACAGCTGTGAGCAGTGTGACCCGTTCGCGCCGCCAGGTCCGCCTGAGCCGCGCCCTCGGCCTGGCCCTGACGCCCAAGGCCGTCAAGCACTTCGAGAAGCGCCCCTACCCGCCCGGTGAGCACGGCCGCGCGCGTCGCCGCACCGAGTCGGACTACGCGGTCCGTCTGCGTGAGAAGCAGCGTCTGCGCGCTCAGTACGCGCTCCGCGAGAAGCAGCTCGCGCGTGCGTACCAGGACGCCCGCAAGGCCCCGGGCCTGACCGGTGAGGCGCTCGTCGAGATCCTCGAGACGCGTCTCGACGCGCTCGTCCTGCGCTCGGGCTTCGCCCGCACGATCCTGCAGGCGCGCCAGGCCGTGACGCACCGTCACATCCTCGTCGACGGCAAGATCGTCGACCGCCCGTCGTTCCGCGTGAAGGTCGGCCAGACCATCCAGGTCAAGCCGAAGAGCCAGGCGACCACGCCGTTCCAGGTCGCCGCCGCGGGCGCGCACCGCGACGTGCTGCCGGCCGTCCCGGGCTACCTCGACGTCCAGCTCGAGAAGCTGTCGGCCGTCCTGGTCCGCGACCCGAAGCGCGCCGAGGTCCCCGTGACCTGCGAGGTCCAGCTCGTCGTCGAGTACTACGCCCGCTGACGCAGCTCGCACCACGTCACGGAGCCCCGTCGCGCGACCTGCGCGGCGGGGCTCCGTCGTGCTCCGCCGACGCGGACGCCCGGGTGCGTGCTCGCGCACGCCGCACGGGTAGGGTGCAACAGTCATCGAGGAAGGACGAGGGATGTCGGTCTCAGACGTCGCGGGGCTGGTCGCGGCCATCGCCTTCGTGCTGCTCGTGGGCCTGCTCGCGGTCCCGCTGCTGAAGCTGGGGCGTGTGCTGGACGAGACGCGCAGCTCAGTCAAGGAGCTCACGGACCACACGGTGCCGGTGCTCGACGAGGCGGCCCAGCTCGTCGCGTCCTCGAACGGCCAGCTCGACAACGTCGACAAGGTCACGACCGCCGCCGCGCAGGTGTCGCAGAACGTGTCGGCGCTCACCGCGCTGTTCGCGGCCACCGTCGGGGGCCCGATGGTCAAGGTCGCCGCCTTCTCGTACGGCGTGCGACGCGCGTTCGGCGGGTTCGCCGCCGGGGCACGCAAGGTCCGCTGATGCGCCGGCTGTTCTGGGTCGGCGTGGGCGTCGCCGTCACGGTCGTCGTGGTCCGCAAGGGCCGGGCGGTCGCCGAGGCGTACCTGCCGCAGGGCACGACCGACGTCGTGGCGGGCGCGACGTCGCTCACGCGCGCGTTCGCGACCG
>NZ_BJLP01000013.1 GCF_006538705.1 Cellulomonas uda
AAGGTGTACGGGTGCCAATAAGGCGCAGCTCCACCCACCTCGGAGGCGGTGCTCGGCGCGGCGCACGAGGTGGCCGACTTCGCGGTCCACGCCTGGATCAGGCGGCGCAGCTCGTCGTACTGGAAGCATTGGTTGTCCCAGGGCAGGGCCGCCTTGCCGATCTTCGCGGTGGGCTGGTCCTTCGCGCTGATGACGTTGCCCGCGTCGTCGTACGCGCAGCGCATCGCCAGATCGGTACCGGTGACCTGCTCACGGTCGAGCGCCCTTGACCGGGCAACCGCCCGGGCGCGGTCCTGCCAGCCCGCCACGACCCGCTCGGGCACGCCGATCAGGCAGCAGAACCTCGCGTTCGCCATGCCCGCCTCGACGCGGACCTCACGCCGGGATCTCCAGGTGCGGGTCAGCCGAGGGGGGCCTGCCAGCTCAGGAGGGTGCCGCGGCCGCCGGGTGCGGTGCCGAGGGTGAACGTGCCGCCGTGCTGGCGGGCGCGGGAGGCGAGGTTGCCGGTGCCGGAGCGGCGGCTGCGCGTCGTGGGCAGGCCCAGGCCGTCGTCCTCGACGTCGACCCGCACCGAGCCGAGCGGCCCCTGACCCGACACGTCCACGCGGACGGACACGGACGACGCGTGCGCGTGCCGCGCGGCGTTGGCGAGCCCCTCACGCACGACCGCGACGACGTCGTCGGTCAGCTCCGTGCCGACGCGCTCGTCGAGGCGGTCCTCGTCGAGCCCGTCGTCGGACAGGGGTGCGCCGTCGAGTTGGACGACGAGCGAGGGGGCGAAGCCGAGGCCGGTGCGGGCGAGGGATGCCTCGCGGCGCAGACGTTCGACGAGGCCGGTGGCGGCGTCGGGGTCGCGCAGGGCGTGGACGATCTTGCGGATCTCCCGCACGGAGGAGTCGACGTTGTCGAGGGCCTCCTCGACGATCGAGGTGAGCTCCGACGGGTCGACGCCGCGGGCGGCGCGGCGGCGCACGGTCTCGAGCTGCATGCCGGTCGCGAAGAGCTGCTGGATCGCCATGTCGTGCAGGTCACGGGCGATGCGCTCACGCTCGTCGAGCAGTGCGGCGATGTCCTGCGCGTGCCGCGCCTCGGCGAGGACGAACGCGAGGGCGGCCTGGGAGGCGAACGACTCGGCGGTGGCGAGATCGCTCTCCTCGAACGGCAGCGACCCGACGCGCCGCAGCAGGATCAGCACCCCGACCCCGCGGCCCGAGGTCTGCAGCGGCGCGAACATCGCGGGGCCGAACGCGCGCATCTGCTCGACCTTGACGTTGCGTGACGCGGACAGCGAGGGCGTCAGCAGACCCCGACCCTCGGTCATGACGGTCCAGGCACGCCCGTGCTCGGGCATCTGCACGCCGACCAGGCGGTCGGCGTCGTGCCCGTCGGCGAGCTCGATCATGAGCCGGCCCCCGACACCGGGCAGCGCGAGCGCGGCCGTGTCCGCCCCGGCGACGGCGCGCGCCGTGGCGGCGATGTGCGCGAGTGCGTCCTCCTCGTCGATGCCCTCGAGCAGCATCGTCGTGATCTCCTGGCCCGCGCGCAGCCAGTGCTCGCGGCGGCCGGACTCGGCGTAGAGCTGGGCGTTCGCGACCGCGACGCCGGTCGCGGCGGCGAGCGCGATCACGGTCTGCTCGTCGGACTCCGTGAACCCGCCCGGCTTCTCGGACAGGTACAGCTGGCCGAACACGTGGTCACCCAGCCGGACGGACGCGCCGAGGAAGGAGCCCATCGGCGGGTGGTTGGCGGGCCAGCCCTGGAACGCGGGGTGGTCGGTGAGGTCGTCGAGGCGCAGCGCGCCCAGGACCGGGATCTGGCCGAGGACGCCGCGCGCGTGCGGGGCGTGCCGCATCATCCGGGCGATCGCCGTGGGCACGCCCGTGTAGACGAACGTGGTGGAGGCGCCGTTGTCGTCGAGCACGTTGATCGCGCCGTACCGGGCTCCCGTGAGCTCCGCGCTGACCTGCACGAACCGGTTGAGGACCGCGGGCAGCTCGAGCTCGGAGGCGACCGCGAGGATCGCGTCGAGCAGGTCGGTGAGCGCGTCGCCGGTGAGCGGGACGGGCGGAGCCTGCGAGTCGGACATGACGCCGCCGGTGAACGGCTGTCCGGCGACCGGTACCAGGCCGTCCTCGCCGCGGCCGCCGCGGCGGTGGGCCGGGCCCGGGTTGTCGTCGCTCATCGCTGGTCCTGGAGCTCGTGCTGCACGGCCTCACGGTAGCCGTCGTCGTGCGCGAGCAGGTGCGCATGCGTACCGCGCGCCGCGACCCGGCCGTCCGCGATGCGGATCACCTCGTCCGCGACCTCCAGCCCGGTCAGGCGGTGCGTCACGACGAGCACGCCCCGGTCGTGCTGCGCGCGCAGGACGTGCAGCACGTCGTCGGCCCCCGCACCGTCGAGGTGCTCCGTCGGCTCGTCGAGCAGGAGGAACGGCGTGCTGGTCAGCAGCGCGCGCGCGAGCAGCAGGCGGCGGCGCTCGCCGCCGGACAGGGTGCGACCGTCCGGGCCGAGCGGTGTGGCGAGGCCGTCCGGCAGGTCCGCGAGCCAGGTTCCGAGCCCGACGGCGGCCAGCGCCGCGCTCGCCTCGTCGGGTGTCACGTCGCCGCGCGCGACGCGCAGGTTCTCCAGCAGCGTCGTGCCGAACACGTGGGCGTCCTCGGCGGTGAGGGACGTCGAGCGGCCCGGCACCGGCGCCGTGCCACCGCCGGAGGTCGAACCGTCCACGTCCACGTCGCCGGCGTGCGGTGCGAGCAGGCCGGCGAGCGTGAGCAGGAGCGTCGTCTTGCCCGTCCCGGAGGGACCGACGACGGCGACGAGGCGCCCGACGCGCAGGTCGAGGTCCAGGGACAGCAGGTCGGGTCCGCCCGGCCAGCCGACGACGAGGTCGCGTGCGGCCAGACGCGTCGCGCGCGTGCCGGCGGCCTGCGCGGTGTCGGCCGGTGCGGTCTCGGCCGACGCGGTGCCGTCCGGCGCGGTGCCGTCCGGTGCGGTGCCGGCCGCGTCGAGCAGCGCGAGGATGCGCGCGGCCGCCGCGCGCGACCGGTGCACCTGCACCGCGGCCTGGGGGAGGACCGACGTCGCCTCGAACGCGGCGAGCGGGGTCAGCACGACGACCGCGAGGAGCACCGGGGCGAGCCGGCCGTCGCCGACCGCCGGGATGCCGGTGACGAGGGCCGCGAGCACCGCCAGCCCCGTGGCGAGCTGGCCGAGCCCGGCCGCCAGGGCGGAGGGGCCGGCACCCGCGTCCACCGCGGCACGCGCGCGGGCGTCGGCCTCCCGCAGCGCGGCGAGGCGCTGCGGGACACGACCCGCGACGGTGAGCGGCCCGGCGTCGTCGAGCAGCGCGAGGGCCTCGGCGGTGACGTCGGCGCGGGCCCGGGTGCCGAGCCGTTCCGACGTGCGGGCGCCGCGGTCGGCGAGCCACGGTGCGACCACCCCCGCGAGCACCAGGCAGGCGCCGAGCGCGAGGCCGGCGGGGGGCCAGATCATCGTCATGGCCGCGGTGGTCGCGACGCCGAGGGTCGCCGCGACCGCGGCGGGCAGCAGGCCGCGCACGACGAGGTCGCCGACGTCGTCGACGTCCGCCCCGACCCGGGCGAGCAGGTCGCCGCGTCGCACGGCGAGCACCGCGCCCGGCTGCCCGGACGCGAGCCGTTCGTAGAGCGAGGTCCGCAGCCGGCTCATGCCGGACAGCGCCAGGTCGTGCGAGACGAGCCGCTCCACGTACCGCAGCACGCCGCGCCCGACGCCGAACGCACGCACACCGACCGTCGCGACCGACAGGGTCAGCACGGGCGGCATCTGGGAGGCGCGGGCGATGAGCCACGCGGAGACGGCGGCGAGCGCGACCGCGCAGCCGAGCGCGAGCGTGCCGAGCAGGACCGCGAACGCGAACCGTCGGCGGTCGACCTCGAGCAGCGCGACGGCACGGCGCAGCGTGCCGCGCGCGGGGGAGTCGCGCAGCTCCACCACGCGCGGGGCCGTGGGGCGGGTCGTCGTCACGGCGTCACCCGCTCGCCCGCGAGCACCACGACGTCGTCCGCGCACGCGAGGAGCGCGGGCCGGTGCGCGACGAGCAGCACGGTGCGTCCGGCGTCGCGCAGCGCCGCGACGGTGCGGAGCACCCCGCGCTCGCTCGCGTCGTCGAGGTGCGCGGTGGGCTCGTCGAGCACGACGAGCGGTGCCGCCACGACGAGCGCGCGCGTGAGCGCCGCACGCTGCGCCTGACCGACGGACAGGCCGTGCCCGCCCCGGCCGACGCGGGTCGCCCAGCCCTCGGGGAGCTCGTCGACCACGACGTCGAGCCCCGTCACGGCTGCGGCGGCGGCGCGCTGCTCGTCGTCGCCGCCCACGACCTGCGCGAGCGTGCCCGGCTCCAGCACGGGACGCTGGGGCAGCCACGAGACCTGCCGCCGGAAGTCGGCGAGGTCGACCGTGCTCGGGGCGTCGGCGGCGACGACGACCGCGTCCTCGCCGAGGACCACGCGGCCCTCGTCGGGCGTCAGGAGGCCGAGCAGCACCTCGACGGCGGTGGACTTGCCCGACCCGGACGGCCCGGCGAGCGCGGTCACCCGGCCGGGGGTCAGGACGACGCTCAGGTCGTCGGGCGTGGCGCCGCGGGCCGTGCGTACGGTGACGTGCTCGAGCCGCACGGCGGTGCGGCTCAGGTCGGGCGCCGGCCCGGTGGCGGCCGCGGCGACGGGCAGCGGCTCCTCGAGCAGCGCGAACGCGGCCTCGGCGGCGGCGACGCCGTCGGTCGAGGCGTGGAACTGCGCACCCACGGCCCGCAGCGGGGCGAGCACCTCGGGCGCGAGGACGAGCACCGCGAGGCCGGTCACCAGGTCGAGGTGGCCGTGCACGAGCCGCAGCCCGACGCCGACCGCGACGAGCGCGACCGACAACGTCGCCAGCAGCTCGAGCACCATGCCCGACAGGAACGCGATCCGCAGCGTGCCCATCGTCGCCCGCCGGTGCGCGTCGCCGAGTGCCTGGACGCGCGCGCCCGGGCCGCGCTCGCGCCCGAGCGCCCGCAGCGTCGACAGCCCCGCGACGAGGTCGAGGACCTGCGCCGAGAGCCGCTGCATGGCCGCGAGGCCCCGCTGCGAGCGGCCCTGCGTCAGCACGCCCACGAGCCACATGAACAGCGGGACGAGGGGGAGCACGGCGGCGAGGATCGCCGCGGACACCCACTCCAGCCCGAGCACCACGAGCAGCGTCGCGGGTGTGACCGTCGCCGCGAGCACGAGCTGCGGCAGGTAGCGCACGAAGTACGGCTCGAGGTCGTCGAGCCCGCGCGTCGCGAGAGCGACGACCTCGGGTGCGCGGCCGTCGCCGAGCCGTCGCGGGCCCAGCGCGGTGGCGTGCGCGACGACGCGCTCGCGCAGCTCGGCCACCGCGCGCGCCGCGGCCCGGTGCGCGTACCGCTCCTGCACCACGGTGACGAGCACGCGCAGGGCGACGACGAGCACGAGCCAGCCGACGAGCGGGGCGAGCGCGTCCCACGCGCCCGCCCCGAGGTCCACGCCGTCGGACACGGCCCGCCCGAGCGCGTGCGCCAGCAGGAGTGCCTGCGCGACGACCAGGACGGCGGTCACGAGGCCGAGCGCGACGGTCAGGGCGACGTACCACCGCGCTGCGCGGGCGTGGCGCAGCAGGCGCGGGTCGAGCGGTCTCACCCCTCGATCGTGCCCGATCCCGCGGAGTCCGTCGGACCGGCGTGCGCCTCGACCGGACGCTCGAAGCGCAGGCCCGCGGGCGCGGGGAGGTGCTCGGTCGTCAGACGCTTGCGGAACACCCAGTACGTCCAGCCCTGGTAGAGCAGGACGAGCGGGGTGAGGATCACCGCGACCCACGTCATCACCGTGAGCGTGTAGCTCGTCGACGACGCGTTCTCGACCGTGAGCGAGTTCGCCGGGTCGAACGCGGGCATGACGTCCGGGAAGAGCGAGCCGAAGATCAGCACCACGGCGGCGACGATCGCGACGGCGGACGCGACGAACGCCCGGCCCTCGCGGCGCGCGCGGGTCGCGAGCACCAGGAGGACGAGCGCGACGGCGGCGACGGCGACCGCGGCCCACGTCCAGCCCTCGTCGGAGTAGGACAGCTGCAGCCACACGGCCCACACGCCCGCCGCGACGAGCGTCGCGACCGACGAGCGCGCGGCGAAGACGCCGGCCCGCGTGCGGATGTCGCCGTCGGACTTCAGCGCCAGGAACACCGCGCCGTGCGTCAGGAAGATCAGGGCGGTCACCACGCCGCCGAGCAGCGCGAACGGGTTGAGCAGCGCGAAGAACCCGCCCACGTACTGGTGGTCGGCGTCGAGCTCGACGCCGCGCCCGATGTTCGCGAACGCCACGCCCCACAGGACGGACGGCAGCCACGAGCCGAAGATCAGCGCGCGGTCGGCCCAGGCGCGCCAGCGGTCGTCGTCGATCTTGCCGCGCCACTCGAACGCCACGACGCGCACGATGAGCGCGACGAGGATGAGGAACAGCGGCAGGTAGAACCCGCTGAACAGCGTCGCGTACCACTCGGGGAACGCCGCGAACGTCGCTCCGCCCGCGGTGAGCAGCCATACCTCGTTGCCGTCCCACACCGGGCCGATCGTGTTGATCATGACGCGTCGCTCGCGCTCCTTGTCGCCCTTCTTGGGCAGGAGGCCGAGCAGCATGCCGACACCGAAGTCGAACCCCTCGAGCACGAGGTAGCCGGTCCACAGGACCGCGATGAGGACGAACCAGACGGTCGTGAGCTCCATGGTGATGTCTCCGTCTCGCGGCTCAGTAGGCGAAGGACAGGGTCGAGTCGTCGTCGGAGCCGTCGCCCCCGGCGGCGGCGCGCGCCTCGGGGCTCGGGTCCTTCTCGCTGGCGGCGACGCCCTCGACCGCGTAGCGGTGCATGAGGCGGTACCAGAGCACGGCGAGCACGCCGTACAGGAGCGTGAAGCCGATCAGCGAGATCCAGATCGTCGTGGGGCTCGTGACGACCGAGACGCCCCGCGCGGTCAGCAGCCACACGCCGTCGACGCCCGAGGAGTTCGGGTTCGGGGCGACCACCCACGGCTGCCGGCCCATCTCGGTGAAGATCCAGCCGAACGACGAGGCCAGGAACGGCGTGGCGATCGCGGCGATGCCCAGCGTGCCGAACCACGGCTTGTCCGTGACCGCGCCCTTCTTGCGCAGCAGCCACAGGGCGGCCAGGGACAGGGCCGCCGAACCGACGCCGAAGCCGATCATGAGGCGGAACGACCAGTAGGTGATCGCGAGGTTCGGGTAGAAGCGCGTGTCGTCGTCGAACGTGGGGGCGACGCCGTTGGCCTCCTCCCAGTCGCGGATCCACTGCGCGTAGTAGTCCTGCAGCTCGTCGACGCCACGGACCCGGGAGTCGAAGTCGCCGGTCGCGAGGAACGAGGTCAGGCCCGGGATCTCGATGAGGTGCTTGACGCCCGCGCAGTCGTTGGTGAGGTCGCCGATCGCGAGGATCGAGAACGACGCGCCGTCCACCGACTCGCACAGGCCCTCGGCGGCCGCCATCTTCGCCGGCTGCTGGTCGAACATCAGCTTGGCCTGCGCGTCGCCCGAGATCGCGACGCCCGCGCCGCCGACGAGCATCGCGACGAGCCCGAGGATCACGGCCGGTCGGTACACGTCACGCGCCGTGGCGGCGTCGCCCGAGCGGACCTTCTTCACCATCCACCAGGCGGCGATGCCGGCGACGAACGTGCCCGCGGTCAGGAGCGCGGCGGTGATCGTGTGCGGGAACGCGGCGAGCACCGTCGGGTTCGTGAGCACCGCGCCGATGTCGTTCATCTCGGCGCGACCGGTCTCGAAGTTGTACGTGATGCCCACGGGGTGCTGCATCCACGAGTTGGCCGCGAGGATGAAGTACGCCGACAGGTTCGTCGCGATCGCGACCGCCCAGATGCACGCGAGGTGGATCTTCTTGGGCAGCTTGTCCCAGCCGAAGATCCACAGCCCGAGGAACGTCGACTCGACGAAGAACGCGGCGAGCGCCTCCATGGCGAGCGGCGCCCCGAACACGTCACCGACGAAACGCGAGTACTCGCTCCACGCCATGCCGAACTGGAACTCCTGCACGATGCCGGTGGCGACGCCGATCGCGAAGTTGATCAGCAGGAGCTTGCCGAAGAACTTGGTCAGTCGCAGCCAGCGCTCGTTGCCCGTGCGGTACCAGATCGTCTGCATGATCGCGACGAGCGGCGACAGGCCGATCGTCAGCGGCACGAAGATGAAGTGGTAGACGGTCGTGATGCCGAACTGCCAGCGGGCCAGGTCGAGGGCGTCCACGTGTTCTCCGGAAGGCGTGCGGGCGGCGTGGGATCGGGCGTGAACCCACCTGGGCGAAACGCTAGGACGGCGCTGTCGACGGTCCCGGGACCAAGGTCCCGGGACCTGACGTCGTGTCGTGAACCGCCGGGGCGCCGGGACGCGCCCCGGCGGCCGTGCTGTGCGATACTGACCGCGGTCCGACGAGCGCCCACACCGCGAGGCGGACCCGTGAGCTCGCACCCAGTGCGCTGCGCGCGCCAGCCGCCGCTGCACCGTCGAGAGGCCACCCGGCCCGGACGGACGAGGCAGGCGATGGTGCGCGCCGGCCCGGTGTGCGGCCGCGACCACCGACTTCCGCCGCCACGCGCCGCGTGGGCGACGACCGACCGACCGAGGACCGCCACACGTGTGGAGGGTGGTTCGCGGTACCCAGGAGCGCTTCGCGTGACCGACCAGAACACCCCCGAGCTCGACGCAGCAGCAGCACCGAGCGTGGACGGGGGTGAGCCGACGACCACGCGCCCGCGTCGTCGTCGCGCATCGCGCCCCGCGGCCCCGCCCGAGGCGGTGGCGGCCGAGGCCGCCGCGGGGGAGACGCCTCCCGTCGAGGCCCCGCCCGTCGACATCGCTGCTCCCGAGGTCACGGCGCCCGAGGTCGCCGCGCCCGAGGTCGCCGCGGCCGAGACGCCCGCGGCGGAGAAGCCCGCCAAGGCGCGCCGCACCCGCGCACCCCGCGCGGCGAAGGCCGGCGCTAAGGCCGCCGAGGCGCCCGCCCCCGACGCGGCGCCCGAGTCGGCCGCCGAGCCGTCGGACACCGTGTCGTCCGAGGCTCCGTGGCCGGACGCTCAGTCGCCCGACCCTCAGTCGCCGGACGCTGAGTCGCCGGACACGCAGCCTGCCGACGCCGAGGCGCCGGCCCGGCCCGCGCGTCGCCGACGTGCGGCGACGCGTCCGGTCGCGACGCCCGCGTCCGAGGCGCTCGCTCCCGAGGCGCTCGAGGGCACCGACGAGCAGACGCCCACCGCGGACGACGCGTCCGCCCCTCAGGCCGCCGAGAAGGCCCCCGAGAAGGCCCCCGAGAAGCCGGCCCGTCGTCGCGCGCGCCGCGCCACCACCGCCCCGGAGCCCGTGGTCGAGGAGGCGCCCGAGGTCGTCGAGGAGGAGGACGAGGACGCCGCGGTCGCGCAGGACGTGACCCCCGCGCCCGCCGACCGGGCCGCGACCGAGCCTGCGAGCGAGGTCGCCGCACCCCTGGCGCCGCGGCTGGCCACCACGGCACTGCTGTTCCAGGCACCGGACCTCACGACGTCGCGCCCGCGCCGTCGCCGGGCGACGTCCAGCACGGGCTCGCCCGAGGAGATCTCGCAGGCCGCCCGCCACACCGCCGAGGACGTCCCCGGGGAGAAGGCCGACGCCGCCGGACCCACCGAGGGCGCGCCGGTCGAGGCCGGCGGCGAGGCGCAGGGCGGCGAGCGTTCGAGCCGTCGTCGCGGCCGTCGGGGCCGTGGTGCGCGCACCGACGACACGCAGGACAAGGCTGCGGCCGACGAGACCGTCGCCGAGACGGTTCCCGGCGACGACCTGGCGGGCGCCGGCGGCGACCTCACGGCCGACGCCGCCATCCGGGAGCTGGCGGACGCGACCCCGGACACCGACTCGGGCAGCAACTCGGGCGGCAGCACCGACGAGGCCGAGGACGACGGCGCGGAGGGGTCGGCGGCCCAGCGCCGTCGTCGTCGTCGCGGTGGCCGTGGCCGCCGCCGGACCGACTCGGCCGAGCGTGACGACGAGGGCACCGAGACGCCCGGTGACGCCGCGTCGGGCGACGACGAGCCCGAGAGCGACGAGGGCGACGACGAGCAGGGCGACGGCGGCTCGAGCCGTCGTCGGCGCCGTCGTCGGCGCGGTTCGCGCTCGGGCGAGGGCGAGAGCGCTGCGGAGCCGCGTCGCCGCGGTGACGAGGTCACCGCGCTGCGCGGCTCGACCCGCCTGGAGGCCAAGCGTCAGCGCCGCCGCGAGGGCCGCGACGCGGGCCGCCGCCGCCAGATCATCACCGAGGCCGAGTTCCTCGCGCGCCGTGAGTCGGTCGAGCGGTCGATGATCGTGCGGGAGAAGGACGGTCGCACGCAGATCGCCGTGCTCGAGGACGGCGTGCTCGTCGAGCACTACGTCTCGAACCAGGCGCAGGCCTCGATGGTCGGCAACGTGTACCTGGGCCGCGTGCAGAACGTGCTGCCGAGCATGGAGGCGGCGTTCGTCGACGTCGGCAAGGGCCGCAACGCGGTGCTGTACGCGGGCGAGGTGAACTGGGACGCGGCCGGGCTCGAGGGCCAGCCGCGCCGGATCGAGCAGGCGCTGAAGTCCGGCGACTCGGTGCTGGTGCAGGTCACCAAGGACCCGATCGGCCACAAGGGCGCGCGGCTGACCTCGCAGGTCACGCTCGCGGGCCGGTACCTGGTGTACGTGCCCGGTGGTGGCATGACCGGCATCAGCCGCAAGTTGCCCGACACCGAGCGCAACCGTCTCAAGAAGATCCTGCGCGAGGTCGTCCCCGACTCCGCGGGCGTGATCGTGCGTACCGCCGCCGAGGGTGCCAGCGAGGACGAGCTGCGCGCCGACATCGCGCGCCTGCAGGCGCAGTGGGAGGCGATCGAGAAGAAGTCGAAGACCGCGTCCGCGCCCGCGCTCCTGCAGGGCGAGCCGGACATGGCGATCCGCGTGGTCCGCGACATCTTCAACGACGACTTCTCCTCGCTCGTCGTCCAGGGCGGCGACGCCTGGTCGACCATCTCGTCGTACATCGACGAGCTCGCGCCGGACCTCGCCCAGAAGGTGTCGAAGTACACCGGGACGGGGGACGTGTTCGCGGCGCACCGCATCGACGAGCAGCTCACCAAGGGCATGGACCGCAAGGTCTGGCTGCCGTCGGGCGGCTCGCTCGTGATCGACCGCACCGAGGCGATGACGGTCGTCGACGTCAACACCGGGAAGTTCACCGGCTCGGGCGGCACGCTCGAGGAGACCGTCACGCGCAACAACCTCGAGGCGGCCGAGGAGATCGTCCGCCAGCTGAGGCTGCGCGACATCGGCGGCATCATCGTCATCGACTTCATCGACATGGTGCTCGAGTCGAACCGCGACCTGGTGCTGCGCCGGCTCGTGGAGTGCCTGGGCCGGGACCGCACCAAGCACCAGGTGGCCGAGGTGACGTCGCTGGGCCTCGTGCAGATGACCCGCAAGCGCGTCGGCCAGGGCCTCGTCGAGGCGTTCTCCGAGACGTGCGAGCACTGCCACGGGCGCGGCTTCATCGTGCACGACCAGCCCGTCGAGAAGAACCCGCGTCCCGACGCGGGGGCGCCCGCGCCGGCCGCGGCCGACGAGCCCAAGCGCGCGCGGCGCAAGCGCGGCGGGACCAAGGAGGCGGCCCCTGCCGCGGCGCACACGGGCGTACCCGTGCTCCCGCAGGAGCGCTCGGCCGTGAAGGCGACGCTCGCGACCATCGCCGCCGCCGCCGCGCACGCGCACGAGCACGACCACGAGCACCACGACGAGGTCGCGCCCGAGCAGGTCGCACCTCAGCCGGACGCACCCGAGGCTGTCGCACCTGAGCCCGTCGCGTCCGAGCCCGAGCCCGAGGCCGCGGCGCACGAGGTCGCGACGACGGTCGTCGTCGAGGCCCCGGCCGACCCCGAGAAGGGCGCCGGCCCCGAGCTCGACGTGCTCGCCGAGCTGTCCTCGCTGCGCAAGGAGCCGGCCTCCGCGGAGCACCTGGAGCTGACCCCCGTCGACCCGTCGGTCTTCGTGACGTTCGACGCCGACGAGGCGCCGGACGACGGTGCGACGCGTTGACCACCGCGCGGCGCGTGTGACGTGCGCCGCGTGGTTTGACCCTGCGGCGCAGGGTCCGTAACCTAGATCGACGGTGCGCCGTGTGCGCGCTGGTCATGTGTGCCGCCGATTGACCGACGAGGTCGACGCGGACGCGACTCCCCACCGGACCGGGCCTCCCGGACGCTGCGGGACGCGCGCGGGCGCAGGCTGGCACCTGACACCCTGGACCGAGCAGTTCGACGAGCAGAGATGAGCAGCAACGTGGTGTACGCGATCGTGAAGGCCGGCGGCCGCCAGGAGAAGGTCGCCGTCGGCGACGTCGTCGTCGTCGACCGTCTCGCCGCCGAGGCGGGTTCGACGGTCGAGCTGCCGGCACTCCTGCTCGTCGACGGCGAGAAGGTGACCACCGACGCGGGCGCGCTCGCGAAGGTCAAGGTCACGGCGGAGGTCGTCCGGGACGAGAAGGGCCCGAAGATCGACATCCTCAAGTACAAGAACAAGACCGGCTACCGCAAGCGCCAGGGCCACCGTCAGGCCCTCACGCGCCTGAAGGTCACCGGCATCAAGTGATCTCGCGCCGCGGCACGCCGCGGCTGCAGCGACAGTTCTGAGCAACCCGAGAGCAGGTTCGTCATGGCACACAAGAAGGGCGCGAGCTCCTCGCGCAACGGTCGCGACTCGAACGCCCAGCGCCTGGGCGTGAAGCGCTTCGGTGGCCAGGTCGTCAAGGCCGGCGAGATCATCGTCCGCCAGCGCGGCACCCACTTCCACCCCGGCAACAACGTGGGTCGCGGTGGCGACGACACGCTGTTCGCGCTGGCCGCCGGTGCGGTGCAGTTCGGCACGCGCCGCGGCCGCAAGGTCGTCGACATCGTGGCTGCCGAGGCCTGAGTCCTCTCCACGACTCGTCACGAAGGGGCGCACCGTCTCGGTGCGCCCCTTCGTCGTTCGACCATCGAAGTCCCGCTATCCCAGGAGGTCCGCCGTGGCGACGTTCGTCGACCGCGTGGTGCTGCACGCGACCGGTGGTGACGGCGGGCACGGCTGCGCGTCCATCCACCGTGAGAAGTTCAAGCCGCTCGCCGGCCCCGACGGCGGGAACGGCGGCAACGGCGGCTCGGTGATCCTGCGGGTCGACCCCCAGGTCACCACGCTGCTCGAGTTCCACCACCTGCCGCACCGGCGGGCCTCGTCCGGCACGCAGGGCATGGGTGACCACCGGTCGGGTGCGACGGGGGAGGACCTCGTCCTCGGCGTCCCGGACGGCACGGTCGTCAAGACCCCGGACGGCGACGTGGTCGCCGACCTCGTGGGGGTCGGCGCGGAGTACGTCGTCGCGTCCGGCGGGCGTGGTGGGCTCGGCAACGCGGCGCTCGCGTCGCCGCGCCGCAAGGCACCCGGCTTCGCGCTGCTCGGCGAGCCCGGCGAGAGCGCGGACGTCGTGCTCGAGCTCAAGACGATCGCCGACGTCGCGCTCGTCGGGTACCCGTCGGCGGGCAAGTCGAGCCTCGTCGCCGCGATCTCCGCGGCACGCCCGAAGATCGCGGACTACCCGTTCACCACCCTCGTGCCGAACCTCGGCGTGGTGCAGGCGGGCGACGCGCGCTACACCGTCGCGGACGTGCCGGGGCTGATCCCGGGCGCGTCCGAGGGGCGTGGGCTCGGGCTGGAGTTCCTGCGGCACGTCGAGCGGTGCGCCGTGCTCGTGCACGTGCTCGACTGCGCCACGCTGGAGCCCGGCCGCGACCCGCTGAGCGACCTCGACGTCATCGAGGCCGAGCTCGCGGCGTACGCGGGGGACCTGGAGATCGAGGGTGGTGGCGTGCCGCTCACCCAGCGTCCGCACGTCGTCGTGCTCAACAAGATCGACGTGCCCGAGGCGCGTGAGCTCGCCGAGCTGGTCCGTCCCGAGCTCGAGGCGCGCGGCCTGCGGGTGTTCGAGGTCTCGACGGCCAGCCACGAGGGCCTGCGTCCGCTCACGTTCGCCCTCGCGCAGATCGTCGAGACCGCGCGTCGCGAGGCGCCCGCGCCCGAGGCGACGCGCGTCGTGCTGCGACCGCGTGCCGTCGACGAGGCGGGCTTCACGGTCACCCGGCGCGAGGCCGGCGGTGAGGTGTGGTTCCAGGTGCGGGGCGAGAAGCCCGAGCGCTGGGTGCGTCAGACGGACTTCAACAACGACGAGGCCGTCGGGTACCTCGCGGACCGCCTCGCGCGCCTCGGCGTCGAGGAGCGGCTGTTCGCCGCCGGCGCCGTCGCGGGCGACGAGGTGCGCATCGGGCCCGAGACGAACTCCGTCGTGTTCGACTGGGAGCCCACTCTCGTCACCGGCGCCGAGCTGCTCGGTGCGCGCGGGACGGACCTGCGGCTCGAGGACCACTCCCGTCCGACGCGCGGCGAGAAGCGCGCCGAGTTCAAGGACCGGATGGACGCCAAGGCCGCCGCCCGCGCCGAGCTGCGCTCCGAGCGCGAGCACGGCGTGTGGACCGACCCGGACGCCGACTGACCGGGAGAATGCCCAGGTGACCGCCGCCCCGTTGCACGACCGTGCCGAGATCGCCACGGCCTCGCGGATCGTCGTCAAGGTCGGGTCGTCGTCCCTGACGAGCCCGGACGGGCGCCTCGACCCGGCGCGGCTGCGCGCCCTCGTCGACGTGCTCGCGAAGCGCCGTGCCGAGGGCGGGCAGGTCGTGCTCGTCTCGTCGGGCGCCATCGCCGCGGCCATCGGTCCGCTCGGCCTCGCGGCACGCCCGCGGGACCTCGCGACGCAGCAGGCGGCCGCCTCGGTGGGGCAGGGGCTGCTGGTGGCGCACTACACCAAGGCGTTCGCGGACCTCGGGCTGCGCGTCGGGCAGGTGCTGCTCACCGCCGACGACACCGTGCGGCGGGTGCACTACCGCAACGCGCACCGCGCGCTCACCCGCCTGCTGGACCTGGGCGTCGTCCCCGTCATCAACGAGAACGACGCGGTCGCGACCGACGAGATCCGGTTCGGTGACAACGACCGCCTCGCGGCGCTCGTCTCGCACCTCGTGCACGCCGACGCGCTCGTGCTGCTGACCGACGTGGACGCCCTGTACACCGCGGCGCCGTCCGCGCCGGGCGCGCGGCGGATCTCGCGCGTCGACACCCCGCGCGACCTCGAGGGGATCGACGTCTCGCGGCGCGGGTCGGCGGTCGGCACGGGCGGGATGGTGACCAAGCTCGAGTCGGTCGCGATCGCGACCGCGTCCGGCATCCCCGTGGTGCTGACCTCGGCCGCGCAGGCCGCGCAGGCGCTCGCGGGCGACGACGTCGGCACGTGGTTCGCGGCGACCGGACGGCGCACGTCGATCCGCCTCCTGTGGCTCGCGCACGCCGCGCGCGTCCGTGGGCGCCTCGTCCTCGACGAGGGTGCGGTCAAGGCGGTCGTCGAGCGACGCACGTCGCTGCTGCCCGCGGGCGTCACCGCCGTCGAGGGCGACTTCGAGGCGGGGGACCCCGTCGAGCTCGTCGCACCCGACGGTCGCGTCGTCGGACGCGGGCTCGTGGCGTTCGGCGCGGACGAGGTGCCGAGCCTGCTGGGACGCTCGACGCGCGACCTGCGCCGCGAGCTCGGTGCGGGCTACGACCGCGAGCTCGTACACCGCGACGACCTCGTCCTCTTGCGCCGCCGCCCGACCTCCTGAGGCCGGAGGTATCCCGTCCGGACCCCGGCGGACGGGGTCTCACGGGGCGTGCGGGCCTCCGCTCGCCGAGCAGGACGTGCGACAATCGTCAACGCTCGTCCCCCGGGAGGGGGGCGATGGTCAGAGCACCACCACTCGAGCACCGGAGGACTGCCGTGCACGCCGCCTTGATCGCCGCCGCTGGGGAAGCTGCCGAGAAGACGAACGAGCTGCCCTTCCCGCCCGTCGTGTTCGGCATCGGTGCGTTCGTGGGCCTCGTCGCAGCGCTGCTGTTCACCTACGCCTTCCGTCTCGTCGGCACGCGTCACTGATCGCGTGCACGACCGCCCGGTGACGCGACTGGGGGTGATGGGCGGGACGTTCGACCCCGTCCACCACGGCCACCTGGTCGCGGCGAGCGAGGTCGCCGCGAGGTTCGGCCTCGACGAGGTCGTCTTCGTCCCGACGGGCACGCCGTCGTTCAAGCAGGACCAGGACGTCACGCCCGCGGAGCACCGCTACCTGATGACCGTGATCGCGACGGCCTCCAACCCGCGGTTCACGGTCAGCCGGGTGGACATCGACCGCGGCGGTGTGACGTTCACCGTGGACACCCTGCGGGACCTCAAGGCGGCTCGGCCGGATGCCGAGTTGTTCTTCATCACCGGTGCCGACGCTGTCGCCCAGATCCTGACGTGGAAGGATGCGCAGGAGCTGTTCTCGATGGCGCAGTTCGTGGCCGTCACACGCCCGGGGCACACGCTCTCGGTCGAGGGACTGCCGGTGGACCGGGTGCACGTCATGGAGATCCCGGCCCTGGCGATCTCCTCGACCGACGTGCGCGCCCGGGAACGGGCCGGCCAGCCGGTCTGGTACCTCGTCCCCGACGGGGTGGTCCAGTACATCGCGAAGCACCAGCTGTATCGAGGTTTGTCATGACGGAACCAGGAGCACGGCCGCGGCGCCGTGACCTGCACCGGAGCGACGACGCCAGCGTCGGGACGCCCGTGACCCCGGAGGCCCCGCAGGCGTCCGCCACGGGACCGGACGGGGTGCCCGCACCGGGGTCGCGTCGCGCCCGACGGGCGGCGAGCGAGTCGTTCGACGCCCCGGTCCAGCAGCACCCGACCGCCCCCGGCTGGCCCGGCACGCAGAGCGGGTACCCGGCGTCCGGCGGCGCTGCGGCACCCGCCACGCCGCAGCGTCCGTCCGCGCAGCCCGCGGCCCAGCGTCCGTCCGCGCAGCCCGCGGCCGCCCCCGCGTGGGCGCCCCAGCAGCCGACCGGCCCCACCGCGCCGCGGCCGGCCTCGTCGGCTGCTCCTCAGCCGTCCGCGCGACCCGTGGGCACCCCGATGCCCGCTCCGGGCGCACCCACCGCAGGCCCCGCCGCGGGCCCGTCGGCTCCCGCTCCCGTGGAGCGTCCCCGCCGGTCGTCCGTGCGCGACACGATGCTCGACCCGACGAGCTCGCGCTCGGTCGCCGTCCCGCCGAGCGCGCCGCGTCCCGCCGCGACGCCCGCCCCGGCCCCGGCGCCCGGTCCCGCGTGGGGGACGTCGGGCCAGCCCGGTGCAGCCCGGCCCGGCGCAGCCCAGCCCGGTGCCCAGCCCGGTGCAGCCCAGCGTGGCGCGCAGGCCCCCCCGGCGCAGCCCGTCGTCCCCGCGGCGCGCACGTCCGCGTGGACGGGCGGTCGCCCGGAGGCGCCCGCGTCGTCGTACGCGCCCCCCGCCGCCCAGCCGTCCGCCCGTCCCGCCCCGGCGGTCCCGCAGCAGCCGGCCGGTCCAGCGCCGGCGGCCGCGCCGTCGTGGTCGCAGCCCGCGCAGGGCACGGGGTGGGCTCCGACGACCGCTGGCGCGCAGGCGCCGGTGACCCGCCCGGACGGCTCGGTGCCGCGGACCGCGCGCTCGGCGCCCGCGCAGCCCGCCCCGACGCAGCCTGCCCCGACGCACCCTGCCCCGACGCAGCCTGCCCCGACGGGTCCGGCGCCCACCGGCGGGCCGTCGGCACCGGCATCGGGCTTCGGGGTGACGGGCTTCGGCGTGACCGGTCTCGGTGCGGCCGCTGCCGCGTCGGCCCCGGCACCCGCCGCAGCCCCCGCCGCGTCTCCCGCGGCGGCGCCCGGCTCGAGCTGGGCGCCCGCGGGTGCCTCGACGGGGTGGACGCCGACGCCGTCGGTGGCGCCCGGCCCGGCGCCCCAGGCCGAGCCCGCGGCGACGCCGTGGGGCCACGACACCCCGTCCGAGTCCGCCGCGGGCCGGCCCTTCGCACCCGTGCCCGGCACCGAGCACGACGCCGTCGAGCCCGACGAGGAGGAGGACGACGAGCGTCCGCGCCACCCCTACACGTGGCTGCACCTCATCGTGCTCGCCGTCGTGGCGTTCGTCCTCGGCTTCCTCATCGTCCTGCTGTACACGAAGGCGAGCGGCGAGGCGACCGCCTCGGGCAGCACCGTGGTCACGGTGTCCGCCGCCCGGGCCGGGCCGAGCGCCTGACCCACCCGAACCTAGGAGACCAGTGGCCGCCACCGAACGTGCCGTCGAGCTCGCCGTCACCGCCGCCCGCGCGGCGTCCGACCTCAAGGCGCAGGAGATCATCGCGCTCGACGTGAGCGAGCAGCTCGTCCTGACGGACGTGTTCCTCATCGCGTCGGGCACCAACGAGCGGCAGGTCGGCGCGATCGTCGACGCGGTCGAGGAGTCGCTGTTCGCGCTCGGCGCCAAGCCCGTGCGTCGCGAGGGCAAGGCGCAGGGGCGCTGGGTGCTCATCGACTTCGGCGACGTCGTGGTGCACGTGCAGCACGCGGAGGACCGCGTGTACTACGCGCTCGAGCGCCTGTGGAAGGACTGCCCGCTCATCGAGCTGCCCGCCGACGCGCGGGGCGGTGACGGGAGCGAGGCGGACTCGTGACCGTCGGCCGCCTGCTGCTCTGGCGGCACGGCCGCACCGCGTTCAACGCCACCGCCCGGCTCCAGGGCCAGGTGGACATCCCGCTCGACGACGTCGGGCGCTGGCAGGCGCGCACCGCGGCGGCCGCGATGCTCGTGCGGCACACCCCGACGCGCGTCGTGTCCTCCGACCTGGGCCGCGCCCGTGAGACCGCCGACCCGCTCGCGCGCATGACGGGCGTCGAGGTCGAGACCGACGAGCGCGTGCGCGAACGCGCGTTCGGCGAGTGGGAGGGTCTGAGCGGCGCCGAGATCGCCGAGCGGTGGCCGCAGGAGTTCGCGCTGTGGCGGGCCGGCGGTGAACCCGAGCGCGTGGGCGCCGAGACCCGCCTCGAGGTCGCGCAGCGCACGGCGGCGGCGATCGACGAGCACGCCCAGCGCATGACGCGCGAGGAGACCCTCGTGATCGTGTCGCACGGTGCCGCGATCAGCTCCGCGGTCGCCGAGCTCATGGGTCTGCCCGCCGACTGGCGCGCGCTCGCGGGGATGCACAACGCGCACTGGGCGGAGCTCGTGCCGTCGTCGTCGGGTGTCGCGCCCGCGTGGCGGCTCGTCGGCTACAACCTCGGCCCGACGGACGCCTCCGCGGACTGGAACGCCGGCCCGGACCGCACCGACGAGCACGAGGGCGGCTCGACCCGCGACCCCGACTGACGCGTGACGTGCGTCGCACGGGGGCGGATTGGCGTCCGGGCCGGTCATCGGCCTAGACTCTCCGAGCGTCCCCACGGGGGCCGACAACAGAACACGGGGCTGTGGCGCAGCTGGTAGCGCACCTGCATGGCATGCAGGGGGTCAGGGGTTCGAGTCCCCTCAGCTCCACCGGATCGAGAGCGGGTCGTCGTCGACGGCCCGCTCTCGTCGTCTCTGGCGCCGGTGTGGTGCGAGCGGGTGGTCGCTGGGGTCCGCCCTCGCGCCGCGAGGACCGGTCAGGCTCCTGGTGGTCCGGCGTGGTCGCTCGGGCCGAGGACGTACCGGCCGGAGCCCACTGCCGCGTGCACCGCGCAGGCGGTCTGCGCGAGCATCCATGGCCCGACGATGCCGTCGACGACCGTGAGGTAGCCGCCCTCGGCATACGTGAACGCTGCCTGGGCCACGACGCGCAGGACCGTCTGGTTCTGCGCGTCGGCCTCGGGCAGGTACGGGGGACTGCCCCCGAGACGACCCAGTGCCAGACGTCGTCGGTGTGCAGGTGCACCGCACGCGGGTGCGACGCGGCGAGCGCGCGTGCCGTCGTGGACTTCCCGGCCCCGGGCGGGCCAGTGAGGATCCCGACGTCGGCTGCGCCCACGTCGGGATGCTACCGAGCGGTGAGGTGCCGCACCTCGGGCCGGCGGCCTCGTCGCGGTCGGCCGGCGCTCGGCGCGTGCGGGTCGGGAGGAAAGTGCATGATGTGGGGCATGGTGCAGGTCGGGCGGGTGTACGACGAGGGCGACGGGAGCCGTCGCGTCCTCGTGGACCGGCTGTGGCCGCGCGGGATGCGCAAGGACGACCCGCGGATCGACGAGTGGCTGCCGCTGGCCGCGCCGAGCACGGAGCTGCGGCACTGGTACGGCCATCGTGCCGAGGCGTTCGACGAGTTCGCCCGTCGCTACGAGGCGGAGCTCGCGCAGGGCGAGCAGGCGGACGCGTTCGCGCGGCTGGCCGCGCTGGTGGAGCACGAGCCGACGACGATGGTGACCGCGACGCGCGAGGTGGAGCTGAGTCACCTCACGGTCCTGGCGCGGCTGCTCGACGAGCGCACGCGCTGACCCGCGATGCCCGGCGCGCGGTGGGTCGCGGACGTCGACCCGCTCCCGGCGGCGACGCCCGGCGAGTCGTCGACGCCCGCTGCGACCTCGGTCCCCGCGACCCAGGAGCCCGTCCCGACGGGACCGGCGGCGACGCCGAGCCTGCCGATCCCGGCGCCCGACGCGACCGCCCCGCCGACGGCCCCGGCGACGGCCCCGCCGACCGCCGTTCCGACGCCGTCCGCATCGCCGTCGCCCGCGGGTACGGGATCTCCGGCGCCGCTGCCGACGACGAGCGAGGTCGCCACCCCGACGCCGACCAGCACCGGGTCGGTCTGGACGACGCCACCGACGGTCACGACGAGCGAGCTGCCGGTCGGGATGCTCGTGCTCGCCCTGCTGGTCCTCGTCGCGGCGAGCGCCGCGATCCTGCTGGCGACGCGTCGCGGGGGTGCGCGGCGGCCGACGACCGCGCCGGCGACGGCGTCCGCCCCGGCGACGGCGTCCGCCGCGACACCGGGCACGACCGTGACGGTCCCGCTGCGGGTCCCGACGTCCACGCTGCTCGTCGGCGGCTCCGCCATCGCGGATGCCGACGAGGACGTCGCCGACCTGCTCGCGGCGACACCGCCCGACGAGGCGCCGGTGGGGCCCGCGGAGGAGCCGGCGACGGCGGACGAGACGGTGCGGTTCTGCCTCCAGCTCGGTGAGGCGATGATCGACGCGACCGCGCCGGTGGTGCAGGTGCAGGACGCGCTCGAGCACGTGGCGCACGCGAACGGGCTGCCGGACGTGGAGGTCGTCGCGCTGCCGACCGCTCTGGTGCTGTCCACGCCGCGCGCGGCGCAGACGCGCACGGTCGCGGTGTCGGCGGGGTACCGCTCGCTGCGGCTCGACCAGGTGCACGCGGTGCTCGAGGTCGCGGACCTGGCGCGCGAGGGGGAGGTCGGGCCGGCGGAGGGCTCGCGCCGGATCGCGGCGGCGTTCGCGAGCGACTCGCCGTACACGGCGTGGCAGCAGGCCCTGGGGTACGTGACCTCGGCGGTGGGGCTCGCGCTCGTGCTCGGCGGGTCGCTCACGGACGTGGCGCTCGCGGCGGTGCTGGGTGCGGCGGTCGTCGGGTTCGAGAAGCTCACCAGTGCGCGGGCCGGACCGTACCGGTCGATCGTCGTGCTGCTGTCGGCGTTCGGCGTGTCGACGGTCGTCTTCACGGCGTCGCGCACGGGGCTCGACGTGTCGCTGCTGCCCGCGCTCGTGGCACCGCTCATCACGTTCCTGCCGGGGGCGCTGCTCACGACGTCGGTGATCGATCTCGCGACGCGGCAGATGATCGCGGGCGCGGCGCGGCTCGCGGCCGGCGTCATGACGCTCGTGCTGCTCGCGCTCGGGATCGTCGGGGGAGCGAACCTCGTCGGCATCCCGGCGTCGGCGGTCGCACCGGGCGGGGAGCAGGCGCTCGGCTGGCCGGGTGCCTGGCTCGGGGTCGTGGTGTACGGGGTGGGCGTGACGATCCGGCACAGCGCGCGGCGGCGCGCGGTGCCGTGGATCCTGCTCGTGCTCGTCGTCGCGTACGCGGGGCAGCTCGTCGGCGGCGCGCTGCTCGGCTCGCAGGTGTCCGGCTTCGTCGGCGCGCTCGCCATGACGCCGGTGGCGCTCGTCGTCGCCCGCCACCCGGACGGTCCGCCCGCGATGGTGAGCTTCCTGCCGGCGTTCTGGCTCCTGGTCCCCGGGGCGCTGGGTCTCGTCGGCGTGACGTCGGTGCTGGGGGAGTCGGCCGGGCAGGGGATCACGGCCGTCGTCACGGCCGCGACGACGATGGTCGCGATCTCGCTGGGGGTGCTCACGGGCCTGGGCGCGGGGTCGTGGGCGCTCGCGAACCGGTGGTGGGTGCGCGAGCGGACGGGCTGAGCCGCCTGGGCCTAACGGGTGAGCGCGGGACGAGCACCTGGTCCGTGAGGGTCGAGGGCGCCACACGTCCGGGTCGTTTGTCCGGACTTCGCGCCCGAAAACCCGACATGCCGGGTAGTGTCCGGCGCGGCCGTCCGCGCGCGGAGGGCCGCACGACCCGACGAACGAAGGAGCAGGCGGATGAGCAGGTGGACCACGGTCGCGACGAACGGGCGCAAGCGGTGGGCGGCGGTGGTCGCGGGTGCGGCGCTCGTGCTCACGACGGCGTTCGCGGCGGTGCCGGCGAACGCGGACACGGCGCAGGCCTACCCGGTCACCATGAAGATCTCGCCGTTCAGCGCGACGAAGCCCGCGAGCGGCTGCAAGGACATCTTCTGGTGGGTCACGGTCTCCGGTCTGAAGTCGGGCACGGTGTACAAGTTCACGTCCTCGGCGAAGCAGGGGACCGCTGACCCGATCACCGGCTCGCTCGTCAGCTACCCGCTGAAGAACGGCAGCAACAAGGTCCGCGGCTACGTCTGCTCGAGCCTCGACAAGTCCGGCCCGTACAAGATCAACGCAGCCGTGCGCGTGGACGGCAAGGTCCAGGGCGCGGCCGAGGCGCGCGGTGCGCTGCGCGTCACGCCGGTGCTCGACCTCAACGGCTACGACACCACCTCGGGCTTCTACGTCTACGGGTACCCGTCTCCTGCCATCGACATGAAGGGCAAGGAGATCCGGATCTACTTCAAGAAGAAGGGCACGAGCACGTTCAAGGTCGTCGGCAAGACGACCGTGAACTCGAGCGGCAAGTGGGGCTTCAAGTCCAAGGCGATCACGCTCGGTCACGTCTACGTCAGCTACGCGGGCTCGGACTACGTGCTCAAGGCGCGGTCCGTGACGCGTGAGATCGTCCCGGCGCGCTCGTCGTCGGCGACCGGCGTGTCGCTCGGCTGACCCGTGTCGCGCCTCGGGCCCGGACCCCTCGTGGGTCCGGGCCCGAGGCCGTTCCGGGGCCCTGCTCACGCCGTGGAACGCGGGCACGGCCCGCACACCCGTGGCCTATGTTGTCCGGGTGACAGCACCACTTCCCGCCCGTGAGAACCGCCGCGGCACCGCCCGTCACGAGGTCCCCGAACCCCTGCGCAACGACGTCCGCGTCCTCGGTGAGTTCCTCGGCCGGGTGCTGCGGGAGTCGGTGGGGGACGGCCTCCTCGTGGACGTCGAGCGGCTCCGCGAGCTCGCGATCGCCGCGCACGACGAGCCCGAGGGCGACGCCCTCGCCCGAGCCGAGGAGCTCGTCGCGGGCTTCACGCTCGAACGTGCCGAGCAGGTCGCCCGCGCGTTCACGTGCTACTTCCACCTCGCCAACACGGCGGAGGAGTACCACCGCGTGCGCGTCCTGCGGGAGCGCGAGGCCCACGCGGACCCGCACACCCTCACGGCCGACGACTCCCTGCCGTCCGCGGTCGCGCAGCTCGCGACCGAGGTCGGCGAGCAGGAGGCACGCCGTCGCCTGGCCGAGGTCGAGTTCCGGCCGGTCCTGACGGCGCACCCCACGGAGGCGCGCCGCCGCGCGGTGTCCCGCTCGATCCGGCGGATCGCGGAGCTGGTCGCCGAGCGTGACGTGCTGTCGACCGGCGGGGTGTCGCTCGCCGAGAACGACCGGCGTCTGCTCGCCGAGATCGACACGCTGTGGCGCACCGCGCCGCTGCGTCAGTCGAAGCCGACCGTGCTCGACGAGGTCCGCACGGTGCTCGGCGTGTTCGAGTCGACCCTGGCCGACGTGCTGCCCGCCGTGTACCGGCGCCTCGACGACTGGCTCCTCGACGGTGACGCGGGCACCACGCCGCCCGTCGTGCGCCCGTTCGCGCGCCTGGGCTCGTGGATCGGCGGCGACCGCGACGGCAACCCGAACGTCACGGCGGAGATCACACGTGCCGCGGCACAGCTCGCCTCGGAGCAGGCGCTGCTGGAGCTCGAGCGGTCCGCGGTCCGCACGGCGGCCGGCCTCACGCTCGACGGCGCGGGCACGCCCGCCTCGTCGGAGCTCAACGCGCTGTGGCAGCGCGAGCGCTCGCTGTCGGAGGCGATCGCGTCCCGCGTCGCGGCCGAGTCGCCCAACGAGCCGCACCGCCGCGCGCTGCTGTTCGTGGCCGAGCGGCTCGCCGCCACGCGCAGCCGCAACGCCGACCTGGCGTACGGCACCTCGGGCGAGCTCGAGGCCGACCTGCTCGTCGTGCAGCGTTCGCTCGTCGACGCCGGCGCGACCCGGCAGGCGTTCGGTGACCTGCAGCGCCTGCTGTGGCAGGTGCAGACGTTCGGCTTCCACCTGGCGGAGCTCGAGCTGCGTCAACACTCCCAGGTGCACGAGGCCGCACTGGCGGACATCGCGGCCAAGGGCGTCGACGGTGACCTGGAGCCGCGCACGGTCGAGGTGCTCGACACGTTCCGGACCATCGGCACGGTGCAGAAGCGGTTCGGGCCGGACGCGGCGCGCCGCTACATCGTGTCCTTCACGCAGAAGCCCGAGCACCTGGCGGCGGTCTACGAGCTCGCCGAGCTCGCGTACGGGGGCGCGGAGAACGTGCCCGTGATCGACGCGGTGCCGCTGTTCGAGACGTTCGCGGACCTGCAGGCGAGCGTCGGCATCCTGGAGAAGGCGCTCGAGCTGCCGCAGGTGCGCAAGCGCCTCGCGGAGAACGGCCGACGGGTCGAGGTCATGCTCGGCTACTCCGACTCGTCGAAGGACGTCGGCCCGCTCTCGGCGACGCTCGCGCTCGACGACGCGCAGCGTCGCATCGCGCAGTGGGCACGGGACAACGACATCCAGCTGACCCTCTTCCACGGGCGCGGCGGGGCGCTCGGCCGCGGTGGCGGTCCCGCGAACCGTGCGGTGCTCGCGCAGCCCCCGGGCTCGGTCGACGGTCGGTTCAAGCTGACCGAGCAGGGCGAGGTCATCTTCGCCCGCTACGGCGACCCGCACATCGCCGCGCGGCACATCGAGCAGGTCGTCGCGGCGACGCTGCTGCAGGGCGCGCCGAGCGTGGAGCGACGCAACGCCGAGGCCGCCGACCGGTTCCGGCCGCTCGCGGACCGGCTCGACGTCGCCTCGCGCTCGCACTTCCACGCGCTCGTCAAGGCCGAGGGCTTCCCGCAGTGGTTCGCCCAGGTCACGCCGCTCGAGGAGATCGGTCTGCTGCCGATCGGCTCGCGCCCGGCGCGCCGCGGCCTGTCGGTGTCGTCGCTCGACGACCTGCGGGCGATCCCGTGGGTGTTCTCCTGGTCCCAGGCGCGCATCAACCTGGCCGGCTGGTACGGCCTGGGCACGGCGCTCGAGTCGGTCGACGACCTCGCCGAGCTGCGCTCCGCGTACGAGCAGTGGCCGCTGTTCGCGACCATCATCGACAACGTCGAGATGTCGCTCGCGAAGACCGACGAGCGGATCGCGGCGCGCTACCTCGCGCTCGGCGACCGCGAGGACCTCGCGCAGCTCGTGCTCGACGAGATGGTGCGCACGCGGCACTGGGTGCTCGCGATCACGGACTCGGACGCGATCCTGTCCCGCCGTCGGATCCTCGGCCGCGCGGTCCAGCTGCGTAGCCCGTACGTCGACGCGCTGTCGCTCCTGCAGCTGCGCGCGCTGCGGGGGCTGCGCACGGGCGACGCGCCCGAGCGCACCGAGGACCTGCAGCGCCTGCTGCTGCTGAGCGTCAACGGCGTGGCCGCGGGCGTCCAGAACACCGGCTGACGCGCACGCACCCGGACACACGACGAGGGCTCCCCGGCAGTGCCGGTGGAGCCCTCGTCGTCGTGCGGGCCGTCGTCGGGCGTGCGGCGACGTCCCTCAGCGCGGCAGCGAGACGACCGCCGGCAGCGGGCGTCCCGTCGCGAGCGCGTCGAGCACCAGCCGCTCGTGCGGGACGACGTCCGGCAGCGCGGTGAGCGGGTACCAGCCCATCGCGGCGCTCTTGTCCGGCTCCTGGAGCGTGGGCTCGCCGTGCCACGACCGCGCGAGGAAGAACGCGTCGAGGCGCTGCTCGACCGCCGGCCCGCCGCGCTCGAACCGGTGCAGCGCGGTGAGTGGCTCGAGCGCGTCGGGGTCGACCCGGACGCCGCCCTCCTCGAGCGCCTCGCGCACCGCGGCCTCGTGCACCGACTCGCCGGGGTCGACGTGCCCCGCGAGCACGCCCCAGCGGCCGTCCATGTAGCCGGTGCCCTGCCGCAGCTGCAGCAGGACCTCGTCGCCTCGTCGCAGCACGACGTAGGCGGCGGCGACGAGCAGGCTGCGGTGGCCCAGGTGGTCGTCGGGACGGTAGTGCTCGGGTGTGGTCACCCGGCGATCATCCCCGACGCGGAGCCACCACGAGCCCGCTCACCACGAGCCCGCTCACCACGAGCCCGCTCACCACGAGCCCGCTCACCAGGACGGCGAGGCGACGACGAGCGTCGCGTGGGTCGCGACGTGACGCACGGTCCGCCCCGCGGTGAGCCAGCCCTCGACGACGGTCGTCAGCACGTCGGCGAGGTCGCCGTCGAGCCGGGTGACGAAGTGCTCGGGCGTGACGTCCACGCGCCGGTGTGCGGCGTCGACCGCCGCGGTCACGGCCGACATGTGGTCGCCCTGGCGTCCGGGCGCACCGTCGTCGAGCGGGTACAGCGACCAGTGCGCGGCGGTCGGCATGCCGCAGCGGGGCAGGACGGGGACGGGCGGGGTGGCGAGCACGACGTCGTCGGGCAGGTCGCACGCGACCTCGCCGGGGCAGCCGCGCGACAGGTGCACGTGGGCGACCAGGTGCCCGCCCGCCTCGGCGGCGGCGCGCAGCGCGTCGAACAGGTACCGCACGACCGCGTCCTCGGTGCCGCGCACGAACGTCGTGACGTCGTCGGTGGTGACCTCGACGTCGTCGGCCTGCGCGGCGTCGAGCGCGTCGACGATGACGTCGACGAAGTCGTCGCGGTGCGGGTGGAGCGAGAACCGGGCCCCGATGCCCAGCTCGGTGGGTGTCGGACCGGGCCGCCGGTCGGTCGGTGCTGTCGTGAGCGTGCGCGTGTCGTGCGTCATCCGTGTGCCCCCTAGTCGTCGCGGTCGAGGCGCCCGACGACGGCTCGCGCCGGCCGCGGCACGCCCCGCGGGCACGACCCTAGCGACCCGCCCGGAATGCCCGGGATGTCCGTCCCGCGAGGTGGACGGGCGTGTCGCGGTCCGACGCATGCCCGGGCCGTTGCCGAATCGAGATCACGATGTTACTCACCGGTAAGACGGCGGTTACCCACGTCATACCTGTGTGCTACACAAGCCCTCACCACGTACTGCGCCGGCCTCCAGCCGGCCCCCACGGAAGAGGTGACGGATGACCTCCGCACGCAACCGCCGTCGCGTTCTCGCGACGGCCGCAGGCCTCACGATCGCAGCGCTCGTGCTCACGGCCTGCTCGGGCAAGGACGACTCCGCCGACGGCGGCCCGACCGGCGGGGGCGGGGGCACGCTGACGATCGGGACGACGGACAAGGTCACGACGCTCGACCCGGCCGGCTCGTACGACAACGGCTCGTTCGCCGTCATGAACCAGGTGTTCCCGTTCCTGCTGAACACGCCGTACGGCAGCCCCGACGTCGAGCCCGACATCGCCGCGTCCGCGGAGTTCACCGCACCCACCGAGTACACCGTCACGCTCAAGCCCGGCCTGAAGTGGGCCAACGGGAACGACCTGACCTCGTCGGACGTCAAGTTCACGTTCGACCGTCAGCTCGCGATCGCCGACGAGAACGGCCCCTCGTCGCTGCTCTACAACCTCGAGAGCGTCGAGGCCAAGGACGACACCACGGTCGTGTTCCACCTCAAGAGCGAGAACGACCAGGTCTTCCCGCAGATCCTGT
This sequence comes from Cellulomonas uda, assembly GCF_006538705.1. Classification (GTDB taxonomy): domain Bacteria; phylum Actinomycetota; class Actinomycetes; order Actinomycetales; family Cellulomonadaceae; genus Cellulomonas; species Cellulomonas uda. Next base: position 28,203 of record NZ_BJLP01000013.1, read on the forward strand.
CGAGCCCCGCGGGCCCGATCGTCGACGAGGAGGTCTTCGCGGCCGACGCGCTGACCCCGGACGCCGACATCGTCAAGGGCAACGCGTTCGCGGGCCAGTACGTCATCACGAGCTACGACTTCAACAACCTCGTCTCGTACGAGGCGTACGCGGACTACCAGGGCGCCCTGGGTGCGGCGAAGACGAAGGAGGTCAACGTCAAGTACTACGCGGACTCCTCCAACCTCAAGCTCGACATCCAGCAGGGCAACATCGACGTCGCGTTCCGCAGCCTCACCGCGACCGACATCGAGGACCTGCGCGGGAACGACGCCGTCCAGGTCGTCGACGGCCCCGGTGGCGAGATCCGCTACATCACGTTCAACTTCGACACGCAGCCGTACGGCGCCAAGACGCCCGAGGCCGACCCGGCCAAGGCGCTCGCGGTGCGCCAGGCCGTGGCGGACCTCATCGACCGGGACGCGATCTCGGAGCAGGTCTACAAGGGCACGTACACGCCGCTGTACTCCTACGTCCCGGCAGGTCTGACGGGCGCGACCGAGTCGCTCAAGGGGCTGTACGGCGACGGCTCGGGCGGCGCGGACGCGGCGAAGGCCAAGGAGCGCCTCGCGGCCGCGGGGGTCACGACGCCCGTGAAGCTCGGCCTGCAGTACTCGAACGACCACTACGGCCCGTCGTCGGCGGACGAGTACGCGATGATCAAGGACCAGCTCGAGGCGGACGGCCTGTTCTCGGTCGACCTGCAGACCACGGAGTGGGTGCAGTACTCGAAGGACCGCACCGCCGACGTCTACCCGGCGTACCAGCTCGGCTGGTTCCCGGACTACTCGGACGCGGACAACTACCTCACGCCGTTCTTCCTGACGGAGAACTTCCTGGCGAACCACTACGCGAACCAGGAGGTCAACGACCTCATCCTGCAGCAGGCGGTGACCACCGACCCCGCCGAGCGCACCTCCGTGATCGAGAAGATCCAGGACGAGGTCGCGGCGGAGCTGTCGACGGTGCCGTACCTGCAGGGCGCGCAGGTCGCGGTCGTCGGCAAGGACGTGCAGGGCACGCAGGACACGCTCGACGCGTCGTTCAAGTTCCGCTACGGCGCACTCTCCAAGTGACCCGACGACGGCCCGCCCCGCAGCTCGCGGGGCGGGCCGTCGCCCGTCACGCACCTCCGACGCCGAACCGGGACGACCCATGACGACCCTGACCACCGACGACACGGCGAGCGCCGCACCGGCGGCGACCACGCCCGGGCGACGACGCCCGGGCGGTGGCCTCGGCCGCTACCTGCTGGTGCGCTTCCTGCTGATCTTCCCGACGATCCTCATCCTCGTGACGACCGTGTTCGTCATGATGCGCGCGACCGGCGACCCGATCACCGCGGCCCTCGGCGGCCGCCTGACGGCCGACCAGCTCGCCGAGCGCATCCACGACGCGGGGTACGACCGGCCGATCGTCGTGCAGTACCTCGAGTACCTCGGCGGCATCCTGCGGGGCGACTTCGGCACGACGATCTCCGACAACCGGCCCGTGACCGAGGTCCTCCTGACGTACGGCGCGGCGACGCTCGAGCTCGCGGTCTACGCGCTCGTCGTCGCGTTCGCGGTCGGCATCCCGCTCGGTCGGCTGGCCGCCGCGCGCCGCGACACGGGTGCGGACGCGACGCTGCGGGTGTCCGCGGTGCTCGTGTACGCCACGCCGGTGTTCTTCGCGGGGATGCTCCTCAAGCTCGTGTTCTCGGTCTGGCTCGGGTGGTTGCCCGTGGCCGGCCGGGCGTCCACGGGCGCCGAGATCCAGATGCAGCGCACCGGAGCGGACACGGGGATCTACCTCGTCGACGCCATCAGCACGGGCGACGGCGCGGTCGTCGCGGACGTGCTCGAGCACGCGGTGCTGCCCGCGATCGCGCTGGGCCTGCTCACCGCGGGGGTGTTCCTGCGCCTGGTGCGCACCAACGTCATCGGGACGCTGACCACCGGGTACGTCGAGGCCGCGCGCTCGCGCGGCGTCTCCGAGCGGCGCCTGCTGCGCAAGCACGCGTGGCGCCCCGCGCTCGTCCCCATCATCACGGTCATCGGCCTGCAGATCGCGCTCCTGCTCGCGGGCGCGGTGCTCACCGAGACGACCTTCGAGTGGAAGGGGCTGGGCTTCCAGCTCGTCCAGTACCTGCTCGCGCGCGACTTCGTGGCGGTGCAGGGCATGGTCGCGATGCTCGCCGTGATCGTCGCGCTGACCAACTTCGTCGTCGACGTGATCGCGGCGCTCGTCGACCCCCGGGTGAGGTACTGACATGGCGACCGAGTCCCCTGTGCCCACCCCGGTGCCCACCCCCGTCGGGGCCGTCGCGACGCCCGAGCACACGTCACGCTGGAAGCGTCTGCCGGTGGTGCACCAGCTGCGCACGAGCGTCGGCCTGCAGCGCGGAATGCTCGTCGCGGGCCTGGTGCTGTGCGTGGTGTTCCTGGTCGTCGCGCTTCTCGCACCCGTGCTCGCGCCGTACGGGTGGGCGCAGCTGCGCGCCGACGGCGAGTTGTTCGGCGCGCACATCGAGCCGAACGCCGACCACCTGCTCGGCACGACGGTCGCCGGCTACGACGTGCTGTCGCGCGTCGTGTGGGGCGCCCGCACCGCGCTGTACACGATCGTGATCGGCGTCGCGGCGTCCATCGTCATCGGCGTGGTGCTCGGCCTGGTGTCCGGGTACTTCGGCGGGTGGCTGGACCGCGTGCTCGTCGTCGTGTCCGACGCGATCTACGCGTTCCCGTCGCTGCTGCTCGCGATCCTCGCGGCCATCGTCATCAGCGGCGGGCAGTCGTCCATGTGGGGCGGTGTGATCGCGACCGCCGTGTCCATCACCGTGGTCTTCATCCCGCAGTACTTCCGCGTGGTGCGCGCGGAGGTGGTGCGCGTCAAGGGCGAGGCGTTCGTCGAGTCGGCGCGCGTCGTCGGCTCGGGACACGTGCGGATCATGACGCGGCACGTGCTGCGCAACGCGGTCCGCACCCTCCCGCTGATCGTCACGCTCAACGCGTGCGAGGCCGTGCTGACCCTCGCGGGCCTCGGCTTCCTGGGGTTCGGCATCGAGCCGACCGCCGCGGGGGACTGGGGCTACGACCTGCACAAGGCGCTCGCGGACGTGACGAGCGGCATCTGGTGGACGGCGATCCCGCCGGGTGTCGCGATCGTGCTCACCGCGCTCGGCGTGACGCTCGTCGGGGAGTCGCTCAACGACCTCGCCGACCCGCGCCTGCGCACGCGCCGCCGCAAGGCGCTCGTCGCGGGCGAGGTCGGCCAGACCGTCGCCGTGCCCGGCGGCGTGCTCGCGGCCGGTCCGGAGGGCGTCGGCGGCCTCGACGCGCTCGAGGGCCCGCCGCCCGACGTCGTCCCCGAGCCCGAGGACGGCCCGGACGAGGAGAAGGACCGATGAGCACACCCGTCGTCGACATCCGCGACCTGCGGATCACGTTCGACACCGACGCCGGACCCGTCGAGGCCGTGCGGGGCGTGAGCCTGCAGGTCGCGCCCGGCGAGGTGCTGGCGGTCGTGGGGGAGTCCGGCTCGGGCAAGACCGTGACGGCCCGCACGATCCTCGGGCTGCTGCCGCGCACGGCACGCACGCAGGGCGCGGTCCTGCTCTCGGGCCGCGGCGGTGGCGAGGCGCGCGACGTCACCACCGCGTCGCCCGCCGAGCTGCGTCGGCTGCGCGGGCAGGACGCCGCGATGGTGTTCCAGGAGCCCTCGTCGGTGCTCAACCCCGTCTACCCGGTTGGCTGGCAGATCGCCGAGGGGCTGCGCTCGCACACGCGCATGTCCCGCGCCGCGGCGCGCGAGCGGGCGGTCGACGTGCTGCGGCGTGTCGGCATCCCGGACCCGGAGCACCGCGTCGACCACTACCCGCACCAGTTCTCCGGCGGGCAGAAGCAGCGCATCGTCATCGCGCAGGCGCTGGTCCTGAACCCGGGTCTGGTGATCGCCGACGAGCCCACGACCGCGCTCGACGTCACGGTGCAGGCCGAGATCCTCGACCTGCTGCGGATCCTGCCGCGCGAGTTCGGTGCGGCGATCGTGCTCATCACGCACAACATGGGCGTGGTCGCCGACCTCGCCGACCGCGTCGCGGTGATGTACGACGGCGAGATCGTCGAGCAGGCCGACGCGCGCACGCTGTTCACCTCGCCCCAGCACCCGTACACGCGCCGGCTCCTGGACTCGGTGCCGCGGGTCGGCGGGCCGTCGCTGCGGGCGCGCCCTGAGCCCACGCGCACGTCGCACCCGGCGGACGCGGGGGCGGCGGCGGAGGCGGCGGGAGCCGTGGCAGGGGCGGTGGTCCGCGCACGCGCGCTCGAGGTGACGTACCCGGGCCGGCTGCGTCGCCCCGGGTTCCGTGCCGTCGACGGCGTGGACCTGCACATCGGGGCCGGTGAGGTGCTCGGCCTGGTGGGCGAGTCCGGTTCCGGCAAGACGACGATCGGGCGCGCGATCGCCGGCCTCACGCACGTCACCGGCGGTTCGCTCGAGGTGCTGGGCGTCGAGATGAACGGCGTGCGCGAGCGCCGGTTCCGCCCGGTGCGCAAGCGCATCGGGTTCGTCTTCCAGGACCCGGCGACGAGCTTCAACCCGCTGCTCACGATCGCGCAGTGCGTCGCCGAGCCGCTCGTCGTGCACGGTGTCGCGACGTCGCCGCAGGCGGCGCGCGGCCGGGTCGACAAGCTGCTCGAGGCCGTGCAGCTGCCCCGCGCGTTCGGTGACCGGTTCCCGCACGAGCTGTCGGGCGGGCAGCGCCAGCGTGCGTCGCTGGCTCGTGCGCTCGCGCTCGACCCGGAGCTGCTGATCGCGGACGAGCCGACGTCCGCGCTCGACGTCTCGGTGCAGGCGCGCGTGCTGGACCTGTTCGCGCGGTTGCAGGCCGAGCTCGGGTTCGCGTGCCTGTTCATCAGCCACGACCTCGCGGTGGTCGACCTGCTGGCGGACCGCATCGCGGTGCTGCACCGCGGCTCTCTCGTCGAGGAGGGCACGGGCGCCCAGGTGCTGGGCGACCCGCAGCATCCCTACACGCAGCGCCTGCTGGCGTCGCTGCCGGTGCCGGACCCGGTCGAGCAGGCCGAGCGCCGGGCGCGGTGGCAGGAGCTGCGCACGCCGTGAGCGGACGAGGAGCGGGGTGCCGGACCGCGGTGCCCCGCCCCTCGTCGACCGTCGCCCGGGCGGTCAGGCCACGGACTCCACGAGCCCGACGACCTCGCGCAGCACGGCCGTGTCCTGGGTCGTCCAGCCGGGCGGCGGGGCGATCGCCGACCAGCCGTCGGCGTACTCCGTGTGGTAGTTGTGCCCGTGGCCGGCGGGTGCCGACCCCGCGACGAACAGGTCGATCGTCGTCTGCCAGAACGTGATGATCGGCACCCAGCGGGTCGAGGGGAGCACGTCCGAGCCGCGGGGCTCGCTCAGCCGGTCCGGCTTGTTGAGGACGAGGCGCGGGGACCACCAGGTCACGCCGTCCGACGCGTGCTGGTCGTACACGACGCGCGGACGCTCCCAGTCGTCCCCGAGCGCCCACAGCTGGCGGTCCGAGCCGTCGGCGGGCCGGTTGGCCCACCGCACGGTCCGGCCGTCGTCGAGCACGGGCGTGATCTCGGGCGAGCCGGGGTCGCGGTCCGCGGTGAGCTCGCCCCACAGCGGCGTGAAGCCGGGCGTGCCGACCCACAGTGCGCCGTCCGTGCGGGCGACGACGTCCTGCACCGACGAGAAGGCGCTCTGGGAGCCGTACGACCCGAGCGAGATGCCGGCGGCGTACAGCAGCGGCCGGTCGTCCTCGGGGAGCTGCGACCAGCGCTCGTACACGGCCTCGAACAGCGCCTTGCCGGCCGCGGGCGGCGTCGAGCGGTCGCCGACGAAGCTGATCCACGACGGCAGGTAGGAGTACTGCATCGACGCGATCGCCGTGTCACCGCCCCACAGCAGCTCGAGGGAGTCCGACATCGACGGGTCGACCCAGCCGGTGCCGGTGGCGGTCACGACAGCGAGCACCGAGCGGTCCCACGCGTGGGTGCGGTCCAGCTCGGCGACGACGAGCTGTGCGACCTCGTCGAGCGAGTCTCCCGCGGACAGCCCGGCGTAGACGCGGATGGGGTCCTGCAGCGGCTCGGTCCTCCCCGTGCGGGCCGCGACCTCCTCGAAGTGGGCGGCCGGGCGTCCGCCGGCGACGAAGGTGCGCCCCTGCAGCCCGAGGTCGTCCCACGCGGACGACGACTCGGGCGACCCGCTGCGCAGCCGGTCGTCGGGTTGCACCACGCCCGGCGCGGTCCCGCTGTCGAGCGTCGAGTAGACGCCGTTGAGCGCCGCGAGGCCGCCCCGCACCACCGTGCCGTCGAGCACCACGACCGTGAGCCACGCGACCAGCGCCACCGCCACGAGGCGGGTGACGGGGACCGGTACCCACCGGCCCAGCACGCGGCCGACGAGCCCGCCCACCCAGCGTGTGACGCGCCGCAGCCCGCGCCCGACCTGGAGCAGCAGCACGGCGAGGACGAGCGCGAGCGTCACGACGACGAAGGGGTGCGACGAGTGAGCGGGCGGCTCGCCGAACAGCCCGCGCAGCTCGTCCTGCCACGTGCGGTTCCACCACAGCGCCGCGGGGACCGCGACGAGCGTCGCGGCGAGCAGGACGCGCCGGAACCAACGGCTCGCGCGGCGTGACCACGGCACCCCGGCGCGGCGCACCACCCAGGCGAGCAGCGCGCCGAGCCCGTACCCGATCGCCGCGCAGATGCCCGCGACCGCGCCCTGGTAGAACGCGGCGCGGGGGAGCAGCGCCGGACCCAGCGAGATCGTGAAGAACACGAGCGCCCCGGCCAGACCGGGGCCGGACAGCCGGCGGGGCCAGCGCGCGAACGCGTCGAGGACGCGACGTCCGAGCGTGGGTCGGTGGCGCGTGGCAGCGGGGCGCTGGACCGTCATGGCGTCCTCCGAGGTCGGGTCGCGGCGCGGCAACCGTCGCGCTCGCCCGTCGCGACCCTAGCGTGGGGGCGTGAGCGACACCGGGTACGGGGACTTCGAGTTCGAGCGACGGTTCTGGGTGCGGGACCTGCCGGTCGACCTGCTCGACGAGTCGCCGACGATCATCGTGCAGTCGTACTTCCTGGCCGACGAGGGGTTCGCGCTGCGCGTGCGCGTCCAGACGTCGGGCGGCGCCCCCGCGGTGGACCCGGCGAGGTCGCCGCTCGAGGTGCTCGACGAGCACGCGGACCGGTTCGACTTCTGCGCCGTCACCGTGAAGGGCCCGATGAACTCCGGCACGCGCTACGAGGCCGAGCGCGAGCTCGACGTCGCGGTGGGGATGGAGCTCGTGCGGCGCGGCGGGCAGCGGGTCGCCAAGACACGGCACTCGGTGTGGCTGGGCGACGACGGCTGGGTCGTCGACGTGTTCGCGGGTGCGAACGCGCCGCTCGTCGTGGCCGAGGTCGAACGTGGCGGACCCGTCACGGACCTCGTCGTGCCCGAGTTCTGCGTCACGGAGGTGACCGACGACCCGCGGTTCGGCAACGACGCGCTCGCGCGCACGCCGTACGGCGCGTGGGCCGCAGGCTACGAACGCGAGCTCGCCGCGACCGGCCCCCGGTTCCTGCCGGGCCTGGGCCGCACGCGTCGCGCCGGCCAGGACTGAGCGGAGCCCTCAGGCGGGTCGCGGGGCGGTGTGCTCCGCGGGGACCTCCTCGCCCGGCGCCACCGGACCCGGCGGCGTGCCGTCACCGAACGGTCGCCCGCCGAGCTGCTCGCGTGCGTGCGGCGCCCACCAGCCCGACAGGTCGGGGCCCAGGGGCACGATCCCGCGGGGGTTCAGGTCGCGGTGCACCTCGTAGTAGTGCCGCTTGATGTGGACGAAGTCGACCGTGTCGCCGAACCCCGGCGTCTGGAACAGGTCGCGCGCGTACGCCCACAGCACCGGCATCGCCGCCAGCGTGCTGCGGTTGCACTTGAAGTGCCCGTGGTAGACCGCGTCGAACCGCACCAGGGTCGTGAAGAGGCGCACGTCGGCCTCGGTGATGGTGTCGCCGACGAGGTAGCGCCGGCTCGCGAGCCGCTCGCTCAGCCGGTCGAGCCGGTCGAACAGGCGGTGGAACGCCGCGTCGTAGGACTCCTGGTCGCCCGCGAACCCGCACCGGTACACACCGTTGTTGACGTCGCGGTACACGACGTCCGCGACCTCGTCGATCTCGTCGCGCAGGTGCTCGGGGTACAGGTCCGGCGCGCCCGCGCGGTGGTGCGCGGTCCACTCGGTCGACAGGTCGAGCGTGAGCTGGGCGAAGTCGTTGGTGACCACCTGCCCGGTCGGCACGTCGACGATCGCGGGCACCGTGATGCCGCGCGGGTAGTCGGGGAACCGGGCGAGGTAGGCGTCGCGGATCCGGGGGATCCCGAGCACGGGGTCGACCCCGCCCGGGTCGAGGTCGAACGTCCACGAACGCTCGTCGTGCGTCGGCCCGCACACGCCCATCGACAGCACGGGTTCGAGGCCGAGCAGGCGTCGCACGATGATCGCGCGGTTCGCCCACGGGCAGGCCCGCGCGACGACGAGCCGGTACCGGCCCGGCTCCACGGGGTAGCCGTCTCGGCCGTCGGCCGTGATGCGGGTGGTGATGTAGCGCGTGTCCCGCCGGTACTCGGTCCCGTCCTGGGAGTACACACCGGGGCGGTCGTGCGCGTCCTGCGCGGTGGGGCTCATCGTCCGATCATGCCCGGTCCGCCCACCGCCGGCAGCCGTAGAGTGGCGGGCCTTGTCTCCGGCAGGAAGGGTGGGACGTGGGTCGAGGTCGGGTGGTCGTCACCGTCGTGGTGCTCGCGGTGCTGGTGGGGACGCTGGCCCTCGTCGTGGGGAGCCAGGGCCGGCCGCAGGCGTGGTCGCCCCGGGGCGCCTCGACCGCACCGTCGGCCGGGGCGTCGGCGGTCACGACGCGCGCGGCGCCGACGCCGACACCGTCCCCCGCGGTCCTCGCCGCGCGCGTGCGGGCCCCGCAGGAGGCGGCCACGGTCCTGGCGGCGGACGACCCGGTCGCCGCGGCGGTGCAGGCGTCCTCCGCGGTGTTCGCGTCCGCGCCCGTCGTCGTGATCGCCCCCGACGACGACCCCGCGGCCCAGGCCACGGGCGCGTCCGCCGCGGTCGCCGTCGGTGGCCCGCTGCTGCTCATGACGGGGTCGACGGCCGACCGACCCGTGCGCGCCGAGATCGTCCGGCTCGCGGCGCGGGCCGTCCTCGTGGTCGGCTCCGCGAGCACGCGCGCACTGCCCGAGTCGCTCGCGCTGGTGCCCGTCCCCGCGGACGCCGACGCCGAGGAGCTCGCGGCGGTGACGGGCGCACGGACGCCGGTGACGGCCACCGGCGCACCGACGCCGTCCGCGTCGTCGCGCGCGACCCCGCCGGCCACCCGACGCCCGGCGCGTGTGCCGGGCCTCGTCGGGCTCACGGGTGCGGGCGGCGACACGACCGCCGCGGTCGCGACGCTGCGAGCCGCACGGATCCCGCTGGTCGCGGTGCCCGGCGCCGACCCGCGCGCCTCGACGCACACGGTCCGGGCGCTCGCGAAGGCCGAGGCGACGTACGTGGTCGCGCTCGGGGCCGCGTTCGGACCCGCGGACCGCCTCGCGGCGCGGGTCGCGACCGCCGCCACCGGGACGCTCGCCCCCGGGGGCGGCCAGCTCGTGTTCCCCTCGGTCGAGGGCGTGCCGGCGAAGCGGTACGTCGCGCTGTACGGCTCGCCCGGCTCGGGTGCGCTGGGTGTGCTCGGCGAGCAGGACGTGCCCGCCACGATCGCACGCGCGCAGAAGGTCGCGCGGCACTACCGTCCGCTCACCGACGCCGCCGTGGTGCCCGCCGTCGAGGTGATCGCGACCATCGCGTCCGCCGAGCCGGGTGACGACGGCGACTACTCGCGCGAGCGCCCGGTCGCGGAGCTTCGTCCGCTCGTCGAGGCGGCGGGGGAGGCGGGCCTCGCGGTGGTGCTCGACCTGCAGCCGGGCCGCACGGACTTCCTCACGCAGGCGAAGCGGTACCGCGAGCTCCTGGAGCTGCCGTACGTCGGGCTCGCGCTCGACCCCGAGTGGCGCCTCGAGCCCGACCAGGAGCACCTCGCGCAGATCGGTTCGGTCGGCGTCGACGAGGTCGACGCGGTCGGCGACTGGCTCGCCGAGCTCACCGCGTCGCGCCGGCTGCCGCAGAAGATGTTCGTGCTCCACCAGTTCTCGCTGCGGATGGTCGAGGGCCGCGAGCGGCTCGACACGAGCCACGACGAGCTCGCGATCGTGATCCACGTCGACGGGCAGGGCACGCAGCCCGCCAAGCAGGGCACGTGGCGCACGCTGCGACGGGGTGCGCCAGCCGTGCACTGGGGGTGGAAGAACTTCTTCGACGAGGACTCGCCGATGCTGACCCCGCAGCAGACCTACCAGGTCGACCCGGTCCCGGACCTCGTCACCTACCAGTGAGCCCACGGCCAGGCGGGCCGTCGCGGTCGGGCGACCCCGCCGCGATGCGGCGCGCTCACGCGTCTAGGCTCGTCGCGATGAGCGAGCAGACCGACGCGACGCGCGACGACCGGCGCACGCGGTGGCTCGTGCGCGCCGCCCTCGCGCTCGTCGCGGTCCTGGTGTCGCTGACGTACGGCCTCACGACGGCGCGCGCCGAGGCCGGCTTCGGGCCGCACCTGGCGCAGTACGCCGTCACCACCGACGACCTCGTGGTGGTCGACCTCGGCCCGCTCGGCACGCTCGAGGTCGACTCGCCGCTGCCCCTCACGCTGGGTGCGCGCGTGACCGTGCGGGAGATCCCCGCGACGTTGACCGAGGTCGACGACGCGACCACGCTCCAGGCCCTGTCCGGGGACCTGCAGCGGTACGTCCAGTTCTTCTCCGCGCCGCGCGCGACGATCGAGGACGTGACACGCGCGATCGTCGCCGACGCGCTGCGCCGCGCCGGGGGCGCGCTCGTCGTGCTCGTCGGGCTGTGGTGGCTCGGGCGCGTCGCGCTCGGGGCGACCCGTCGCGCGGAGCTGGGCGCCACCTGGGGCGCGCACCGCGCGCAGATCGCCGTGGGCACCGCGCTCGCGGTGGCGGTCGCGAGTCTGACCACGTCGAGCCTCGGGCCGCGGGACCACGTCGACGAGGCGCGGCAGGTCTCGCGCGTGTTCGACGGCACCGCGCTCGAGGGGGCGCGGGTCACCGGCCGGCTCGGCGGCGTCATCGACACCTACGGCGCGAAGGTGCTCGCCGCGTACCGCACGAACGAGGAGTTCTACGCACGCGCGGACGAGGCGCTCGCGGTCGCGTGGGACGAGCGGCAGGACGCGCAGGCGCGTGAGGCGGCGCAGGCGGCGCAGGCCGAGCGGCTCGCGCAGGAGCTCGCCGAGCGCGAGCGCGCGGCGGCCGGGGGTGCCGCGCCTCCCGCCCCGACCACGGACACGACGACGGACCCGACGAGCGCCCCGACGTCGGACCCGACGAGCGCCCCGACGACCTCACCGACGGCCGCCCCGCCCACGACGAGCCCGAGCCCGACACCGAGCCCCACACCGAGCCCGACACCGCCGACGCGCGCGGAGGACCTCGTGACGCTCGTCGTCGTCTCCGACCTGCACTGCAACGTGGGGATGGCCCCGCTCATCACGACGCTCGTCGAGCGGTCGGGTGCGTCGGTCGTGCTGGACGCGGGCGACACGACGATGAACGGCACGGCGGTCGAGCAGTACTGCACGTCGACGTTCGCGTCGGCCGTCCCGGACGGCGTCGACCTCGTCGCGGTCGGCGGCAACCACGACTCGGCCGAGTCGGCGCACAGCTACGCGAAGGCGGGCGCGACCGTCCTGTCCGGCAAGGTGGTCGAGGTCGACGGCATCCGGGTCCTCGGCGACGCCGACCCGAACGAGACGCGCGCGGGTGCCGCGACCGCCTCGCTCGGCGAGAGCGCACGGGACGCGGGCGAGCGGCTCGCGGCCGTGGCGTGCGACGACGACGGCGTCGACCTCCTGCTCATCCACACCCCCGCGGTGGGGGAGGCCGCGATGTCGAGCGGCTGCGTGCCCGCGCAGGTCTCGGGCCACCTGCACCGGCGCACGGACCCGCAGCAGGTCGGTCTGGGCGTCCGGTTCATCAGCTCGAGCACCGCGGGCGCGACGCTCGGGCAGGCAACGGTCGGCCCGCTGAACGGCACCGCGGAGCTCACGGTCCTGCGGTGGGACCCCGCGACGCGGCTGTTCGTGGACTCCCAGGTCGTGCGGGTGTCGCCCGCGGCGACGGTCGAGGTGCTCGAGCGCCGACCCTGGCCGACGGTCGTGCGGCCCGAGCGCGGGTCGCCCGTGCCGATCCGGGGCCCGGTCCCCTTCTGACGGTTCACCCGTGCCTGCTCGCGCGCATGGGCTTACCGTGGACCGGTGGCGAGGCGGCCCGGGGGGATCGCGCCGCGACGGTCGAGGGTGACCGCCGCGTCGTCGCACACGTCCCTGCGGCACTCGCTCGTGCGGGTCGTGCTGACGATCCTGCTGGCCCTGGGTCTGACGGTCCTCGCGATGCTCGGTCCGGTCGCGCCGGGCAACGCGGGTGCGGACACCGACCACCTCGCCGCGGGCGAGTCCCTGCGGCCGCGCGAGTCGCTGGTCTCGCCCGGGGGGACGTCGGTGCTCGTCGTGGGCGCGTCCGGACGGGTGTCGGTGTACGGCCCGGGCGGTGACGTCGTGTGGACCGTGGGCGGTCGCTCGCGCGGTGCGGCGCTCGAGCTCGACGACGAGGGCCACCTCGGGCTCGTCGGGCGGGGCGGGCGCACGCTGTGGACGCCGGACCTCGGCGAGGGCCGCGTCGTCGGGGCCCGCCTCGAGCTGCGGGACGACGGCGACCTGGTGCTGCTCGACGACACGGGCGCGACGGTGTGGGCGACGGGCACGGCGCAGCGCTCGTCGACGCTCGCGGCCGGCGGCTCCGTCCTGCCCGGCCAGCCGCTCACGTCACCGGACGGGCGGCACGTGCTCGTCGTGCGGCGGACCGGCAACGTGGTGCTGCTCGGCCCGGACTCGCGTCCACGCTGGTCGAGCGCGACCGAGGGCGCGGGCACGGCGTTGACGCTGGACGCGGACGGCGTGCTCGCGGTCCGCGACGCGCAGGGTGCCGCCGTGTGGACCACGCACCGCGCGGCCGTGCCCGGCTCGACGCTCGTCCTGCGCGACGACGGTGACGTGGTGCTCACGGCGCCCGACGGCAGCGCGGTCTGGAGCAGCGGGACCGGGCTCGGACCTGCGTCCCTGCCGGTCGACGCCGCGCTGACCGAGGGGCAGCGCCTCGACGGCCCCGACGGTCACCTGCACCTGGACCTTGCCGCGGACGCGCTGACGCTGCGCTACGACGACACCACGGTGTGGACCGCGCCGGCGGCCCCCGGCCCGGGCGGCTCGTTGCACGTGCGCGGTGACGGGCGGCTCGTGCTGGTCGACGGCGACGGCCGGGCCGTCTGGGGGACGCCGGCCCCGGAGGGCGGGGCGCCCGGTTCCGCGCTGCGTCTCGACGCCGCCGGTGCGCTGCTCACGGCGGGCAACGGTCAGGAGCTGTGGCGCGTCGACGTCCCCGCGGACGTGCTCGCGGCCGCGACCGCACCACCGCCCGCCGACTGCTCGCTCGTCGACGGTCCGGTCGGCCTCGACGCCACGGTCCTGACCAGCCACGGCGCCCGCGTGCACGCCTGCCTCGCGGACGCGGTCGACGAGCTGCTCACGCAGGCCCGCGCGGCGGGCATCGACCTCGGGGCGTCCGGCTGGCGCAGCCACGAGCAGCAGGTGGCGGCCCGCGCCCGCAACTGCCACGCGACGTCGTCGGGCGTCGTGTGCCGTCCACCGACCGCCGTGCCGGGCAGCTCGCGGCACGAGCGCGGGCTCGCGCTCGACTTCACGGACCACGGACGGCTCGTGCGGACCGGGACGCCCGCGTGGGACTGGCTGGTCGAGCACGCCGGGCGGTACGGGCTGCAGAACCTGCCGGGCGAGCCGTGGCACTGGAGCGTGGACGGGTCCTGACCCGCATGGTCGCCTGGCCTAGCCTGGTCGTCGTGACCGATGCCCGACCCGAGCCGACCCCCGCGCTGTCGCCCGTGGCGCAGGACTACCTCAAGGTCGTGTGGTCGGCCACGGAGTGGGCCGAGCGACCGGTCACGACGAAGCTGCTCGCCACGCGGCTCGGCGTCGGCGCCTCGACCGTCTCGGAGACCGTGCGGCGGCTCGCGGACCAGGGCCTGCTCACGCACGAGCCGTACGGTGCCGTCGGCCTGACCGACGAGGGGCGCCGGCACGCGCTCGCGATGGTGCGCCGCCACCGCCTCGTCGAGACGTTCCTCGTCGAGGTGCTCGGGTACGGCTGGGACGAGGTGCACGACGAGGCGGAGGTGCTCGAGCACGCCGTGAGCGACGTGTTCGTCGAGCGCGTCGCCGAGCGGCTCGGCCACCCGGTGCGCGACCCGCACGGCGACCCGATCCCCGGCCCCGACGGCAGCCTGGTGGCGCCCGACGCGACGCCGATGTGGGACGCCGACCCGGGACGGTGGACGGTCGCGCGGATCAGCGACGCGGACCCCGACCTGCTGCGCTACCTCGACGAGGTCGGCATCGGCATCGACACCGTGCTGACGGTGGGCCCGCGCCGCGACGCGGTCGGGACGGTCGGCGTCACCGTGGGCGACCGGGCGCTGGACCTGGGCCAGGTCGCGGCGCACGCGATCTGGATCACCCCGGCCGCGACGCGCTGAGCAGGCGGCGGACGCGACGCCCGGGAGGTGCGGCGCTCAGCGCCGCCGCGTGCCGAACACCGTCCGGGTGATCTCCCGGCCGAGCTGCGTGCCGACCGAGCGCAGCAGCGAGTCGAACGCACCGCTCGTGCGCTGCGTGGTCTTCTTGCGTGCCGCGGCGGCCTCCTTCTCGCGCTGCTTCGCGACCCGCTCGGCCTCCTCGGCCTTCTCCTTCGCCTGCTCCGCCTCCTGCGCGGCCTGCTGCGCGGCGAGCCGCTCCGCGGCGCTCTGCTCCGCCCGCGCCGTGAGCAGCTCGTACGCCGACTCCCGGTCCACGGCCTGCGCGTAGCGGGCGGCGAGAGGGCTGGCGGTCACCGCGGCGGTCTGCTCGTCGGCCGGGGCCGGGTCCATCGACGACTGCGGCGCACGCAGCCGTGTCCACGCGACGGGCGTCGGGACACCCTTCTCGCCGAGCACCGTCACGACCGCCTCGCCCGTCCCCAACGAGGTGAGCACCTCCTCGAGGTCGTACGGCGACGTCGGGAACGTGCGCGCGGCGGCCCGCAGCGCCTTGGCGTCCTCCGGGGTGTAGGCGCGCAGCGCGTGCTGCACGCGGCTGCCGAGCTGGGCGAGCACGTCCGCGGGCACGTCCTTGGGGCTCTGGGTCACGAAGAACACGCCGACACCCTTGGACCGGATGAGCCGCACGGTCTGCGTGACCTGCGTGAGGAAGTCGTCGGACGCGTCGTGGAACAGCAGGTGCGCCTCGTCGAAGAAGAACACCAGGCGCGGCTTGTCGGGGTCACCGACCTCGGGCAGGACCTGGAACAGCTCCGCGAGCAGCCACATGAGGAACGTGGAGAACAGCGCGGGGCGGTCCTGCACGCCGGGCAGCTCGAGGGCCGTGACGACCCCGCGGCCGTCGGCGGCGGTGCGCAGCAGCTCGGTGACCTCGAACGCGGGCTCGCCGAAGAACGCGTCGGCACCCTGCGCCTGCAGCGCGACGATCTCGCGCAGGATCACGCCCGCCGTCGCGGCGGACAGCCCGCCGATGCCCTTGAGCTCGGCCTTGCCCTCGTCGGACACGAGGTACGCGATCGTCGACTGCAGGTCCTTGAGGTCGAGCAGCGCGAGCCCCTGCACGTCCGCCCAGTGCATGATCAGCCCGAGGCTGGACTCCTGCGTCGCGTTGAGCCCGAGCACCTTGGCGAGCAGCAGCGGACCGAAGTCGGTGACGGTCGTGCGCACCGGGACCCCGGTGCCCATCCCGCCCAGCGTGAGCAGCTCCACGGGCGACGCCGTGGGCACCCACTCCTGGCCGACGCTGCGCGTGCGCTCGAGGAGCTTGTCCGACGACGTCCCGGGCCGCATGAGCCCGGACAGGTCGCCCTTGACGTCGGCGACGAACACCGGGACGCCCGCGGCCGAGAGCCCTTCCGTCATGACCTGCAGCGTCTTGGTCTTGCCCGTGCCGGTCGCGCCCGCGACCAGGCCGTGCCGGTTGAGCATGGCGAGCGGGAGACCCACCTGCACGGACGCGACGGGGGAGGAGTCCTCCAGGAACGCGCCGAGCGGGAGCACGGCGCCGGAGAACGTGTAGCCCGCGCGCACCGTCGCCGCGTGCTCCGACAACGTGGCGGGCGTCGACGCGGCCGGCTGGGCGGCGGCGGGCGTCGTTCCGGGCGCCGTGTCAGGCGTCGTACCGGGCGCCGACGAGAGTGCGGCGGCCTCGGCCGCGGCGAGCGCGGCTGCGGCGGCGGCCGCCTTCGCCTCGGCCGCCTCGGCGGCCGCTGCTGCCGCGGCGGCGCGCAGCGCGGCGAGCTCCGCCTCGCCGGCGGGGGCGCTCGGGGTGCTCGGGGTGCCGGCGGCGCCGGCGGCAGGGACCTCGCTGTCCGACATGCGTCGATCCTAGAGCGGCCAGGGGCCCCGCGCGGGCTCGGTAAACTCGCGGGGTGACCACGACCCCTGCGCAGAGCCCCGATTCGAGCGTCGAGTCCCGCGACGACGTGCCGTTCCGCTACACCGCGGACCTCGCACGAGAGATCGAGCTCCGCTGGCAGGACGAGTGGCAGGAGCGCGGGACGTTCTTCGCCGCGAACCCCACGGGTCACCTCACCGACGGTGAGGGGCGCCACGCGGACCCGTCGAAGCGCACGTTCTTCGTCATGGACATGTTCCCGTACCCCTCGGGCGCGGGCCTGCACATCGGTCACCCGCTGGGCTACATCGCGACCGACGTCGTGGCGCGCTACCGCCGCATGCAGGGCGACAACGTGCTGCACGCCCTCGGCTTCGACGCGTTCGGCCTGCCGGCCGAGCAGTACGCCGTGCAGACGGGCCAGCACCCCCGCGTCACGACCGAGGCGAACATCGCGATCATGCGGCGTCAGCTGCGCCGCCTGGGCCTCGCGCACGACCCGCGACGCTCGTTCGCGACGATCGACCCGGAGTACGTGCGCTGGACGCAGTGGATCTTCCTGCAGATCTTCGGCGCCTGGTACGACGAGGACGCGGTGCGCGCCGACGGCGGCCGCGGCAAGGCCCGGCCGATCGAGGACCTCGAGGCCGAGCTCGCCGCCGGCACGCGGCCCGTCCCGGCCGTCGACGGGGTGCGCGCGGGTGTCGCGTGGGCGGACCTGGACGCCGTCGAGCGTCGTCGCGTGCTGGACTCGCGCCGCCTGGCGTACGTCTCCGAGACGCCCGTGAACTGGTGCCCGGGCCTCGGCACGGTCCTCGCGAACGAGGAGGTCACCTCCGACGGTCGCTCCGAGCGCGGCAACTTCCCCGTGTTCCAGCGCAGCCTGCGCCAGTGGAACATGCGGATCACCGCGTACGCGGACCGCCTGACCGACGACCTCGAGCACATCGACTGGCCCGAGAAGGTCAAGTCGATGCAGCGCAACTGGATCGGGCGCTCGTCGGGTGCGCACGTGACGTTCGCGGTCGAGGGCGGGCAGGAGGTCACGGTCTTCACGACGCGGCCCGACACGCTGTTCGGCGCGACGTTCATGGTCGTCGCGCCCGAGCACCCGCTGCTCGACGAGGTGCCCGCGGCCTGGCCCGACGGGACCAAGGACGCGTGGACGGGCGGTCACGGGTCGCCCGCCGCCGCCGTGGCGGCGTACCGCGCGGAGGCGGCCGCGAAGACGGCCGTCGAGCGGCAGGCGGACGCGGGCCGCAAGACGGGCGTGTTCACCGGCCATCTGGCGGTGAACCCCGTGAACGGCGAGCCGCTGCCGGTGTTCACCGCCGACTACGTGCTCATGGGCTACGGCACCGGCGCGATCATGGCCGTCCCCGGCGGCGACGCGCGTGACTTCGCGTTCGCGCAGGCGTTCGACCTGCCGGTCGTCTACACGGTCGACGGCGAGGAGACGGACGCCGCCCGCACGGGCGACGGCGCCGTCGTCAACTCCTCGAACGACGAGATCTCGCTCGACGGTCTGGACGTCGCGACCGCGAAGGACCGGATCACGCAGTGGCTCGAGGCCAAGGGCGTGGGGGCGGGCACCGTCACGTACCGCCTGCGCGACTGGCTGTTCTCGCGCCAGCGGTACTGGGGAGAGCCGTTCCCGATCGTCTACGACGAGCACGACCTGCCGATCGCGCTGCCGCTCGACGCGCTGCCGGTCGCCCTGCCCGACGTGCCCGACTACTCACCGCGCACGTTCGACCCCGACGACGCGGACTCCTCGCCCGAGCCGCCGCTGGGCCGCAACGAGGACTGGGTGGCCGTCACGCTCGACCTGGGCGACGGACCGCGCACCTACCGCCGCGACACCAACACGATGCCGAACTGGGCGGGCTCGTGCTGGTACTACCTGCGCTACCTCGACCCCGCGTCGCAGGACGTGCTCGTCGACCCGGTGCTCGAGAAGTTCTGGCTGGCGCCGGGCCACTCGGGCGACCCGACGGACACGGTCGGGGGTGTCGACCTGTACGTCGGCGGCGTCGAGCACGCGGTGCTGCACCTGCTGTACGCGCGGTTCTGGCACAAGGTGCTGTTCGACCTCGGCCACGTGAGCGGCGCCGAGCCCTTCCACAAGCTGTTCAACCAGGGCTACATCCAGGCGTACGCCTACACCGACGAGCGGGGCGTGCACGTGCCCGCGGCCGAGGTGGTCGAGGACGCGTCGTCGCCCACGGGGTTCTCCTGGGAGGGCCGGCCCGTCAACCGCGAGTACGGGAAGATGGGCAAGTCGCTGAAGAACATGGTGACGCCCGACGAGATGTACGCCGAGTACGGCGCCGACACGCTGCGCGTGTACGAGATGTCGATGGGTCCGCTCGACCTGTCGCGGCCGTGGGAGACGCGCGCGGTCGTCGGGTCGCAGCGGTTCCTGCAGCGCCTGTGGCGCAACGTGGTCTCGGAGACGGACGGCACGCTCGTCGTGTCCGACGACGCCCCGTCGGACGAGACGCTGCGCGTGCTGCACCGCACGATCGCGGACGTCACCGAGGACATGGCGCACATGCGGATCAACACCGCGATCGCCAAGCTCATCGTCCTCAACAACCACCTCACGACGCTGGACGCGGCGCCGCGCGCGGCGGTCGAGGCGCTCGTGCTCATGACCGCGCCGATCGCACCGCACCTCGCCGAGGAGCTCTGGGCCCGCCTGGGCCACGAGCGCTCGCTCGCGCACGCGCCCTACCCGGTGGCGGACCCGGCGTACCTCGTCGAGGACACGGTCACGTGCGTCTTCCAGGTGCAGGGCAAGGTCCGGGGTCGCGCGGAGGTCTCGCCGCAGGTGTCGGACGACGACCTGCGCGCGCTCGCGCTCGCGGACGCCGGTGTGCAGCGCGCGCTCGACGGCCGTGACGTGCGCACCGTGATCGTGCGCGCACCCAAGCTCGTCAACGTGGTGCCGGTCTGATCGGGCGCCGCGGGCGGCCGGCCGCCGGGCCGGTCGCCGTCGTCACGGACTCCACCGCGTCGCTGCCCCAGGGGCTCGCGGAGCGGTGGGGCGTGCGCGTGGTGCCGCTCGACGTGCTCGTCGGGACGCGACGGCACGTCGAGGGCGTGGACCTCAGCCCGGCCGACCTGCTCGGGGCGCTGCAGCGCGGTGAGCGCGTCAGCACCTCGCAGCCACCGCCCGCGGCGTTCACGGCCGCGTACCGCGCGGCCGCGGAGGCCGGGGCGCGCGAGGTCGTCTCCGTGCACCTGTCGGGAGAGCTGTCCGGCACTGTCGGGGCCGCGCGGGTCGCCGCCGCCGACGCACCGGTCCCGGTGCACGTGGTCGACTCCGCGGTCACCGTCATGGCGCTCGGGTTCGCGGCGCTCGCCGCAGCCCGGCACGCGCGAGGCGGTGCCGTGGGCGGTCCCGTGGGCGGCCCAGGGGGCGACGAAGGCGTTGTGCGTCTCCTGGACGGGCCGCAGGTGTCCGAGCCCGCGTCCACGCGCCTGGTCGACCGGGTCGCGCAGTGGGTTGCCCGGGGCGACGCGCCCGTCCTGCCCGACGGTGACGACGTCGCGCGCGTCGCACGCGAGCGCAGCGCCGCCGCGCGGGCGTGGTTCCTCGTCGACTCGCTCGATCACCTGCGACGTGGTGGTCGGCTGTCCGCGCCCGCGGCGGCGCTCGGCACCGTGCTGGGGCTGCGTCCGCTCCTGACGCTCGACGAGGGCCGCGTCGTCGTGGCCGAGAAGGTCCGCACCCGGCGCGCGGCGCGGGAGCGTCTCGAGGCCGTCGCGCGTGCCCACGCCGAGACACGCGGCCCGGTGCGGGTCGCCGTGCACCACCTGGGGCAGCCCGACGTCGCGGCGGAGCTCGTCGCTCAGGTGCGGCGGTGGCCGCGCGTCGTCGAGGCCGTCGCGTGCGAGACCAGTGCGGTCATCGCGGCGCACGTCGGCCCGGGGCTGCTCGCGGTCGTCGTCGTCGACGCCTGACGCGCCACCCGACCCCAGCCCCCGCACGGGCGCGAGGTCTCCACAGCCGGGGACCGTGCCGTCCGCCGACGGGACGCCGCGGCCTAGCGTTCGGGCGGTGATCCCGCTCGACCCGACCCGGTCCCGCGACGTGCGCTCGCGGCTGCGCGCCCTGACGGCGCCGGACCCCGACGCGGCCGACGACCCCGCACGGCCGGTACCGTCCGGGTCGCGGCGTCCGTTCGGGGACGCGCTCGCGGTCGCCGCGGAGCGGTACGCCGACGCGCACGGCGTGCTGCCGGTGCCCCACCCGGAGCCCGCCCGCGTGCGGTGGCGGCCGAGCGTGCGCAGCGCGCTCGCGGGAGCGGTCGCGCTCGCGCTCGTCGCGGGAGCCGTCGTCGTGCGCAGCGTCGCGACGCAGCCCGGGCACCCGGTCACGCTCCCCGTGCCGGCGCCGCTGGCCTCGTCCCCGGCCCCGCCGTCGGACGCGACGAGCGGCGCCGCGCCGGGTCCCACGGGGCCGGGTGCCACGGCGACCGCGGCGCTGGAGGTCGTCGTGGACGTCGCCGGGGAGGTCGTCCGGCCCGGCGTCGTGCGCCTGCCGGCGGGGTCACGCGTCGTCGACGCGATCGAGGCCGCCGGGGGAGCGACCGGCGGCGCGGACCTCGCGCGGCTCAACCTCGCGCGGGTGCTCGTCGACGCGGAGCAGGTCCTCGTCCCGCGCCCGGGGGACCCGCTCCCGGGCGGTCCGACGTCGGGGTCCTCGAGCGCGTCGTCGGCGGGCGCCCTCGTCGACCTCAACCTCGCCGACGCCGCGACGCTGGACACGTTGCCCGGCATCGGCCCGGTGCTCGCCGGGCGCATCGTCGAGCACCGGACGCAGCGCCCCTTCGGGAGCGTCGACGAGCTGGTCGACGTCCCCGGCATCGGGACGGCGCTGCTCGAGCAGCTGCGCGACCTGGTGCGCGTGTGACGGTCGACCTCCGCCTCGCACCGGCCGCGCTCGGGTCCTGGCTCTCCGCCCTGCTCGTCGTGCGCGCTCCGCCCGGGACGGCGCTCGTCGCCGCGGTCGCTGCGGGGGTCGTGGCGCTCGTCGTGGCGCTCGGGCCGAGCCGGCGCCGCTGGGACGGGATCGAGCGGCCGACGTGGCGGGCGTCGGTGGTCCTGGCGCTGCTGGCGGCCGCGGCGGTGGGTGCCGCCGGCGCCGCGCAGGTGGGGGCGCGGGAGCGTGGCCTGCTCCCCGAGCTCACGGCCGGCGCCGCGGTGGGCACGGTGGTCGGCCGTGTCAGCGCCGAGCCGGTGCCTGTGCGCGCGGCGTGGCCGGGCGCGCCGCCGCGCGTGCGGTGGGCGCTCGACGTGACGCGCGTCGAGGCCGCCGGCCGGGCGTCGGGCGCCGTCGGGCGGGTCGTGGTGCTGGGCGGCGAGCCGGCAGCCGGCGTCCCGGCGTACGGCGCGCGCGTCCAGGTCACCGGCCGGATGCGCGCGGCGCAGCGCGGGGCCCGCGAGGTGGCGCTGCTGGTCGCGTCCGCCGACCCGGTCGTGCTCGCGCCCCCGCGGGCCTGGGACGCAGCCGCGGGACGGGTCCGCGCGCACGTCCGCCGGCTCGCGGAGCCGCTCCCCGGCGACGCGGCGGCGCTCCTGCCGGGCGTGACCGTGGGGGACACCGCGCGCGTGCCCGACGACCTGTCGGACGCCATGCGGGCATCCGGGTTGACCCACCTCGTGGCCGTCTCGGGCGCGCACTTCGCGCTCGTCGCCTCGCTCGTCCTCGCCGGCACCGCAGCCCTGCGCGCGCCGCCGCGCGTGCAGGCCGCCGCGACCGTCGTCGTCGCCGCCGGGATGCTCGTGCTCGTGCACCCCGAGCCCAGCGTGGTGCGGGCGGCCACGATGGGTGCGGTCGCCGTGCTGGGACTGGCGGCCGGGCGGCCGGCGCGCTCACCCGCGGCGCTCGGCGCGGCCGTGACGGTGCTGCTCGTCGCAGACCCCTGGCTCGCGGCCGAGCTCGGCTTCGCGCTGTCGGTCGCCGCGACCGCGGGCATCGTCCTGCTCGGCGTCGCGCTCACCCGGCGCTGGGCGGGACGGCTCGGGCACGGCGTCGCCGCGGCGCTCGCGGTCCCGGTCGCGGCGCAGCTGGTGTGCGCCCCGCTCGTCCTGGTGGCGAGCGGGGTCCTCACGCCGTGGGGCGTCCTGGCGAACGTCGCGGCCGCGCCCGCGGTCGCGCCGGCCACGCTCCTGGGGCTGCTCGCCGCGGCGCTGGCGCCGTGGTGGCCGGGCGGCGCACAGGCGGCCGCGGCGGCCGCCGGGGCCGCGTGCTGGTGGATCGGCGCCGTCGCCCGGCACGCCGCGCAGCTGCCGGGTGCGCGTCTCGCGTGGGTGCCGGGGACGGTGGGCGTGACGCTCCTCGCCGCCGCCGGCCTCGCGCTCGCGCGGCTGCTGCTCGGGCGACGGCGGGAGGTGTCGGCGGCGTCTGGCAGGCTGGACCCGTGCCCGCGCCCACCCGCTCCAGCCGTTCCTCCGGTGGTCGTCCCGGCGGTCAGCGCCGCGCGTCGTCGCCCCCCGGCCTGACGTGGGAGGAGGCGGCGCCCGCACCCGTCGTGCTCGTGCGTGGTGCGGAGGGCCTGCTCGTCGACCGCGCGACCGACCGGATCGTCGGCCTCGCGCGCGAGGCAGACCCCGACGTGGAGGTGACGCGGATCGACGCGGCGCAGTACACGGCCGGGATGCTGGGCGTGACGACGAGCCCGTCGTTGTTCGCCGAGGACAAGGTCGTCGTGGTCGAGGCGCTCGAGACGGGCACGGACGACGTGTTCGCCGACGTCCAGGCCTACCTGACGGCGCCCGCACCGGGCGTCGTGCTCGTCCTGCGCCACAGCGGGGGAGCCCGCGGGAAGAAGACGCTCGACGCCCTCCGCGCCGCGCAGGTGCCCGAGGTCGCGTGCGACGCGGTGACATCCGACTCGGACAAGACCTCGTTCGTGAACGCCGAGCTGCGGCGGGCCGGCCGGCGCGCCGACGGCGCCGCGGTCCGCGCGCTCGTCGATGCCGTCGGCAGCGACCTGCGCGAGCTCGCCGCGTCGTGCTCCCAGCTCGTGGCCGACACCACCGGCATGATCGGCGTCGAGGTCGTCGAGCGGTACTACGGCGGCCGCATCGAGGCGACCGGCTTCCGGGTCGCCGACGCCGCGGTGGCGGGCGACGCGGGTCAGGCGGTCGCCCTGCTGCGCCACGCGCTCGCCACCGGGCTCGACCCCGTGCCCGTCGTCGCCGCGCTGGCCGCCAAGCTCCGCACCATCGCGAAGGTCGGCGCCGTGCGCGGCCGCGGGCAGGGCGCGCTGCGGGACCTCGGGCTGGCCCCCTGGCAGGTGGACCGCGCGCTGCGCGAGCTGCGCTCGTGGACGCCGGAGGCGCTCGCCGAGGCGATCAGCGCAGTCGCTCAGGCGGACGCCGAGGTCAAGGGCGAGAGCCGGGACCCCCGGTTCGCGGTCGAACGGGCCGTGCTCCGCGTGGCGGCCGCCGCCCGCTCCTGACGGTCGACCGTCCGCCCGGCCCGTGCCAGGACGACCGTCACAGCATCGTGGCCGCGGGGCCGAGGATGTCGCCCTGCAGCAGGTCGAACCCCCACGCGACGCAGTGGTCCACGAGCGCGGCGTCGCTCACCCGCTCGGCGACCACCTGCGCCCCCGTGCTGCGTGCGAGCTCCACGAGCGCGCTGCCGTGCCGGACGAGGTCACGGCAGTCGATCTTCACGTAGTCGGCCCACGGCAGCATCGCGAGCTGCGCGGCGGTCGCGGTGAAGTCGTCGATCGCCAGGCGGTAGCCCGCCGACCGCAGCCGCGTGAGGCCCGCGAGGGCGGCGTCGTCCGCCGGGACGGTCTCGACGACCTCGAGCACGAGCCGGTCGCGGTGCGGCGGCAGGGTGCGGCTGTCGACCAGGTAGCCACGCGTGACGTTGACGAACGCGAGGGTGTCGTGCAGGTCCATCGTCGGGATCCGGCCGAGGACCGCCTCGGTGGCGTCCTCCTGGCGCCCCTCGTCCCAGTGGTCCACGCCCGCCGGTGTGCCGTCCGGCCTGCGGTACAGCAGCTCGTAGCCGTGCAGGTCACCGCCCGGTGACCAGATCGGCTGGCGCGCGACCTGCGGCGGCGTCGAGGGCCGTGACGCGCTCGTGGAGGGACTCACGCTGGATGAGAGGCGCAGACGCGCGATCCATGACGCCGTTTCGTGAGACACGTCGCCGGCGTCCGTGTCCGCGTCAGTCGACGATCTGGGCGCTCGCGCGGTCGAGGACGCCCGCGCGCTCGAGGAGGTTGCCCTGGAACAGGGTGAACCCCAGGTCACGGGCGTGTGCCATCGCCTCGGGGGTCTCGACGTACTCCGCGACGAGGCTCGCGCCGTACGAGCGGGCGAGCGTGACGACGGGGTGCCCCTCGACGTCGAGGTCCCGCACGTCGACCTTGACGTAGTCCGCGTGCGGCAGGAGCCGACGCTGCGCCGCGCTGCTCACGAACGCCGGCAGCGCGAACCGGTAGCCCTCGGCGCGCAGGCGCCGGACGCCGGCGAGCACGTCGGCGTCGATCGGCACGGTGTCCGGGACGACGAGCACGAGCCGGTCGGGGCGGCGCGGCACCGCGAGGTCACCGACGAGGTACGCGCGCGTGCACCGCACGAACAGCAGCCGTCCGTTCGCGACGCTCTCGAGGTCCGCGCGGCCGAACGTCGCGGACAGCACGTGGGCGGTCGCACGCTCGTGCTGCTGCGCGCTCCAGGAGCCCGCGGAAGCGCCCGACAGGGCGCCGTCCCCGCGGTAGGAGAGCTCGTACGCGACCGGTTGGCCGGATGCGGTGAAGATGCCCTGGCGGCCGACGAGCACGGGGGAGGCCGAGACGTGCGCCTCCCACTGCGTGCGAAGGGCCCCCGGGATCGCGTCGTCCACAGCCGCCGCGAGGCGCCGGAGTGCCGCGTCGAGGTCGTCCTTCACACGCACCATGACATCACAGGTGCGCGGCGCGGTTGCGCGAACGCCCGGGTGGAAATCGCTCGCCCCAAACGTTTCATCCGCGCCGTGGTCCACCCTGCTGCGACGCGGTGCCGCGTGTGCGGTGGTCCGGGTGGGGACCGGTCCGCCGGTGGGCGCGGCCGCGGGAGACGGGACGAGGCGCCACCCCGTCAGGGGTGACGCCTCGTGGCTCACGCACGACGTGCGGCGTGTGCTGCCCGCGCGCGGGAACTCAGAGCGAGTTGACCGACTTCGCGAGCGCCGACTTCTTGTTGGCCGCCTGGTTGGCGTGGATGACGCCCTTGCTGACCGCCTTGTCGAGCTTCTTCGACGCGGTCTGCAGCGCGGCGGTGGCCGCGTCCTTGTCACCGCCGGCGACGGCCTCGCGGACGCGACGGACGTGCGTCTTGAGCTCGGACTTCACCGACTTGTTGCGCAGGCGCGCCTTCTCGTTGGTGCGGATGCGCTTGATCTGGGACTTGATGTTCGCCACTGGTGGACTCTCTTGTGCGTTCGCCGAAGCGATCTGACAGGTCGTAGAGGGCGCGCGCAGCTCCGGGACTGGGGCGTGGGGACACCCGCGGAGAGGAGCTGGGCGAGTGCCCGCCGACCTGGGCGGACACGCAAGGGAAGATGCTACCCGACGCGGACGCTCCCACCCAAGCCGCGCAGCCCGGACCGGCGGACGTCACACCGGGTCGCCACCGCCGGGGTCTCGGGGGCGACGGCCCTCAGGCCCGGCCGCGCAGCTCGGTCAGCGCGTCGGTCACTCGCACGAACAGGTCGTGGTCGACGACGGCGCCCTCGCGGCGGATGGAGTCGGGGTCGAGGCGCAGCACCCGGTCCAGGCGGACCTCGCTGTCCCGGCGCCGCGCGTCCCACGGGCCCGAGCCGATGTCCATCCACACGCGACCCTTGCGCGCCTCCCGCGCGGCGCTGCGGCCGTGGTCCGTGCTCGTGAGCATGAGGCCGAGCACGACCGGCCCGTCCCAGCCGACGACGAGCACCGGGCGGTCCTTGCCCTGCGTCGCGTCCTCCTCGTAGGGCACCCACGTCCACACGATCTCGCCCGGGTCGGCGGCGCCGTCCGGCTCGGGGCTGTAGTGGATCGGCACCGCGCCGACGTGGTCCGGCAGCGTGCGGCGTGCGGTCTGTGGGGCCGTCGGCCCCGCGGGGCGCGGTGGGCGCGGGCGTTCGCGGGTGCTCGTCGAGCCGCGTGCGCCGAGCGCGCGCAGCAGCGCGGCAGCGCTGCGCAGGAGGTGCGAGACGGAGGACGAAGCGGGCACGCCCGGGAACCTAGCGGGTCGTCCGGGTCGGTGTGCAACCTCGTCGGGGCCCACCGGGTCGCATACCGGGTCTCGTACGAGATCCAGCACCAGGTCTACGGTCGGCGCGTGGACGTCCCGGCCGGACGCCACGCGACGGTGGAGGGGAGCGCACATGGCGGGACGGACCACCCGCGTCGAGCCCTGGGACGGGTGGGTCGCGAGCCGGCCCGCGTGCCACCTGCGAGCGCCCGCGGCGCCCGGCGTCCTGCTCGACGCGTTCGTGCGCGCCGCGCGCGGTGCACGGCTGCGCGTCGCCGTCGGCGCGGCGGGGGCGCGCGCCGCGCGGGGCGTGCGCCTGGGCGGCCTCGCCGCCGAGGTCCTCCAGCTGCCCGTCGCGCACCTGTGGGCGCGTCTCGAGGTGCGGGCCGACGAGCGCGCGGTCGTCGACGAGCCGCAGCTGCGCGAGCTGCGGGTCGTGTGCGTCGCGGGGGAGCGCGAGCCGGGCAGCGCGACGAGTGTCGCCCGGCTCCTCGACGACGCGGTGGCGCGCGTGGAGCGCTCGGGCGTCGCCGTCGACGTGCTGCCCTGGGCCGCCGCGCTCGACGGGGCCACGTAACGCGCCGGTGATCTGCCCGGGCTACGTTCGGCCCATGGCGGACCTCTTCGACGACTACCCGGCCGGGGTCGCCTGGGACGAGATGCTCGACCCCGCGACCGGCCCGCGCGCCGCGTACAAGCACGTGCACGCGGCGCTCGCGCAGCTCTCCGCCGGCGAGCTGCGGGCTCGCGCCGACGCTCTCGCCCGCACCTACCTGACGCAGGGCGTGACGTTCGACTTCGCGGGCGAGGAGCGGCCCTTCCCGCTCGACGTCGTGCCGCGCGTCCTGGCGGGCGACGAGTGGGAGCACGTCGCGCCGGGCGTCGCGCAGCGGGTCCGCGCGCTCGAGGCGTTCCTGGCGGACGTGTACGGGCCGCAGCGGGTCGTCGCGGACGGCGTGCTGCCGCGCTCGGTCGTCGTCTCGTCGACGAACTACTGCCGCGCCGCGCGCGGGATCACGCCGCCCAACGGCGTGCGGGTGCACGTGTCGGGCATCGACCTGATCCGCGACTCGCTCGGTGGCTGGCGTGTGCTCGAGGACAACGTGCGCGTCCCGAGCGGCGTGAGCTACGTCCTGTCGAACCGGCGGGCGATGGCGCAGACGTTCCCGGAGCTGTTCGCGGCGCTGCGGATCCGGCCCGTCTCGGACTACCCGCGCCGCCTGCTCGCCGCGCTGACCGCGGCCGCCCCGGCTGGCGTGGACGACCCGACGGTCGTCGTGCTGACGCCGGGCGTCTACAACAGCGCGTACTTCGAGCACTCGCTGCTCGCGCGGACCATGGGCGTCGAGCTCGTCGAGGGTCGCGACCTGTTCTGCGCCCAGGGTCGCGTGTGGATGCGCACCACGCAGGGTCGTCGTCGGGTGGACGTCATCTACCGCCGGGTCGACGACGACTTCCTCGACCCGGTCACGTTCCGTGCCGACTCGCTGCTGGGCTCGCCCGGCCTCATGACGTGTGCGCGCAACGGCACGGTCACCATCGCCAACGCGGTGGGCAACGGCGTGGCCGACGACAAGCTCGTCTACACGTACGTGCCGGACCTGATCCGCTACTACCTGGGCGAGGAGCCGATCCTCGCGAACGTCGACACGTGGCGCCTGGAGGAACCCGGGTCGCTCGAGGAGGTGCTGGACCGGCTCGACGAGCTCGTCGTCAAGCCCGTCGACGGCTCGGGCGGCAAGGGGCTCGTCGTCGGCCCGGCGGCCACGCGCGCCGAGCTCGACGCGCTGCGCTCGCGGCTCGTCGAGGACCCGCGCGGGTGGATCGCCCAGCCCGTCGTGCAGCTGTCGACCGTCCCGACGCTCGTCGAGGACGGGTTGCGCCCCCGGCACACGGACCTGCGCCCGTTCGCCGTCAACGACGGCGACGACGTGTGGGTGCTGCCCGGCGGTCTGACGCGCGTCGCGCTGCCGGAGGGGCGGCTCGTCGTGAACTCCTCGCAGGGCGGCGGGTCCAAGGACACGTGGGTGCTGGGCGGTGCGCCCCCGCGGCGCGAGCCCGCGACCGCGGCCGTGCACCACCCCGTCCCCGTGGGGAACGCGGTGCCGATCGACGCGAACCCGCAGGACATCCGCGCGCACGTCATGCAGCAGCAGCAGACGCTCGACGGTCCCGTGCGCGCGTCGTCGTCGGACCAGGAGGTGGTGACGTGCTGAGCCGCATCGCGGAGTCGCTGTTCTGGATCGGCCGCTACGTGGAGCGGGCCGACGACACCGCGCGCCTGCTCGACGTGCACCTGCAGATCCTGCTCGAGGACCCGTGGGCCGAGGAGGACCTGGCCTGCCGCTCGCTGCTGTCCGTCATGGACCGCCGGCTGCCGGCGCAGGGCGCGGCGATCGGTCGCGTCGAGGTGCTGGACCTGCTCGCGTACGACCGGTTCTCGCCGTCGTCCATCGCCGGCGCGCTCGTCTCGGCGCGGGAGAACGCGCGTCGGGCCCGCGAGGTCATCTCGACCGAGCTGTGGGAGAGCCTCAACGCGACGTGGAACCAGCTCCCGTCGCACATGCGCCCGGCGCGGCCGCACGACTACTTCACGTGGGTGCGGGAGCGGGCCGCGGTGGTCGCCGGGGTCGTCGACGCGACCGCGTCCCGCGACGACACGTGGGCGTTCATGGTCCTGGGCCGCTCGATCGAGCGTGCGGACATGACCGCGCGCCTGCTCACGACGCGCGCGCTCGCGGGGTCCGGCGGGCCGGGCTGGACGACACTGCTGCGCTCGTGCGGCGCGCACGAGGCGTTCCTGCGCACGTACCGCGGCGCGGCGTCCGACGAGCGTGCGGCGGGGTTCCTGCTGCTCGACCGCCTGTTCCCGCGCTCGATCGTGTTCGCGCTCAACCAGGCCGAGGCGTGCCTGGCGGCGCTGGAGCCCGTCGCGGACCGGGCGATCGTCGACGACGCGCGTCGCCACATCGGCCTCGTGCGCACCAACCTCGAGTACCGGCCGCTGATCGACGTGCTCGACGCGCTGCCGCGCGAGATGGAGCAGGTGCAGCGGGCGTGCGCCGCGGCGTCCGACGCGGTCCGCGGCCGCTACTTCCCGTCCGCGCTGACCACGACCTGGGTGGGGGAGAACCTGTGAACCGGCTCCGCGTGGTGCACACCTCGACGTTCCGCTACGCCGCACCCGTGCAGGCGTCCTACAACGAGGCGCGCATGACCCCGGTGTCGCAGGCCGGGCAGACCGTCGTCTCGAGCAGGTTCGAGGCCCAGCCGCACACGTGGTCGTACGAGTACCGCGACTACTGGGGCACCGCGGTCACCGCGTTCGAGGTGCTCGTGCCGCACGAGTCGATGGTCATCACGGCCGAGCACGTGGTCGAGGTGCGGGAACCCGCCCCGCCCCGCGCGGTGCTCGGGTGGGACGCGCTCGGCACCGACGAGGTCCGCGACCGGATGGCCGAGTTCCTCGCCGACACCCCGACGACCGCCGCCCCCGACGAGGTGGCCGAGCTCGCGCGGGCGAGCGCCGAAGGGTTCGAGCCCTCCGACGCGGCCGTCGCGGTGTGCGAGGCGCTGCGTGACCGAGTCGAGTACATCCCCGGGGTCACCACGGTGCACACCCCGGCCGCCGAGGCCTGGGCGGCCCGCGCGGGGGTGTGCCAGGACGTCGCGCACCTCGCGCTGGGTGCCCTGCGGTCCGTCGGCATCCCCGCGCGCTACGTCTCGGGCTACCTGCACCCGACGCGCGGCGGGGAGGTCGGCCAGACCGTCACCGGTGAGTCGCACGCCTGGGTCGAGTGGTGGGTCGGCGACTGGGTCGCGTACGACCCGACGAACCGGGTCCCCGCGGGTGAGCACCACGTCGTCCTCGCGCGCGGCCGGTCCTACGACGACGTCGCGCCGTTGCGCGGCATCTACGCGGGCTCCGGCACCCAGCACCTCGACGTCGAGGTGCGCATCACGCGCGAGGCCTGAGCCCGCGGGGTGCTCGGCTCACTCGAGGACGAACGTCACCTCGAGCACCACGTGGTACGCGGTGATCCGGCCGTCGGCGACCTCGACCTTCTGGTCCTTGACCCACGCGCCCGACACGTTGCGCAGCGTGGCCGCGGCGCGCTCGACGCCGACGCGCACGGCGTCGTCGAAGCTCGTCTCCGAGCGGGAGCTGATGGTGGTGATGCGGGCGACGGACGACATGGCACGACCTCCTGGGTGGGTTGGTGCGGCAGCCGGCCCGCGGTCCGCCGCTGGCGACCACGCGGGCACCGACCCTTCGACTGTGGCCGGGGTCACACCGGTGCGCAACCGGGCCGAGCTCACCTCGGGTCAGGCGGTCACGGGGTCACGGGGTCACGGGGTCAGGGGGTCACGGGGTCAGGCGGCGGGCGAGCGCGTCGTCGAGCGCGGCCGCGTCCCCGGTGACCGCGACGTCGTCGGGACCGCGGCGGCCCCACACCAGCAGCGCGAGGTCCTGCGCGCGGCCCTCGGCGGTGACCGACGGCGTGCCCGGCCCACCCAGCAGCCAGGTCCGGTCCGCGTCGGTCGCCACGAGCCGCACGGGTGCCGGCAGCGGCTCCATGCGCCCCATGGCCTGCTGGCGCGGCTGCATCACGGTGACGACCTCGTCGACGGTGTCCGACCAGACGAGCGGGTCGTCGTCGACCGGGAGCCCGCACGCGGCGCGCACGTCCCACAGGTGCACGGTCGTCTCGTGGAGCTGGCGGCGCCGCCACCACGAGGCGGGACCGTTGCCGACGAGGGTCCACCCCTCGGCGTCGCCGAGGCGGGCGAGCGTCTCGCGCAGCTCGGTCGCCTGCGTCGCGTAGAACTCGTCGAGCACGAACGGGCCGCGACCCAGCGGCGTCTCGCGCTGCTTCGAGGCCTGCCCCGCGGCCCAGTGGTGGATGCGGCCGAGGTGCACCACGACGTCGCGCACGCGCCACCGGCCGCACCAGGGGACCCGGGCCGTCGGGTCGGCCTGCGCGATCGAGGACGAGAACGCGTCCTGCGCGGCGGTCAGCAGCGCGAGGTGGTCGAGTGCGCCGTCGAGTGCGACATCGTCGAGCGAGCCGGCCGCGTCCTGGTGCGCCGCGGTCGCGGCGTCGGTCGGTGCCTGGGTCATGGGACCATGGTGGCGCCGGGCACCGACACACGACGAGGTCGGGACCGGCCGACGTCCGGGCACTTCCTGCCAGGACGCGCGCACGACGCCGCCCGACGCCGGGCGACACCCCCGACGAGACGAGAACCGGAGCACCCCCAGCGTGTCCCCGATCCCGAGCGCCGCAGCCGCAGCGCGCATCCGCCCTGCCGCGACTGCGCCCGAGCTCCTGCGCAACTTCTGCATCATCGCCCACATCGACCACGGCAAGTCGACCCTGGCCGACCGGATGCTGCAGCTCACGGGCGTCGTCGAGGCGCGCGCGATGCGGGCCCAGTACCTCGACCGCATGGACATCGAGCGCGAGCGCGGCATCACCATCAAGTCGCAGGCCGTGCGCATGCCGTGGCAGGTCGGCGACACCGCGTACGCGCTCAACATGATCGACACGCCCGGTCACGTGGACTTCACGTACGAGGTGTCGCGCTCGCTCGCCGCGTGCGAGGGCGCGGTGCTGCTCGTCGACGCCGCGCAGGGGATCGAGGCGCAGACGCTCGCGAACCTGTACCTCGCGCTCGAGAACGACCTCGCGATCATCCCGGTGCTCAACAAGATCGACCTGCCGGCCGCGCAGCCCGAGAAGTACGCGGAGGAGATCGCGGGCCTCGTCGGCGGCGACCCGGGCGACGTCATGAAGGTGTCCGGCAAGACGGGCGAGGGCGTCGAGGCGCTGCTCGACCGCATCGTCGGGACCATCCCCGCGCCCGTGGGCGCCGCGGACGCGCCGGCGCGCGCGATGATCTTCGACTCCGTGTACGACACCTACCGCGGCGTCGTCACGTACGTGCGCGTGGTCGACGGCAACCTCAACCCGCGCGAGCGCATCGCGATGATGTCGACCAAGGCGACGCACGAGCTCCTCGAGATCGGCGTGATCAGCCCCGAGCCGGTCCCGACGAAGGGCCTGGGCGTCGGTGAGGTCGGTTACCTCATCACGGGCGTGAAGGACGTGCGGCAGTCCAAGGTCGGCGACACGGTGACCAACGCGGCCAAGCCCGCCGCGGAGGCGCTCGGCGGCTACTCGGACCCCAAGCCGATGGTGTTCTCGGGCCTGTACCCGATCGACGGCTCGGACTACCCCGCGCTGCGTGACGCGCTCGACAAGCTCAAGCTCAACGACGCCGCGCTGAACTACGAGCCGGAGACGTCCGTCGCGCTCGGGTTCGGGTTCCGCGTCGGGTTCCTCGGCCTGCTGCACCTCGAGATCATCCGCGAGCGGCTCGAGCGCGAGTTCGACCTGGACCTCATCTCGACCGCCCCGAACGTCGTCTACGACGTCGTCATGGAGGACCGCACGGAGGTCCACGTGACGAACCCGTCGGAGTTCCCCGGCGGCAAGATCCGCGAGGTCCGCGAGCCCGTCGTCAAGGCCACGATCCTCGCGCCGAGCGAGTTCGTCGGCGCGATCATGGAGCTCAGCCAGTCCAAGCGCGGCGACCTGCTCGGCATGGACTACCTGTCCGAGGACCGCGTCGAGATGCGCTACACGCTGCCGCTCGCGGAGATCGTGTTCGACTTCTTCGACCAGCTCAAGTCCCGCACGCGCGGCTACGCGAGCCTCGACTACGAGCCCTCGGGCGAGCAGGTCGCGGACCTGGTGAAGGTCGACATCCTGCTCCAGGGCGAGCAGGTCGACGCGTTCAGCGCGATCGTGCACAAGGACAAGGCGTACGCGTACGGCGTGATGATGACCGCCAAGCTCAAGGAGCTCATCCCGCGCCAGCAGTTCGAGGTGCCGATCCAGGCGGCCGTCGGGAGCCGGGTCATCGCGCGCGAGACGATCCGCGCGATCCGCAAGGACGTCCTGGCCAAGTGCTACGGCGGCGACATCACGCGCAAGCGCAAGCTGCTCGAGAAGCAGAAGGAGGGCAAGAAGCGGATGAAGACGATCGGTCGGGTCGACGTGCCGCAGGAGGCCTTCATCGCCGCGCTGTCGTCGGACTCAGCGGCGCCCAAGGACGCCAAGAAGAAGTGACGCACCTCCCGCTGTGAGCCGCCCGTGAGTCCCGCCCTGCCCGACGGCGACGCCGCTCCCGACGACGGCGCCCTGCCCTCGTCGGTGCTCGAGGGCGCCGACGCGCGCGCGTTCGGGGTGTACCTGCACGTGCCGTTCTGCACGGTGCGCTGCGGGTACTGCGACTTCAACACCTACACCGCGACCGAGCTGGGCGGCGGGGCGAGCCAGGCCTCGTACGCCGCGACCGCGATGCGCGAGGTCGCGCTGAGCGCGCGGGTGCTGCGCGACGCCGGGCTGCCGGAGCGGCGGGTGTCGACGGTGTTCGTCGGCGGCGGCACGCCCACCGTCCTGCCGGCCGACGACCTCGTCGGGATGCTCCGTGCGGTCGACGACGCGTGGGGCCTGGCCGACGACGCCGAGGTCACGACCGAGGCGAACCCCGACTCGGTGACCCCGCGGTCGCTCGCGGCGCTCGCGGCCGGCGGCTTCACGCGCGTGTCGTTCGGCATGCAGTCGGCCGTGCCGCACGTGCTGCGCACGCTCGAGCGCACGCACGACCCGGCACGCATCCCCGACGTCGTGCGCTGGGCGCGGGACGCCGGTCTCGACGTGTCGCTCGACCTGATCTACGGGACGCCGGGGGAGTCG
Source organism: Cellulomonas uda (assembly GCF_006538705.1). Taxonomy (GTDB): domain Bacteria; phylum Actinomycetota; class Actinomycetes; order Actinomycetales; family Cellulomonadaceae; genus Cellulomonas; species Cellulomonas uda. The sequence goes on from NZ_BJLP01000013.1 coordinate 62,881, forward strand.
CTCGACGACTGGCGGGTCTCGCTCGAGTCGGCGCTCGCGACCGGCGTCGACCACGTCTCGGCGTACGCGCTCGTCGTCGAGCAGGGCACGCGCATGGCGGTGCAGGTCCGTCGCGGTGAGCTCACGCTGCCGGACTCCGACGACCAGGCCGCCAAGTACGAGCTCGCGGACGACCTGCTGACCGCGGCGGGGCTCGGCTGGTACGAGGTCTCGAACTGGGCGCGCGGCGCGGAGCACGCGTGCCGGCACAACCTCGCCTACTGGCGCGACGACGACTGGTGGGGCGTCGGGCCGGGCGCGCACTCGCACGTCGGTGGCGTGCGCTGGTGGAACGTCAAGCACCCGCGCGCGTACGCGGCGCGCCTCGACGCGGGCCTGAGCCCCGCGGCCGGGCGGGAGGTCGTCGACGAGGAGGCGGCCGCGCTCGAGCGGCTCATGCTGCACGTGCGGCTCGCCGAGGGGATGCCGCTCGACGAGCTCGCCGACGACGAGCGGGGCCGGGTGGCCGGGCTCGTCGCCGACGGGCTCGTCGACGGTCGGACGCTGCTGACCGCGCGGCGTCTGGTGCTCACGCGCCGCGGTCGGCTGCTCGCGGACCTCGTCGTGCGGACGCTCGCGGGCTTCGGCGCCTGAGCACCGCCCGCGAGCGCCGCGTCACTTGACCAGGCGGAGGGTCAGCGGGTAGCGGTACCACTCGAAGCGGCTCGCGGCGACGGCGGCCATGATCTCGAGCACGAGCGCACCGATGCCGACGACGGCGAGGATGACGAAGCCGACCAGCACGATCGTGAGGATCGAGCCCACGACGACCGCGATGAGCACGGTGATCTGGAAGTTCAGCGACTCCTTCGCCTGGTTCTCCAGGTACGGGCCGCGGCCGCGGAACACCAGCCAGATCACGAGCGGCGCGATGAAGCCGAGACCGATCAGGGGCAGGACGTGCGCGAGGATCGCCCACATCTTCTCCTCGTCGGGCCGCAGCGGCTGCGGGCCCGCGCCGTACGCGGGCGGCGGCGGGGCCGAGTCCCAGCCCTGGCCGTTCGGGGGGGTCGTGCTCACGAGGTACCTCCGTCGTGTCGGTGGGTGCGCGTCGGACGTCACCCGGATCGGTGAGGCGGCGACTGTGCTGGTCGCAGGGTAGTCGTTCGGGGTCGTCCACAGGGTCTGCACGGTTCCTTGACACGACTGGTGCACTTCGGTTCGCTTTCGTGGGGCCACCCCCGGCCCACTGACGAAGGAGACGCATGAGCGACACCACGCCGCGGCCGGACGACGGGAGCAACCCGGTCCCGCCCGGACCGCAGGAGCCCACGCCGCCGGCGCCCGAGGGTGCCTACCCGCCGCCTCCCGCCGGTGCCTACCCGCCGCCCCCCGCGGGCGCCACCCCGCCGCCCCCCGGCGGCTACCCGCCGCCGCCCGCCCCGGGCGGCTACGGCGGCGACCAGAGCGTCGACGTCGTCGAGGGCTTCAAGTGGGGCTGGAAGAAGTTCACCGAGAACCTCTCGCCGATCCTCATCGCGATCGTCGCGTACGTCGTCGGCTCGATCGTCGTCATCGGCATCTGGTACTTCGTGATCGCGGGCCTGTTCCTGCGCACGTCGGAGACCACGATCGACGACGAGGGCAACATCACCTTCGGGTCGGGCCCGGGCTTCGCGGCGGTGCTGCTCTCGACGGCGCTGATCTCGGTCGTCGCCGTGCTCGTGCTGTCGATCGTGCAGGCCGGCTTCGTGCAGGGCGCGCTCCGGATCAGCCGTGGCGAGGCGCTGACCGTCGACACGTTCTTCAAGTTCAGGAACCTGCCCGCGGTGATCCTGGCGTCGCTGCTGGTCGCCGTGCTGACGGCCGTCGGCTACGCGCTGTGCTACCTGCCGGGCATCGTGGTCGCGTTCTTCGCGCAGTTCACGCTGTACTACGTCGTGGACCGCGGCTCGGGCGCGGTGGACGCGCTCAAGGCCAGCTTCCAGCTCGTCAGGGACAACATCGTGCCCGCGCTGCTGATCTTCCTCGGCGTCGCGCTCGCGAGCGCCGTCGGTGGCCTCGTGTGCGGTGTCGGCACGCTCGTCACGCTGCCCGTCGCGCTGCTCGCGCAGACCTACGTGTACCGCCGGCTGAACCGCGAGCCGGTCGTCCCCTGACCGGTCCGGAACCGAGGACGGGCTCCCGCGCCGCAGCGCGGGGGCCCGTCCGTCGTCAGGCCGTGACGAAGTCGATGAGCTCCTCGACGCGGCCGAGCAGCGCGGGCTCCAGGTCGGCGAAGGTGCGCACCGTGCCGAGGATCCGCTTCCAGGCATGCGCGACGTCGGCCTGGTCGGCTGCCGGCCAGCCGAGCTCGCGCAGGATCCCGAGCTTCCACTCGGTGCCGCGCTCGATCGTCGGCCAGGCGGTCAGGCCCAGCCGCGCGGGACGCACGGCCTGCCACACGTCGACGTAGGGGTGCCCGAGCACCAGGACCGTGCCCGCGGGCGCGACGCGCACGGCTTCGGCGGCGATCCGCGCCTCCTTCGACCCCGCGACCAGGTGGTCGACGAGGACGCCGACGCGCCGCTCGGGGGTGGGGGAGAACTCCCGCAGCGCCTCGACCAGGTGATCCACGCCCTCGAGCAGCTCGACCACGACCCCCTCGACGCGCAGGTCGTCGCCCCACACCTTCTCGACCAGCTCGGCGTCGTGCCGGCCCTCGACCCAGATGCGGCTGCCCCGCGCCACCCGCGCCCGGGCGCCCTGGACGGCGCGCGAGCCGGACGCGGTTCGCTCGGGCGGACGCGGCGCCGTCGACGTCACGGGCGCCGTGAGGACCACCGGCTCGCCGTCGACCCAGAACCCCGGCCCGAGCGGGAACGTGCGCGTGCGGCCCTTGCGGTCCTCGAGCACGACGACGTGCTGCCCGCCCGACTTCTCGACGCGCACCACGGCACCCACCCACCCGGTGGTGACCTCCTCCACGACGAGCCCGCGCTCGGCGGCCTGCGGACGCGACGTCCGCGGTCCTCGGTGGTGCTCGGCACGTCCGCCGCCCAGCACGTCCGACCCGTAGCGATCCATCAGCCTGGCTCTCCCTCGTCGCGGTCCGTCGGTCCGTCACCCTAGGGTGCCCACGGACCGCTCGGGCGGCAGCGCCCGCGCGCGGCGTAGGATTGGCACTCGGACGAGGCGAGTGCTACCAGTGACGGGCAGCGGGCGGCGCGACGGACGGAGGCGAGATGAGCGACGAGCGGCGGATGGACGTGCTGCGCGCGATCGTCGAGGACTACGTCTCGACGAGCGAGCCCGTGGGCTCGAAGGCGCTGGTCGAGCGGCACGCGCTCGGGGTGTCGTCGGCGACGATCCGCAACGACATGGCCGCTCTCGAGGAGAGCGGCTTCATCGCTCAGCCGCACACGTCCGCCGGTCGCATCCCGACCGACAAGGGGTACCGCGTCTTCGTCGACCGCCTGACGACCGTCAAGCCGTTGTCCGGGCCCGAGAAGCGCGCGATCGGCGCGTTCCTCGAGGACGCGGTCGACCTGGACGACGTCGTCGACCGCTCGGTGCGGCTGCTCGCGCAGCTCACGCACCAGGTCGCCGTCGTGCAGTACCCCTCGCTGCGGCGCTCCGCGCTGCGCCACATCGAGCTCGTGCCCGTGGGCCAGCGACACCTGCTCGTCGTGCTCATCACCGACACCGGCCGCGTCGAGCAGCGCACCCTCGAGGCGTCGGCCGAGCTCGACGAGCTCGGCGTCGCGCAGCTGCGCGCGACGCTCAACGCGCGCGTCGCCGGCCGCCGGCTCGCGGAGCTGCGCGGCGTGGTCGACGAGGTCTCGCAGCGGTACACCGACGACGACCTCGCGCTGCTGCGCCAGGTCGTGGGCGTGGTCGAGGAGACGCTCGCGCAGGAGAGCGAGGAGCGCGTCGTGCTCGCGGGCACGGCGAACCTCGCCCGCGGGGGCACGGACTTCGCGCGCAGCCTCGGTCCGGTGCTCGAGGCGCTCGAGGAGCAGGTCGTGCTCCTGCGCCTGCTGTCCGAGATGGCCGAGGACACGGCCGCGGTCTCGGTGCGGATCGGGCACGAGACGCAGCACGACGGTCTGGTCGAGACGAGCTTCGTCACGAGCGGGTACGGCGACGAGGGCGGTTCGGTCGCCCGGGTCGGCGCGATCGGTCCGACCCGCATGGACTACCCCGCGACCATGGCGTCCGTGCGCGCCGTGGCGCGCTACCTCACGCGCATCCTCGCCGGGTAGCCCCCGGCCACGCACCGCGGACGCCCGGCGTCCCGACCATCCGACGAGCCCGCCAGGAAGCGAGCAGACCACCACGTGAGCACCGACTACTACGCGATCCTCGGCGTCCCGCGCGACGCGACGCCCGAGCAGATCAAGAAGGCGTACCGCAAGCTCGCCCGGGAGCACCACCCGGACGTGGCGGGCGACGACCCGGCCGCGGAGGAGCGGTTCAAGGACGTCTCGCGCGCCTACGAGGTGCTCGGCAACCCGGAGAAGCGCCGCGCGTACGACCTGGGGGGCGACCCGTCGTCGCCCGGCGGCGGCATGGGCGGGGGCTTCGGCTTCCAGGACATCTTCGAGACGTTCTTCGGCGCCGCGACGGGTGCGGGCGCGCAGCGCGGCCCGATCCCGCGCGCGCGACGCGGCCAGGACGCGCTGCTGCGCCTCGACCTCGACCTCGCGGAGGTCACGTTCGGCACGCACCGCGAGGTCCCGGTCGACACCGCGGTGGTGTGCCCCACGTGCCAGGGGTCCTGCTGCCGGCCCGGCACCTCGCCGCGGACGTGCGAGGCCTGTCACGGCCGGGGCACGGTGCAGCGCGTCGCGCGCTCGTTCCTCGGCCAGGTCATGACGAACCAGCCGTGCGCGGCGTGCCGCGGGTTCGGCACGACGATCCCGGAGCCGTGCACCGAGTGCGCGGGCGAGGGGCGCGTGCGGGCGCGTCGCACGATCGCGGTGGACGTCCCCGCGGGCGTCGACACGGGCACACGCATCAAGCTCACGAGCCAGGGCGAGGTCGGCCCGGCGGGCGGCCCGCCCGGTGACGTGTACCTCGAGGTGCGCGAGCGCCGGCACGAGGTGTTCACGCGCGACGGCGACGACCTGCACGCGACGCTGTCGGTGCCGATGACCGCCGCCGCGCTGGGCACCGTGCTCACGTTCGAGACGCTCGACGGCGAGCAGGAGGTCGACCTGCGCCCCGGCACGCAGCCCGAGCAGGTCGTGACGCTCAAGGGGCTCGGCGTGGGGCACCTGCACGTCGGCGGACGCGGCGACCTGCACGTCCACGTCGAGGTGACCGTCCCGACGGGCCTCGACGACGAGCAGGCCGAGCTGCTTCGCCGCCTCGCGGCGCTGCGCGGCGAGGAGCGCCCCGAGGGCCGGCTCGCCGCCGCGCACCAGGGCGTCTTCGGCAAGCTGCGCGACAAGCTCGCCGGCCGTTGAGCGTGCGGGACAGGACCCGTAGCCGATGACCGCGCCCGTCTTCGTCGTCGACCCCGGCCGCCTCGACGCCCTCGCGGTGGGCGACACGTTCCGGCTCGACGGCACCGAGGGCCGCCACGCCGGGGTCGTGCAGCGCCGGGCGCGTGGTGAGCGGGTCGACGTGGTCGACACGCGCGGCGTACGGCTCGTCGGCGTGGTCGCGCACGCCGGCCACGAGGGCGTCGACGTCGAGGTGCTCGAGCTCGTGCGCGAGCCCACGCCCCGCGTGCGGCTCGTGCTCGTGCAGGCGCTCGCGAAGGGCGACCGCGACGAGCTCGCGATCGAGGCGGCGACCGAGGTCGGCGCGGACGCGGTGGTGCCGTGGCAGGCGGACCGCTCGATCGTCGTGTGGCGCGGCGAGCGTGCCGCCAAGTCCCGCGCGCGCTGGCTCGGCACGGTTCGCACGGCCGCGAAGCAGTCACGCCGCGCGTGGGTGCCGGACGTGGACGTCGCGCTCGACTCCCGGGCGCTCGCGCTCCGCGCGCGTGAGGTGGTCGCGGCCGGGGGAGCCGTGCTCGTGCTGCACGAGAGCGCGACCGACCCCCTGGCGGGCGCCGAGCTCCCGCAGGACGGCGACGTGCTCGTCGTCGTGGGTCCGGAGGGCGGCATCGGCGACGACGAGCTCGCGCGGCTCGTCGACGCGGGCGCGCGGCCCGTGCGCCTCGGACCGCACGTGCTGCGCACGTCCACCGCGGGCCCGGTCGCGCTGGCGCTGCTCGCGACCCGCCTGGGCCGCTGGGGCTGAGCACGACGGCGCCGGCCCGCGTATCTCCGCGCGGACCGGCGCCGTGCTCGTGCCCGGCGTCACCCCGCCGGGAAGGGGTCCGTCAGCGCGTGTCGCTCGCCGCCGCGACCGCGGAGCGACCGGCCTCGAGCCGCGCGACCGGCACCCGGAACGGGCTGCAGGACACGTAGTCCAGACCGACCGCGTGGAAGAACCGGATGCTCTCCGGGTCGCCGCCGTGCTCGCCGCACACGCCGAGGTGCAGGTCGGGTCGCACGGCGCGGCCCTCCTCGACCGCGATCTGCACGAGGCGCCCGACGCCGCGGGTGTCGACCGTCTCGAACGGGGAGACCGCCAGCACGCCGTTCGCGTTGTACTGCGGGAAGAACGCGCCCTCGACGTCGTCACGCGAGAAGCCCCACGTGGTCTGCGTCAGGTCGTTCGTGCCGAACGAGAAGAACTGCGCCTGCGTCGCGAGGCGGTCCGCGGTGAGCGCCGCACGCGGGAGCTCGATCATGCAGCCGACCGGCAGGTCGAGCGGCTGACCGGTCTCCTGCGACACGTCCGCCATGATCCGCAGCGCCTCGTCGCGCACGAGCCGCAGCTCCTGCACCGAGCCGACGAGCGGGACCATGATCTCGGGCCGAGGCGCGAGGCCGTCCGTGAGCAGCTGCGCGGCCGCCTCGCAGACCGCCCGGATCTGCAGCGCGAACAGCCCGGGCACCACGAGCCCGAGGCGCACGCCACGCAGGCCGAGCATCGGGTTGGCCTCGTGCATGCGCCGTACGGCGGCGAGCAGGTGCAGGTCGTGCGGGTCGACCTCGCCGCGCGACTCGGCGAGCGCGACGCGCACCGAGAGCTCGGTCAGGTCGGGCAGGAACTCGTGCAGCGGCGGGTCGAGCAGCCGGATCGTCGTCGGCAACCCGTCCATGGCCCGCAGGATCCCGACGAAGTCCTCGCGCTGGACCGGCAGGAGCGCGTCGAGCGCGGCCTGGCGCTCGTCGTCGTCGGTCGCGAGGACCACCCGCTCGACGAGCACGCGACGGTCGCCCAGGAACATGTGCTCGGTGCGGCACAGCCCGATGCCCTGCGCACCGAGGCGGCGCGCGCGGGCGGCGTCCTCGGGCGTGTCGGCGTTCGCGCGCACGCCGAGGCGGCGGACGGCGTCGGCGTGCGTGAGGATCCGGTCGACCGCGACGACGAGCTCGGCCGTCTCCTCGTCCGCGGCCTCGGCGAGCGCGACGTCGAGACCGTCGTCGAGGTAGCGGCTCACGGGCGAGGGCCGCACGGGCACGGACCCGACGAAGATCTCGCCGGTGGTGCCGTCGATCGCGATGACGTCGCCCTCGTGCACGGTGCGCGGCCCCACGTGCAGGCGGCGGCCGGGCAGGTCGATGTCGAGCGCCTCGGCGCCGACCACGCACGTGCGGCCCATGCCGCGTGCGACGACCGCGGCGTGCGAGGTCTTGCCGCCGCGCGCGGTGAGCACGCCCACGGCGGCGATCATGCCGCCCAGGTCGTCCGGGTTGGTCTCTCGGCGGACGAGGACGACCTCCTTGCCCTCGGCGGCCCACTCCTGGGCCGTCTCCGCGTCGAACACCGCCATGCCGACGGCCGCACCCGGCGACGCGGCCATGCCGCGGGCGAGCAGGTCGCGCTCGGCGCCCGCGTCGAACTGCGGGAACAGCAGCTGGGACAGCTGCGCGCCGGTCACGCGGTCCAGCGCCTCGTCCATCGTGATGAGGTTCTCGTCGACGAGCTGCACGGCGACGCGGAACGCGGCGGGTGCGGTGCGCTTGCCGACGCGCGTCTGCAGCATCCAGAGCTTGCCGCGCTCGACCGTGAACTCGATGTCGCACAGGTCGCGGTAGTGGGTCTCGAGGCGGCGCATCGCGCGGCGCAGGTCCTCGTACGCCTCGGGGTCGAGCCGCTCGAGCTCGGTGAGGCCCGAGGTGTTGCGGATGCCCGCGACGACGTCCTCGCCTTGCGCGTTGGCGAGGTAGTCGCCGTACACGCCGGACCGGCCGGTGGCGGGGTCGCGCGTGAACGCGACGCCGGTGCCGGAGGTGGGGCCGAGGTTGCCGAACACCATCGCGCACACGTTCACCGCGGTGCCGAGGTCGTCCGGGATGCGCTCCTTGCGGCGGTACAGCCGTGCGCGCTCGGTGTTCCAGGAGTTGAACACCGCGGTGATCGCGAGGTCCAGCTGCTCGCGCGGCGACTGCGGGAACTCGCGCCCCGTCTGCTCGCGGACGATGTCCTTGTACGCCCCGACGAGGTCACGCAGGTCGTCGGTGCCGAGCTCGACGTCCGAGCTGACGCCGCGGGCGGCCTTCGCCTTGTCGAGCGCGTCGGCGAACTCCTCACCCGGGATGCCGAGCACCGTGCGGCCGAACATCTGCACGAGCCGCCGGTAGGAGTCCCACGCGAAGCGCTCGTCGCCCGTGAACGCGGCGAGGCCGTGCACCGTCAGGTCGTTCAGACCGACGTCGAGGACGGTCTCCATCATCCCGGGCATCGAGAACTTCGCGCCCGAGCGGACCGAGACGAGCAGCGGGTCGGCCGGGTCGCCGAAGTGCCGCTGCATGGCGTCCTCGAGCCGCCGCATCGCCATGGTGACCTCGACGCGCAGCTCGGCCGGGACGTCGCCGTCGGCCATGTACTCGCGGCACGCCTGTGTCGTGATCGTGAACCCGGGCGGCACCGGCAGGCCCAGGCGGGTCATCTCCGCCAGTCCCGCACCCTTGCCACCGAGAAGGTCGCGGGCATCCTTGTCGCCCTCGCTGAAGTCCCATACGTAGCCGGCCACGGCTCCACCTCCTGGGAGTACGGCCGGGCGTCCTTGCCCGACCGCGAGTAGCTCACCCGAGCCCCGTCGCGCGGGTGACCCACCCAGTCTCGTCCCACCAGGCGGACGCCTCCACGGGACCAACGTCCGCCCTCGCCACCTGCTGCGACGCCGAGCCCGCGGTTCCTCCGGCTCTCGCCGCCGATGCCCGGAGCAACCGCGGGGTTGGGGTCGGGGCGGGTCGGGGGCGGGGCTCGGGGCACGGGAGCCGCCGAGAGAGACGGGGGTCGGGGACCGTAGGATGGGGCAGCAGACCACGACGAAGGAGCGACGGCGCACGCCGAGCACATGGCCGACCAGAACCCCGCCCCGCGCGGCGCGAGCACCCCGGCGCCGCACACCGGCGCACCCGCGCTCGTCGAGCACCGCATCACCGTCCCGTCCGAGGTCTCGATGGTCGAGCTGCTCGGGCTGCGCGACGAGGTGCTCAAGGAGATCGAGTCCGGGTTCACCGGCATCGACGTGCACGTGCGCGGCAACGAGGTGCGCCTCGCGGGTCCCGCGGGCGACGTCGCGCTGGTCACGCGCCTCGTCGACGAGCTCGTCGAGATGACCGCCGCGGGGACGCCGCTGACCCCGGACGTGGTGCGCCGCACGGTCGCGATGCTGACCGCCGGGTCGCACGCGCGGCCGGCCGACATCCTGACGTTCAACATCCTGTCGACGCGCGGCAAGACGATCCGGCCGAAGACCGCCGGGCAGAAGGAGTACGTCGACGCGATCGACCGCAACACGGTCACGTTCGGGATCGGTCCCGCGGGCACCGGCAAGACGTACCTCGCGATGGCGAAGGCCGTGCAGGCGCTCAACGACCGCTCGGTCAACCGGATCGTCCTGACGCGCCCGGCGGTCGAGGCGGGGGAGCGCC